>NZ_JAGHQW010000309.1 GCF_017744115.1 Salinisphaera sp. G21_0 | reverse complement strand
GTTCATCACTTCAGACGGTGAAAAATCCGGCAATCCAAGACACACCAAACGCTACGAGGAAAAGCTCGCCTACCTTCAGCGTCAGTTGTCAAAAAAGCAGAAAGGCAGTAGTAACAGAGCCAAAGCAAAGCTCAAGGTTGCACGTACTCATGCCAAGATCGCTGATTGCCGGATGGATGCTACCCACAAAGCATCCCGCAAACTCATTAACGAGAACCAAGTCGTAGTTTGTGAAGACCTTGCAGTGAAGAACATGATTAAGAATCCAAAACTGGCAAAACACATAGCCGACGCAAACTGGGGAGAATTTGTCCGACAGTTGCAGTACAAGGCAGAGTGGGCTGAAAGACAGGTCGTTCAGATCGACCGATTCTTTCCAAGCTCAAAGCGTTGCTCAGGTTGCGGGTTTGTCCATGAAAGTCTGCCGTTGTCTGTTCGTGAATGGGACTGCCCTGAGTGCAATACCCATCACGACAGAGATATTAATGCAGCCATTAATATTAAAAC
>NZ_JAGHQW010000308.1 GCF_017744115.1 Salinisphaera sp. G21_0 | reverse complement strand
CGAGGGGCAACAGCGCGACCACAGTCTCGTTGAACCCTGGTGTCTGCTCCTGCCCGTTGTCCACCAGTTTAGCCATGGCCCACAGCAGGTTGGTGATTTTCTGTGGGTTAAAGTTGGCTTTTTGTACAATCACGCAGGTCAACAGCGCAGCCACCGCTTCGTTGAACTCTGGTGTCTGCTCGTACCCGTTGTCCACCAGTTTAGCCATGGCCCACAGCAGGTTGGCGATATGCTGGGGAATAAATTGGTCTTTCTGTGCATTCACGTGGGGCAACAGTGCGGCCACAGCATCTTTGAGCTCCGGTGTTCGCTCCAGCCCGCTGTTCACCAGTTTCGCCACGGCCCACAGCAGGATGGTGAATTCCTGAGGTTTAAAGTGAGTTTTCTGTGCGTACACGTGGGACAACAGCGCGGCCAAGGCCCTTTTGAGCTCTGGTGTCGGCTCCTGCCCGTTGTCCACCAGTTTCGCCATGGCCCACAGCAGGTTGGCGATATGCTGAGGAGTAAAT
>NZ_JAGHQW010000307.1 GCF_017744115.1 Salinisphaera sp. G21_0 | reverse complement strand
CGCTCGACCGGGCACTGGTCACCAATATTTCCTCCATGTGTAATGGCAAAGGCTTACCGAAAGATCAGGACGTGAAGGCCTTCCTGACGCTGCCCTGCTTGAAAGAGGGCTGGCAGGAAGGCAAAGATGAGGACGTTAAGGGTAAACCGCTCGACCGGGCACTGGTCACCAATATTTCCTCCATGTGTAATGGCAAAGGCTTACCGAAAGATAAGGACGTGAAGGCCTTCCTGCCCCTGCCCTGCTTGAAAGAGGGCTGGCAGGAGGGCAAAGACGAGGACGTTAAGGGCAAACCGCTCGACCGGGCACTGGTCACCAATATTTCCTCCATGTGTCATGGCAAAGGCTTACCAAAAGATAATGACGTGAAGGCCTTCCTGGCGCTGCCCTGCTTGAAAGAGGGCTGGCAGGAGGGCAAAGACGAGAACGTTAAGGGCAAACCACTCGACCGGGCACTGGTCACCAATATCTCCTCCATGTGTTCTTCTAAAGGCTTACCGAAAGATCAGG
>NZ_JAGHQW010000306.1 GCF_017744115.1 Salinisphaera sp. G21_0 | reverse complement strand
CTTGACGTCCTCGTCTTTGCCCTCCTGCCAGCCCTCTTTCAAGCAGGGCAGGGTCAGGAAGGCCTTCACGTCCTGATCTTTCGGTAAGCCTTTGCCATGACACATGGAGGAAATATTGGTGACCAGTACCCGGTCGAGCGGTTTGCCCTTAACGACCTCGTCTTTGCCCTCCTGCCAGCCCTCTTGCAAGCAGGGCAGGGTCAGGAAGGCCTTCACGCCCTGATCTTTCGGTAAGCCTTTGCCATGACACATGGAGGAAATATTGGTGACCAGTGCCCGGTCGAGCGGTTTGCCCTTAACGTCCTCGTCTTTGCTCTCCTGCCAGCCCTCTTTCAAGCAGGGCAGGGTTAGGAAGGCCTTCACGTCCTTATCTTTCGGTAAGCCGGAACACATGGAGGAAATATTGGTGACCAGTGCCCGGTCGAGCGGTTTGCCCTTAACGTCCTCGTCTTTGCCCTCCTGCCAGCCCTCTTTCAAGCAGGGCAGGGTCAGGAAGGCCTTCACGTCCTGA
>NZ_JAGHQW010000305.1 GCF_017744115.1 Salinisphaera sp. G21_0 | reverse complement strand
ACAGGGGTGGGGGCGGCATGGGTTCCGCGCGGTTACGACCAGCATTAGTCGATGACCTTTGGCTGCAATAGCGGTAGGCGATCACACCGACCAGCAAAAAAATCACCGTGCCCAGGGTGGCGATACAAGCTATAACGGCAGGGCTTGGTGATGCCACTAGCGGTTTTGGTGCGGCAAATGTTGCAAAATCCGGGTCAGAGAAGGTCATTTTTGGTACTTTTGACCCAGTTTCTGGAGGCGTTGTCATTGTGACAGAACCCGAACTGGAAAAGTTCATGGTGCTGCCTGGTCTTGTGGCCGCAGCTGTTGACTCTTTAGCGGCATTTACCGGGCAAACATCACTGTACGACAAATCCAATGCATCCAGAAATTCTGTTCGCGAAGAGCAATTGGCTGTTAACACCCGTGGGTCTGCTTTTTGGCAAAGAAGCTGATCATTGGAGATAGATTCAGTATTCACTTTAATGCCATTGACATAGCTGTTCACCGCCGTGGTGTTGGCAACCGTTCC
>NZ_JAGHQW010000304.1 GCF_017744115.1 Salinisphaera sp. G21_0 | reverse complement strand
CATCCGCTGCATTCTCAAAATGACTTTTAACGGCTTTGGCTGTTTCGGCTGTGGCTTCCTCAACCTGTTTTTGCCCGGCAATTAATTCATCGGCGTAATTTTGCCAGAGCAACCTCTGACTTTTGGTTATGGTCTTGGCTGCATGGTTTGCTGTCTTTAACGCATCTCGGCTTTCTTCGGCAAAGCTGTCGTATACCCCAACCAGCGCATCCCGGACATCCTTGGCATCCTCAACCGTCTGCCGGGCAAACTCCCTGGTCAAGCCCTCAAGAAAATCGGTTGTCCCTTTTAGCTTTTCGGCAATGCCATCAAAGCCCAAGGCATCTGCTGTTTCCTGCCATACCCTGACAATGCCGTATAGTATCCCGGTATAGGCTGCAAAGCCCTTAACAATGGCTGTGAAGGTATTGAAAAAGCCCTTTACTGTGGAGCTGGTAAAATCAAAGGCAGTCCGCAGCGCCGCCATGGATTCTGTGATGGTGCTAAAGCCTGATTGAATACTGGTGACAAA
>NZ_JAGHQW010000303.1 GCF_017744115.1 Salinisphaera sp. G21_0 | reverse complement strand
GGAAATATTGGTGACCAGTGCCCGGTCGAGCGGTTTGCCCTTAACGTCCTCGTCTTTGCCCTCCTGCCAGCCCTCTTTCAAGCAGGGCAGGGTCAGGAAGGCCTTCACGTCCTTATCTTTCGGTAAGTCTTTAGAGCAACACATGGAGGAAATATTGGTGACCAGTGCCCGGTCGAGCGGTTTGCCCTTAACGTCCTCGTCTCTGCCCTCCTGCCAGCCCGCTTTCAAGCAGGGCAGGGTCAGGAAGGCCTTCACGTCCTGATCTTTCGGTAAGCCTTTGCCATTACACATGGAGGAAATATTGGTGACCAGTGTCCGGTCGAGCGGTTTGCCCTTAACGCCCTGGTCTTTGCCCTCCTGCCAGCCCTCTTTCAAGCAGGGCAGAGTCAGGAAGGCCTTCACGTCCTGATCTTTCGGTAAGCCTTTGCCATTACACATGGCGGAAATATTGGTGACCAGTGCCCGGTCGAGCGGTTTGCCCTTAACGTCCTCGTCTTTGCCCTCCTGCCAGC
>NZ_JAGHQW010000302.1 GCF_017744115.1 Salinisphaera sp. G21_0 | reverse complement strand
CTGCCCTGCTTGAAAGAGGGCTGGCAGGAGGGCAAAGACGAGGACGTTAAGGGCAAACCGATCGACCGGGCACTGGTCACCAATATTTCCTCCATGTGTAATGGCAAAGGCTTACCGAAAGATCAGGACGTGAAGGCCTTCCTGACGCTGCCCTGCTTGAAAGAGGGCCGGCAGGAGGGTAAAGACGAGGACGTTAAGGGCAAACCGCTCGACCGGGCACTGGTCACCAATATTTCCTCCATGTGTTCCTCTAAAGGCTTACCGAAAGATAAGAACGTGGAGGCCTTCCTGACCCTGTCCTGCTTGAAAGAGGGCTGGCAGGAGGGCAAAGACGAGGTCGTTAAGGGCAAACCGCTCGACCGGGCACTGGTCACCAATATTTCCGCCATGTGTCATGGCAAAGGCTTACCGAAAGATAAGGACGTGAAGGCCTTCCTGACCCTGCCCTGCTTGAAAGAGGGCTGGCAGGAGGGCAAAGACGAGGACGTTAAGGGCAAACCGCTCGACCGGGC
>NZ_JAGHQW010000301.1 GCF_017744115.1 Salinisphaera sp. G21_0 | reverse complement strand
GAATGGACGAGCTATTCAGAACTGTGCCTGCAATCTCACAGTGGTACCGACTACACCGGGTACTCAGGCCACAGAAAATGCAGCAATTCATGGATGCCTGTCTTGACTACCAGGCTAAACCTGAAACTGTTCCGGAATTAGTGACTCAGCAACGGTTGCTGGAAGGAATGCTCCTGATAAACCATTATCTACCTGAGCACGGGAATATACCGGATCTCTGTTTTTCAAACCGGGTGTCAACTGCTGATGAAAGAGGCGTGATTGTTGATGGTGATCACGTCATGTTGGGCCAGAAACGCCTGTGGTACTTTATCACGGCCATACTGTTCGAGCTTAAACAAACAGAGTATCAATTCAGGAATCAAAATCTTACTGTCATGCCACTCGATGGTGAACCGGTTGTACTCCAAAAACCGGATTTTACCCTCACGGATACCGGCCTTGTTATAAAGAACTGGACATTGGAACAGTTGACCGCATTTTTCAAGGCCACTGAATTCACAGAACAATGG
>NZ_JAGHQW010000300.1 GCF_017744115.1 Salinisphaera sp. G21_0 | reverse complement strand
AAAGAAGGGAAAGATCACTTCAACACTCAAGGTACTGCCAACCTGCTGTGGGCCATGGCAAAAATGGTGGACAATGGGCTGGAGAAAACACCGAAGCTCAACGAGGCGGTAGCCGCGCTGTTGCCCCAGGTGAAAACCAAAGCCGAATCAAAAGAAGAAAAAGACCACTTCAAGCCACAGGAAGTTGCCAACCTGCTGTGGGCCCTGGCGAAACTGGTGGACAACGGGCTGAAGAACACAACGAAGCTCAAAGAGGCCGTGGCCGCGCTGTTGCCCCAGGTGAAAACCAAAGCCGAATCAAAAGAAGAGAGAGACCACGTCAACCCTCAAGCTACTGCTAACCTGCTGTGGGCCATGGCAAAACTGGTGGACAATGGGCTGGAGAACACACCGAAGCTCAAAGAGGCATTAGCCGCGCTGTTGCCCCATGTAAAAACCAAAGCCGAATCAAAAGAAGAGAAAGACCACTTCAAGCCACAGGAAGTAGCCAACCTGGTGTGGGCCGTGGCGAAAC
>NZ_JAGHQW010000002.1 GCF_017744115.1 Salinisphaera sp. G21_0 | reverse complement strand
GGGGGCAGGTTGATGAAGGAACGGTTGCCAACACCACGGCGGTGAACAGCCATGTCACAACCTTGGGTGAAGGTGCATACGCTGGCATCGGGGGGGGGGGCAGGTTGATGATGGAACGGTTGCCAACACCACGGCGGTGAACAGCTATGTCGATGGCACTGAAGTAAATATTGGATCTATCGCCAATGATCAGCTTCTTTGCCAAAAAGCAGACCCACGGGTGTTAACAGCCAATTGCTCTTCGCGAACAGAATTTCTGGATGCATTGGATTTGTCGTACAGTGATTCATGCCCGGTAAATACCGCTACACCCATTGCCGATGGTGGAACGGTTGCCAACACCACGATGGTGAACAGCAGCTTCGAAGGCAAGGGTTCGGATGTACCCCACGGCGTAGGGCGGAGGAGTGCTGGTGCCCCCCCGGCGGTGGACGGCAGGGTCGAAAGCAAGGGTTGGGATGCACCCCACGGCGTCGAGCGGAGGAGTGTTGGCGAGGGAGGGAGGGTTGCCGACACCCCGGCGGTGGACGGCAGCAATGCCGCTACAGCGTCAACAGCCGCTACCTTGGGAATTACCTCAGGTTCCCTTCTGGCAGCGGGCGGATTGGGGATTGCCGCCTATTCAACCTATCAATGGATTACCGGTTACCAGGAGGGGTTGCGTGGTCAGGAGCTGGCGATGAAACCAGTGACCCGTGGTAAAGAACTGGCAAGCACTGCGGTCAACTCGGTATCACAGGGTATTCAGGGAATCAGAGAACGAATGAACAGGCAGAGTGTTCCTACGCAGGAACCACCTCATGAAATAAATGAACTCGGTACAGACTGGGACGGAGTGATAGAGTAACTGAGCTGGACAAAGAAGGTTTGGGGTCAGAAACCAGCATCAGGTCTTGGAACTTGAATGTGTTCAAAAAGAAAGACCGCACTCTGGATTTTTGCCTCCCGTCTTAGGTTAGACATTAAGGAATCCATTGCAGAAAACCAGTTACTTTACTCCGCTGTTATTCCATATAGGATGTACTGAACCCACCTTGCAGTGAGAACTATCTTGCCGGGCATATACCTCCCTGTGGGAAGGGTCCTGTGCAGGATGACAGCGGAGTGAATCGGTAGATTTTCGCTGCTAATGCTATCAACGGTCAAAGGGCATCCAACAGCCAACCATAACCGATACGTTCCTGTTCAAGACGCAGGTTTTTCCCGTAGGTGTTATCCTTCAGTGCCGCAAACAATGGCAATTCATCCGGGGTAAGTCCCGCCAGTTCACCGGTAAAACGTTTACTGTCCAACTCCTCCGTGCAAAGTTCCAGATGCGCTTGCAGGGTGGCCTGGTCCATCAATAAGGAGCGGGCTTGCGGGAAATGCTGCCGCAGGCGGGAGAGTATGGCAAAACCGTGGGTGTCAATATCGCCCCAATATGTAATCTCTTTTCCCTTTAACCAGCTAATGGAAGACAGTGACTGAATACCATAGCCCAGCCCAAAGATTACAATGGCATCCGGTACCGGTGGAAAGGCAAGACCATTGACCTTGTTTTCCGTGATAAACACCTTGCTGGTTCCCGGGTCTATAAATTGTGAGACAGGAACCGTGATATCCGTCACCGGGCCGGGATGATCCAATAACCGGTATCGCACCAGTGGCTCATCAAACCGTAAACCAAAGCGGCGTTCAAAACCGTTTTCTGCCAGACCGGCAATGGTCCCATCAAAATCCTCCGGTTCCAGGGCCAGGCTCAGCAATTCCGAGAGAATACCCTTGTTATTTTCAATAAATTTGCTGTCCACTCCCTGAATATCCAACTGGCGGATATAACGCCCCGGTTTTGGGTTCAACTGAAAATATCGGCAGACCTTCAGTAACCGGGGCCAGCTATCAACCAACTCCAGGGCTTTTAACGGCTTTTCCTGCAGCCAGGGCATTAATTCTGGCAGCTGTCGTCTGGTTGTGCCCGCCAGTTCATCAAACTGGCGAAAGGCTTTGATCTTGCCGATAAAACCCAGCCAGTCTTCCCGGTGTTCAAACACAATGCGCTGGGGCAGGCGCTGGGTACCGAGCTGCTGATGGTTGATGCTGCGATAATCCAGCCGATAACCACTGCCTTTTACCGCTTTGCTATTGCTGTGCAACAGGGCTATCCAGTCCCGAACCTTGACAAACTCCTGGCTGAGCACTTTACCGGACGGTTTGCGAAACGTGATTTCCAGCGGGAACAGGGATTCTCCCTGCAAAACACTTCTCAGAAACGCCCCGGAACTCCAGGGGCGCAGGGATTTTTTCTGCAGTTCGGTGAGAGTAATCATTTAGCTAATGGCTTCTGCCCTGTGCTGGCTTATGGTTTCCTGCAGCAGGCGCTCCTGTTCCTGCTGTTTCTCCTGTCGGTATTGTTCAATGGTCAGGTTACGTAGCATTGAGTGGTTCCCACCCTGGTTATGAACAAAGTGGACAGAGTTCACATAATCTTCAATTACATGAATCTTCTGCAGGGGGGTGACAATCAATAATTGCAGGTTCAACCGGCGAAACAGCTCCAGCCCGTAGCGGGCGGACTCGTCAGAACCCCGGCCAAAGGCTTCGTCGATCATAACAAAGCGGAAAGAGCGGGAGTGGTTTTCGCCCCACTCCAGCCCCAGCTGGTAGGCCAGTGCTGCCGCCAGGATGGTGTAAGCCAGTTTCTCCTTTTGGCCACCGGATTTGCCACCGGCATCGGAATAAAACTCTTTTTCCGAGTCATCTTCCCGGTAGCGTTCCGAGGCATTGAACAGGAACCAATTGCGCACATCGGTCACTTTGCGGGTCCAGCGTTTGTCCAGCTCGCTCTGGCCTTCCCGGCCATTAAACCGTTCGACAATGGTTTTTACCTGAAGGAACTTGTTTTCCGCATAGGCATCATCGCTGTTATCGGCACTCAGCGTATCGCCGAGGCAGTTGCGCAGGTCGATTTTGAACTGGTTGATCTCCGGGTCCCGGTGATTGTCCGCCACAAGTCGTATATAGGTGCCGTCGCTGTAGTCAATAGCCGCCAGGGAGCGGTTAATGGTGGCGATTTTATCCCGAATGGTTTGTTGCTGATGATCCAGCCAGTTCTGGAACATGGCCATGTTGTGGATGGTGCCTTCATTGAGCATCTGTTTAAACCGTTGCTCATGGCGGGGCAGGTCTTCCCCTTGCAGGGTTTCCAGCATGGCGGTGAATTCAGCTACGGAGCCCATGGAAGCGTCCACTTCACGGGTTTCCTGGGGATAGGCGTTTTTATAGTCCGCCATCTGCCCGGTAATCCGGGCCGCCAGTTCCCGGGACTTTTTCTCCCGGCTATCCAGGCGGTTTTGCAGCCAGCTGCGCATGGTGGACTGGGAGCTGTCGCAGTTTTCAATGGTGACTTTTTTGTCTCCCAGGGCTTCCTTTTCCATTTCGGCAAGGGTGGGGAAGCAGGATTCACGGGCGGTTTCCGAAAGCTCCGATAGCTGTTGTTCAGAAAACTTCAGCAGTTTGTGATCCTGTTTCAGCTTCTCTGCAGCGGTACCGGACTCCCTGGTCAGTTTACGCTCCTGTTGTTCTTTTTCACCCGTCGCCGCTTCGCAACGTTCCAGGCGCTGGCGCAAGGTGCGAAGAATGTCGGAGCCGGTTTCCAGCTGCTGCTTTTCCTGTTCCAGACTGTTGATCTGGATGGCCAGAGGCTGCCAGTTGATTTCGGCAAAATCCGTATATTTCAGCAGCAGCTTCAGATCCAGCTGCCGCTGGTTCAGCTGGTTGATCTGCTGGTTAAACTGTATCTCAGCGCTGGCGGATTTCTGAATGTCGGCTTCCAGCTGTTTACGGGTGGCTTCCAGGGTGAAGATTTTTTCCCGGTTGCTCCAGCCCAGGACAAAACGGGAACGGTCATCAATACGGTAACGGTCGTCTTTTTCATGGCGGCTGCCGCCACTTTTGATCTGTCCGGCGGTGGTGATGGCCCGGATCTCCCGGCGGAAGTCGGCCAGCTGATCGCAACAGATATAGTCAAAGCGCTGGGACAGTTCCTGCTCAAGCCAGCTGTAAAACTGGCTGTCGGTTTTGATCGAGACCTTGCGGCACAGGGAGCGCGGGTCAAGGGTATCGGCCGTGGCACGGGCGGGCTGGCGAACCCGGTAATAGACCAGGCGTCCCTTGAGGTGGGTGCGATCTACATAGTCGGCAACGGACTGGTAGTGCTCATCGGGCACCAGCAGGCTCAGGGCAAAATTATGGAGTACGCGCTCTACGGCCCCTTCCCAGTGTTTGTCTTCTTCACGGACCTGGAGCAGTTCACCGGCAAAGGGCAGGGCGGATTCCGGCAGGTTGAGACATTCACTCAGGGCCTGACGAATGGCCAGGTTGCGGCTGGGGATATTGGACTGACGACTTTTCAGCGAGGCGATCTCTGCTTCCAGTTCATCGTGCTGGCTGCGCAGTTTCTGAAACTCAACGCGATGTTCCACTTGCTGGTTTTGCAGATCGGCCTGCTGTTTCTCCAGGGATTCCAGCCCGGTTTCCGCCTGCTGTCGGTTATGAAAAAAGCCATCGTCGTCTGCAGGTTGGGAGAATTCCAGGATGTTGCACAGTGCCTGGTAATCATCACAGGCTTTGGCGATGCGGTTCCGTTCCCGCCCCAGTCGTTCCAGTTCCGTTTTCAGTTCGGAGAGGCGCTGGCCGCCGTTCTGGTCAATAGCCCGTTCCAGTTCGCGACTGGTGGTGCGCAGGTCATCAATGGACAGCCGCAGCTCCTGCAGGCGGGATTCGAGTTTTTGCTGTTCCTGTTCCCGGCGCTGGATGCGTTCCGTCAGCAGCGTGATTTTTTTATCGGCAAAAAATCCGTACAGCGCTTCCCTGGACTGGCGCAGGGCGGCAATGGCCGACTCAATGCTTTCATACTGGTTGCAGTTATCAATCATGGGGGCGAGGCGGTCAATTTGCTGGCGAGCTTTCAGTACGGCCTCGTGAGCCCGGTTAAGGTTGTCAAACTGACGACTGAGTTCGTTGACTTTCTCCCCGGCATCGGTGCTTTCCAGCATATGGCTGCGGACAAACTCGGTCAGGTTGCCCACGGATTTCATGGAGACGGTCTGATAAAGCAGCTCCAGGGCCTGATCGTTGTCAATGCCCATCTGGCGGCGGAACTCGGCCTGGTACTGACTGAAACTGTCAAACAGCTTGATGTGCTCCTTTCGTTTCAGCTTTTTTTTCAGGTCGCCAATATCACTGCCAAAGCCGCTGAAATGTTTGGCAATGGCTAACGGTTTGCGGGCCACCAGATAGAATCGCTCCGGCGTATTGCTGTTATCCCGGCTCCAGAATACCTGGGCCAGGGTGATGGTCTGGTCAAACCCTTCGTTGACAAAACGGGCCAGCAAGACGCTGTAGCTGTTATGGTCCCGCAGGGCCACCGCCTTGGCACTGAGGGTGTCGTCATCTTTGGCGCTTTTGTAGTATCCGCGCACATAGGAGGTGAGGTTGCGCTCTTTGGTTTCCGCGCCGGCCGCCTTGTTATAGGTGATTTTCTGGCTGGGGACCAACAGGGTGGTGAGACCATCCACCAGGGTGGATTTACCGGAACCGATATCCCCGGTCAGCAGGCTGTTATCGCCACCGGGGGTGGCGACCCAGATTTTTTTGTGAAAGGTTCCCCAGTTCAGCACTTCCAGGGCTGCCAGGCGGAAGCCAGCCCGCTTCGGGCTGTCGGAAAAATCAAACGAGTGTGTCTGCATGGTCCCGGTATACCTTGAGTTTGTCGTTAAAATCGGCCAGCCAGTCGGCATCTACCAGTGCCTTGATGATGCGCCGCACTTCCCAGGCGGGGGGATTGCCTGACAGTTTTTTCAGGAAGCCAAATTCCGCCACTTTATTGATGTGGGTGTCGATCTGGTCAAACAGCCGGGCTTCATTGGCCCGGTCCGGCAGGAACACCCGCATCATCTCAACGATCTGTTCACGGTTCAGGATCAGCCGGGCATCACCACCGCTGGCATCCTGCTCCACCATTTTTTTACGCAGCAGTACGCAGAGCAGGCTGACCGGAAAACTGAGGGGGCGACGGGCCACCAGTCGCGGCAGCTTTGTCTTGTCGTCGTCTGCTTCGACGGTCTCTTCGTCCAGTTGCCGGAGAAAAGCATAACCTTCGGCCTCGTCCAGGATCAGGTCCAGACCCATGACCCGGACATAGTCCAATACCGGTCCATGAAGTTCTTCAAGTTGTTGCCATACCGCCGGATTCTGGTCCCGGTAGACAACGCCTTTCATCAGGTTGACCACAACCACACCCAGATTGGCGTTCCCCTGTGATGGGGCTGATACATTATTACTCATTTTTTATGACGCAGTTATTGATGGGTAAAAAACCATTAACGGGTAAAAATCACCGAAGGCATCCACGCCGCTTTGGTGTTCCCGGTATTGTCCAGCCACTGAACCGCCTGATTATGCTCGGCGTTAATGACCGCCCGATCCGATTCAGCCGCGATATGTAAGTAGGCGACCACTTCACTTAACCCTTTTTTCACCGGGTAGAGTTCCAGTAGTTCTGCCAGGGTGATTTGTGACCGGGTTTGCAGGGCGAAGCGAATCTGGCTTTTCAGGGTCTGCTCATCCACATAGTGCTGATTGTACAGTGCGCTGGTGTCCACATCGCCCTGACCCTCTTCCGGCACTTCATCAATCACCGGGCGCAGTGCGGGGCGGAACAGTCCCCGGCCCATGGGCAATTCCACTTCCGGTTTTAACGGAGACAGTGTGGTGAAGAGTTTATCCGGTGGCGGGGTCTGGCGAATGGTGATGGCGTTCTGCTCAATATCCCGGACAATCTCCATAATCCGGCGGTTTTCCAGCCAGGCCTGGTCATCCAGGTAGCGGCGTAACTGTTCCACTAACAGGGCGCAGGTGCTGTTCACTTTTTCCCCGGCTTCCAACAGGCGGAAACGGATACCGTCCAGCAAAGGGTCTTTGTCACTGTTGAGGCTATTGATTTCCGGCAACCGGAGAACTTTTTGCAATGTCTCCTGCAATTCATCCTGGCTGACCGGGGACATCAGCCAGCTCCAGAATGCCTTGAAACTGCGGCCCTGGTCCGATTCGGTAATGGCATCCTGCTCGGAGAAAATGGTGTCCAGCATCTGGCCCTTACCGCTGCTGCTGGTGGTGATCCGCTCCCGGACGCCCCGGTCCAGTGCCCGGAAGTTCTCTTCCACCTGACGGAAGTCAGACAACAGTTGCCGTGCGGTATCTTCTGCCTGCAGGAATTTTTCCTTGATACGGGTGCCGTCGTGAGGGGTGACATGACCCTCACGAAGCTGGGCAATCTGTCGTTCAATGGCGGTCTTTTCCTGCTCTAATTGTTGAATGCGCAGGGTGGGGTCGGTCTCGGTCTCATCGGCAATCTCCCGCAGTAGCCGGAAGATGGTCAGTAGTCTGGACTCGGTGCCGACAAATTGATTCTGCTCAAAACTGGCAATCCACTCAATCACTTTTTCAGTGGCGGGCGTCAGGTCAAACAGCGGTTCATCGCCCATGCTGGCGGGTGGGTAGTACTTTCTTAAATACCCTTGTTCACCGGCAGACCAGTTGTTGAGATAATCCCGCCCTTTTTTGGGGTAGCGGTTCTCCCCGGTGGTTTCCCGTAAATGGTGCAGGTAGTCGTCCAGTTTCGTGGCCAGCTCTTCTGCCCCCACCGAGCGTTGGTTGGTGGCAATAAAGGCACGGTGGAGGAAGCTGATAATCAATGGTGCGCTGTCCGCCTGCAACAGTCGCCAGGCCGGGTGGCTGCGCAGGCCGGAGATACGGTTGAAGTCCATGGGGTAGAATGAGTAATGACAGAACCAATAATAAATAGTGGCAGTGATGGTAGTTGATTACGGAAGCTTATTCCATGACTTCGCTCTTATTCTCCCCCGGCTAGAAATTCTACCTGAATAACTTCCTCTTTTTGCCACAGAGACACGGAGGCACAGAGGAAAAGATTTTTCTTTTCTCCGTGCCTCCGTGTCTCTGTGGCAGGGCTTTTCTTTGCTGGATAACATCGAAAATGTGGCAGTTATTTCAGGACAGTTCCATAGAGAGCATTCGCCGTTTTTTCCGGTAATGGCGACGATACCTGTTCTCATGCTTACGCCATAAGCCATTTGCCTTTACAATAGCCAGCCATAGTATAGATAGATTGATCGAATGAATGCCGGGAAGGATCATGACTGACAGTGGCAAGCAAAAGCATGATGGCACAACGCACTTTGGTTATCGTGATGTGCCAGAGAGTGATAAAGAAGGGCTGGTAGCGGGTGTCTTTCACTCGGTAGCCAGCAGCTATGATGTGATGAATGACCTGATGTCCATGGGCATTCACCGTCTCTGGAAGCGTTTTACCATTGAGCTTTCCGCCGCCAGGCCCGGCCATGTGATACTGGATATCGCCGGGGGTACTGGCGATCTGGCAAAGCAGTTTTCCCGTATCGTTGGGGAAAACGGCCGAGTGGTGCTGGCGGATATCAACGAATCCATGTTACGCGTCGGTCGGGATCGACTGACTGATCAGGGCATTGTTGGCAATATGGAGTTTGTCCAGGCCAATGCAGAATGCCTGCCCTTCCCGGATAACACCTTTGACTGCATTACCATCTCTTTTGGTCTGCGCAATGTGACGGATAAGGATGCGGCGCTGAGGTCCATGTGTAGGGTGTTAAAACCGGGTGGCAGATTACTGGTTCTTGAGTTTTCCAAAACCAACAATCCACTGCTGACCAAGGCTTATGATCTCTATTCGTTCAGTTTGTTGCCGATCATGGGCAAGCTGGTGGCCGGGGACTCCGAAAGCTATCGGTATCTGGCGGAAAGCATTCGCATGCATCCGGATCAGGAGACGCTGGAAGGCATGATGAAAAAGGCCGGGTTTGTCAATACTGCTTACCACAATATGACCGGCGGTATTGTGGCGCTGCATAAGGGAGTTAAGCCCTGATGGTCGGCTCTTCTGACAGTGCTTTTGACAACATCATCATCAAAACGGGTCTGCTGGCAGCCTTCGAACGCCAGGTCAATGGGCTGCTGGCTCTGGACCCGGTAACCATAAAAAAACTGTCTCTCTGGTTTGGTAAGGTGGTCGCTTTCCAGTGCACTTCGCCACAGTGGTTATGTTATGTCCACTTTGAGCATGACCGTATTCGTCTTGCCGGTACTCTTGGGGAAGAGAGCGAAAGCCTGGTGGATGCAACCTTTACAGGTTCCAGCGTTGCATTTGCCACACTGGCGACACGCAGAAATCTATCGTTTGCTGATGTTCCCGGGTTGAGTGTTTCTGGTGATGAGGCGCTGATTACTGATTTGCAGCAGATTCATCAGCAGATGGAGCTGGACTGGGAAAGACCGCTTTGCCAGACCTTTGGTGATATCACCGGGCATGTGATGGCCCGGGGGCTCCGCTTTGTCGGTGACCATGTCCACAGAGGGCAGCAGCTGGTTATGGACAACCTCGGGGAATACCTTCAGGAAGAACTTCGCCTGATTCCATCCAGGGTTGAGGTGGCAGGTTTTGCAGAAGAAGTGGGGTGCCTTGTTGAGTCCATGGACCGGCTGGAGGAGCAATGGCAAACCATACAACCTGCAAAAGATACATCTGATGCCAAATCGGGGGCCTGACGTTGATCCGTTTGTTGAAAATTGTGGCCGCTGTCGCCCGTAACCGGCTGGATAATCTGATTGATTCGGAGCGCTCACCGTTCTGGCTGCGCTGCCTGCTGATTCTGCTGCCCTGGCGCTATTTTATCCGTAATAATGCTCCCCGGGGTGAGCGTGTCCGCCTCTCTCTGGAGGCGCTCGGGCCGATCTTTATCAAGTTCGGGCAAATTCTCTCAACCCGGCGGGACCTGTTGCCGGATGATATCAGTGATGAGTTGTCCCGGCTTCAGGATGATGTTCCGCCGTTTCCCGCCGCCGAGGCGATTGGCATTATTGAGTCCAGTCTGGGCAGCGATGTCGATACCCTGTTTGCCCGTTTTGATCGTGGGCCATTAGCTTCTGCCTCGGTTGCCCAGGTTCATACCGCTCAGCTGCATACCGGTGAAGAGGTGGTGGTCAAAGTGATTCGTCCGGGCATTGACCGGGTGATTCGCAAAGACATTGGCTTAATGTATCTGTTTGCCCGCTTGCTGATTGCTTTATCAAAAGACGCTCGTCGTTTGAGGCCGGTGGAAGTGGTGGCCGACTATGAACGTACAATTCTGGATGAGCTTGATCTGTTGCGGGAAGCGGCTAATTGTTCGCAGCTGCGACGTAACTTCCTGACCTCTCCCCTGTTGTTTGTGCCCCAGGTTTACTGGGATTATTGCCGCACAAAAGTAATGGTCGTCGAGCGGATTTATGGGGTTCCTGTTTCCGATATTGCCACGATGAAAGCCCGGCATGTGGATATGAAGAAGCTGGCAGAGCGGGGCGTTGAAATATTCTTTACCCAGGTGTTTCGGGATCGCTTTTTCCATGCGGATATGCATCCGGGCAATATTTTTATTGATACCACCAATCCTGCCGAGCCCCGCTATATCGGGATCGATTGTGGCATTATCGGTACGCTTGAGCCGGAAGATCAGCACTATCTGGCCAGTAACCTGCTGGCTTTCTTTCGGCGGGACTACCGCAAGGTTGCCCAGTTGCATGTGGATTCCGGATGGGTGCCCAGAGATACGCCGGTAGGGGAGCTTGAAGCAGCGATTCGTACCGTCTGTGAACCGATATTTGAAAAGCCACTTAAGGATATCTCCTTTGGCCAGCTGCTGGTCAGGCTCTTTCAGGTGGCCCGCCGCTTTAATATGCAGGTTCAACCGCAGCTGGTGCTGCTGGAGAAGACATTATTGAATGTGGAGGGATTGGGGCGGCAGCTATACCCGGATCTCGACCTTTGGGCCACGGCTCAGCCCTATCTGGAAAAGTGGATGAAAGACCAGGTCAGTCCAACCGGCATTCTCTGCAATATTAAGGAGCAAAGTGCAGACTGGCTGCTAAGTGCTCCCGTGATGGCTCAAAGAGTGATGTCAACGGTGCGAACCCTGGTTGATCAGCAACAGGCGTTGCATCATCAGCAGGTGAGGGCGGAAAAACGCCAGAAAAAGCAGAGACGTTTTGGCGTTCTGCTACTTCTGGCAGGCGGGGCATTGATGGTGACTTCAGGTTCCCTTTTTGTGGAAAAAGAGCTGCTGGATCAGACAATGGTTGGATTACTGGCTGTGGCAATGGGTGGTTGGCTGGTTGTTCGCTAAGAAGGTTGCCAGCTTACACCGTTTTTATGAAAACCCCCGGGTCAGCCACAAATCGGCCCATGAACTTTTTCTCATACCGGGGGTCAAAATATTGGTATCCATCAGCTATCAGGAGTTGCCCCATGAATTCGGTTCCGGGTGGTTTTGTAAGCGGCACCCAACCACCAGGCTACGGCGCTACTGAAGCGTCAGGTTCAGATGTGCCTGGACGTTTCTCGGGGCATGACGTCGTTGCTTCCCAGCCTTGTCGCCTGTGTGCTGCGCCTCCACCGTCCTACTCGGAAGCTATGAGGCAGACTCCACAAGCTTTTCCTGACCGTAATAAACCTGTTCCTGACCGTAATAATGTGCTTTTGCTCAATAACGTCAGGAGACAGATGAGAGAAGATGCTTTCCAGGTAGAGCGGCGCGCTAACGATAAAGGGTGTTGTGAACAGCTATTTGGCAATGGTTGTTTAGGTGATCTTCTCCAAATCTGTTGTGTTAGTGCCTGTATGCTAACGTTGTCGTGTCTCTGCGGGAAATAGGGATATGATATCTGATCAGCCGCGTAAGTATGTGAACAAATAAAATGATTGGATAGTGTTATGAAAACAACTCACTGGTTGGATGAGGTTCAATGGAACGATGATGGCCTGGTGACAGCCATTGCCCAGGACCATAAAACCGCAGAGGTTTTGATGTTGGCCTGGATGAACCGGGAATCACTGGAACTGACCCTGAAGGAACAGGTTGCCATTTACTGGTCCCGTTCACGGGGCAGGCTATGGCGCAAGGGCGAAAGCTCTGGCCATACGCAACGGCTGGTAGAGTGTCGCCTTGACTGTGATGGCGATGCGATCCTGCTGAAAGTGGAACAAACCGGTGGTATTGCCTGTCACACAGGACGTAAGTCTTGCTTTTATCGTCGCCTCAGGGATAACCATGGAGAAGCATCGTGGAATACCGAAGAGCCGGTGTTGCAGGATCCGGCAACGATTTATGGACATCAGTAAAGGCTGGTTTCTTTGCTGTAAATCATCCCACAGGTTAAAACATGAGCGATATAATCAAAAAATTGACTGAAGTATTAAGCAACCGCAGGCAGGCTGATCCGGATTCCTCTTATGTTGCACAGCTTCATAATAAGGGACTGGACCATATTCTGAAAAAAGTGGGGGAAGAGTCAGCAGAAGTGCTGATTGCCGCCAAGGCAGCAGAATATGATCATAATCGGGAGGCGGTTATTTATGAAACGGCTGATCTCTTGTTTCACACCATGGTCATGCTGTCTCACCTTGGGCTTGAGCCTGCTGATGTGTTGAATGAGCTGGATCGTCGTTTCGGGCTTTCCGGTATAGAAGAGAAAGCATCCCGCGGGTAACTGTATTTCCCAACTTTTCCTGAACGTTTGTTGCAAAATAGCCACACCCCTAGGAGGCTGACCGAGAATAGCGCCCGTAGCGAGGACGGCAGAAAATTGAGGATAAAAATTCGGTTTTGTGAGGTGAATAGCGGGGCTATTTGCCGAACAAAAGCGGATTTTTAGACCAATTTGCTGTCGCCGCAGTAGGGCAGTCTATCCTCGGACAGGCTCCTAGCGATGGAATGGGGTAATATGTCCTCTCTTTGTGTATTATCTGATCAGCTTTTATGGAGAGCTGAAGGAGTAGAAAATGGGTTTTGGTGGCATCAGTATCTGGCAGTTGCTGATCATTCTGTTGATCGTAGTGATGCTTTTTGGTACGAAAAAGCTTCGCGGAATAGGCAGTGATCTGGGCAGTGCAGTGAAAGGTTTTAAAAAAGCACTGGGCTCTGATGAAGAGTCGGAAGGTGAGAAAAATAATGAAAAAAACTCAGGGAAAGCTGAACTAAAGGCTGGCTCTGTTGAGCAGCGTAATCTTGAGTCTGACCTGGAAAAGTCCAGGCATAAGCAGTCTTGACTGTATAAAAGGGCTTTCAGGCCTGTTTTCTGGCGGAAGCTGTTCTTTTGAGCCAAGTGTGATCCCCTCATGCAGGGGAGACTACAGCTACCCTTTGGTGATTGAGTGGCTAGTCGAGAGGTGTGATAGTTCGCTGTGCTTGATATAGGTTTTACAGAGTTGTTATTGGTTGCCGTAATTGCCCTGGTGGTGCTGGGTCCGGAGCGCCTGCCCCGGGCCATCCGGACAACCGCTTACTGGGTGGGCAAAATTCGTCGCAGTTTCCAGTCCGTAAAAGAGGAGCTTGAGCGGGAGATTGATGCCGACGGAATCAAGCAGCAATTGCACAATGAAGCTGTCATGAAAGAGTTGCATAAAACCCGCGAACAGTTTCAAAGTCAGATCAATGATCTGAAAAAGTCTGTGAGCATTGATCCTGCTGAAGACCAGACGTCTTCCGGTGTAAATACTTCGCCCGGGGGTGACAGTGGCTCAGTGAGTGGAGATGGCAGTGTTAACAAACAGGCAGTGAATGACACCTCTGCTGGTCTGTCTCAGGAAAAGGGCAGTAAGTAACTATGTCGCAAAGAACGTCGGGAAAAAACTCGGATCATTCTCAGACAACGAAAGGAACAGGGCAGGATAAAGAGCAGCCTCTCGTTCAGCACCTCCTTGAGCTGCGTGGGCGTATCCTGAAAAGCCTGGTTGCCGTGCTGGTGGTTTTTGCCGGGCTGTTTTACTTTGCCAACGATATTTACGTTTATATCTCGGAACCGCTCCGCGCCAGCCTGCCGGAAGGCAGTACCATGATTGCCACCGAGGTGGCCTCACCCTTTCTGGCACCCTTTAAGCTGACCATTGTGCTGTCGCTGTTTATTGCGATTCCATTTATTCTTCATCAGGCATGGGGCTTTATTGCGCCTGGCCTGTATCGGCATGAGAAAGTCATCGCAATTCCCCTGTTGGTTGCCAGTATTGTTTTGTTTTACCTGGGCATTGCCTTTGCCTATTATGTGGTCTTCCCTTTGATTTTCTCGTTTTTCACCACCGTTGGCCCTGAGTCAGTCACCGTGATGACGGATATCAACAGTTATCTGGATTTTATCCTGAAACTGTTCTTTGCCTTTGGTATCGCTTTTGAAATCCCTGTGGCGACGGTGCTGCTGGTGTGGTCGGGGGTGACGACGGTCGAAAGCCTCAAGGAAAAGCGCCCATACGTGGTGGTTGGCTGCTTTGTGATCGGTATGATCATGACGCCGCCTGATGTTATTTCCCAGTCTCTGCTGGCCATTCCGATGTGGCTGTTGTTTGAGTGCGGAATTCTCTTTGCCCGGTTTGTGAAAAGCCGGAAACCGGATGAGGCGGAAGCATAGCACTCTGTTTTAATGCTCATTACAGTTGTCTTAAAGCATGACGGTTATCACTTTAGGCGAAGAAGTATTGAACGTTTTCCTGTTTCGTCGGTCATATTTATCATCAAGTTAAAGATTGAATGATGATAGGTAGATTACCTGAGGTGACAGATGAATCCTTACAGAGATTTATGCAGCGCTATTGCGCCCGATCTACAATCCATGTCTTTCGGGTCAGGGCAGAACCAGGCCCCGGCAAATGGTAATGTCAACGGTGTCAGTGCTTTACCGGATGTAATGCCAGCCATTGAACCCGGTAGGGTTCTTTTAACCAGGCGTTTATGTGTTGACTTGGAGAGTCATAAGGTGGTTAAGCTGGAGCAGATTCAGAATTTCCTTTCTAATGACGTTGATTTGAATACACAGATTACTGCCGGTGACTTGCGAGATTGTAATCCATTGCACTCAGCGGCCATATCAGGCAATGGAGAGGCGGTGGCAGCCATCATCGCCACGGGACAGGTAACAGATATCAATGTTGTTGATGGAAATGGTTTTACGCCACTGGCATTGCTTTGTGGAGCCAGGGTTGAGAAAGCCAAATTCGTTTGTCGTTTTGCCAGTGAGCCTGAAGAGCACAAAGCAAGACTTCTGGGCCTGGAGGCCTTGCTTGGGGCGGGAGCCAATCAGCACACAGCGGATCGCAATGGCTGCAAGCCTGTTCATCATGCCGCCAGGTACAACTTCCCCGGATTGATCAAGCGTATAGCGGAGCAGGGGGGTGCTGGCATTGACGGTACTGTTCGTTCCACTGATATCATTAATAGCCGTGATCGACATGGCAATACGCCATTGCACATTGCCGCCGGTAATAATGGACTGGGTGCGGCAGAGACCTTATTGACGCTGGGAGCGGATGTCATGGCACTCAATAAGTCTGGCCAGACACCATTGCATTGGCTGTGTATGTCTAAAAAGAACAATAACGTCTTCGGCGGCATGATAGCCTGTTTGTTGCTGGAGCATGGCGTAAATGGCAATCAGAGAGATAAAAAAGAATTTACCTGGCTTGAATATGCAGGCAAAAACAGTATGGATAAACTGCTGGAGTATGTGGTAAACAAGCACAATTCAGTATTGCCTGACCAGAAGAGTAAGATCGCCGTAGCCGTCGCTAGCAGATGCAATGTGAATACTGGTAGGAAATCAGCAATATCTGTAGCCCAATCGGAAGAGATTATCAGCTTACTCCGGTCGATGCCAGATACTCAGGCCTCTAGCCTGAGAGATATCTGCAAGGGGTCTATTCGAGATACTCTGGTCCAGAATCAAAGAGATTTGGGTTGTCCGGGTGACCAGATTACTGATCGTACTAATAATGAAGCTGTGCCTCTGCTACCTCTCATGCCTATGGAGAAGTTAGATATGCAGAATGACGAGAATTTTTTTGAGTAAGTCCACGGAAAGCTGTCCGCGAATGGCATGATCTTCGCGGCTCCAGCATCCATGCAGTCCTGCGAGGTAGCCAATTGATCTGAAGGTGAGGTTTGCCCGGCTATTAGAATCACTGATTCCTCTCAAAAACAGGATTTTTTCCTCAATTTTTACCATCCTCGCTATCTGCTTGCCCAGACGGGGTCGCCCAGACGGGGTCGCCCAGACGGGGTCGCCCAGACGGGTGCTATGCTATCCTATGATACGGTTGTTTCAGGGAGGAAGTATGCCATATCCCCACTTCTCAGATGGTCAGGAAGAGTTTAATTCTGACCGCATTTACCATCATTCACCATTTGACGTTCCCATCGAGGTGGTCCAGAACGGCCTGCTCTGGCTACTCTCTGATCCGGTTTTTCACCCACTTAAAGCATCGCTTTCGAGTGATTTTTTGACTGTGGATGAGTTAAGGGATGAGTTGGTATCTGATAAGATCAAGCTATCGTCGGTAGCCATTGATCGGGTACTTGATGAGATTGACCGGCTTGTGGATGATTATCGGAAAGGCGTCGCTTTTTAAGCACTCTGGGTGCTCTGATTTTCCTTTTATATGAATGTGTCAGTTTCAGTTCCCTGCTGATTAACTGGCTTATCAGCGTATGGCTGTTTAGATGAATCTTCTCCTCCTTGAGCAACAACACTTTATTGATGAATGGCATGCAGAGCTGGACCAGCGACAGTTAAGGCATGTGCTGGATGTTCATCAGGCCAGTAAAGGCGATGTGCTGCGTGTTGGCCTGGTGAATGGCAACATGGGTACGGGGAAAATTACTCATCTGTCTTCAGAAATAATGCGTCTTGAGGTGAAGCTGAATACGCCTCCCCCTCCGGCCCTGCCTTTGACGGTTCTGCTGGCTTTACCCCGGCCCAAAATGCTCAAACGTTCACTCCAGCATCTAACGGCGCTGGGTGTTAAAAAGATTATCCTGATGAACAGTTATCGGGTTGAAAAAAGTTTCTGGCAGTCCCCCTGGTTAAGCCCCGGGAAAGTGCGTGAGCAGCTGATACTGGGTCTTGAACAGGCCCGGGATACGATCATGCCAGAAGTGATTCTTGAAAAGCGTTTCAAACCTTTTGTGGAAGATCGTTTGCCGACCCTGGTGGCAGGAAAGCTGGGATTGGTGGCTCATCCGCTAGGGGGCGAAAGCTGCCCGCATCAGATTTCCGGGCCTGCTGTGCTGGCTATTGGTCCGGAAGGGGGCTTTATTGACTATGAAGTGGATAAACTGGAACAGGCCGGGTTTCACAGGATCCATCTTGGACCACGTATTTTACGGGTCGAAACTGCGGTAACGGCCATCGTCAGCAAACTTTACGATTGATACTCAACAGAGTATGGTAAAGGTGAGCGTTCTGGCGATAATGCAGTCACTGTCGCTCACTCCATACAGTGAGTTTCCAGATATATTAACTGACTGTTTCACAATAAACGGTACCAACACGGCTCTGACTATGGACGGAAAGAGATTAGTAGTTGTAGGTTTGTTTGCTCCCCTGCTTTTTATTGCCAATGCATTGGCATCACCTGCAAAGCATCAGCTGTTGGATAAACTTTATGACCAGACAGGGCTGGAACGTCAGCTTGACTGGATACACGACAGTATGACTCTTCAGCAGCAGAAATATCCGATTCCTGAGCCAGTTGTGGATACGGTCAATCAGGTGGTCAAAATTCGCTATAGTCCCGACTTTTTTCGGGCTTCCATGAAAGTAACTCTGGATGAAGCGTTGTCGGTGGGTGAATTGGACCGGTTGATTGACTGGTTCGGATCGCCCCTGGGTAAGAAAATTCTCCGCCTTGAGGCCGAAGCCAGTGATCCTGCCAATCAGGCAAAAATGGAGAAATATATCCGGGAAAAACTGTCGGCGGAGCTGCCCAGAAATAGCCGGATAATTTTAATAGAAGAGTTGATGGAAGCACTTGATGCTGTTGAGCTGAGTACCGAGCTGGCTGCCAGTGCTTCAGTGGGAGCACAGAGGATGCTTCGGGAGGTCATGCCCGCGGGTGCCGAGCAGCCAATGAGACCTGCCCAGGTGTTGAAAGCCCGGGAGAAGCCCTATATCCGGAAAGATATGCCGGAAAGAATGCGGGATATCTTTCTCTACACTTATAAATCCCTGCCAGACAGTGATATCCGGAGATATCTCGACTTTGCCCGGAAAAGTGCTATGCAGAACTTCCAGAGGGGGCAAATTCAGGCTATATCGCGGATGCTCTAGCTCATCTCCTGAGGGTCAATATCTACCGTCCACTTCAGTTGCCTGGGAAGCCGGTGGCTTTCCAGGTAGCAGACAACGCTACTCACCACTGCGTGTAAATGATTTCTGCTTTTTCCCTGGATAAGAAGGTGCCAGCGGTAGCGTCCCTGACGCTTTTCCATGGGGGCTGGAATCGGACCCAGTAACCGAACATTGCTGCCTTCGGCTGCCCGCTCAGCATAGTGTCTCAGGGCTGAGAGCAGGGTTTCACTTTCCCCCTGATTAACCGACTCTGATCGAACCAGGGTTAAATATCCCTCCGGGGGAAGATTCAGGCTTTTTCTTTCCATAAACAGACTGCTGGCAAAACGGCTGTAGTCGTTCATGGACAGAAGCTGGAGAGCAGGGTGTTCTGGATTATAGGTTTGAATAATAACCTGTCCGGGCTTATTCCCCCGTCCTGCTCGCCCCGCCACCTGCATAATCAATTGGCCGGTCCTTTCCGGTCCTCTGAAGTCAGAGCTGAACAGCCCGGCATCGGCATTGACGATGGCAACCAGGGTCACATTCGGGAAGTGGTGTCCTTTCGCCAGCATCTGTGTGCCCAGCAGTATGCAGGGTTTGCCGGATTGTACTTCCTCCAGCATATCGCTCAACGCCTGTTTTCTGCGAGTGGTGTCCCGATCGATTCTCAGCACGGGATAACCGGAGAAGTGTTGGCTGAGGGTCTGCTCTGTCCGCTCTGTACCCTGGCCAACAGGTTGAAGCTTACGGCTCCGGCACGATGGGCACTGCCATGGGATGGCCTGTTGCAGATCACAATGATGGCAGTGCATATGGGGAGGGTAACGGTGAATGGTCATATGCGCATCGCAGTGCGGGCAGTCGATAATGGTGCCGCAGTCCTGACAGATCATGGATGGCGCATAGCCACGACGGTTCAGGAAAACCATCACCTGATTGCCTCGTCCAAGATGAGCAGCCATTCTTTGCAGCAGTTCTGTGGATAAGCCGTCTTTCAGAACCTGGTGGCGCATATCCAGTAACTCCATGGCGGGTGGACGTGCATTCCCCGCTCTCTGCTTCAGGTGAAGCTGGGTGTATTTTCCCTGATGCGTATTGTGTAGCGTTTCCAGAGAAGGGGTTGCCGATCCAAGGACGACCGGACAGTGGCATTGGCTGCCACGGAATATGGCAAGATCCCTGGCGTTATATCGAAGGCTTTCCTGCTGCTTATAAGAGCCGTCATGCTCCTCATCGACAATAATAAGCCCAAGGTGTGGCATTGGGGTGAAAATGCCTGAACGGGTGGCAATCAATATGCCCGCCGAACCTCTGGCCGCTTCGAGCCAGCCTTGTAATCGTTCACCATCGCTGAGCCCCGAATGCAGGCAGGCAACCGGTACATTGAAACGATCACGAAAGCGCCTGACCGTCTGAGGCGTGAGGCCGATTTCCGGAATCAGTACTAATGTCTGCTTACCGTTGGTCAATGCTGCTGAAATAGCCTGCAGATACACTTCGGTTTTGCCACTGCCGGTGATGCCTTCCAGAAGATAGGTGCGATAGGATCCCAGACCATCGGTAATGGCTTCACAGGCAAACGCCTGTTCTTCGTTCAGCTGAAGGTGGGCAGACTTCAGTGGGGTGGTGGTTTCGGTAAACAGGCGTGGGGAAGGCTCAACGTCCCGGGAATGGATTAATCCTTTTTTGACCAGCTCTTTTAGAGTGCTCTTGCTGAAACCGTATTCATGGAGCTCCGTGGCGCTGATGCCGTGAGGATTTTCACCAATCAGCGTCAGGGCGGCCAGCTGCTTTTTTGCTCGCTTCAGTTGGTTTCGTAACTCACTGTCCAGTTCCATAAGTGGGTACCAGAAAGGAATGCTGCCGGTGGATGCCGGTTTTCCCAGGCGCAGGTTTTTCGGCAGAGCCTGGTGCAGGGTTTCTCCGATGCTGTGATGGTAATAACGGGCTGCCCACTGGCATAGCTGGATAATATCCTCTGGAACAAGAGCCTCTTCATCCAGGACAGAGATGACTTGTTTCAGCTTATTGGCAGGAATGTCAGTGCTGGATTCGATGGAGAGAACGATCCCCACCATTTGCCGTGGGCCAAAAGGCACGATAACTCGGCTGCCGGGGCTAATGGCCATGCCAGAATGCGTGTCTGGCGGCAAATAGTCGAACAATTGCCTTAGAGGTGAAGGGATAGCGACTCTGATAAATTTTTCTGCGATAAGCCTGGCGGAGACGGACTGTTCAGTGGTTGCTTGATCATTTGCTGCGTCAGAAGTGTCCGCCGGTTTGCTGCTCATTCAGGTTCCATCGTGGTATTTCTATGGGGGGAGATGATACAGGAACTGAAAGCTGGCATGAACAGAAACCGGGTCGGGTGGTTTGAGGTTATCCACCTTGATCTCTTCTGCCTCAGTTTTTCAGGAAGGTGTTGGAAGCAGTGGGTTATAGATAAACTTCTTCAATTGATCGGGTAGTGGCAGTGCTTCAATTGCTGGACGCAACGGTTGCCCACAGATGTTCAGATTTTCGATCAATCGGTTACGGATGCACGTTCGTGCGTACAGTTGCAGAGGCGTTGGTTGTTGGCATTGTAATTCGGGTATGTGGTTTTTCAGAAGGTAAGTGATTTCGGTTTGTCCTTTCCTGAATGCCCAGGACAGGGCTAACGGTGACTGGTGGAGGTTGGCTCCGTGTGTCAGTAAAGTTTTAACGATACTGACATGGCCATTCGAGGAGGCTTGCACCAGGGCTTCAGGAGACTGATGGGTAGTCGCACCGTTGGCCAACAGCAAGCTGACAACCTGAATGTGACCCTCACGGGCGGCAATCACGAGGGCATCTGGAGAGTGGTGTGGGATGGCACCATAGGCCAGCAAAGTGTGGACGACCCCTGCATGTCCTCTTGTAGCGGCACAGACCAGGGCCCTGGATAACTGTTGAGGTGTGGCTCCGGTGGTCAGCAATGCGCTGGTGATCTCGACGTACCCATTAGTTACGGCATAATCCAGGGCCGCTGGCGACCGATGGAGGTTGGCACCTTTGGCTAACAGAGCGTTAACGATCTCAAGCTGTCCCTTTCTTGAGGCTTGCACCAATGCTTCTGGACAATACTCCGGGGGGGCTCCTTTGTTCAGCAATGTCTTGATCGTCTCAACGTGACCATTCTCAGCGGCCCACACTAAGGCCTTCGGGCACTGGTTAAGGTCGGCTCCATGACTCAGCAGGGTGTTGACAATCGTGCTGTGACCCTTTTGGATGGCCCACACCAGGGCTTCTGGTGATTGTTGGGGGGTGGCTCCGTGGGCCAGCAGCGTTTCTACGATCCCGGCATGCCCATTCCGGGCTGCCAGTGACAGGGCAAATGGAGCGAGGCTGGGTGCGGCTCCGTGGGCCAGCAGGATGTTAACGATGTCGGTGTGCCCGTTTTTAGCGGCCTTTACCAGGGCGTCTGGCGACTGGTGCGGAGTGGCACCGTTGGCCAGCAGGGTGTTGAAAATCACAATATGACCATTCTGGGCGGCCCACACCAATGCATCCGGTGATTGATGTGGAG
The DNA here is from genome assembly GCF_017744115.1 of Salinisphaera sp. G21_0. Classification (GTDB taxonomy): domain Bacteria; phylum Pseudomonadota; class Gammaproteobacteria; order Pseudomonadales; family Endozoicomonadaceae; genus Endozoicomonas. Next base: position 190,993 of record NZ_JAGHQW010000002.1, on the reverse strand, counting down.
TGGCACCGTGGGCCAGCAGAATATCGACGATGTCGGCATACCCCTGGCCGGCTGCCAACGATAAGGCATAGGTAGACAGACAGGGAACAGCTCCATTGTCAAGAAGTTCGTTGATGGTCTCTATTTGCCCATTCACGGCTGCCCATGCCAGATCATATGGAGGAGGTGAATCAGTTTCGTTGGCTTGCAGCACATTGTGTATTCCGATATAGCCTTGCCTGCTGGCGGCCCAGACCAGGTCAATATCATAAAAATACAAGCATTCTATGTTCATGGTATTCACCGGACACAGTTGGGCACTGTTAAGTAGTTGGCCAAATGGAATCATATATTTCTGGCTTAGTGGGCAGTTACTATGCAAGGCACAACGCAGGGAGCATAGCCTTAGCTATGTGACCGGAGTTGTAACGCAGCAGAGTGACTGCCCACTAAGCCAGAAAATATGATTTCATTTGGTTAACTACTTAAAGACCTTTGTGGTTTCATTAATATTGATGATGGATATCCAGTCTACTGCTTCAAGGGCTCTGTCGCCGGTTTTCGCCAGACTTTTTCTGGATGTCCGTATTTATCCAATAGTTTTTCCATATTATGGGAGGGTTAAGCTGATGGTTTCTCTCCTGAAACAGAGTGGGAGGTAACAGAATTAAAACGGTAATTTGTTAATTTTTGTGTATTGCTTTTTTGTCATTGCAGGTTGTGCTGATGATCGGATAATGGCTTGAAAACTACGTATATGGGACGAACATAAGACTGTTTCCCTCTGTCATAATCTCTGGTAGTATCCACCGCTCTTTACCCTCTCAGCTCATTATGCTGAGATGGATTCCGTTTGCGGTGCCTGTCTCCCGAGCCTGATAACACCAGGGCTCTATTGAGAGTCAGGTGGCGGCATACACCAGTTCGAGGAAGCTCAAATGAAGCAGGATACCCATCCTAACTACGAAGAAATCGAAGTTACCTGTAGCTGCGGTAACAAAATCAAAACTCGCTCTACGCTGTGCAAACCTCTGAGCATCGAAGTCTGCTCCAAGTGCCACCCATTCTACACCGGCACTCAGAAGGTGATGGATACCGGCGGCCGTATCGAGCGCTTCAACAAGCGTTTTGGCAAGCTGGGCGCTCGCAAGTAATCGAGCTGGTAGCATACCGACCGAAAGGTTTAAAAAGGCGACTGTTTTGCAGTCGCCTTTTTTGTATGGCCTGATATTTTACGAATTGACCTTGTTACCCCCATTTCCATCATATATTCTGGGCCTTCATATAACCTCCTCCCCATATCAGTAAAAAACTCATGGAAAAGAAGCAAGCTGCACTTGATTATCACGCTCTTCCAAAACCTGGAAAAATTTCGATTGAAATTACCAAGCCGGCAGAGACCGCGCTGGATCTTTCACTGGCCTATAGCCCGGGTGTCGCGGAGCCGGTGCGGGCGATTGCCGAAAATCCAGAGGATGTCTACCGTTATACCGGCAAAGGTAATTTGGTTGCGGTAATCAGTAATGGTTCAGCGATTCTCGGTCTGGGTAACCTGGGCGCACTGGCCAGTAAGCCGGTTATGGAAGGCAAGGCTCTGCTGTTTAAACGTTTTGCCGGGGTTGATTCGATCGATATTGAAGTGGAATCTGAGAGCCCGCAGGCGTTTATTGATACGGTGAAGCGAATTGCCTGTACCTTTGGCGGTATTAATCTGGAAGATATCAAAGCACCTGAGTGTTTTGAAATTGAACATCGTCTGATTGAAGATTGTGATATTCCGGTTTTCCATGATGACCAGCACGGTACTGCGATCGTGACGGCAGCGGCCATGCTTAATGCCCTTGAGATTGCCGGAAAGGATATTGAAGAGGCAAAACTGGTCTGCCTGGGGGCTGGTTCCGCGGCCATTGCCTGTGTGAAACTGCTGATTAGCTGCGGCTTCAAGCCAGAAAATATTCTCATGCTGGACAGCAAGGGCGTCATTCATTCGCAGCGGAATGATCTGAACCAGTACAAGGCGATGTTTGCTGTAGAAACGCACTGCCGCACACTGGATGACGCCATTGATGGGGCGGATGCATTCCTTGGCGTTTCCGGTGCTAACCTGTTGTCTCCGGAACAGCTGGAGAAAATGGCTGAAAACCCGATCGTTTTTGCCTGTGCCAACCCTGACCCGGAGATTCGTCCTGAGCTGGCTAAGGAGGTTCGTCCTGATGTCATTATGGCTACCGGGCGCTCAGATTATCCGAATCAAGTCAATAATGTCCTTGGCTTTCCGTTTATCTTCCGGGGGGCATTGGATGTCCGCGCTTCACGCATTAACGAAGCGATGAAAATTGCGGCCGTTAATGCCATCCGGGAGCTGGCAAAAGAGCCTGTCCCGGAAGTGGTGATGAAGGCGTACGATGGCGTCAGGCTGAGTTTTGGTCCGGACTATATCATTCCCAAGCCTATGGATTCCCGACTGCTTGGCAGGGTTTCTGCCGCTGTGGCTCAGGCAGCCGTTGACTCTGGCGTTGCCAGGGTGGAATACCCCGGCCATTACCCTTTGAACTCTGTTGCGGATATTTGATCAATATCAAAAAAGATCTTCCGGTGAAAACTCATGGTCCATCTCGCCAAGAGATGGCAGCCCTTCATCACTGTATTGTTGTGGGGCGTTTTCCTGGAGGAAAATTTCAAAAATAGCGTTGGGGTCTCCGGGCAGGGCAAGCTGTCCGGTTTCTGGTGAAATTTTCAGGGTGATCATGCCCTCCGGTTGTGTCGGCTTATGTTCCGGTTTGCCCTCCAGGGCGGTGTGCATATAGTCAATCCAGATTGGCAGAGCTGCATTGGCTCCGTATTCCCAGCGCCCGAGTGTTGAAAAGTCGTCCATGCCCACCCAGACGGCAGTCAGGACATCCGGGTTAAAGCCAACAAACCATGCATCTTTACTGTCATTGGTGGTTCCGGTTTTACCGGCGATATCCTGCCGTTTAAGTTCCCTGGCACGTCTGCCAGTGCCTTTCCAGATGACATCATTCATGATGTCGTTCATGATGTAGTTCACCCGGGGTGACATAACGGATTTGGCGATTACCGGCTGATCGTCGGGTTCAGAGAATGGAGTGTCTTCCTGAATCAGCATTTCCTCAAGCTCTGGATCGCTGAAAAGGGGACTCTCTTCTTCACTCTCCATGGTGTCTTGATTCAGGCTGGCGATACAGCTTTCATTGCAGGCTATTGCTGCGTTGGCGGCAAAAATGAGTTCATCAGCGGTTTCAATTCGCTGGATAAGCCAGGGCTCAATGCGGAAACCGCCATTGGCCAGAACTGCATAGCCAGAAGCCAGTTCCAGTGGTGTCATGGAGACATTGCCCAGGGAAAGTGACAGGTCACGGCTTAAAGACTCTTCCTTGAAACCCAGCAGCTTAAGATAGTTAACGGTTTTGCTGATACCTATCTGACGCAGAACGCGGATAGATACAAGGTTTCTTGAACGATAGAGACCTTCACGCAAACGCATGGGGCCATTGAACTTCATATTGTCATTATTTGGCCGCCAGCTATCTTCCAGGTTGGCATCATCAAACACAATCGGTGCATCATTGACGATGGTTGCCGCAGTCATGCCGTTAGCAATGGCCGCCGCATAAACAAAGGGTTTGAATGATGAGCCTGCCTGGCGAATGGCCTGAGTGGCCCGGTTATACATGCTGTCATAGAAGTTGTACCCTCCCACCAAAGCCAGGATTGCACCATTTTCCGGGTGCATGGAAATCAGGGCTGCCTGTGCCTGTGGTTCCTGGGCCAGACGATAACTGCCATCTTCTGTAAGCCTTACCCAGATCTGGTCTCCGATTCTCACAACATCCGCAGGTGTGTCAGGTGTACGACCAACGCTGTTTACGGTCAGAAAAGGCTTTGCCCAGCTCAGATTTTCCCAGCTGATTTTACCGCTGTTGCCGTCTTTCAGGCCAATTTCAACGTCTTCCTCGCCAACCCGGGTGACCATGGCGGGTAACAGAATACCGGGCGATGGCGTTTTGTTGATGCGCTGCTGCCAGCCTTCTTCCGGAATATTATCAAACAGGTTGGTGACCGGGCCCTGGTAACCATGGCGTTCGTTGTAGGCCATTAACCCATGGGCTACCGAAAGGTTGGCCGCATTCTGCAGCTCGCTGCTGGTGGTGGTGTAGACTTTAAAACCTTCGGTGTAGGCATCCAGGCCGTATTGCTCAACCATTTGCTGTCGAACCATCTCGGCGATATAAGGTGCTTCAAGTTCGATTTTTGCGCCATGATAGCGGGCAGTGACCGGCTGGCTGATGGCGTCGTTATATTCTTCATGGGTGACGTAGCCAAGATCTTTCATTCTTCCCAGGATCCAGTCCCGCCGGATCAGGGCCCGTTTGGGATCATTGATCGGGTTATAGCGGGAAGGTGCTTTTGGCAGACCGGCAATCATGGCAATCTGGGCCAGATTCAACTCATCGATGGCTTTGCCATAGTAAACCTGTGCGGCGGCCTCGACACCATAAGAGCGGTTTCCCAGATAAATTTTATTGAGATAGAGTTCAAAGATTTCATCCTTGGACAGTTGCTGTTCTATTTGCAAAGCGAGTAGGATTTCATTGAATTTGCGCGAAAATACCCGCTCGTGGCTCAGGAAGAAGTTCTTGGCCACCTGCATTGTTATGGTGCTGCCACCGGACTGAATGCTGCCGGTGCTGACCAGTTGCACAGCGGCCCTCATCAGGCCCATGATGTCAACGCCGGGGTGGTAATAAAAACGGTCGTCTTCGGCAGCCATAAAGGCTTTGATCAGGTGTATGGGGGCGTCTTCAAACTGAATGGGGGACCGGCGTTTTTCGCCGAACTCGGCAATGAGCAGATTATCTTGAGAGTAAACTCGCAGAGGTGTCTGTAATTTGGCGTCCCGCAATGACTCCACAGAAGGTAGCGAAGGACTGAGGTATAAATAGGCACTGGCACTGACAAGCAGAATTCCACTGGCTACTGTTACTAGTGACCAGAGCAGGAATTTAAGAAGTTTAACCGACCGTTTCATGCTGTTAGGGAATCCTGATAAAGCGAAGGCCACCGGCTGAAGTTGTGACATCTTTGAACTGTCTTGTCATAACAAGAGTCGTCCTGACAGCCGTTCGTGACTGAGTATTATATGGTGAAATGGCCATCAGCTGAAAATGTGGTTTTCCTGTACGTGGTACCGTCTTGGGTTGCCGAAGGATCTTCCTTAAAAATCCAGTGTTTAGAGTTGGCTGAATGGCGACGGTAATTGCGAAAGTATACAGACTGTTATTAAACTAAAGCTGTTGATCTTATAACTAATAATCAAGGATTGCACCAGTGTTTGGGCTGCTGAAGAAAAAATCAAATGCCGTGTTAGGGGTGGATATAAGCTCGACATCTGTCAAAGTCATTGAGTTAGGGCTAAAAGGCAGTGTTTACCGAGTCGAAGCTTTCTGTGTTGAGCCCCTTCCGCCAGGAGCCGTGGTTGAAAATAATATTCATGAAGTTGATGTCATTGGTGAAGCCGTTGCAAGAGCTCTCTCCCAATCCAGAACTGGCCTGAAAAATGCCGCCGTTGCGGTGTCAGGCGCTGCCGTTATCACCAAAACCATCGATATGGATGCTTCCCTCAGTGAAGATGAGATGGAAACCCAGATCTCTGTTGAGGCAGACCAGTATATTCCCTATGCCATGGATGAAGTGGCCATCGACTTTGAAGTCCAGGGTCTGAACGAAAAAAATCCTGAGCGAGTTGAGGTTTTACTGGCAGCCTGTCGTCGTGACAATGTTGAAATGCGCGAGGAGGCGCTTCGGCTTGGGGGATTAACGCCCAAAGTTGTTGATGTCGAAGCTTTTGCCATGGAGCGGGCATGTGAATTGATTGACGGCCAGCTTGACCTGCCAGATCGGGATCCGGTGCTGGCTATCGTCGATATTGGTGCCACGAAAACCACACTGAATGTGATCAGCCGGGGTAAAACCGTATATACCCGTGAGCAGTTATTCGGTGGACGGCAGTTGACTGATGAGATTCAGCGCCGTTATGGGCTCACCCCTGAAGAAGCAGAGAAGGCCAAGTGTAAAGGGGGGCTGCCTGATGATTATGAACCTGAAGTTCTGGAGCCCTTCCGGGAAACGGTGGTTCAGCAGGTATCACGTTCATTGCAATTCTTTTATTCATCCAGCCAGTTCAATGATGTGGATGCCATTGCCCTGGTAGGAGGATCCGCATCAATCCCGGGTATGGCGGAAATGATTCAGGATAAATTGGGGGTCCCGACCAGGCTGGCCAATCCTTTTGCCGGAATGTCCATGGCCGGGAAAGTGGATAAGGGCCGACTGGCCACTGAGGCCCCGGCGCTGATGATTGCCTGTGGCCTTGCCATGAGGAGTTTCGACTGATGGCAAGAATTAACCTTTTACCCTGGCGTGAAGAGCTCAGGAAAGAACGCAAACAGCGTTTCATTGCCTTCTGGGCGATAACGGTGCTGGTTGGTATTGGCCTGATCTTTATCGGTGACCTTTACATCAGCCATAACATCAGTCACCAGAAAAGTCGTAACCAATATCTACAAAATGAAATTACGCAGCTGAATCAGCGGATCAGTGAAATCAAGGACCTGAGAACCAAGAAAGAACAACTGCTTGAGAGGATGCAGGTCATTCAAAACCTGCAGGGCAACCGCCCGGTGATTGTTCGCATATTTGACCAGGTCGCACATGTGGTTCCTGAAGGGGTTTATTTCAAGCAGATAACCCTGGAGGGAGATCGCCTGTCGCTTGTCGGGGTTGCCGAGTCCAATAATCGTATCTCCGCCTTGATGAGAAACTTCGATAACTCTGAATGGTTTGCTGAACCAAATCTGACAGCGGTCAGGAAAGTAGCGGCCAACAGCCAGCGCTGGAATGAGTTTGATCTAACGGTTAAGCAGATCAACCCCACTCAGGCCAAGGGGGGACTATGAGCCTTGCAGATTCAATACAAAAGCTGAATGAATTTGATCTGAATGACATTGATTTCGATAACATTGGTTCATGGCCCCTGGGAGCCAGGGTCTTTGTCTGTATTCTGACTCTGGCGTTAGTGCTTGGGTTTGGTTATCAGTTTCACCTGACCAGTTTGCAGAAGCGTTATGATACTGCTGCCAGTAAAGAGCAGGATTTACGGGAGCAGTATCGAATCAGGGCGTTCCAGTCGGCAAACCTGCAAGCCTACCGCGAACAGATGGCAGAAATGGAAAACTCGTTTGGTGCACTGGTGAAACAGCTGCCCAGTGATACAGAGGTGCCCGGGCTGCTTGAAGACATTACCTTTACCGGGCGTGGAGCAGGTCTTCAGATCGAAGAAATAAAACTTCAGGATGAAAATGTCAGCCACTTTTATATAGAGCTGCCAATCAGCATTGGCGTGACGGGTACATACCATGATCTGGGTAACTTCGTCAGTGGTGTTGCCAGTCTTTCGCGAATAGTTACCCTGCATGATTTTGAGATTCGCCCGGGCAAGAATGGTCAGTTAACCATGAACATCCTTGCAAAAACTTACCGCTACAATGATCAGGGGGGGCTATGATGAAGCTGCTTCAACTTGTCTTTGTTGCCGGTGCTGCGCTGATTCTTGCTGGATGCTCGGATGGTGGTCGCCAGGGTTATCAAGACATTGATGACTATATGGCAGAGATGAGGGCCCGTCCTACGGGTAATATTGAGCCATTGCCCAAGTTCAGTCCTTATGAGGCGTTTACTTATCAGGCATCAGCCTTGCGCAGTCCTTTTAAGCAGCCGGTGAAAATTGAACTGACCACGGAACAGCTCAATAGCAACATCAAGCCAGACCCACACCGTGTTAAGCAGTACCTGGAACAGTTTGAACTGGATTCGTTTCGTTTGGTAGGCTCTATCAGTAACGACGAAGGATTCTGGGGACTGGTGCGTGGCTCTGACGGTGTTCACCGGGTTCGTGTGGGTGATTACCTGGGGCGTAACCATGGTCGTATCACTTACCTCGATGACCAGGAGTTGCGTGTGACCGAGATTGTTCCTGCTGGTCCAAGTTACTGGATTGAGCGACCAAGAGTTCTCCGCGTTAATTTTAATAATCAGTGATTTTATTTCCTTTATTGTGAATTAATCATCATATTTCCAGCAAGGATGCTGCTGTCACACCCTGAGCGGTTGACAGTGCGCTGCTGGCTGTGTTGAGTTAGCCGATTGTTATTCAGGGATGGACGGCTTTTTTTATCTGGGGGATGCTTCAGTATGAGAGGGTATGGTTTTGAGCCATCGTGGCGGAATGGGCTGGATTATTTAACAGTGATGCCGATGAAAAAAACAATTCTAATTCTGAAATAGGTAAGTTAGATGAATATTAGTCCCCTGTTGCAGGCCAGGGCTGTCCAAGGGCTTCTGTATACGTTGCTGGCCATGTTGCCTATTTCCGCGTGGGGTGTCACCCTGAAAAATATGGATACAGCGGCATTGCCGGGTGAGATGGTTGAGATACGTTTGAGCTTTGATGGCGCGGCACCGGTTGCTCATGGCTACAGCATTGAGAAGCCTCCCCGGATTTCCATAGACCTGCCTTTTACCCGCAGTGAACTCCCCAAGTACAACGAGATTGGCTTTAATAATGCCAAGAGTGTGACTGTGCTTGAGGCCGGAGACAGAACCCGCCTGGTTATTAATCTTCAGCAGCCTACCCGCTTCAGCACCCAGGCTGATGGCAGGACGCTCAGCATTTACCTCGGCGAGAATAACAGCACCACTGCCGTGCAAAGGGAGTTACCTCAGCGGAGTCAGTCATCCTATCAAGTCGCGGAAATGCGAAGAGGTATTACCGATATTGATTTCCAGCGAGGTGATGATGGTGAGGGAGAGGTGATCATTGCCCTGTCCGATGCCAGGATTCCGATGGATATGAATGAGCAGGGGGGGCGTATCCGTCTGGAGTTTCAGGGTGATGTATTGCCACAGAACCTGAGAAATCGCTTGGACGTTATCGATTTTGCTACACCGATCAAGTTTATTGATGCCACTGTTGAGGATGGTAACAGCATTATTACCATAGAGCCCAAGGGAGAGTTTGAGTATCTGGCCTATCAGACAGACAATCTGCTGACTGTCAGTGTCAAGGCTCCAGACCCTAAAGATCGCAGTAGACGAAAAGCTGGGCTCTCCTATAAAGGTGATAAGCTGTCGTTAAACTTTCAGGATATTGAAGTCCGGGCGGTGCTTCAGTTGATCGCTGATTTTACCGATCTGAATCTGGTGGCATCGGATACGGTTGGGGGTAATGTAACCCTGCGACTGCAAAATGTTCCCTGGGATCAGGCGCTTGATATTGTGCTTAAGGCTAAGGGGCTCGATAAGCGTTTGGAAGGCAATGTTCTTACCGTGGCTCCGGCAGCGGAAATTGCTGCGCGTGAACGTGAGCAGCTGGAGAACGAAAAACAGATTCGTGAGTTAGCCCCGGTATATACTGATCTGGTTCAGATTAATTACGCTGACGCAGAAGAAATTGCCACGGTACTGAAAGGCGCAGAAGGTGCCAGCCTGTTGACAGAAAGGGGTTCGGTTCAGGTGGTGGCAAGAACCAATAGTCTGTTGATCAAGGATACGCAGGCCAAGCTGGATGAATTGAGGTCGCTGATTGATCAGCTGGATATTCCTATTCGGCAGGTGATGATTGAGGCTCGTATCGTGACGCTCAGCTCCGACTTCAAAGAAGAGCTGGGTGTTAAGTGGAGTGGGTCAAAAGAAGATGCGCTCAAGAATGATAACAGGGAACTCTCAATTGGTGGTGGTAAGGATGATGATGTATTCACTGACCTGAGTATAACCGGAGGGACTTCAAGTGCTATTGCCATCGGCTTCTCCAGTAAAGGTGGCACCATTTTGAACCTTGAGCTCTCTGCCCTGTTGAGTGATGGCGGAGGCGAAGTAATTTCACAGCCAAAAGTCATTACAGCGGACAAGAAAACCGCAGTGATCAAGTCAGGTAAAGAAATCCCTTATGAGGAGAAAACTTCCAGCGGTGCAACTTCGGTCGCGTTCAAGGATGCGGTGCTGGGGCTGGAGGTGACACCTCAGATTACCCCGGATGGTCGCGTCATTATGGATATCAAGATCAATAATGACGATACAACCAATCAGGCATCCAATAACGTACCAATTATTTCCACCAATGAGATCACTACCCAGGTTCTGGTTGAAGATGGTGAAACAGTCGTTCTGGGTGGTGTCTTTAAGCAGACTATAAAAAACGGCGTTGATAAAGTACCAGTTCTGGGTGATATTCCCTGGGTTGGTGGCTTGTTCCGCAAAAAAACAGAGAGTGATGAAAAAGAAGAGCTTCTGGTCTTTATAACGCCCAGAATCATTACTGAAGGTGTTTCATTGCGTTAAACTGCTGGCATATAGCAGGTTTTAAAACCTCTGACGGGAGCCCTGGCTCCCGTTTTTTGTTGTCATCACTGCTTACGATGCGCTACGCTCGCTGCACACAGGCAGGAAGTCAGGCTGGCAAAGAGCATGCCATTAACAAATATCTATCTTATTGGTCCCATGGGGGCAGGCAAAAGTACCATTGGCAGGATGCTGGCAAAAGAGCTGGCTCGACCCTTTCTTGACTCGGATCATGTGATTGAAGAACGCAGTGGCGCGGATATTCCCTGGATTTTCGATGTTGAAGGCGAGCTGGGGTTTCGGGACAGGGAAACCCAGGTCATCGAAGATATTTGCACTCAGAAAGGCGTCGTTATGGCAACCGGTGGGGGGGCTGTTGGTCGATTGGAGAACAGACGACAGTTGAGCACCAATGGGTTTGTGGTTTATTTGAGTACCCCGGTAGCAATTCAATTGCAGAGAACGGAAAAAGACAAACGACGACCATTGTTGCAACGGGCAGACCGTGAAGAGGTTCTGACCAGACTGCTTGAAGAGCGTGATCCACTGTATCGGTCAATCGCAGACCTTGTTCTGGATACTGCCACCATGTCACCCCGGCAAGTTATAAAAAAAATCATTCAAACGGTTGGTTTGGGAAAACAGTGAGGGAGTCATCTACCATGCTGGAACTTAAAGTCGATCTGGGAGATAGAAGCTATCCCATTTTTATCGGCTCCGATCTTTTGTCAAACGCTGACTATTTCCAGTCTTACATTAAAGGTCGGCGTGTTGCCATTGTCACCAACGAGACGATCGCCCCTTTCTACCTGGATCTCATTAAGCGCACCCTGGCAAATTATGATTTGACGGTCATCACTTTGCTGGATGGTGAGCAGTATAAAAACCTCGACACACTCAACCTTATTTTCGATCAACTGTTACAGGAACGGCATACCCGCAAAACAACGTTGCTGGCGTTGGGTGGCGGTGTTATCGGGGATATGACCGGTTTTGCTGCGGCCTGCTATCAGCGGGGTGTGGATTTTATTCAGGTACCAACGACACTGCTCTCCCAGGTTGACTCTTCAGTGGGGGGTAAGACCGGGGTCAACCATGCCCTGGGTAAAAACATGATCGGTGCATTCTATCAGCCCAATGCCGTCATTATCGATACGCTGACACTGAACACATTACCTGACCGGGAGCTATCAGCAGGACTGGCAGAGGTGATCAAATATGGTTTGATTTGTGATAAACCGTTTTATCAGTGGTTGCAGGAAAACATTGGGCGGTTGCTGGATCGTGATCCGGAGGCGCTTTCCTACGCAATCCATCAATCCTGTCAGGACAAAGCCAGAGTGGTCGAGGTGGATGAGACCGAATCCGGTATTCGCGCCATTCTCAATCTTGGGCACACCTTTGGTCACGCAATAGAAACGCATACCGGCTATGGCTCCTGGCTGCATGGTGAAGCGGTGGCTGCTGGTATGGTGATGGCGGCTGATCTTTCCTGCCGGGAAGGTCATATATCCAGAGAAGACGTCGATGGGCTTATATATTTGCTTGAACGTGCCAGCCTGCCGGTGATGGCTCCTTCTGGTATCAACCCGGATCGCTTTCTCGAGCTAATGGCAGTGGATAAAAAAGTGCTGGATGGCCAATTGCGGCTGGTGCTTCTGGACTCTGTTGGTCATGCTGTGGTGACGGATGGTTTTAGCCATCAACATTTAATGGACTGCCTTGTGCAGTTCTGTTCCTGAATACTTTCTCAATGGCTGGAGCGTACTCTCCAGCTCTCACTATATTAGTCATAACTATTTTTGGTTGTGTGAATTTGCTGTAAAAAGTTTCGATATATCAATCTATTATTACGGTTTTTACTTGCATTGATGCGGGTCATTTGTGATTGCAGTGACAGCCGTGTAAAATGGCGAGCCGTTTTGCCTGCCAAGTGGCCATAAGCCAGATTTGTTTTTATGCACTTAAGCTGCATAATTATGGCGGGAAGTCCTGTTACCAGAGGCGGAAAGCACACGGGTTACAAAACCGGTTACAAAATAGTTATGGCTCTACAGGGTAGTGTGCCGGTGGTACACCAAAAATGTTTAAATGACGTGTATTCACCTGATTCAGAAAGTGGAACATGAAGCCTTCCGGATAGGAGTCAACTTCAAGGTGGAAGCGGGCTCCGGGAAAGTCGGGATGACTTTTGGTTAAGGCGAGGCGAGCCAGAAAAATAATGGGTTGATGAGGTTGGTAGAGAAAGTGCCTATGAAAGCAGGTCTGTATAATCCCGGGGAGTTTCGGGATAACTGTGGTTTCGGGCTCATTGCCCAGATGGAAGGTAAGAAAAGTCACCACCTTCTGAAAACGGCGATTGAAGCACTGACCTGTATGACTCACCGTGGCGGTATTGCTGCCGACGGTAAAACAGGCGACGGCTGTGGCCTGTTGATTCAAACACCGGATACTTTTTTCCGAACGGTTGCGAAAGAAAAGTTTGGCTGCGAGCTGCCCGGACAATATGCCGTGGGGATGGTCTTTCTCAACACGGATAAAGCCCGGGCGGGGAAAGGCAAAAAAACGCTTGAGAAAGAGTTGCAGAAGCAGCGGCTCAACGTGGTAGGCTGGCGCCAGGTTCCTGTTAATGTTGACTGCCTTGGCCCCATCGCCAAAGACCTGCTGCCGGGCATTGAACAGATTTTTGTTACCCCCGAAGGTGAGCTTGACGAGAAAGAGTTTAATGCCAGGCTCTACATGGCTCGCCGTTACACCAATATGGCGATGGCGGAAGACCAGGATTACTATATCTGCTCACTGTCGCCCAGGGTCATCACCTATAAAGGTTTGATGATGCCGGTGGACCTGCCAACGTTTTATCCGGACCTTGGCGATACCCGCTTTGAAACCGCCATCTGTGTATTTCATCAGCGGTTTTCTACCAATACCATGCCGCGCTGGCAGCTGGCCCAGCCATTCCGCATGCTGGCTCACAATGGTGAAATCAATACCATCACCGGTAACCGCAACTGGGCAGAGGCCCGTCGTCAGAAGTTCCAGTCACCGTTGCTGCCAACGCTTGATGATATTTCTCCCCTGGTGAATCGCACCGGCTCTGATTCATCCAGCCTGGACAACATGATGGAGGTGCTGGTCGCTGGTGGTGTGGATCTTTACCGTGCCATTCGCATGCTGGTTCCGCCCGCATGGCAGAATGTCGACACCATGGATCCGGACCTCAGGGCATTCTATGAATACAGTTCCATGCATATGGAGCCCTGGGACGGCCCTGCCGGCCTGGTTATTACCGATGGCCGCAACGCCGTCTGTGCCCTGGACCGTAACGGCCTGCGCCCGTCACGCTGGGTTATTACCAGAAACGGTTATTTGACTGTGGCTTCAGAGGTTGGCGTTCATGGCTATAAGCCTGAAGATGTGGTTGCCAAAGGCCGGGTTGGGCCGGGAGAAGTTCTGGCGATTGATACCGAAACAGGCGAACTGCACCAGGCCCATGATATTGATGACAAACTGAAAGTCCGTCAGCCCTACAAAAAGTGGCTGAAGCAGAACGCCTATCGTATCCGTTCTCACTTCAGTGAAGATGATTACAAGGTTGACCACCTGTCTCCTGAACAGCTAAACGTCTATCAGAAGATGTTTATGGTCACCTTTGAGGAACGTGATCAGGTGATCCGTCCACTGGTGGAGTCTGGCCAGGAAGCGGTTGGTTCTATGGGCGACGATACGCCAATGGCCGTGCTCTCTGGCAGAACCCGGACGGTCTATGATTACTTCCGCCAGCAGTTTGCCCAGGTAACCAACCCACCCATTGATCCGCTGCGTGAAGCGATCGTTATGTCGCTGGAAACCTGCCTGGGTCGTGAGTTGAACCTGTTTGAAGAAACACCGGAGCACGCTGCCCGGGTCATTCTCAAGTCACCTGTACTGTCCACTGCGAAATTCCTGGACCTGATGAGTGTTCGTCATCAGCATAAGTCCTTTGAGCCAGCCACCATCAACCTGACTTACGACCCGTCTATTGGTCTTGAGCAGGCGGTGTTGAATATCTGTGACCAGGCGGAACAAGCGGTGCAATCTGGCAAGGTGTTAATTTGCCTTTCTGACCGCCATATCGATCAGGGGCTGCTGCCAGTGCCAGCGGCTATGGCGACGGGTGCCGTGCATCACCGGTTGATTGGCAAAGGCCTGCGTTCTGAGTCCAATATTATTGTTGAAACCGCGTCTGCCCGTGACTCCCACCAGTTTGCGGTGCTGATCGGGTTTGGTGCCACCGCCGTATACCCTTATCTGGCCTATGAAATCATTAATGACCAGATTCGCTCCGGTGAGGTAATGACCGATCCCCGGGAAGCGTACAAGGCTTATCGTAAAGGCATTGGAAAAGGGTTAATGAAGATCCTTTCTAAAATGGGAATCTCTACCATTGCCTCTTATCGGGGAGCGCAGCTGTTTGAAGCCGTGGGTCTTGCCAGAGAGATTGTCGATCTGTGCTTCTGCGGTGTTCAAAGCCGTATTCAGGGTGCCCGCTTCGAAGACTTCCATTATGAACTGGGCCTGCTGGCCGAAACGGCCTGGAAAGCCCGTAAGCCAATTCAGCAGGGTGGCCTGTTGAAGTATGTACACGACAGTGAGTACCACGCTTTCAATCCGGATGTGGTGCAACAGTTACAGGTTGCCGTTAAAACCGGCGACTATCAGGAGTACCGGAAATACGCCGAACTGGTCAACCAACGCCCAGTGGCTACTCTGCGTGACCTGCTGGGTCTCAAGCGCAATGATAAGGCACTTGCGATGGACGAGGTTGAATCTGTTGGTGATATCGTGCGCCGGTTTGATTCTGCGGCCATGAGTCTTGGTGCTTTGTCCCCGGAAGCTCATGAAGCTCTGGCGGAAGCGATGAACCGTCTTGGTGGTCGTTCCAACTCCGGTGAAGGAGGTGAAGATGAAGCCCGCTTCGGCACCAATCGTATGTCCAAAATCAAGCAGATTGCCTCGGGTCGTTTTGGGGTAACCCCTCACTACCTGGTGAATGCCGAAGTCCTGCAGATCAAGGTTGCCCAGGGGGCCAAGCCCGGCGAAGGTGGTCAGTTGCCCGGTGGCAAGGTAAATGAGCTGATTGCCCGTCTGCGCTACTCTGTGCCGGGAGTTACCCTGATTTCACCACCACCACACCATGATATCTATTCCATCGAGGATCTGGCTCAGCTGATTTATGACCTTAAACAGGTGAATCCCGAGGCGCTGGTTTCCGTCAAGCTGGTATCTGAACCCGGCGTCGGTACTATTGCAGCAGGCGTTGCCAAGGCCTATGCGGATCTGATCACCATTTCCGGTTATGATGGCGGTACTGCTGCAAGTCCTCTGACGTCTATTCGTTATGCCGGTTCACCATGGGAGCTGGGTCTGAGTGAAGCCCATCAAACGCTTCGGGGCAATGATCTGCGTGGTAAGGTTCGCCTGCAGACGGATGGTGGTCTCAAGACCGGTCTGGATGTGGTCAAGGCGGCCATTCTTGGTGCGGAAAGTTTTGGTTTTGGTACTACACCCATGATTGCCATGGGGTGTAAATACCTGCGTATCTGTCATCTGAATAACTGCGCTACCGGTGTGGCGACTCAGGATAAGTCACTCCGGGAAGAGCACTTCAAGGGTGATGTTGAAATGGTTATGAACTTCTTTACCTTTGTTGCTGAAGAAGTGCGTGAGTGGCTGGCCTTGCTGGGTGCCAGAACCCTTGAAGAGGTGGTCGGCCGCACTGAGTTGCTGGAGATTTTGCCGGGCCTGACGGAAAAGCAGCAGAACCTGGACCTGTCCCCGATTCTCGGCAGTGCTGATGTGCCTGCGGACAAGCCCATGACCTGTCAGGTAGATCGTAACCCACCCTACGACAAAGGTGAGTTGGCGGAAGAGATGGTTCGCCAGACGATGGATACCATCGAAAACGGAGAAGGTGGTGAGTTCAGTTTTACGGTGGGCAACTGTGATCGTTCCATCGGTGCCCGTCTATCCGGTGAGATTGCCAAACGTTACGGTAACCAGGGCATGGCGGATAATCCCCTGAAGCTGAACCTGACCGGTTCCGCGGGTCAGAGCTTTGGTGTCTGGAACGCTGGTGGTCTGGAGATGCGCCTGGAAGGGGATGCCAACGACTATGTGGGTAAGGGCATGACCGGCGGCAAGCTGGTGATCTACCCGCCGGTTGGCAGCAGTTTCGTCACCTATGAAACCTCTATCATTGGTAACACCTGTCTCTATGGTGCCACCGGTGGAACACTATACGCAGCGGGTCGTGCCGGTGAACGCCTCGGTGTTCGTAACTCTGGTGCCAATGTTGTGGTGGAAGGTGCAGGCGACCACTGTTGTGAATACATGACCGGTGGTCTGGTGACTGTACTGGGCCGGGCGGGCCATAACTTCGGTGCGGGCATGACCGGTGGTTTTGCCTACGTGCTGGATCTGGAAAGAAGTTTTGTTGATCGTTATAACCATGAATTAGTGGATATACATCGCATTGATAATGAAGCCATGGAACCTTATCAATCACACCTGCTGAGTGTCCTGGAAGACTATGTTGCCGAGACCGGCAGTGCCTGGGGACAGGAGCTGATTGATGACTTTTATGACTACAGTGGTCGTTTCTGGCTGGTGAAGCCAAAAGCTGCCAGTCTCGATACCTTGCTGGCCAGTACCCATGGTAGCCCTGAGTAATCAGGGTGTCCTCAGGGATGGCAAAAGATCAGGTATTGAACCTACGAACAGCTTTGTGAGGTCAGCGAAATGTCACAGATACCATTAAAAAATGGCAACAGCCTGAGCCAAAAAGAGAGAAGGCTGAATAACAACTTTCAGTTTGTTGATGTAGGTCGTCATGATCCGGATAAGAAAAGCCTTCGTCAGCGCAAAACAGAATTTGTGGAAATCTACCAACCGTTTGATGAACGGCAGGTAAAAAATCAGGCGCATCGTTGCCTGTCCTGTGGTAACCCATACTGTGAATGGAAGTGTCCGGTACACAACTACATTCCGGATTGGTTGAAACTGGTCTCTGAAGGTCGTCTTTTTGAAGCGGCAGACCTGTCACACCAGACCAACACACTGCCGGAAGTGTGCGGCCGGGTTTGTCCACAGGATCGCCTCTGTGAAGGTGCCTGTACGCTGAATGACGGATTTGGTGCGGTAACCATCGGGTCAACCGAGAAATACATTACTGATACAGCGCTGGCGCTCGGCTGGCGTCCGGATATGTCCAAGGTGTCCTGGACCGATAAAAAAGTGGCCATCATCGGTGCCGGACCTGCTGGTCTGGGATGTGCCGATGTGCTGGTACGCAATGGTGTGACGCCGGTTGTGTTTGATAAAAACCCGGAAATCGGTGGCTTGCTGACCTTTGGTATTCCAGAGTTCAAGCTGGAAAAACACGTTATGAGCCGTCGTCGTGAAGTGTTTACTGAAATGGGGATTGAGTTTCAGCTGAACACGGAAATCGGTAAAGACATCACCATGGACAAGTTGCTTGAGGAGTATGATGCGGTATTCATGGGTATGGGAACCTACACCTATATGAAAGGCGGCTTTCCGGGTGAGGATCTTGAGGGTGTCTATGATGCGCTGCCTTACCTGATCTCCAATGTGAACCGTAACCTCGGCTTTGAACAGGATACGGCAAACTTTATTGATATGAAGGGCAAGCGGGTGGTGGTGCTTGGTGGTGGTGATACCGCCATGGACTGTAACCGCACGGCGATTCGTCAGGGTGCCAGGTCGGTTACCTGTGCCTATCGTCGTGATGAAGAGAATATGCCGGGCTCCCGCCGGGAAGTGGCCAATGCCAAACAGGAAGGTGTGAACTTCCTGTTTAACCGCCAGCCGGTAGAAATTGTTGGTGATGGCAAGGTAGAGGGCATCCGTCTGGTAACTACTGAACTGGGCGAACCGGATGACAACGGTCGCCGCCGCCCACAGGTGGTAGAAGGCAGTGACCAGATACTGGAAGCGGATGTGGTTCTGGTGGCCTTCGGTTTTCGCCCGAGCCCGGCTGACTGGTTTGAACAGCATGATATTCAGATTGATGAAGGTGGCCGGGTGGTAGCCCCGGAAAAAGCCAGGTACAAATTCCAGACCAGTAACCCTCAGGTGTTTGCCGGTGGTGATATGGTTCGTGGCTCAGATCTGGTGGTCACCGCCATCTGGGAAGGTCGTCAGGCAGCAGATGGTATTCTTGATTATCTGGATGTCTGATTATTCACTTTTTTTTACGATAACATAGGGGCGTTTTTCCAATCCGGAAGCGCCCCTGTTTTTTCTACAGCCTGGAATACTGATGGTTCAGGCAACGCTGGTATCGGGACTTTTATGACTCCATTGAAAAATGACCGCTTTCTTCGAGCTTTGCTCAGGGAGCCAGTTGATGTAACTCCCGTCTGGATGATGCGCCAGGCCGGTCGTTATTTACCGGAATACCGGGAAACCAGGGCCCGTGCCGGTGACTTTATGGCCCTGTGCCAGAACGCAGAGTTGGCCTGTGAAGTAACTTTGCAGCCATTGGAGCGATTCCCGCTGGATGCGGCGATTCTCTTTTCCGATATTCTCACGATTCCCGATGCCATGGGCCTTGGGCTTTATTTTGAAGCCGGTGAAGGGCCGAAGTTCAAAAAGCCGGTTCGTACTGCCGCTGATGTGGCAGCGTTGACCGTGCCAGATCCGGAAAAAGACCTGGGTTATGTGATGGAGGCTGTGAGAACCATTCGGCGTGAACTCAATGGCCGGGTGCCCCTGATTGGTTTTTCCGGCAGCCCCTGGACACTGGCAACCTATATGATTGAAGGTGGCAGCAGCAAAGACTTTCGTCGTATAAAAGCGATGATGTTTGATCAGCCGGAACTGCTGAAGCAAGTGTTGAGCGTGCTTGCCGAGTCAGTGACCAGCTACCTGAATGCCCAGATAGAAGCGGGTGCCCAGGCGGTGCAGATTTTTGATACCTGGGGTGGGGTGCTCAGTCCACAGAACTATCGTGACTTCTCACTGCACTATATGGGCAGGATTGTTAAAGGCCTGAAGCGGGAAAATGAAGGCAGAAAAGTGCCGGTTATTCTCTTTACCAAAAATGGTGGGCAGTGGCTTGAAGCGATGGCCGATACCGGTGCCGATGCCCTGGGTCTGGACTGGACAACCGATATGGGTGAAGCACGACAGAGGGTAGGTAACCGGGTGGCTTTACAGGGCAATATGGACCCATCAACGCTTTATGCATCACCTGAACGTATTCGCCGGGAAGTGGCAACCGTTCTGGAAAAATTTGGCACAGGCAATGGCCATGTGTTCAATCTGGGGCATGGCATTCACCAATATGTTGAACCGGAAAAGGCGGGTGCCTTTGTCAATGCCGTACATGAACTGTCTGCCCAATATCATGCTTCCGTATAACGCTGTTGCCTGCTGTTAAGGGCCTTTATCAAGGCTCTTTGTACGGTAAACCGGGTAACCGGCTTGGTGAGAATTGAGCTGATACCCAGTTTGCTGGACTGGTACTTACTGGGAGGGTTACTGACCCCGGTGAGCATAATAATGGCTGGCAAGGGGTCAACAACCGGGTCGTCATTGATTCTTTCTGCAACCTGCAGTCCTTTCAGCCCGGGCATCTGGTGGTCAAGAATAATGATATCAAATGCCCGGTTCAGGTAAGCTTCGTTACGAATCATGGCAAGGGCTTTCAGGCCATCTTCTGCTTCAATCACCGTAATACCCAATAGTTGGCATTGCTGGCGGAGCACCTTACGACAGGTTGCGTTATCATCAGCAATCAGTACCCGCATATTTTCATACTGGTTTTGCTGAGGTATTTCATCTTGACCGGGTTGCTTATTTTCTTCTCCACAGGAGCAGGGCAAGGTAAATGAGATGATATTGGTCCGTTTACTGACCTTTCCTCCAAGCTGTCGTATAAGGCGAGTCGCAAGGTATAGATTCAGCCCTATGGCTGTCTCTGTTTTTATCTCGGATAAAGAGTGCTCACCGGATAAATGTTTTTCTGCAAGGCTGCTACCGGCAGGGTTTTTGAAACTGAACTCAAACAGCAGCTTACCAGCAGCATCTCTCTGAATAGAAAGCGCAATCTCTCCCGTTTCAGCCTGACTCAGCCCATAGAACAGAAATGCTTCCAGAATCAATGACACCCGATAGCCATCGATATGACATTCGGCGGGCATGCTTTCATCAACGAAGCAGATGATTTCAATATTCTGCTGTTCCGCGCGATACTGGAAATGATGAATCAGCTCATCCACTGTGTTGTGTATATCAACCAGTCGTGTGTCCGACGTTATTTCCTGGTTTTGAGCCTTAATGCTTGAGGCCAGTAGATTGACCAGGTTGCCCAGTTCATAACCCGCGTAGCGAAGTGTTTGCACGTAGTCTTCCTGCTTCGGGGTCAGTGGTGTGCTCAGTAACAGCTCTGACATGCCCATCACACCATTCAGTGGCGTGCGCATTTCATGGCCCAGCGACTTCATGGTCTCTTCGTCCAGCTCATTCTGGTGCTGGTTGCTATCAGTCAATTTTTCCCTGCTGAGCACTTTTCTGTCGACTCTCCCGGACAGTGACAGGAAGCCGAGGGTCAAAGCTAATGTTTGAATCAGTAGCCAGGTCGTGTTTCTGGAAGATATCCCCAATGCACCGGTTTGGTTCAGGGCGAAAATAAATTGACTGATGACGAGGGGAGCCAGCAACCAGGGTGAGATATAGAGGCGATGGGGTTTTACCAGCCAGAAAGACAGGCAGAAGCAGGCATTACCGATCAGTGTCAGTACCAGCAGATGAGTATTTAACATACTACTGTCGCTTAGTGGCAACCACAGGGCTGATACCAGGTAAATAAACGAGAAAATATTAAAGAAACGGATAAGCCGCGGCCTATGATAGCCAAAGAGGTTTATGGCCAGCTGACAGAAGGTCAGGCTGATTAACAGCAGTGATAATTTGTAGAGCCAGGCTTCTGCGGTGATGGGTATGTAAAACCAGGTACTCAGATAGCCCTGCCAGGAAGCCATAAAGACGAGTGTAAAGATAGCACCTGAAGCCAGCAGTAGATGAAAAATACGACGGTGACCAGAAAGTGACAGGCTGTTTGAAGCTTTCGATGGCTGTTTCATCGACAGGAAAAGCCAGGCATTGGCAAGAATCATTGATATCAAAAGACCGCTGATTAATCCGGTTTGCCAGAGCTTATATCGCTGCTGTTTGATCAACTGATCAAAGCTACCCAGTTTCAGACTATTGCTCAGCTCCGGATGAAACGGTGTTTTAAGGTATATCATTGCGGACTGAGCTGGTAGCAGTGTAAAGGTCGTGGTGTTGACCTGATCCAGTGGCAGTGGTTTAACGACCGTCTTGCCAGTGGCAGCGCGGATGTATTTGAGATAAAGGGTCGGCAGTTCCTGCTGCTGATAATCCACAGACAGGACGGGATGGACTATTTCTGACGTATGGTTGGTAACAGGAAAGCGTAACCAGAGGTTTTGTTGCTGTTCTTCAGCGTTGAGTAAGTTGGGCTGCCATGGGGCAAAGCGGTATTTGAACGCTCCCTCAACCAGCGCATTGATAGATAGTTGGCTAGTGTCGTCAATATAGAACTCTGTACTCGCTCCGGGTTGGAGTAAGTAGGACGATTGATTAATGTCGACATTCGCAGATGCATTCAGGGCGGAGAAAGTAAACGATAAAATAAATAACAGTGCGAATGTCCATTTTTGCCGTGTAAAGGCTTGATAAAACACTGTTGAAAATTCCGTTTTTCATATTTATTGCAGAATTATACTGAAAACTGATGGGTTGGACAGTGAATCAGTCAACGATTTACGCAATAACAGGAAATTCAGGGGATTTTCTCAAAGTATGACGAAGTGAAAGGCTTTTTTTAAACTGCAGAGGGAACAAAGCTCACGAAGAAAAAAGATAAGAAGTTTATCTTTGTGGGCTTTGTGTTCTCTGTGGTTAACAGTCTTTTGCCTGGCCTCTGTAACTATGCCTCTTCCCGGGCAATGGCTCTATGGCCGATGTCTGTACGATAGTAGACGTCTTTCCAGTCAATGGTTGTGACCGCGTTATAGGCCTGCTGTTGAGCTTCCTTCACGGTCTTGCCCAGGGCGGTCACACAGAGTACCCGGCCGCCATTGGTCAGGGTTTTGCCCTCTTCAACACGGGTTCCCGCCTGGAAGACTTTGGCATTGCTGATGTTGTCGATGCCCGTGATTTCATCACCCTTGTGGTAGGCTTCCGGGTAACCACCGGCTGCCATGACCACACCAAGGGCAGTGCGGCTGTCCCACTCAATGTCAGCCTGATCCAGCTCACCACGGGTACCGGCCAGGCACAGTTCTACCAGGCTGGACTTCAGGCGCATCAGGATGGGCTGGGTTTCCGGATCACCAAAACGACAGTTGTATTCCAGTACTTTGGGGGTGCCATCAGTATCAATCATCAATCCGGCGTAGAGGAAGCCCCGGTATGGCATGCCTTCGCTGGCCATGCCCTGTACCGTTGGGATGATGACTTCTTTCATGGCGCGATCATGAATCGCCTGCGTCACCACAGGCGCAGGAGAATACGCACCCATACCACCGGTATTCGGGCCTTTATCGCCATTGTCACGGGCCTTGTGATCCTGACTGGTGGCCAGGGGGAGAATGTTTTTGCCATCCACCATGACGATAAAACTGGCTTCTTCGCCGGTCAGAAACTCTTCAATCACCACACGGTGGCCGGCTTCACCAAAAGCATTGCCAGCCAGCATGTCGTCAATGGCAGCAAAAGCTTCCTGCTCAGTCTGGGCGAGAATCACGCCTTTACCGGCAGCAAGTCCATCAGCTTTCACCACAATAGGTGTACCCTGTTGTTTGATGTAGGCTTTGGCGGGTTCAATTTCTGTGAAGTTCTGGTAGGCGGCGGTGGGGATATTATGGCGGGCAAGAAAATCTTTGGTGAATGCCTTTGAACCTTCCAGCTGGGCCGCCGCCTGTAGTGGACCAAATATCGCCAGACCTGCTTGTTCAAACCGGTCAACAACGCCGGCCACCAGAGGTGCTTCCGGGCCGACAATGGTCAGGTCAATGCTTTCTGATTGGGCAAATTCAACCATTCTGGTGATATCCAGCACATCGATAGCAACGTTGGATACTTTGTTTTCAGAGGCGGTGCCAGCATTACCGGGAGCGACAAACACCTGTGTAACATCGTCGTCTTGAGCCGCTTTCCATGCCAGGGCATGCTCCCGCCCGCCATTTCCGATGATCAGTACTTTCATAAAGGATGTCCTTTTTTTGAACCACAGAGACCACGGAGTGTACAAAGGTTTTCTTTTTGTGATTTCTGCTTGGGAAAATTTTTTCGTGGAGGCTGAACCTGTTCTTCAGCCTTTTTGTTTTGAACCATCAATGGCGGAAATGCCGAACGCCGGTAAACACCATGGCTATGCCTGCCTGGTTGGCGGCGTCAATCACTTCCTGGTCTCGCATGGAGCCACCGGGCTGGATGACCGCAGTTATACCTGCGCTGGCTGCGGCGTCAATACCGTCCCGGAATGGGAAGAAGGCATCGGATGCCATCACGGAACCACGAACTTCCAGCCCTTCATCCGCTGCCTTGATGCCGGCAATACGGGCACTGTAGACACGGCTCATCTGGCCTGCGCCGATACCGATTGTCTGTGAGTGTCTGGCATAGACAATGGCATTGGATTTCACAAATTTCGCCACCTTCCAGGCGAACTGAAGGTCGGCCATTTCCTGTTCGGTCGGGGCGCGATCCGTCACCACTTTCAGATCAGCAGGATCAACAATACGGATATCGGAATCCTGAACCAGCAGGCCGCCATTGACACGCTTGAAATCCGGGAACGGAGTTGGCTCGGCTGACAGTTGGCCAGCGTTTAATACTCGAATGTTCTGCTTATTCTGAAGAATGGCGGCCGCTTCAACGTCCACTTCCGGAGCGATAATGACTTCCACAAACTGGCGCTCAATAATGGTACGGGCTGTGGCCATATCCAGCTTGCGGTTAAAGGCAATAATGCCGCCGAAGGCAGAGGTTGGGTCAGTTTCGTAAGCGCGGTTGTAGGCTTCAAGAATATCTGTGCCGGTTGCCACACCGCAGGGGTTGGCGTGTTTGACGATAACGCAGGCTGGCAGATCAAACGCTTTAACGCATTCCAGGGCCGCATCGGTATCGGCAATATTGTTGTAGGAAAGGGCTTTGCCCTGCAGTTGTCTGGCGCTGGAAACCGTGCCTTCAGGTGGGTTCTTTTCTGTGTAGAAGGCGGCTTTCTGGTGCGGGTTTTCACCGTAGCGCAGATCTTCCACTTTAATAAACTGGCTGTTGAAGGTGCGGGGGAAAGCTTCCGGCTCATCGTCATCGCTGTTAATGACTGTGCCCAGGTAGTTGGCAATGGCACCATCGTAGCCGGCTGTATGCTCAAATGCCTTCACGGCCAGATCAAAGCGGGTGGCCAGGTCAATCAAGCCATTATTGTCAGCCAGGCTGTCGAGTACGCACTGGTAATTGCTGGCGTTCACCACAATGGTGGTATCGCGGTAGTTCTTGGCAGCGGCCCGAACCATGGTCGGGCCGCCAATATCGATGTTCTCAATGGCGGTGGCCAGATCGCAGTCAGGGCGGGCAATGGTTTGTTCGAAGGGGTAGAGGTTGACCACAACCAGGTCGATAGGTTGGATGCCATGCTGGTCCATGACGGATTCGTCCTGACCGCTGCGGCCCAGAATACCACCATGAACCTTGGGGTGGAGGGTTTTCACCCGGCCGTCCATCATTTCCGGGAAGCCGGTATAGTCGGAGATCTCAATGGCAGGAATATCGTTCTCAACCAGCAGTGCATAAGTTCCGCCTGTGGACAGAATTTCAACCGAATGCTGTTGCAGTGTCCGGGCGAACTCAACAATTCCTGTTTTGTCGGAAACGCTAATCAGAGCCCGGCGAATCGGGCGTGTCGTGACTGCCATCGTTTCTCACTCACCGTTTGTTGGAATAAAAATTCTGGCAGATTTTAGCTGGAAATGGTGGCTATTGGCAGGGGGGGAGGGAATAAAGGGGAAATCAGTAGTGTCCGTTGTCCAGAAACTACTGATTACATTGAAAAGAGTAATGAATCAATTAAAGCAGGCCGTACTGCTTCAGCTTCTTACGCAGGGTTCCCCGGTTAAGGCCCAGTAATGTGGCCGCGCGGGTCTGGTTGCCCTTAACGTAAGCCATGACCGTTTCCAGCAGAGGCGCTTCTACTTCAGACAGCACCATCTGATAGACATCGGTGACGTCCTGCCCGTCCAGGTGGGCAAAGTAGTTATTCATGGATTTTTCCACACTGTCGCGCAGAGTCTGGGACTCCGGGATTCTCGACGCTGTGGCAAGGCTTCCCCCATGGCCATTTACTGGACGACCTTCTTCTACGATTACTTGTGTTGCCGTCATGCCGCTATGTCCTCTCCGTTACCTTTTGACTTCATTACAAAAGTCGACTCTGAAAAACGCTGAAAATACTCTCGTATGCAGGTGTGCTGTTCTTCCGAAGATTCCAGCTTATTAAAATGTCGGCGAAACTCCAGACCGGATGGCTGGTCCTGCATGTACCAGCCCACATGTTTTCTGGCAATCCGCACAGCCTGGAGCTCCTGGTAAAAAGCGCCGTAAAACTGATGGAGGGCTTCCAGGTGCCCCAAAAGGATTGCCTGAACCTCATTCTGATCCGGGGCTGCCAACCGTTCCCCGTGTTGCAGGTAGTGGTTGATCTCCCGGAATATCCAGGGACGGCCCTGGGCGGCACGGCCAATCATTAATGCGCTGGCACCGGTAACGTCCAGCACATGCCGTGCTTTCTCCGGCGAGGTGATGTCACCATTGGCAATCACCGGGATAGTCACCGCCTCAACAATGCGGGCGATGGTTTCGTACTCCGCTTCACCGTTATACATGCAGGCCCGGGTGCGGCCATGAACCGCCAGGGCGGCAATGCCACACTGTTCAGCCAGTTTGGCGACCGCAACACCGTTGCGGTTGTCCGGGTCCCAGCCGGTACGAATCTTCAGGGTCACCGGAATATCCACCGCCGCCGTTACCGCTTTCAGGATGGACTCCACCAGATCCATGTCCCGCAGCAGGGCAGAACCGGCCGCCTTGTTGCACACTTTCTTGGCAGGGCAGCCCATGTTGATGTCTATGATCTGGGCTCCAAACGCCTGGTTCAGCCTGGCCGCCTCGGCCATCTGTTCCGGATCGCCCCCGGCAATCTGTACGGAGCGTGGTTCGGACTCACAGCTGTGATCCATGCGCAGCCTGGACTTACGGGTATTCCAGAGCTTCGGGTTGCTGGTCACCATCTCCGACACCGCCATGCCTGCACCCATTTTCAGGCAGAGTTTGCGAAACGGACTGTCGGTAACGCCCGCCATGGGTGCCAGTACCACCGGGTTAACGATGGAGTAAGGACCAATCTTCAACGGTGCTGGCGCTGTGTGTTCTGACAAGAGTTGACCTGACAAAAAAGAAAGCCTCGATCTGATGGATGATGATGAAACCAACGGGTCATCATACTCTCTACATATTTCACGATAAAGTGAAATTGATCAATATTTGTTCAGCTAAAAGTGATGGATTTGCTAATGCAAAAACCATTACTCGCTTCACCTAAGGCCTTCTGGCGCAGATCAATAATAGAGCCAATGGGTTGTGCATTTTTTGATATAGGTCAGCAAGAAACGGGTTCAATGTAGGCATAAGCAATGAAATTGTACAATTTGTTGTCAGGTCGCATGAAACTGGTCGTTTTTTAGTCGTGGAAGGATTGTTTTGACGCACAAAGGGCATAAGGTAATTTTTGCACTGATGGCGCTGGGTGTTCTTGGCAGAAATCCGCCTTCCGAAATTCACCTGTTGGCTGGCATCAAGGAGAACGGCTGACCTGCAGGCAATTGTTTTTCAGAAGAAATTCCCTCGATATATCGATGATTGCCAGGTTCTTCAGGGTGTTGGTACCGAGCAGAATCGGGTTTCTGAATCTTGAACGGGAAGTCAGGCTGAAGTCGGTTCGGGTTTCTATTGGGCCAAGACGTATCTTTGCTTCAATTACCGGGCGCTTCTGTGGGATGCCATGATGGGTCTGTACCCGGGCGAAGCGTTTAAGTGGCTTGGCCATTTTTACCAGTTTACGTTTGTCTCTGGTGGTAGGGACTGTAAAGTGAACCCACAGGGTGCCATTGGTGTTTTTTCTGATTTTGATGTCTCTGGCATCCATGGAGGACAGGGTCGAGCCGGAGTCAATCAGTGCATTGATCTGAGAGGGAAATTCATCGATCTGATCAACCCTTTCTTGCAGACCAAAGAGGTAACGGTCACCGGTTTGACACTGATGTTGATTTTTTTTGGGGGCAGCGGTTACCAGTGTACCGGGTATGATTACCAGTGCCAGAATGGCACAAATGTTAAGGCATAAAGAACGGGTGGAAAACAACATTACTTCCTCCATGAAGGTACTGCACTACTAAATCCTTCTCCTTATATTTGTAGCTGTTGACGATAGATTGAGTCTGTTTAATGTGAGCTGTTAGCATTTATCGACAGTTTTGCGGCGGGTTATCCCGGTTGTTGGCAGGTACGCCCGTGGATTGACGAGATTCTGTTACTTCTGACGGGTAATCTGAGGGTGCGGTTCTTGAAAAAGTGGGTCGCAGGGTGGGATATCCCCCTGATTATGGTGATTCTGGTCGTGGAAATTCTGTTGATAAATGCCTTTTCCGGGCCGGATAATACGCCGTTCAGTTTAAGTATTGTGGATGCGGTGTGCAGCATTGCCTTTGCGTTTACGTATTTTCATGTTCCTGTACCTGTTGCACTGTTTTTGACAGGGGTATTGTTGCTGGTTCCTGCGTGCTTGCTGACATTGATGGTTCGTTGGCTGCTGTCCAGAAGCTGAGGATGTCAGCGACTTACTGATTTATAAGGCTGCATGATTGATATCCATAACCATATGATTCGCGGTATTGACACTGGGGCTGATAGCCATTGAACCAATGGGTTAGCAGTGATTTGTATTCATTGCTGACAACGGGTAATCCGAATAAGTTAACGCAGTGCCTTTTTGGTGATGCCCTATGAAACGCTCTTCATACTGGTGTTGTGTTCTGGCATGCAGTGCGTTACTCAGTTTTCACTGAAGGTCAGCTGGTAGTTCACAGCCTGCTCTCCCGGGTCGACAATTTCCAGCCCCAGGCGGATAGGTTGTGCTTTAGGCATTTCGTCTGAGCCGGCCAGCTCGCCACCGAGGTATTCCGATGGGGTAAAGGTACGGTTAGCCACCAGTCGGCCGTTGATATCGGTAAAGGTCAGCTTTAAGTCTGGAAACGGCTGTGGGTGCCTGGCTTCATTAATGATGACAGCATCTACCTGCAGGGCGTTGTCTTGTTCAGGGTGGCTGCGTACCACAAGATCAACGCTTTTAATGGCATTGAGGTTAACCATGGGGGGAAGTTTGCAGGAAAGCAGATTGCAGGTCATGGTATAAGCTGGTCGCAGGGCAGGGCTCAGTGACAGTGTATTGCGGTTGAACCAGGCAAATTGCAGTGTCAGCAACACCAGCAGGCAGCAGGCCGCAACACCCCAGTAGGTTCTTTTTCTGCGGAGCTGTTGTTCGTTAATGGTTTCTTCGGTTT
Organism: Salinisphaera sp. G21_0; assembly: GCF_017744115.1. Taxonomy (GTDB): domain Bacteria; phylum Pseudomonadota; class Gammaproteobacteria; order Pseudomonadales; family Endozoicomonadaceae; genus Endozoicomonas. The sequence goes on along the minus strand of NZ_JAGHQW010000002.1, from coordinate 161,888 downwards.
CCCGCTGGTCCAGTTCGTGAATCAGGGTTTCGATGCTTTGCTGATGGTAGCCATCATACTGGATGGGCGCAGTGGCAACCTTTGCTTTTATGGAAGGGTCAAGGTCTTTGCTTCTGGATGTTTCCGGTTGTGTTGAATCTGGTTTTTTGACCGGTTTTTGCTGTTGGACGACCAGTGTTTCCCGCAGTTTTTTTTGGGTTTGAGTGGGTGTCTGGGGCTCTTCCCGATGGTCAGAGGATGATGTTTCAACGTTTTCAATGGAAGTGTTGAATGCCTCCTTTTCTTGTTCTTTCAGGCGCGGTAGCTGGTCTATGGCATTAAAAACCTGAAGGCATGAACCGCAACGCACCGAACCCCTGGCAGCCTTAAGCTGGGCATGGGTAATGCGGAATATGGTCTGGCAGTGGGGGCAAGTGACACTTGACGGCGTCATGTTTACTGTTTACCTGATTTTAAAGCAGCATTTTTTATTAGACCAGAGCCCCAGTACTGAATCCAGTCTAATTGATAATACGGGTACTTTAGTTTCTATTGAAACCCGGGGAGTAACAAGTTCTGTCATACCTGCATCACATTAATGCCAGCTTATGAACGTCGCTTACCAGAGAGCATGGCCCAGCCATCAAAGGTGACTGCTGTATCCATGGCAAACCACTGTTCATAGGTTTGAATTATTTCATCCGCCTGCTCAGCCAGAATACCGGACAGAGCAATGGAACCGCCTTCCCTGGTCAGACTGGCCAGTTTGGGAGCCAGTTGAGTCAAAGGGCCAGCAAGAATGTTGGCCAGTACTATATCAGCCTGATCCGTGGGTTCGTCATCGGGCAGAAAAACTTCCAGCTTACCCACCGGAATGTTATTCCGTTTAGCGTTCTCGATAGTGGCTTCCAGTGCCTGCGGATCCAGGTCAACACCGACAGCTGATTGTGCACCCAGAAGCAGTGCTGCAATAGCAAGGATGCCAGAACCACAACCATAGTCGATAACTGTTTTACCAGTCAGGTTATTCTGCTGATCCAGCCAACGCAGGCAGAGTGCCGTGGTGGGGTGCGTCCCGGTGCCGAAGGCCAGGCCCGGGTCCAGCATCAGGTTAACAGCCTCAGGATCGGGAACGTCTTTCCAGCTGGGGCAAACCCACAGGCGGTCACCAAACTGCATGGGGTGGAAGTGGGTCATCCACTCTCTTTCCCAGTCTTTATCTTCCACTAGTTCGACCTTGTGACCAGGGAAAGGGTTCAGTCCGGCACGTTCTTTGAGAAAAGGTATGAGATTATCGGTGCGGGTCTGGGCATCAAACAAGCCAACAACAACGGTGTTGTTCCACAGCGGTGTGGTACCCAGCTCCGGTTCATAGACCGGTTGATCTTTTGCATCCTGCAGGGTGACCGCACAGGCACCGGCTTCCAGAAGCAGGTCTTCCAGAATTTCAGCATGGTCAGAAGTTGTGTCCAGTCTGACTTGAATCCAAGACATTGTGTTACCCAGAATGAAAAGCAATAAGAATTTCGATCTGTTCTTCAGGAAAGAAATTCATGGAACATAGGCGACTTATTGTAGCTGAGCACCGGTATTTCATAAACATTTGCTGGCTGATCGCCCAATAAAAAGAAAGGCCATCTCTTGTGGGAGACGGCCTTGCCAAAGAGTAAAAAAACTGGAAATCACTCAGCCAGTTTCTTTTCCAGATAATGAATGCTGACACCCCCTTCCTTGAAGTGAGGATCAGTCACCAACGCCTGATGAAGAGGAATATTGGTTTTAATCCCCTCAATAACGGTTTCATCCAGTGCGTTCTTCATGCGGATAAGGGCCGTTTCACGATCCGGACCATAACTGATGATCTTGGCGATCAGGGAGTCATAGTAAGGAGGAACGCTGTAACCGTTGTACAGATGGCTATCCACGCGAACACCATTACCGCCAGGTGCATGGAACTGCAAAACCTTGCCTGGTGATGGCATAAAGGTTTTCGGGTCTTCGGCGTTGATACGGCATTCGAAGGCGTGGCCTTTGAGTTCGATATCTTCCTGACCAACGCTCAGAGGCAGGCCGCTGGCAATTCTCAGCTGCTCTTTGACAATATCGATGCCGCTGATCAGTTCGGTCACCGGGTGCTCAACCTGAACCCGGGTGTTCATTTCAATGAAATAGAACTCGCCGTTTTCATACAGGAATTCAAAGGTTCCAGCACCTTTGTAGCCAAGCTCAATGCAGGCACGGGTACAGGCACTGGCCACTTCCTGACGCTTCTCTTCCGGAATGCCGGGTGCAGGCGCTTCTTCAATAACCTTCTGATGACGACGTTGCAGAGAACAGTCGCGGTCACCCAGGTGAATGGCGTTACCCTGGCCATCGGCCAGCACCTGGAACTCCACATGACGTGGGTTTTGCAGGAATTTCTCCAGGTAAACCGTGTCATTGTTGAATGCCGCACCGGCTTCTGATTTGGTCAGGGCGACGGAGCTGATCAGGTCTTCTTCGTTGTAGACCACGCGCATACCGCGGCCACCGCCACCGCCGGCAGCCTTGATGATTACGGGATAGCTGATATCCCGGGCTATGGCCATTGTGCGGCTGTGGTCATCAGTGAGTGAGCCATTAGAGCCCGGAACCGTGGGAACACCGGCTTTCTGCATGGCTTCAATTGCCGAGACTTTGTCCCCCATCAGGCGGATAACGTCGGCGGAAGGCCCGATAAAGGTAAAGCCACTGCGTTCTACCTGTTCAGCAAAATCCGCATTTTCTGACAGGAAGCCGTAACCCGGGTGAATCGCGGTGGCGTGAGTCACCTCGGCGGCACTGATGATGGCAGGAATATTGAGATAGCTGTCTGCCGGGTTGTTTGGACCGATACAGACGGACTCATCCGCCAGATGCAGATGCATAAGGTCAGCATCGGCCTTGGAGTGAACCGCAACGGTCTTGATGCCCAGCTCTTTGCAGGCCCTTAATATTCTGAGAGCAATTTCGCCCCGGTTGGCTATTACGACTTTATCGAGCATAACGCGATTCTCAGGCGATTATCAGACAATAGTGAACAGGGGCTGGTCGAACTCAACAGGCTGACCATTCTCTACCAGAACGGCATCAATAGTGCCGGATTTGTCCGCCTTGATCTGGTTCATCATCTTCATGGCTTCAACAATGCAGAGTACATCACCTTCCTTAACCTGCTGGCCGACTTTGGCGAAGTCAGGCGCATCCGGTGACGGAGCACCGTAGAAAGTACCAACCATGGGAGACTTGACCTGATGGCCGGAAACCACAGGCTTAGCAATAGCAGGTGCAGGAGCAGCTGCTGCAGTGGCAGCAGGTGCAGCTGGGGCTGGTGCAGCAGCCGGATAGGCAATGGGGGCGGCGGCTACAGGTGCATTTTTTGAGTAACGGCTGATACGAACGGACTCTTCACCCTCATGGATTTCGAGCTCATCAATACCTGATTCTTCCAGCAGCTCAATGAGCTTTTTTACTTTTCTGATATCCATTGTCAGTCTCAAATGCTTGTACTGGCAGCTCTGGCTGGCCAGTCTGGTTGATTTTGCGAAAAATCGAACACTCAACTTGGCGAGTGCAGGATCCCCGGTGGTCAGTTTTTGCCTGACAGTGCCACTGTTTAAAAGGGTTAAGGCAGCTGCACTGCGATTAACATAAATCAGAACGCTGTCCTGTTTTGGTGTCGCGTTCTGAAAAAATGGTTCGCGTTCTTATGGCTCTGGCTGTCTGGCAAGCCTGTCAACTGCGGCAGACAGTGCCATTTCGTAGCCTTTAGGTCCCAATCCGGCAATAACCCCTTCAGCAACGTCACTGAAATAGGAGTGATGACGGAAAGGCTCCCTGCAATGGATGTTCGAAAGGTGTACTTCAATAAATGGAATAGCAACCCCAAGCAGCGCATCCCGCAGTGCCACACTGGTGTGAGTGAAAGCGGCCGGGTTGATGATGATAAAGCGTACGCCATCCTTACCGGCCTGATGAATACGGTCTATCAGTAGATGTTCCGCATTGCTTTGAAAGCTTTCCAGCTTAAGGCCTGCATCAGTAGCCTGCTGGACAAGGTTCTGGCCGATCTGTTCAAGCGTGGTTGCACCGTAAACACCAGGCTCTCGAGTGCCAAGCAAATTCAGGTTTGGACCATTGAGCACAAGAATGTCAGCCATGTTTATCCTCTTAAGACCCCAATGGTCACCGTTGCGACCCTGACCAATGGGAGAGCTTCAGTAGTCAGCCTGCTTTGGTTAACCTGGCTATGCAGTTGACCTTTGAAATACATCGCAATCGTTATTGATCAGGCATTTTGCCCCATTGTCAAGAGTGCGTCCAGTTTGTGCGTGTTACAGGAGGTTAACGACAGTTACGAAGCATTTCATGCCTGTTTCAGACAAGTTCAGACATCTGTAGTTATTCCGGAGGCTGTCAGCAGTTTTGTCAGCTTTTGATGCAGCTGCAAAGCGGTGATTTCACCCTGGGATTTCAGTGCAGACAACTCACTCCCACTGGCATCAAAAAACAGCATGGCGGGTGGTCCGAACAGTTGATACTGGTTGAGGAACTGTTGGTGTTCCAGCGTGTTATCGGTGATATCCAGCTTGATCAGGGCTATTCTGGCCAACTGATCAGTGACCAGTGGGTCAGGGAACACGGTCCGCTCGATGATTTTGCAGGATATGCACCAGTCAGCATAGAGATCCACCAGGGCTGGCAGGTTGTTCAGGGCTGCGTCTGCCAGCAGGTTATTCAGTTCATTCACTGTCGTTACCGTCTTGAAGCGGGAACTCTCTGTCTGTTCAGTGAGGCTTTCTATTGCCGTGCTGCTTTTACCCAATAACGGATTCAATGGGTCTCTATTGTCCATGGCGGCACCAATAATCAGGCAGGTTCCATAGATCAGACACAGTATGCCGACGGTCTGTCGGAGCTTCTGGTGGGCTTCTGTCAGGTTGGTGTGAAGAGCGCCCAGGAATACGGCACAGCCAATTAGCAAAGCACCCCACAGGAATAGCGTGGCTGATGGAGCGATAACCCTTTCCAGCATCCAGATGGCGACGCCCAGAAGTAATACGCCAAAGAATGAGCGAACACCATTCATCCAGGCCCCGGATCTTGGCAGCCAGTGCCTTCCGCCTAACGCCAGGACAAATAAGGGAATACCCATGCCCAGGCCCAGGGCAAACAGTGTCAGCCCACCAAACAGAGCATCACCGGTTGAGCTGATATAGACCAGTGCTCCGGCCAGGGGTGCCGAGACACATGGGGAAACCACCAGTGCTGACAACAACCCCATCACGGCAGCCCCCGACAAGCTGCCTGAGTTTTGCGGACTGCCACTGAGTTTGTCCCGAACCCGGGCGGGCAGCTGCAACTCGTAAAGGCCAAACATACTCAGAGCCAGCAGCACGAAGAGTATTGCCATAGGGATCAGCAGCCATGGGGACTGGAGCTTTGCCTGAAGGTTCAGACTGGCACCAAACAGCCCCATTAATGTACCGGCAATGGCAAAGGTGGCTGACATGGTGAGTATATAGGTCATCGTCAGGGCAATGGTTCGGGCTTTGCTCTGTGTCCTGGTTCCCAGGATCAGGCTGGACAGTATCGGGAACATGGGCAGGACACAGGGCGTCAGGCTAAGGCCAATACCCGCCAGGACAAAAATGAGTAGCGCAATCGGCAGACTGTTCTGTTCCAGCTGCTGCTGAAAGGCGTTCCCGGAGTCTGATGCCGCCGTAAGAGTTACGCTGGCTGAAACGGGCGAATCACTGACTTGGGTAATCACCAATGGAATAACAACTTTATGGGGTGGATAACACAATCCGGCACTGGCACAGCCCTGGAAGCCGATTTCCAGTTCCGGCAGGTTGCCTGAATGGCTGGCAGGAACGTTGATAACCAGGTTTTCACTGAATACTTCCAGTTCTTTGTTGTAATAAGGGTCAAAAATCGCTTCACCGGCAGGATAGTCAGCTGTACCCAGTGTTGAGATATCGGTCACCGGCGTAAAGGTGAAACGGTGCTTATAAAGGTAGTGCTCTGGTTTTACAGCAACATCAATGATCGCCGAACCCCGCTCAATTCGCCCGGTGAATTGAAAGGCTTCTTCGACCGGAAGAAAACCCTGGTTTTCACTGGATTCTGTCCCGAATAACTGGCTCAGGTTGGCCTGGGCAGATATTGAGATTAACAGACCCAGAAAAAGGGGCCAGATCAGGCGGAGTTGGCATTTTGGCATATAAGCTGCTGTTTATAATGGTGAATACTATGTATTGTGCAGTGATATACCAGAGATGCAAGTAGGAGCGGGGTTGCAGAGAAAAGAAAACAGCAAAAATGAGTGGAAAAGCTCAGGTTGAAACCTGAGCCATAAGAAAAATCAGCCTTTATAGTTGGCGGCAGACTTCTTGATGACTTCCAGGGCCGCTTCGGAACCCTCCCAGCCATCAATCTTGACCCACTTGCCAGGCTCAAGATCTTTATAGTTTTCAAAGAAGTGTTCAATCTGCTGGATCAGCAGGGCTGGCAGATCTGTGTATTCTTTCACGTCTTTGTAGAGCGTGGAGAGTTTGTCGTGAGGAACGGCAATCAGCTTCTCGTCACGGCCACTTTCGTCAGACATGTTCAGCATGCCGACAGGACGGCAGCGAATAACTGAGCCCGGGATAACCGGGTAGGGTGTCACCACCAGAACATCCAGAGGGTCGCCATCGTCAGCCAGGGTCTGGTTGATGTAACCGTAGTTGGCTGGGTAGAACATTGGGGTTGCCATAAAACGGTCAACCAGGATGGCATCCATTTCCTTGTCAACTTCGTATTTGATTGGCGAAGCATTGGCAGGGATTTCGATAATGACGTAGATGTCTTCTGGCAGACTTTTGCCAGCAGGAACAGATGAATAGCTCATTGACAGTCAATCTCTGTGTGAGGTCAGTTTGAAATTGCCGCGTATTATATAGAGATTGATACGCTCTTTTCCACTTGTAAGGGGGATCCCGCCCGGGAACCCGGGAATGCACCCGGGCCTGGCTTGCTGGCATTGCATATTTCCGGCTGCTGATGCTCAGCTATCTGTTTGATTGAGAACTAAAATTAATTCACTGTCAGTTAGCATGAGCTGGATTCATAAGCCAAAGGAGGTGATTGTGAGATCGATCACTGTTGAAGATTGCATGACCCCCAAAGTTGTTACCGTTTCTCCGGATATTCAAGTTGCTGAAGCCATCCGTATTCTGCTGCAACATAATATTACGGCAGCACCGGTAGTTGACAATGAAGGGACACTTATCGGGATTCTTTCAGAGTCAGACTGCCTCGAAGGGACATTAAATGGCAGCTATTTTTCCCAGGATGCAGGATTGGTGCGTGATTATATGACCAGTCAGGTGGTCACTGCTGACCCTCAGGAAGATATTATTACGGTGTATCAGCGTTTTATGACCGATAAGGCTCACCGTGTTCCGGTTGTTGCTGATGGAAACCTGGTGGGCATACTCAGTCCCAAAGATTTGATGTCTGCTGTTCTTGAATTTTATGAACACCCGGTGGATTCTGCATAATTGACTTGCCAGTCTGAACGATTCATTGATTATCTTGATTCATTACATGAAATACCTGCTTTTAGGGTTATTAATTTAGTTTATATTTTTAATTAAAAAATTTTTTTAATTCCCTTTGTTTATTAATTTTGCTTTTCATTCATCAGCTAGACTTTTTCTTTATATATCGGATATTTTTGAAAAGGAATTTGCATGGGCAGCACAATTTCTCCTCCTACGGGCCGTCACCCGTCATCACCAATTGATGGTTCGTCCTCAGAGCCTGAGTCAGGAAAAGAGGGGACTATGGTTACTCCTCATGGTTCTCGAAAAGTGACGGCCTCCAAAGTGGGCAAAGGAGACCCTTCTGTCCGGGGTGAAAAAGCGCATGATTCCGTAGCTCACCCTCGGGGGGAGAGAACGGTTAAACCTCAACAGGACTCATTGCCATCTTTAAATCCACTTCCTGATCAGACTGAAAATGGTCCGGGGCCAAACCTTGATTCTACTGAAGCGAGATTATCGACGTCTGATTTGCCTGACGGAGCATCTGCTGATAACACACTACCCAATAATGAAGAGTCACGTTTATTTCCATCGACTCATGATTCCCGTGTTGAAAAGGGTTTGTATGGTGATCCAGTAGAACCTGAACACCATGAAAAAATCTTATCACCGGTTGACGAAGATGAAATTATGTCGGTAACCACTGAGCTTGCAGAAGAGCCTCGTAATGTCAGGACACATGAAATGTCGCCCAGGCATGATACCAGTAGGTTGTTTGGGCCTGAATTTGGCACAGCAGTGGGACAGATTGTCAGAGAAAACAGAGATCCTGAGCATTATGAAAATAAGCTTCCGGCTCCTTATAAACCGCCTGCGACTCATAGTAAAACGTCATCGACGGATGATGAATCGGACGTTGCAAGCGTTTCGATCGAAGGCGGTGGTCTCGATGATGATCCAGCCGTCAGGAGTGGTGGTTCAGTCACTATTGAAGGAGGGGGGGATAAAACCAGCAAAAAGCTATTTCAGCGAGTATTGGGTGCAATTAACAAATTGTTGAATGTGGTCAAAAATAACCCGCTATGGGCTGGATTTGTGATTTGCAGCGCCATTTTTCTTGTCACTCTCATGGCAGGACAACCTTATGCTGCGATTTTTTTCGCAATTTGTGCCCTGGCTTTTCTGGGCGTAGCTTTGGGAGTAACAACGCATAATATTCTATTCAGTAACCCGCAGAATCCATCACAGAGTAATAGTGGTCAGAACCAGAATCCACAAAATCCACAGAGTCCACAAAATCCACAGAATCAACAGAGTTCACAGAATTCTCCGGAAGACAGAACACAGACTGACCCGGAGAATTCAACCACCAGAACTGAATCTGGCTCAAGCCCACACCCAGGTCCCGGTGGCAGGGATGACAGGCCGACGATAACAGAATCACGGCGACCCTCTGCCAGTAATGGCAGAAGTGAGCCACCCGTCACAGGAGGCAGGGCCTACAATGCGGCAACGCAAACGGTGGAGGGAGCGAGTGACGATGAACTTGCTGACAATATTTATAAATTCCAGCAACTGATCAATAAAAACTTCATCCAATTTTCAAATGGGGCTCATGCTCCAGAACAATGGAGTAGGAACTCTCAGAAACCGGGCAGACAGATTGATGAAACGACTTTAAAAAAGGTAACGGATGCTGCGGTAGGCCTTTTTGACCAGTTTCGTCATATTACAGATCATAGAGATAACCAAGGTTCTGATACTTTTCAGAATGCCAGGCTGTTTGAGGTTGAAAAGCAAACGAATCAGCTGATGGATTTAATAGAGCCTACAGATGGGTTTATTGAACAATTGACGAATAAAGTTTACATGCAATTCGCTGATGACAAGCTTTGCCCTGACCCAAATGCTGAACCACTGACCATCGGTTATACGCGCAGACGACTGGAGAATTTTGGTGATAAGGCTATGCAGGGGATCGAGTTTTTTGATCTGTTGGTTGAGTTTGTACGGGCAGCAAAAGCTTATAGAAAAGATAGAATGGGGTCTGGAGGTAAAGTCAGGCCTGTTGCTGAGTCAGCCCCTCTATCTGTACAAACTCCGATGTCCGCTCCAAAAGGTGATTTGGATGATGAGTTATCAGAATAATCGGATAAACGGCATAAATAAATGGTGAAAAAAAAAACCGAGCTAAAAGTCATTGTCAAGATTTTATATATAAATGATTTTTTGAATTTCTTTTTATAAAAAAATCGACCAAGGTGTAATTGGCAAGAACGTTGTTTCATAACCTAAAGTTAAAGAAGCGACTTAACGGATATTCAAAATGACAGGGAGTCACTAATGAGTACCTCCATTGGCGGTGTGGATTCTTCCAGCAGCGAATCTGGAGAAAATCACAAAACCGTTACCTTGAATGATGGCAGGATTAATTCACTCCGGGCTGCCGGCTATACCGATGCCCAGATTGAAGCCTTGTTATCAATGGCTGACCCGGATGATCAGGGTAACTCGCTAACCCCCACCCACTTTTACTCGGTTAATAAGCAGACACTGAACTCGCTTAGATATACGGGGCAGCTTGATGAAGCGTCACAGAAGCTGGTCTATTTACAGGCACCTGTTGCCATGGTTCAGGAGGTCAGTAATCCGGCGAACTGGAATGGTGATAATTATATAGGTCCCGGAGCGTCACAAATTAATGCTTATCTGATGGGCGAACCCGTGGATTTCACCAAGCCCAGCCTGGATGCCTTGATTATGGGCGTGCTGACGGCCCGGGCGGATATTCTCCAGACACAACTGGAAGACCAGATAGAATCCATCAATCAGAAAAATGATTTGCTGGAAGAAGCCAATATGTATTTGGCAAAAGCCAAGGAAAAAAAGGCTGCGGCTGGCACGTCAGGCTCTTCCATAATGACAAAGGATATGGTGGATTTCTGGAAACAGATGGGCGCTCAGACTGACCGAAGCGGTAATGACAATAGTCATAATGCTGCAGAGTGGGATGCCAATATCGAGCATTTGAAATCAAAAATTGAATCACTGACCAGTCAATCACAATTGCAAACCACCAAGCTTCAACAGACTATCAATAAATACAACCAGACGTTTGAAATGCTCTCTAATTTTATCAACAAGTACTTCCAGTCAATAAGTACTATTATTCAAAATATGCGTTAACTCATGGAGGAGTCACACGTGAATAGTGAAGATCTGAATTATGAAGGTGCAGAACTTGAAGATAAACTCATGAATTTCTTCGGTGAGGGGGGAACCTTCAAAGATTTGAAAAACTTGAGTGATGATGCCATGGAAGCAATATACTCAGTTGCCTACAACCTTTATCAGGGTGGGAAGTACGCAGAAGCAACGAAAGTTTTTCAATTCTTGTGTTTTTACGACCATTTCAATCGTAAATACTTTCTTGGACTGGGTGCCTGTCAACAAATGCAGAAACAATATGACAGCGCCATCGAGATCTTCTCATTCGCTACTCTTCTGGATTCTGATGATCCCCGACCAATGATGTATATCGGCGATTGTCATTTAGCGAAAGGCGACAGAGAAAATGCTCAGATTTCTTATGAGACTTCCATTGATTGGGCCGGCGATAGCCCGGAATATGCCAAGGATCTGGAACGTGCAAAAAATATGCTGGAAAATCTAAAATAGCCAGGGAGTAAGCAGAATGGATGGTATCCAACAGGGGGCTTATTCGGCGGGTCAGATACCGGCGGGTATAGACCCATCACTCCGGCAACAACAGACCGATCAGGTTGAGCAAAAAGAAAAAGTCAGTCGCGGTTATTCGGAGCAAAACACGGTATCGACGAATCAGGTTCAGGAGAATATTGCTCCTCCCATTAAGCCGCAGCACAGTCTGGATGCTCCTGCTAAAGGCTCAGATTCTCCTTCTGAAAAAGTTCTCAAGGAGATCTCTGTTTTTTCCGAAATCCAGAAGCTGAGTAAAACGAACCCTGAAGCGGTAAAGCTTGGTCTGGCTTCTGAGGCAACGATCGAACAAGGTGGTCAGGATTATTTGGCTCTGGTCACTGGTGATTTGAAAGCCTTCGCCGAAGGTGGCGGGCGGCCAAATCCACTGGCTGGTCATATTAGTTCTATGCAGAGCAACAAGGACCATCTGTTGTCCATGGGGTACAGTAAAGAGCTGGTTGATGGAATGCTGAAATTGGCTGACCCGAAAGATCCGGATAATTCGTTGAGGGCCATGCATTCATTCTCTGCCCAAGTGGGTGGCAAACTTGCCGGTGATGACTCGCTTGGACAGCTGGGTGATCTTTTTGCCGATACTTTCAATAAAGTTGCCAACCTGAAAGGGGGGCCCACAGACCTTCAAAAAGAATTGCAAGCTGAACTGAAGGCCTTTACTTCAACATTCCTGGATTCAAATAAAACGCTTGATGTGGATACTGCAACTCAAATGCTGATGCAAATTCAGACCAAGTTGCAGGACAGCCGTCTGGTATTCAACCAGGAAAATATCAAAATTAATGAGCAGCAGCGACAGCAGATTTCAGAAAAACGGCTGGCAAAGATCGCCGAATCTATTGAAAAAGCGGAAGAAGCCAAAGAGTCGGGGGCGATTGCTAAAATATTCGGTTATATAGCCGTCGCTCTCATGGCTGTTGTTATGGCTGTTATGTTTGCTACGGGTGTTGGTTCGCCATTAGCCATGGGGCTAATGGCCGCATGTTTGGCTCTGACCGTGATGATGACTGTTTCTTCCGAAACCGGTGACTGGATGAACAAGGGAGTTGCCGCGATCTTCGAGGCATTTGGTGCGAATGAAGACCAGGCCATGATTGGCGCGATGGTGTTCTGGTCGGCCTTGATTCTGGTAATGAGTCTCGGTGGCGCGTTTGCCGGGGGGGGGGCCAGTGCTGCGGCTACAGCGGCGAACGCGACTTCCCAAGGTACCGCTGCGGCGGCGGGTGGTGCATCCAGTGCCGCGACAGTCACAGCCTCGGCAACAACGACGGCGGCAACAGCGACAGCCAAGACGGCCAAGATGGCAGCGATCACCACCCGCTGTACCCAGGCTGCCAGACTTACTGGTGGGGCTGCCATGATTGCTGATGGTTCGGTCAATGCTCACATTACCACCCTGAATTATGACGCAGATATGTTAAGAGCCGAGGCGAAAGAGCTGTATGCCTGGATGCTGGCCAATCAGCATGCCATCGATAACCTGACTGAGGATATCCAAAAGGTTATCGAGGATATGCAGCAGGTATGGCAAGTCATGACCAGCATGATGAAAGACAACCACGATACGATGACCAAGCTCAATGGCTCTCTCAAAGGATAATAAATAAAAGTTGCTTTACCCTTAACAATGATACATGGAGGTAACTCATGGCCGAGGGAATTTCTGGTGCAGACCGGGCGGCACACAGTGCCAATATGCAGATGCTCCTTGAAAAACCAGCGACATCTGACGCAAAGAAAGCGGCAATCAAGAAAGGCGATATTGACTTTCAGCAAGAGAGCGTCCGTCTTGCCTCAACCAAACACGCTAAATCCGAGGTTTTGAACGACCTTAACAAAGCAGGTCAACAGGCCAAGCCGTCACTGGCCACGCCCGATGATTTGTCACCAAATCAAATGACCAATGCCAGTAAAACCCTGGCTACTTTGTCCAAGTCAACCGACGAGGCCATGGAGTCAACCAAACAGCTGTTCACTAATATCCAGAATGGCACGGTGACCAAAGGAGAAACCGCAAAGCTGAAATCACAGGCCGCGGTTCTTGATGATGCCGCTTCGCACATGCAGTTGCTCTCCGGCAAAGGTGTGGAAACCTCTGAAGGAAAGCGGCAGGTGCTGGCCGGTATGGGCGGTTTTCAGAAGACTCAGCTGGATAACCTGGAAAAGCTGTCAACCTCTAAAGATATCCAGACGTTTCTTGCCGACCAGCATGGAGGGGCAAAAGGTCTGGACCAGAAAACAGCCATCCTGAGATCTCTGGGTTTTACAGACAGCCAGATCAAAACGATGATATCTCTTGCGCCACCGGATACTGACGGCAGTCGTCTGGATATGATGCGCTCAGCAGGCTCTGATACCAAGGCCGTTCTGCAGGCGCTGGGGTTTGGTGCCGATAAGGCCAAAGGGCTGGCAGCACTATTGAATGGCAAACTTGGTCAGCTTGGCAGTGCAGAGCAAAAGCAGCTGCTGGCCAAAATGGGCTTTGGCCAGGAGGAAATACAGGTCATTCTGCAAGCCAGCAATCCAACTTCATTAAAGAACCAGTCTGCCCTGATGCGTAATGCTCCCCAGGGACTTACACAATTTCTAATGAACAGCAGCAAGGGAATGAACCTGCTTGCTGCTGGCGAATCCTTTGCGGATATGAAAATGCTTGAGCAGTTGGTGGATATCTTTGCCGTGATGGAGCTTCTGTTCAAGATGAGTGCCAACCAGCGTGCTGCCTCAAGGGAGTCTCGTTCCATTGAGCAGCAGGCGGCAAAAACTGAGATTCTGAACCAGGCAGAAGAAATGAAGAATGCAGCCCTGATGACCGCTATTGGTGGCTGGGTCAGTGCTGGTACCAAGATCATTTCCGGTGGTATCCAGGTCGGTATGTCAGCTAAAGCCGGTGGACTGGACCAGGGAAATATGCAACGGCAGGTAGCGATTGGTAATGGTCTTTCCCAGATGACCGCTGCAAGCGGTGATATGATCAAGGCTGGTACAGACTACAAGGCAGGCATGCATCAGGCCCAGGGGAAATTACACGAGGCAAACCAGAGAATGCATGATTCTGCAGCACAGTCGGATACCGAGTTTATGAACCTCCATCAGGATATGGTGAAAACGGTGATCAGCAAGATGGATGAGATCATCCGCTCATGGTTTGAAACACTCAAATCGACAACAAGAGCCTGATCACAGGTCAATCTGAGCTTGATGACACAATCAAAGGACGTGGTTTATAAGATGTAGCCAACCCTGCGGGTTGGCTTTTTCTTGCACAGAGGGAAAGCATGGGTAATCCACTTGGAGGAATACAAGCCTCAGCAGCGGTGCAGCAGATGCAGGCTCCCGGTGCGGCTGGCGAGAGCGCAGCTGGCAAGGCTGGGAAACTATCAACCGGGCAGGGGGTAGAAGCCTCCAATACAAAACCATCAATGCTCTCCACTGCCGATGCTGCGGAAGAACTCACCAGTTTGGTGTCTAAGTTCCAGAAAAAAGAAGACATTAAAACAGATAAGGGTAAATCGGCAAGTGCGCGGCAGCTTGAATTAATTGAAAAAATCAAGAATGTTGAAGAAGTTCCTGAAACACAGGATTTCAAAAGACGCTTTCCTAAAGAATCAAAAGAGGATTATCGACAAGAAGACTATCTTAAAGGGGCCAAAGAAGAGTTCAAGGATCCTTACCACCAGTATCTTGCGCTTTATGAGATCGCTGTTGATTTTAAAGCCGATCCTGACGCCCTGCCTAAAGATGAAATTTTTAAAGCCATTGAAGCGCTTGAAAACGAGCATCCTCAATATATTGAGATTGGCAGAGAGATCTCAAACGCTGCCGGTAAACTGGCCGAGGACTACCATCCCGGAAAAACCCCGGATGAAGTTCGCTCGCAGCTATATGGTCATGTCAAGGATCATAAATCCCTCGGCGCAGCATTTAAAGACCTGACTAATAACCAGGGCGGGGTGGAGGTAGATCCGGACAATAATCAGGTGGCGACTGGTTTTGAGAACTCAGTCGATAGAAGGCTCAGGTTTTTGAGTGGCGAGTTGAATTCCATGACATCCAGAACGGAAGACACTCACCTGCGCTCAGTGATTAATGATATGACGACCTTGAAAAGGCTGGTGGGTATCCATGATTGCTGCATGGAAACACAAGGGGAGATGAGAAGGCCACCGGTTAGTATTGGGCAATTTGATGGCCAGAAATATATGACCAATGTTCTGGATTTGCTGGATCAACAGTTTGTTTCAGGAGGGGACTTTACCAATTTAATTAAGCAAATGGGGTTGAGCAAGCAGCCCGTTGAAGTCAGAACGGCCTTCATGAATAAGACTGCGAACTTGATTCGTGAGATTCCGGAAGAAATTTTTGCCAATGAACAAATTAAAGAAAGCCTGAGTCAAGCAATTCTGGAAGTACAGGATAATCTGGTTTTGGAAGAAGAAGGTTCCGTGAAGACGGATGAAAATTATGGCAAGGGTGGAGAAACCGAAGTCTCGGAAGATGCGTTAAAAGGTTTTCTTGCATCAAACCCAGACCGCGAACCGGGTAGCATTATTGGTGATTTGGGCCGTGAATTCAAAGGAGCACAGGAACCAGATAATCCGTTTATGGCATCCACTGGTGTTCCCACTCTTGGAGCTGAGACGACGCAGCCTGAGCCTGCGGCACAGGGTGAAACGTCAACGACAGCAACTAAAGCCACCGTTGACCCGGCAACAGCCACCTCCCCTGAGGTGACTGCCAAAGGAGGTATCAACGGGGCATCCGAGGTGACGGCAAAGGGCAGCTTTGATGGGCTTTCCGATCAAGAGCTCATACAGAAACAGGATGAGTTACTGGATAAGGCCCGGGGGTTGCATCAACGCAAGGATACCAACTTTGTTTTCGACTGCTCATTAACTGCATTGAAGCATGCAGAAGAGAATGGTGTTGATATTATTGATGCGCTGAAAGATGTTGCCAGCCAACGGGGTAAAGCCTTTGCCAAAGATCTTAAAGTGGCTATCACTCCCGAAGGGGAGGGCAAAGAACTGCAGCTTATTCCGCCAGATACCAAAGCGCTGGAAGAGTGGGTGAAAACTCACCCCGGTCAAAGTGTGAATGATCTGGTTCGTACGGCAATGGAAGTATTGAAAGAGGATCGTGGTCCGGATTTAGATCTTGAGCAGCTGGAAAACAATCTTGCCAGCCTTAAATCAACCATTGCTGAAATAGATTCGAAAATAAAGAAAAGGCCATCTAAATCCTTTAGAGACAGTGTGTCTCCTCACCTTAAAGAAGGTCCCTTCAGTGCTCGTTTGAAGTCATTCTTTAAGCATCCGTTTGATCCTATTAGTGAGCCGAAAACACGCCCGCTGGGTACGGATATCTTTGACCGAATGGAATACTCCCACACATTCAGCATCAGGGCTGAGGAGAAAAGCCTGTCTGTTGAGTCAACCTGGGATGAGTCTGAAAGTCAGGGTGTCGCGGAGGGTATGCAGGTCGAGGCAACCCTGGATACAACGGGAAATCAGGAGGTGGATGATGGAATGACGGTTGAAGCAACATTTGAGACTGACAATGCTTCAGTTCAGTCAACTCCTGCCAGGGGAACCGCAGCGTTTATTGCCGCTAAGGTTCAAGGGCAAGTGAAAGGGGAGTCATATGGTGATATTGGTGATGTCCTTAAAGATATCCAGTCAATGGCAGGGGACAAGGCTCAGTTAGAACAGTTACTTGGTTATATGGAACAAGCAAAAGAATCGCAAATTGAAATACCTCTACTGGATGGTAATGAAACAAAGATCGAGACGTACATCCAGTCACTGGTTGATCTTCAGGGGGCTCCGCGGATGAATCCGGGAGGATATGAACCACCAGCGGGTGAAGTGAAAAGTTAAGGAGGACGAATGGATTGGCGTAATAGTGTAGTTTCTGAATTTGCTGAGGCCATGGGCATCAAGGGGTTCGATTTCGGTGATACCGGCGTAGCGTGCTTTGAAATTGAGGGTGCCGGATCCTTTTATATGGAACAAAAGGAAGAGGGCGTTTTGATGTATCTGGCCCGGGAGATAGACCCCTTTAATAGCCTGCCCGTTTTAGAAAGTGCACTGGCGGAATGCCATTACAAAAGGAGCTTTCCCTATCCTTTACAGGTAGGCCTTCAAGAAAATCAACTGGTTATCTGTTTGTTTGTGGATGATTCTGATTTCAACCGCCCCAGTGTGGAGCGCGCTATGCAGTTTTTGATGAGCAAGGCAGATGAGCTAAAATTGTAAGATAAAAATTTTAAAAAGCTGTTTTTAAACAGATAAGAGGATTTTAAGTACCTCAACCAATCAATAATCAATAGAGGTTACTATCATGGCGGATAATATTATCAAGACAGGTAATCTGGCGGATAAAGCGCTGGAAAAAACCCAGGAAGGCCTTGCCAATCCGAATCAACCAGAAGATGGGGCGGCAGGCCGTTTCGCCCAGCTGGTTGGCCAGTCGCCAGATGGAGCCTCTCAGGCGGCGAACGTTAAACCTATTGACGTGGCAGCTAATCCGGATGCCCCGGCCCTGACGCTGGGAGATAAGGTGCTTCAGGGAATGCAGGGGCTCAGGAATCATGTGGAAGGCAGGGCTGACCTGGTCAAGCAGCACTTGGCACCTGGTGAGGCGATGGGGATGAAGGATATGTTCAAGACTCAGATGGCTATGACCAATCTGATGATTACTGAAGACTATATTGGGAAGATTGTCAGTAAAAGTACTCAGACATTCGATACGCTATTACGGAATCAGTAATTTTTTATTCTTCTGTAAGCTGAAGGAAAATAAGGTGATTTTTCTTCAGCTATCCTCATTGTCCCTCTCTTTTAAAACTATACTCTGTAAATCATAATTTTTCTTCGCAACTGGCCGTTAAATGTATGAGTAATTATATTTTAACGTGCATAAGGTTGGCTCGTCATGAAACAGGGGTTTGTCCAGAGCTTTAAGGTTACATTACTGTGTCTCATCGGTCTTTTATTACTTGGGTGTAAAGTCGAGCTTTATTCCGGGCTTGATGAAAAAGAAGGTAATGAAATGCTTGCCATCCTTCTTGATAATGAGATTCCCACTGAGAAGCTGGTGGATAAAGACAAAATTGTCACCATCATGGTGGAAAGCGGTAATGTTGCAAGATCTATCAAGATTTTGAGCAGTCTTGGTTTTCCGAAAGAAAAATACTCGTCGATCGGTGATATTTTTCCTAAAGATGGTTTGATTTCTTCCCCGACAGAAGAGCGGGCCCGTTATACCTATTCCATGTCACAGGAGCTTTCGTCAACACTGTCGATGATTGATGGTGTCGTGACTGCTCGTGTTCATGTGGTATTGCCCCAGGAGCAGGATAGCCTTACGGATGTCAACTATCCCTCATCAGCTTCAGTGTTTATCAAGTATACCCCTGAGCTGGAACTGGCGGGTCTGGTGCCGAAAGTAAAAACTCTGGTGGCAAACAGTATTGAGGGGCTTTCCCTGGAGAAGATCGCTGTTTCCCTGTTCCCGGCAACCCGCCTGAACTCTGGCAACTTTGACAGCCCATCAACAGAGACGGTGCTGTTTGTCGATGTTAATCCCGGTTCAGCAGGGGTTATTCGCATCGTTGTCTATGCTTTGATTCTCATGCTGTTATTGGCACTGGGAGCCGGTGGCTATTTCTTCTGGATGATGGAACAGAAGAAAAAGTCGAAGAAAAAAAAGGGTGATCGTTAATAGCGGATGATTTGCTCAAGACCACAATTATTTGTGGGATGGTGCATGCACCGTTAAATAGTGACTCAGTGGAGTGTATGGGGTTGGAGTGAAATGACCAATGAACAGTAACAATGTTTTTCAGGAATATAATGGAACAAGCCTGTTCAATCATATGGTTGAGTTTAACTTCTTTCCTGTTCGTTATGTGCATGCAAGCTGGCTTAAATCGGATAAACATTTCAAATTGCTGAAATCACTTCAGACCAGTGAGCCTGCACAATTTAATCTGTCAAATTACCTGCTGAGCAAGTTCGGGATCGCCAAGCAGTTTGATTATGACTTTGATCGCCCGGATAAAAGGATAGTATTTGCCAGTGCCGAAGAAATTGAACAGTTGGCTTTTTACATCGGGCTGATTCTCAACGAAGGCACTGTCCGGTCAGTGATTCGTCGTGATGAGCGTAAGGCGCTGGAGAAATGCCTGGGAGAAGAGGCCTACCGCTTTACCGTGAGAAAAGCACAGTTTATCAGTCGGGCTTCAGAAAAAAATGGTCCCGGTGTACTCATTGACTGGAAACATCTGGATCGATTTAAAGCATTTCTGGAACTGAATGGTCGACAGGTTATTGCCACGGCGTTTTCTGATTTGCCCGGAGCCTTTCGGCAACGATTGATATTAAAAATGCCCAGCAGCTGGAAAAAGACCTTGAGTTCACCAGGTGCCGGGGGACTGGACAAAGCCCAGTGTGTGAAGTTACTGGTAAAAACTCATAAAGAGGTGAATCGACAGTGGCGGCACCTGTTATCCTGAATAATGTCCAGCTGGAGCTGGATCCAACCTGCAAAGTGCTCAAGGCAGACGACTATGTTGTTTATCTTGAAGCTCAGGAAATTATTAAGGCAGCCCGAGAGCAGGCTGCCGGTATTACTGAGGAAGCCCGCCAGGCCTATGAGCAGGAAAAAAAACGCGGGTATCAGGAAGGTTTGGCGGAAAGTAAGGCTGAACAGACAGATCACATGTTGAAAGTGGTCAGCAGGACGATCAATTATCTTTCAGATATTGAAAATACCCTTGCGAATATCCTGCTTTCCGGGGTGAAAAAAATCATTGGTGAATTCGATCAGGAAGAGTTGGCCATAAGCCTGGTTAAAAATGCCCTGCAACATGTCAGAAATGAGAAACATGTCACCATCCGTGTGCCATCCGCTCAGTACAGTGCTGTTCAGGCGCGTCTGAATACCATTCTGGCGGAGTATAAAGGCGTTGGTTTTATTGATCTTGTGGCTGACCCCCGGCTCTCATCCGGTGATTGTATTATGGAGAGTGAAATCGGCGTTGTTGATGCCAGTGTTGATGTTCAGTTACGGGCATTACAGAAGCGGTTTGACAGCCTCCAATCTTTAGCTGCACGCAGCCGTGAGGCCGACATGGCTGACAAGGCTGAATAGAGAGTGCTCAGCAGATTGTCAGAGTACTCTGGCAACTGTCGTTGGAAGAAGCCGCTGAGATAAGCAGTATTTACCTCCGTTTGAGGCTCACCTTGTTCAGCTGGACATAATCAGGCGGGTATCTCTATTAAATTCCCCTATCTTTATCACTGAAATTTATATTCAGTAAAGGTACTTGCTTATGTCTGAATCCAGTCGTTCCACCGTAATTGGCAGTGCGTTAATTTTGTCAGGAACGGCAATCGGTGCGGGCATGCTTGCTTTGCCGCTGGTATCAGCCAGTACCGGGTTGATGCCGGTTATGATTATTTTTGCGGTGACGGCATTCTTTGCGGTTATCTCTGCCCTTTATGCCTTTGAGGCCAATGTCGCCATCAAACCTGGCTGTAATTTGTATACCATGGCCAGCAGAACATTAGGGCGGATGGGGAAGGTGCTCTCTGCCATTGCCCCTCTCGGGCTTTTTTACGCATTGATGTCCGCCTACTTTGCCGGGGGCGGGTCGTTACTGGCGCAGTACGCTCAATCAGTGGTTCCCGGAGATTCCTCTCAACTGTGCGTGATATTCTTTGCCCTGATTGCCGGTGCCTTTGTTTATTACAGTACCCGGGCGGTGGATCTTGTTAACCGTATCTTTTTCACCCTGATGATCGTTACTTTTATTCTTGCCCTGATGTCACTGGCACCTTCGGTGCGTTATGAGAGCATGATACATACGGCGAGGGTTGAGTATTTATCGGTTCTGGCGGCACTGCCGGTGATATTTACTTCGTTCGGTTATCATGGTGGCATTCCCAGCATTATCATTTATCAAAAGAAGCAGCTGCAGCATATTCCCCTTATTTTTCTGTTAGCGACCCTGATCCCGCTGGTGGTTTATATCTTGTGGCTGGTGGCGGTGATGGGGGTATTGCCCGAAGGCTTATTACTGCAAATCAGTCAGTCAACCGGGGCAACGGCTTATTTAATCTCAGCATTAAGCAGTGATAAAGATGTACACACTATTCTGTACCTGTTTTCTGATCTGGCGCTATTGACATCCGTGTTGGGCGTTGCCCTTGGGCTGTTTGATTATCTTGCCAACTTATTACAAAGGGCGGATACCCGCATCCATCGGCTTCAGACCGCCCTGGTGACCTTTATCCCACCGGTCATTATTGCCATTATGTTTCCGGATGGTTTTGTCGCCGCCCTGGGTTATGCGGCGGTTGCTCTGGCCATTCTGGCTATCCTTCTGCCTACGGCAATGGTCTATGTATTAAGAAAGCAACCGGCCTATGAAAACCCGTTTCGGGCACCCGGGGGAACGGTTTTGATGTCAACCTGTTTTGTATTTGGATGTATCATCATTGTGTCTCAATTTATTTCGAGGCTATAGGCTTTTTGCGTAAGTTGATAATTAAAAGTGAACCTTTGTTAATTAAACAGCAAATCTGCATATCTTAAAATTAAAGCGGTTGCTTATAGTGGTTGATCCTATTGATTTATATTGAAATTACGGTTTTTCCGAAATATTGATTTATTTTGTTTTATATCAATGGCTTTAATTTCAGGTTTATATAAACTTCAGTTCTAGATTTTTAACCCTTCTCTCATTATTCAATTTGGCCAGTTCGCTGGCTGTCTCTATTTGGGACTCTTCCCGGAGATGGTGGTGAACGGCGGTAGAGGTTTGCGTATGCAGGTCATAAAGGCTGATGTAGCCATTGTCGGTGCCGGAGGTGCCGGTCTTCGGGCTGCGATTGCCGTTGCCGAAAAAAATCCTGAGCTTAAAGTGGCATTGATTTCCAAAGTCTACCCTATGCGGAGTCATACGGTGGCTGCAGAAGGCGGTTCAGCCGGTGTCATTCAGGATCATGACTCTCTGGAAAACCACTTTGTTGACACGGTGGCCGGTGGTGACTGGCTCTGCGACCAGGATGTGGTGGATTACTTTGTGTCCCATGCCACTGAAGAGATGATCCGCCTGGAGCACTGGGGCTGCCCCTGGAACCGTAAGGATGACGGTGACGTAAACGTTCGTGCTTTTGGTGGTATGAAGATTGAGCGCACCTGGTTTGCTGCGGACAAATCTGGCTTCCACATGCTTCACACATTGTTCCAGACATCCACCAGGTACCCATCCATTGAACGATACGATGAGTATTTTGCCACTGACCTGATCATGGAAGATGGCCGTGCTCAGGGCGTTGTTGCCATTGAAGTGAAAACCGGCGAACCAAAAGTATTCCTGGCGAAGTCAGTGGTTCTGGCAACAGGCGGCTCTGGTCGTATTTTCCGTTTCAACACCAACGGTGCCATTGTGACTGGTGACGGCCATGCCATGGCCCTGCGTGCTGGCGCACCGCTGCGTGATATGGAGTTTGTTCAGTACCACCCAACCGGTCTGCCAGGCTCCGGTGTATTGATGACGGAAGGTTGCCGTGGTGAAGGCGGTATCCTGTTGAACAAGGATGGTTACCGTTACCTGCAGGATTATGGTCTGGGGCCAGAGACTCCGGTTGGTCAACCAAAGAACAAATACATGGAACTGGGCCCACGTGACAAGCTTTCCCAGGCCTTCTGGCAGGAGCAGCGCAAGGGCCGCACCATTGAAACGCCACTGGGCGATGCGGTGCACCTGGACCTGCGCCACCTGGGCGAACAGAAGCTGATGGAACGTCTGCCACTGATCTGTTCCCTGGCGAAAAACTACCTGGGGGTTGATCCGGTTCATCAGCCAATTCCGGTTCGTCCTGCGGTTCATTACACCATGGGTGGTGTCAGAGCGGACATCAACTGTGCCACCGATCTGGCCGGTCTGTTTGCTGCCGGTGAATGTGCCAGCGTCGGTATGCACGGTGCCAACCGTCTAGGTTCCAACTCTCTGGCTGAGACTGTGGTCTTCGGTAAGGTCGCCGGTGAAAGTGCGGCAGATTTTGCCAGCCAGAACGTCATGTCTGATGAACGTAAATTGCTGGATCAGGCGAAAGCGCACCTGGCAGCCATCGAAAGCCTGCGCAATGCCAATGGTACTGAAAAAGCATCGCACCTGCGTCACGAAATGGTGAAAACCATGGAAGACAGTTTCGGTATTTACCGGGTGGGGGAAGAGATGCAGGCCGGTCTGGATAAGATCTCCGAACTGCGTGAGCGCTTCAAAAACGTCAAGGTGGAAGACAAGAGCAAGGTCTTCAATACTGAACTGCTGCAAGCCTTTGAACTGCAAAGCTCACTGATGGTTGCTGAGTGTATGGCTATTGGTGGTGTTGAACGTAAGGAGTCCCGTGGTGCGCACCAGCGTATTGATGGCTTTGAAGCCCGTGATGATGTCAACTTCCTGAAACACTCCGTCACTTTCTATAACGGTGATGCCAAGCCTCGTCTGGAATATGAAGACGTGAATGTAACCCGCTTCCAGCCAGAAGAGCGCGTTTATGGTGCCGCAGCCGAGAAGAACGCGGCTGAGAAAAACGGTGAAGGGAAGTAAGGAGACCCCATGAGTGATAAAACCATAACCATCGAGATTCTGCGTTATAACCCGGAAACCGATGGCAAGCCGACATTTGGCACTTTCACTATTCCTTATGTGGAAGCCTGGTCCATGCTGGATGCCCTTGAGCATATCAAGGATGAACTGGATTCCAGCCTGGCTTACCGCTGGTCCTGCCGTATGGCGGTGTGTGGCAGCTGTGGCATGGTGATCAACGGTACACCAAAGCTCGGCTGCGAAACCTTCCTGCGGGATTACTATCCGAATCCCATTCGTGTTGAGCCACTGGCTAACTTCCCGATTGAAAAGGATCTGGTGATTGACTCTGAAGACTTCATCAAGAAACTGGAGTCAGTGAAACCGTATATCATCAATGCGATGGAGAAGCCGGTTGAAGAGGGTGTGAATAAGCAGACGCCTCAGCAGCTGGGCCTTTATAAACAGTTCTCCATGTGCATTAACTGCATGCTCTGCTACTCCGCGTGTCCACAGATGGGCTTGAACCCACTGTTTACCGGTCCTGCGGTGATTGCCCTGGGGCACCGTTATAACCTGGACAGCCGTGATGATGGCTATGAACAGCGTACTGAAGTGATTCAGGGCAAGAATGGTGTCTGGTCCTGTACCTTTGTGGGTTACTGTTCTGAGGTTTGTCCAAAGAATGTTGACCCGGCTGCTGCTATCAACCAGAACAAACTGCAGGGTTCTCAGGATTGGGCGCTCTCTTTCCTGATGCCACGTAAAGGAGACAAGTGATGAGTCGTCGCCCCTATGTGCGTCCCATGAAGCGCACCTGGTATATGGATCATCCCTTCTACCGCCAGTACATGATCCGGGAATCCTCCTGTGTATTTGATGGTCTCTATGCCATCAACCTGTTTGTCGGTCTGATGCAGCTGGTCAAGGGTGAAGCAGCCTGGAATAGCTGGCTTGCCTTCCAGGCCAACCCGTTGATGATTCTGTTTACCGTGGTTACCCTGGGTCTGACTATTTACCATGCCGTCACCTATTTCGATATGACGCCCCGCGTTCTGCCACAGCAGATTCGTAAAATGGTAAAAGACAGTGTCGTTAACAAATTGATGTACGTTGGCCTGGCGGTGGTTTCTGCCATCATTCTGGCTGCGGCCACCATGGGACTTTGACGGGGATAGGAGAGGGAACATGAGTAATAAACGCCATATTGAACCTCTGTTGTGGAGTCTGTTTGGGGCTGGTGGCACCACTATTGCCTTTTTCTTTCCGGCCATTATTTTTGTGGTTGGTCTGGGTGTGCCTCTGGAAATTATTCCGGCAGAAGCGCTCTCTTATGAGCGAATGTCTGCGTTCTTTCTGGAGAGCTGGATTGGCAAGCTGGCACTTATAGTGGCTTTGGTGCCTTCTTACTGGGCCTGTATTCACCGTATTTACCACGGTGCTCACGATCTGGGTTTCCACCCGGGGGTTGGGGTAAAAGTGGCCTGTTATGGTGGTACGTTGATTCTCAGCCTGGCAACCATTGCTTTATTGCTGGTCTGATCAGGTTTTATGAGGGGGGCTGAGTAAGCCCCCTTTTTTTGTATAAGAAAACTAGCCCGGTGAAGTTTTTTCAGAGCGTTGGCTTTTTTCCTGAAGATAATTTTGCTCGATTCGCCGTTGATTGCGTGCCTGAGCTATTTTCTCCGCTAATACCGGGTCTTTTGTCAGTAATTCTTCCTGTTCAAACATCACTTGATTGATCTGCTCGTGAATTTTCTGGGTAATGCTATTGACCATTTGATCACGATTCACCGCTGTTAGTGAGTGTGTCTCGATAAAACTATCCACCGCCATTCTGATCATGGAACCCAGCGGGCTGTCATGTTCATCGGACTTTTGCATAATAAGATCGAGACTGCCCAGGTTTTCGAGTGTCATGGTGTGAGTAGTCCTGTAGTCAGAATATTACTGGCTTCCTTTGCATAGAGGTTCCCAAAGCAATCGGTTATTGTCTGCTGAATCTCGTTGGGCAGAGCACTGACTGTTTTTATTGCGACCAGAACTTCATGCAGTTGACCCGTTGTTTTACAAGCAAGAATTGCGGGCAGAACACCACCCCATTGGCCCTGTTCTGTCAGTGCTTTGATCATTTCCAGATGATCCGGTGATAAAGACTCAACCTGACGTTGGCCAACGGCCAGATTGCTGGTTGCATTAGCGGTTCTGTCCGATTGGGGAGTCGCCTTGGCTTCGCTGACTTGGCGTCCTCTATGACTGGCTTTGTCATTAGCAGGGGAGGGGCTCTCTTGTGCAGGTATATAAGACGTCTGGTTGTCGCCAGTTATTTTTGGAGGCATCTTTTCCATCCCCGGTTTGCCATCATAGAATGTTTTGTAAGTTTTTTGTCTTGTTTACGAGTAAGATAATTTATCGGCGGCTTCAGCTTTATTTCTACCGGAAGCTGCCAGTTTATCCGGGAGAGTCTGCATGCAGAAAATAGTGGTGGTGACCGGCGTTAGCCGAGGGCTGGGTCTGGAACTGTGCCGTCAATATCTTGCACTGGGTGCCAAGGTTTATGGTTGTTGCCGCTCTCCGGAACAGTCGCAGAAACTGCTGGAGCTTAAACGCAGTGCTGGTTACCAGTTTGAGCTGGTTCCCCTGGACATTACCCAGCCCGGAATGATCCATAACCTGCAGTATGTGATTGAAGAGCCCATTGATATCCTGATCAATAATGCCGGCATTTATGGCCCTTTCGGCCTGTCTTATGATGAGGTGACCGTTGACCCATGGATGGAGGTTTTGCGGGTTAATTCGGTGGCCCCGATGATGGTTACGCAGGCGCTGGTGGAAAAAGTAGCCCAGAGCCATGAGAAAAAAATTATCATGATGTCCAGTAAAATGGGCAGTATGGGGGACAATCAGAAAGGCGGGAGTTATATCTATCGCTCTGCCAAAGCCGCATTGAATGCGGTGGCTAAAAGTCTGGCCATTGACCTTGCCGGAAAGGGTATCAGTGTCGGTGTCTTGCATCCGGGCTGGGTTCAGACGGATATGGGGGGCGTTAATGCTCCGATTGATACGGAAACATCAATCAGGGGCGTTCGCAAGGTTATTGATCAACTTTCTTTGAAAAACAGTGGCCAGTTCATCAATTATGATGGATCAGTGATTCCCTGGTAAGTTGGTTAACCGGTGAAATTTGCATGCAATCTATTGTTCAATCGTTACACTTTTTTGCTCGTTATGGCTTGAGCCTGACGGTTTTGTTTCTATTGTCTGCTATTCCCTCTGAGATCGCAGGCTTTTACCTCCAACAGTCTTTTGCTGGCAATAGCGAGATAAGTGGCGGGTTTGCAGATCTGTTTGCTTCAGTGTTGATAGAACCGCTGGCCACGGGGGCAGCGATTTTCTTTATTGAGAGTCGTGATCAGGGCGAAAAGCTAAGCCTTTATGACAGTTTAATAAAGTCGGCGGGTATCTATTTTCCGTTGGCGACCAGTTACCTGGTCGTGTTTGTATTAGTCATGCTTGGGTTTAGCCTCTACCTGCTACCGGGGTTTTATCTGCTGTACAAATTGATGTTTGTGGAGTTTCGGGTTGCCCTTAAGGGTGAGCCTCCAGTGGAGGCTATTCAGGCAAGCTTTAATCAGACGAAGCAGCAGTGGTCCCTGTTATTATTGCCTTTTACTGTACTGCTGCTCACTCTGCTGTTCTCACAATCCCTTATTAGCTATCTATTGATGAGCCCTGAGAATGTACTGTGGTTACAGGTTATTGGTGGTGTTCTTGAAGCGCCCTTTATGGCGTTTGCCGTTGTGGTAGGCTTTCGACTGTTCAGCTTGACCAGTCAGCGGCCTTTATAGTTTGGGATATAGGGCTTCGATACTGTTAAACGTATCCTGCAGTTCAAGAAAAAGAGGGTCATAACGTTCCGGTTCCACTTGTTGCCCTGACTGCTCAAGGTCTCCGGCAAGTATTGCCAGTTGCTCCGCCCCGACGATTGCAGCACCACCTTTAATCCGGTGGGCAAAGTTGACAATAAGGGGCGTTTGCTGATTGTTGACCGCTGCTTTCAAATTCAGGATGTCTTCCCGGGTGCTCTGAAAAAATGTTGATAACAACTCTTCCAGCAGGACCTCATCACCGTCGGTGATTTGATGTAAATTTTCCAGATTGATCATAAAAACTTCCTGTACAAATTAAAGATAAATTAGTTTTTCGCCACTAAACGCCAGTGCTTTAGTCAGCAGCCTGCTTCATAACGGATGTCTTTACCGGTGTTGCGATAAACAGGCATGAAAAGTTCTCACCTTTTTCACTGCTTGCTTTAGTAATCCGTGGCAGCGTTACAAATGCCTTTTGAATCGCTCAAGAACAGCCTGGATAGCCCGATCGAACACGGGGTTCTCTTCCATAATACAGACGGAACCGTCTTTAATTTCCTTTTTGAGTTCGCTTCCAGAGCGCTCCGCAACACGCATCCCCGAGCTGTTGACAAAAATATATCGATGACGGTCTTTACTGAGCCGGGCAAGTTTGCAGCGGAGGCGGTGTGAGTCACCTTCGCCAATAAACTCAACCCACTGGCCCGGGAGAAGTCCATCAATAATGACCGGGGTAAATGAGGGGGGAGGCTCCTGAGTATCAGCCACTTCGATCTGTTCATCCGGAAGCAGCTCAAGCTCTTGAGGGGGGGCGGTTGCCTCTGGGGCGGGTTCAGACTGGAGCGAATCTTTCAGACTGAGCCCGGACTGTTCGCAGGAAAGAATTATCTCCTCTGAGTCTTCTTCCGTGAGACTTTCTGTCTTAAAATCAACGATATGGCTATCGCCGAAGTCTCTTGCCTGAACCTCTTCCGGTTGTTCGTTGAGTGCAGCAGGATGATTTTCCGAACTCTCAGGCTCTGGTTTAAGAATGATATCCAGATGGATTTGAAAATCATCAAGACAATCCTGAAATACATCCGGGTTTTCACTGTGTCCTGAGATAATGGTACGCACAGTATGCTCGATCAGTGGCAAAACATGCTTGCTCAGTTGAGGATCCCGGCAATAAAGCATTCCTGCTGACGTCAAGTCATTTAGTAAGAGACGGGCCGGGTGCTTTTTGTCGGTTAAAAAAGCATCATTCAGAATCGCCTGTTTTAAGATTGGGATTTGCAATAATGCTATGGTTTTTTTTACGTCATCAGGCAGGTTGTGATCATCCAGAATGTACTCAAACAACCAGCCGACCATGTTGATGAGGTCTTCATGATGGCGTGAGAGTTTTGAATTAACGCCTTGTATTTCCAGGGCATCTACGACTGAGTTGTGCAGGTTTCTTATTGACACGTGCTGCTCAAGAACATCCAGTTGCAGTGAGCTGAGGACATTGGCCAGATCAATAGTCTTGACCCTGTTAGCCTTGGCCACAGGTATGAGTTCATCTTCCGCAAGCATGTCTTCCAGCCGGGATACCAGCTTCTCAGCAAAGCTATCCAGAAACTGAGGGTTTCCCATATCTGAATAATAACTCTGCTGAGGCGCTGGTTGTGTTTGATCTGTGGAGCGGGGTGTGGATAGTGGATCATGGGTTGGGTCGGAGGCTGGTTTTGCTTTCAATCGCTCAACCGGAGATGAATGTTTGGGTCCCAGCCCTTTATGGATCATTAACTGGTCGACTTTAAGCCAGAGCTCATCAGCCGCATTATTAAGATGACTGGCAAACCAGCGGAATAATTGTTGTTCAATATCACGATCCGGGTGGAGACTCTCCAGAGCCATGGCAAAACTTTCGCAGATACGCTCCGGGGTGGCAGGATAAGTACCGTCATGCCGTGGATAGGTGCTCTCAAGACTGCTTTTGATTCGGCAAATACGTTCAGAGTTGTTACTGCTCTCAAAATTATTGGTTGCAGAAAGCCAGAGGAGTTGATGGTCAAGTTCAGAATTGTCCAGTAATTCAAGAGTTAAGACACCTTCTTGTTGTGGTGCAGGCTGTTCGCTGTCTGCGCTGGTCAAATGATCGAGGAAGCTTTTTTTAATGAAAGATTCAGATTTCTTCAAACGGTTTTTGATATCAATCCAGCGCATCATATCCTGATCATTTTTGATGGCCTCAAGATTGGTATTTAATTTAGTGAATAGAACAGGAAACAGCGTGTCGGACTCGGGGTAAATAATTTCTTGAACCAGTTGATTTAACTCAGAAAAAAAAACACTTTGCGGTGGCTTATTATCACCACCTGGACTGAGCGGAAAAATGTTGGAAGGCTGAATTGACATGCTGGCCACATCCCTGTACTGCACAACGCCATCTGCCGGGTGTGGATTACCCGCAGAGACCACCCATATCGCTTCACTAACTATAATTATATTGAGAGCTTTTAATTATATTAAGTAGCTATTAATGGAGCGTTTTAACTACCTTTGGCCCAAAAAAGACAAAGGGGCAGAGTGTTATCCCTGTCTGAGTTCTTTGGCTATTTCCCTGGCTTTATCAAGGGCTTTGTTGAAGCCGTTTTTAAACAGATTTTCACGAATCTGTCGCTGAAGTTCTTCCGGCGTAATCTCACCATCTTCCACAGCTGTTTCAGCAAGCTTATTGTCCTCCTTGTTTTTTACCAGGTTTGAAAACTCCTGTGATTGCATCGGATCAATACGATCTACCGGTTTGACATTACCTACCTGGCCCGAGTTATCAGAGGGTAGGTTTTCGATATCCTTATTGGTAATAAGTGACATGGTCTGGCTCTCCGTTGCCCAGTGCAAGCTGGCTGCTGATAATTGATGAGAATATCGCCATATCTGGCGGCATTGTCCGCTAATGCTTTAGTCCTTATAAAGTTCAGTTTAGATTATGAATAGAGATTATAAAAAGACGAAAGGCCCGGTTTTTTTGTTTGATAATGCCTCCTGACTTAATGAGCTGACAGCTGGTCTGAAGATCGTAAAGCCACCTGTATCACCGCCGACAACTGAAACTAGTACAGCCGGGAGAATACTATGAGCGGTGAGCATTTTACGTTAACGATCAGTCAAAGCACGTCTGACGCCGGCGATTTTGCCATACATATGAAAGAACCTGATAAACCTGAGCAGTTGTTAGTTCATTTAAGATTTATGCCATTAGCTATGTTCGATGAGGCTTATCTGGATGATCTTGTCGGTGTGATGGCAAGGAAACTGGCAAAAAGAATAATTGAATGGCGTGTAGCTCCCGATGACCCTGATGCAATGGATGCCTGTCAAAATGAGGCTCGTGCCGTCGTTCAGGAAGCTTTGGAAAAAATGAAAAAAAATTCAGGCTAAGCATTGGCCATTAAGTCATGCGTTAAACTCCCTATAGGCTAAACAGGGGGCTGTCGGTATTTTGTAGCGTTTTTGATAACGAAATAACTCGCTATGGACATGACCCGCTTCGTGAATACTTTTGGCCGTTACCTTCGGCAGAAGTACGGAGAAAAAGTACACAAAGTTTCGGTGAATGCTTCGTTTACCTGCCCAAACCGTGATGGTACTAAAGGTATTGGTGGTTGTACGTTTTGTAATAACGCGTCCTTCAGCCCTGGCAGCACTAAAGCGGGAGAAATTTCTGAGCAGATCCGACAGGCTCAGGAAAAGGTGAGTGACCGAACGGGTGCCAGAAAGTTTATCGCTTATTTTCAGTCCTACAGTAACACCTACGGTGCTCCGGAAGATCTCAGGCGCTATTATGATGAGGCTCTGGCTCAGCCCGGTGTGATAGGACTTGCCGTGGGAACCCGGCCTGACTGTGTACCGGATCCGGTTTTACAACTGTTGTCAGATTATCAGGCGCAGGGGTATGAGGTCTGGCTGGAACTGGGCCTTCAATCCAGCTTTGATCCTACGCTTGAAGCCATTAACCGTGGCCATAACTTTAGCGATTATGAAGATGCAGTGATCCGGGCCAAACGCTATGGTCTGAAGTTGTGTACTCATCTGATAGTTGGCCTTCCGGGGGAAGAACCTGAAGACAGTCTGGTAAGTTTTGACCGGGTTATTGCTTTAGGTGTTGATGCCATCAAGATTCACCCACTTCACATCGTTAAAGGCACTCAACTGGCCCGACAATGGCGTAAAGAGCAGGTCCGGGAATTATCCATGGAATCCTATACGGATGTGCTGACAAAGATGATCCTTCGGGCTCCAGAGGGGTTACTGTTCCATCGACTGACCGGTTCCGGGGAAAGGCAATACCTGCTTTCACCAGAATGGGCAATGTATAAGTGGGACGTACTTGCCATGCTGTATAAAAAGTTAGAAGCGCCGTGTCAGATAGGCAATTAAGTCGGTGAATCAGTGCCGTTAGTTGGTAAACGGCGGCAAAATAATCAACTACGCCACAGATAAGTGATTAGCAGGATTGTTCTGGTTGTGATAGCTGATTAAAACATTTGTCCATGTTACTCTGTCAGCCTATACTTGGCTTATTTCATGAGTTGGCTCCCGCTAAGGAGGAGTCTGCCCGTTCATTCGTTCTCTGGCTCCCTGAATACACTGTGATACCGAGTTGACTGCATCGCTTGCCAGTTCTTTGCCTCGAGTAAGTGGTTTCATAGCCAGCTCCTGACCACGCACCCCATCTACCTGCTTTGCTTTCTTCCAGGCCCAGACCATAAGCACAGCGAGATTGACGCCATGAGAGAAGAGTATGGTTTTAGTCAGGGTGAAAAAAACCTTACGCCAAGCAGCTGAAAAAGCAGATGACCATTCGCATCGATGAGGATGTGATTGATCATTTTAATGCTCTTAATGCTATGGGAGTTTATGATTAGACAATTTCTTTAAGAGTAGGGTAGTGAGCGGCTCATTTACCACTGTGCAGATTCCAAAATTATTTGCTCCAAAAGCATTAAAATCTACAGCACTGACAGAACCAGCGGAATTACTTGCTTTGGTGAACTCAATTATTTTCTCGTTGAGTATTTGAGCTTGAGTAAAATCTTGGATCTTAATGAACAGCTTTTGATTGTTTTCGTCGTAAAAGGCTCCAGAAATGTTCAATTTTTTATCGCTGTTCAGTATTATTTGTATTAATGAATATATTAAAAGGTTCTGATAGTGATGTTTCGCATTGTCTTGAAGTAACGTTTCAGGATTTTTTAAAGATTTAGCTCCATTGTCATTTTTTGCAGGTCTGAAAAGTGAATCATTATCCACAGTGCTCCCCTGATGAGTTTGCACAGATCTGGCACTCAGGGTGGGAGGCTGAACTTCTTTACTTTCTGCAGGGACAAGATAGCTTGCATCCTTGATTATCGATTCAAGCAACAGATGTTTACCATTATCGTCCTTAACAATAATCGCAATATAGCCGGGGCAGTCAAAATTGAATGGTTCCGGTGACTTGGAATTAAACCCCCGGTATTTCCTGTTAACGGCTGTGGTTGAAACAACCTCGGCACCCTCTTCATCAATGATGGCATGAATTTTCTGACGCATGTCCAGATGATCGTGCCTGGTTTTACCTAGTTTCGATAACATGTCAGCCGTTATTTTAATATCACTGAGCTTGCCAATTTCGTTAAGTAATGATGTGTCAGTACTATCTATTTTCATTTTAGGCAGTTTTAAGGTGATTTTTTGCTCTTTCGCTTCCAGTGATTGGTCAATCAGTTGATGAAGTGTTTCAGTATCAAGATAACTAATGCCATCTGATGAACTTTTAATAGGTGATATTGCAACAAAATATAGCTTTTCAGTGTCGTGTTTAAATGGTTTTGCGATCGCCGCATAGTCCTTTGTAAAGGCGCATTTTAAATTCATGGGTTCAGATTCCATCATTTCGACTTCGGCTATCTTGCCATCTGCACACTGAAAGCCGGAGTGTGCAGTTTTAAATTTATTAAAAGCATCAGCCCAAATCACGTTTAAACAAACAATATTACCCATAGAGAGGTTGACATCATCCCGTTCCTCAGGGGTGAACAAGCTGGATATGCGACCGTTGGTTATAGACTTGATGAATGTATTAGTCACATCGGCTACTTTGTCATGTGCCGTGGTTTCCAGTTTTATTGTGTTGTAGCATTTGTACAAAAGGTCAATCAGGTTACTATCCTGACAGTGATCCTCTGAAGCAAAATAGTTTACAATAAAACTCTGTGAGTTCTTTTCGACAGTGTAATTCAGGCAGAATTGACCCAGTTGTTTGTGGATTTCTTTTTCCAGTGCGGTTGTTAATCGAAGGGATTGGTTTGTCATGCCCAGAATTTTTTCCTTCACGCCAGCATCATCAATGGCGGCTAACAACATGCCTAGTGCTGAAGCCAGGCTTGCGGTGGATAACGCAGTGCTGCGTTTGCCAGCAGGATTTATTAGTGCAAAGGATAATTGCCGAATGCGGTTCTGAACAATAGTTTTAGCACAATCAACGAGATGGTCAGGTTGAGTCTCGTTGATGTTAACTTCCGGGACTCGATAAGGATTAACGGGGGAAGCACCGGCTGAATTGATCATTTTAATATTTCCTTGTTTAAAATTTATTGCTTTGGACAGCTTTCCAGGGTTTAAGTTTCCGAAAACTGACCGCAGTTAATCATTTGCTTACATGTAAGTCACTAACAGGTTTGTTGATGATGCTAACCTTGAATTTGCTGGCAATAATTGTTGACGTTCTGTTGATTAGGACAAGTTGGTACTATTGTTCAGGTAATATGTCTTGCACCTACGTGTGATAAAAAGCAAACAGTAAATCTATGAATGAGACTGAATCTCTTTTGGCAGAAAGATATTCATACGATTGTTTTAATTTCTTGATAATTAGCAGGTTAAGCATTTAAAAAACACAGTTACAATTGTATGCCTGATACAATTTAATAAGCAATGAATTTACTCTTTAATAGATAGGTTGCTTGAAAAAGCAGTATATTCTCTATTTCTTGCTGAGTGATATCCTCTAAAAATTCAGGATTACAGGGCTATTAATTCCCCTGTTTCCATCACTGTTTTAGATTAGTTTGTGCTGGGTTAGTAAGAGCTCTTGAGTTTTAAAGATGGTTTGGATTTTTCTTGTTATGAAATCATATGAATGTCTTTAATAAGAAATAAGAATAATAAAATCCTCCGGGTTTTGAAGGAAAAGTTATATTTGATATTATAATTCAACTGCAAATATGTTTGGGGCTTTCATCTTGATGTCCCCTTTACAAAATCAAGCCTGCTAAATGGATTAGATAAACTTAAACTTCAGCTTGGTTGGATAATCCTCGGCACATTAAGTCCTGTCAATGGGTTATAAGTATATCAATAAAGCCCATGGTACTTTTGCCGATGTTTTACCTGATAGCTGACTATCAGGATAATGATATGCATATAGACTTGGGTAATGGTTACTGCCTCAGAAGGTTCCTTTATGGTGATGCGATCTCTCTGGCCAAACATGGTAATAACGCTAAGATAGCCAGAAACCTTCGGGATACTTTTCCACACCCTTATACCATAGAGCATGCGAGAGCCTGGGTTCAGCATGTCAAGGAACATGAGACCAGAACCCGCTTTGCTATTGACTGTGGAGGTGAGGCTATTGGTGAGATCGGGTTTGTCGTTCAGCTGGATGTTCATCGTTTTGGCGCAGAGATTGGCTTTTGGGTGTCAGAGGATCACTGGGGTAAAGGTATTATGACCGAAGCACTCTCTTATGTGTGCCAGTATGCATTTGATGAGATGGGGCTGGTCCGTATTTTTGCTGATGTGCAGGCCGGGAATGATGGTTCTCGCCGTGTGTTGGAGAAGTGTGGCTTTGAGCTTGAAGGTGTGATGAAAAAGCATGTCTATAAAGAAGAGCAGTTTATTGACCAGCTGGTTTTTGCATTAGTTCGTTAATTGTTCTCTTCCCTACTTCTCATATTTTCGTACAACATAACTTCTATCCCTTTATGGGGTAGAAGTTTTTTTGTACGAAAGTAAGAGAGAAAATAATAAGAGCTGGTTTGATTAGTCTTGGAGATTTTTTGCAGAAAGCATACCTGCCAATTCTTACTGAACACTCCACTCATCATCCGTCCATAACGCCTGTTTTCTACCTCGAAGCAATGATTTAATCAATGCAATTCAAAGTAAATATCGGCTAATTAACTTTTGCGGTGGTGATAAGCAGCTGATTCATTTTTATGGGGATATTGATTAAAGGTGCGATTGCCAGACCATCCCTCATTTACTGGCTGATACGAAGTGCCAGCAGATTGAGAATTACATCCGGTACGGGTATGACCTTGCTTACAGGGAGATACGGCCCAGTGGTTGGACGGTGATCTCTTCCGTTAACTCCTGGTGTGAAAGCACTGCCAGGTCATACACTTCCAGCTCCAGAAGTTTTCGCACATAGCGGCGTATATCCATTGAAGTGATCAGGACGGGCTTATGTTCAAGATGACCTATTTTGCCAACAGAATGCTTAACGTTTTCCACAAACTGGGCAGAGGTCGATGGGTCAAGTGCCAGGTAGCTGCCTGCTGAAGTCTGGCGGATACCGGAGCGGATGGTATCTTCGACATCCTGGTCAAGCAGGTATACTGGCAGCATATTTTTGCCGTTAGAGTACTTGTAGCTGATGTAGCGCTTTAATGAAGAGCGAACATACTCGGTTAACTGAACAACCTCTTTCTCCTTGTGTCCCCAGACAACCAGGGATTGCAGAATGGAGCGGAGATTCCTGATGGAAATATCTTCGGATACCAGGCGCTGGAATATCTCGGTGATCTTGTTAACGGGTAACAGCCTCTGGACTTCCTTAATCAGTTCACCAAAACTGCTTTCCATTTTTTCCAGCAGGTAGCGTGTCTCCTGAATGCCCACAAAATCTTCAGCATATTTTTTCAGGACATGCGCCAGGTGGTACGTCAGGATTTTTGAGGAGTCCATAAAGTTGACATTGTTGCGCTCAAGTTTGTCCTGCTGACCTTCAATGACCCAGAGAGAGTCGAGGCTGGGCAGAAACGGATCGCCAACTTCATAAGGTATCTTCAGCATGTCCAGGTGCTCATTACTCTCTCTCACGAACAGAGAGCCTGGTTTGAAATAGCCCGATGCGACGGGAACTTCCTGCAGCAGTATGCTGTAGGTATTCTCATCCATGGCGTCATTAAACCGCAGATGTATACCGGGAAAAGGAACCCCGAGATCCATGTACAGTGATTTCCGGACTTTAAGCAGCTCCTCATTCAGGGAGGATGTGTTCAGGCTTTTCTGTACAGAGGTAGGGACATCAATAATCAAGGGCAGAGTCTGGGTGAACTCTTCCTGCTGGTCCAATCTGGATTTGGCCTCACTGGGTGATTCTGTCGCTGCGGCCATGGCAGGAATGCCGCCATCTTCCTCAGCTGTCCGGGCTTTTTCCACTTTCCTCATCAGAAAGTAGCCTCCGCCACCAATGGCTGCAGCAAGAGTCATGAAAGTCAGTGTCGGGAAGCCGGGGATCAGGGCAAAGCCGAGTAACAGTGCTCCACCAACCATAAGGGCCTTTGGTTTATCGGTAAGCTGAGTGCCTATCTCATTACCAAGGTCCTTGGCATCTTCGTTGGATACACGGGTGACTATAATACCGGCGGTAATGGATATCAGCAGGGCTGGTATCTGGGAGATAAGTCCATCCCCTACGGTTAAGATGGCATAGAGCTGTAGGGCTTCACCGCCACTCATACCATTACCGGTACCGATAGCGACACCAGCGGTAATGTTGACAAAGATGATGATCAAACCGGCAATGGCATCACCTTTTACGAACTTCATGGCTCCATCCATCGAACCAAACAGCTGGCTTTCTTTGGTCACCAGCTCACGACGACGCTGAGCTTCTTCCATTTCGATGGCCCCGGCCCGAAGGTCAGCATCGATACTCATCTGCTTGCCAGGCATACCATCCAGAGAGAAACGGGCGCTGACTTCTGCTACACGTTCCGAACCCTTGGTGATGACCAGGAATTGGACAATGGTGATGATAAGGAAGATAACGACACCAACGACCAGGTTACCCCCTACCACAAAGTTACCGAAGGTATATACAATCTCACCGGCATCTGCCTGAAGAAGGATCAGACGTGTAGTGGTAATGGACAGAGCCAGACGGAATAGGGTCGTTATCAGCAGCACCCCCGGAAAAGATGAAAACTCCAGGGGAGACTTCAGGTAGATGGAGGTCATCAGAAGTATGGTGGAAATCCCCATGTTCAATGCAATAAGGAAGTCCACCAGGGGGGTTGGCATGGGCAGAATAATAAGCCCGATGATGGATACCAGCAGGCCTGCCAGTACCAGATCATTTCTGCCGCCAATATTCAGCCCGGGTAACAGTTGTGCCATGAGAGGTGCGCCGCTGCTATGGGGCTGGCTATGGTCTTGAAGATCAGCGGCTTAGTGCTGCTTTTCTCTTCTTGAGCAGGGCTCGCCCCTTGATCCATTTAATAGCCCGAATATCACTACCGGGCTTTGCGTATTTTAGAAAATTATCGGCTGCGCGAATGGATTCTTCAGGTCGTTCTGCCTTTAAGTAGGCGTAGCTGAGCATGCGGTAAATATCGGGGTTTTTCTTGTCTATTGACATCAGTGCTTCTAACAGAGCAATGGATTTT
The DNA here is from genome assembly GCF_017744115.1 of Salinisphaera sp. G21_0. GTDB lineage: Bacteria > Pseudomonadota > Gammaproteobacteria > Pseudomonadales > Endozoicomonadaceae > Endozoicomonas. The sequence continues at coordinate 123,463 of NZ_JAGHQW010000002.1, read as the reverse complement.
CTGGGCTGCTGGTATTCAAGATAGTAGGACGCCTGTGACAGCATCCAGGTTTTTAATGACTTATCCATTTCACTCATCCTTTAGCTGGCAATCAATACATTACGGCACATCATTAAATATTCACTGTCAGCTTTGGCTTTTTCGATTACTGACAAACCTTCTTTTATTCTTTTGGCTTTACTGCTGTTTTCAGGCAGTTGCTTTAAAAAGCCGGAAAAAGAGTCCATGGCATCCTGTGTGAAGCGGTAATGCTCCTCCGGGCTTGAAGAGATATTCTGACCGGAAGCCTTAGTAGCAAACTCAAATTCACGTTGCTCATAATTCTGGTCCATTTCCAGAGTCTTCCAAGTGTAATCAACAACATTTTTACCGGAGGTTCTGAAATTTGATTTTGATTTAGGATAGTCTGAGTGCACTAAAGCACTGTCGATCCGTGAAATACCTGAAATACCGTTACCGAAAGAAACTGGTGCTGCCATGGTAAAGTCCGCCTGATAATTTAATCCTTTCGTTCTATCGGCGGGTATACAAAGTGATAAATGGATTTTTCTCATTTTAATTATTTTTTTGACGAAATACTGGTGAATCCAGTTTGTTTTCCGATAAACTGGTGTGTAACGAACGATTATTGACACTCCCGACTTTACAAGGCATCTATTCATTAAGGGCTGTTGAATAAGCTGGAGCAGACATGAGCATGGAGGCACGCGTCTGATGGGCTTTATAAGAAATACCCTGATAATCCTGTCCCTTTTACTGGCGATTACCTTTCAGGCGCTGGCGAACTGGTCATCTGAAGAGCCGCAAACCAGAAAACATTTAGTGCGTCCCAATGAGACTCTGGAAGTGATTGCCGGCAGTTACGGGTTTGAGGTAAATGAGCTTGCCCGCTATAACAAACTGAATACTACTCAGTCCTTACGGGTAGGACAGATTATCTATTTCCCATCCGACATCGTGTCGGAACAGCCTGACCGTCCTTCAGCCGAGCCGGGGAGAGCCCTGGACGCCAGAGTTTTTCCCGGTTCAGCCGGGGATTCTGTTTCCTGGGGGAGGCCACTGGATGCCAGGGCGTTTCCCAAGCCAGATGGCTCACCTGTTGATGCCGAAAGAGCACGACTAATGCCATATATCAATGATGGACAACTGTCCGGGAAAGAGGCTGGTATCTCCCAGTATGGTAGTCAAACTCATTATGCGGCCACATCTGACTTTGATTATAACTTTGCCCAGAAAGACGACCGTCAACAGGTAAATCAAGCTTCCACCAACCTCTACATGATGGGACACAATACGCCATCCGGAAATGGTATGGTTCTTTCTGCAGAGGATGCCATTCAGGATGCGATTGATGATTTTGAAGGTACCATTGGAGATGACGAATCACCTGCCCTGGCAGCGTTTGGTGTACGTCCGTATGCGTATTTTGGCAATGGCGACAGCTTGAAGGAAGTATTACAGAATTTTGCGGGTAGTTATTATATGCCATCCATCATAGCGGATACGGTGGTTGGGGAGGTTAATGGCAAGATTGGTCCTATGACCCCTGTTGATTTCCTGGATCATCTGGCCAATATCTATGGCTTTATCTGGTATTTTGATGGGCATACCTTGTTTGTTTATGATGGCAGCTCCTCCAGCCAGCAGATTATCAGCTTAAACTATTTGCCAATAAAGCAGTTGAAGAAAACCCTGAAAAAGATTGGTATTTGGGACGGTCGCTTTTTCTGGAAGGAACAGCCGAAAGAGGGGCTTGTCTTTATTTCCGGGCCTCCCCGTTATATCGAGCTGGTGTCTCAGACAGCACTGCTGCTGGATGCGAAAGAGGGGGAGCGTCAGAAGAGTAAACTGACGGTTCGCACTTTTCCGCTCAAATATGCCTGGGCAACCGATAAGTCATTCAGTTTCAGAGGTCAGCAACTGACAGTTCCCGGAGTTGCTACGATTCTGACCAGAATTATTAAAGGAGGCGGTGTAGCCCAGGTGACCAAACAGGGATTGCCTAACCCATCCGTGGCTCCGGCAGAGAGTGTCAGCAGATCCGGTGAACCCAGCATGAAAGATGGTTCTGAATCCTCCGCAGGAGACCCGCTGAATGCCGGTGTGGAAGCCGATGAGGTCTATATCAATGCTGATCCGCGACTGAATGCGATCATTGTGCATGATCTTGAATCCAAGATGCCAATGTATGAAGAACTGGTGGCTTCTCTTGATAAACCGACATCGCAGATAGAGATCAGTGTTTCAATTATTGATATCAATACACAGGACCTGAGAGCGCTTGGCGTTGACTGGAATAATTCCGCCAGCTCAAATGATACCGAGATATCTTTTACTCCCTACCCAAATGCCCCGACGCCAAACTATACAACCATTGTCTCCAGTGCACTTGGCTCCTTTAATGCAAATTTACAGCTACTGGCTGATGAAGGGAGGGTCAAGATTGTATCAAGGCCGTCTATTCTGACACTCGATAACATAGAAGCCATTCTCGATAACAGCAGTACTTTCTATGTGTCAGTTGCCAGTAATGAAGACTCTGAACTATTTCCGGTGACATCAGGGACAGTTGTTCAGGTTACCCCAAGAATTGTTCGTGAAGAGCAGGGGCGACGTATCCATATGACCGTCAATATTCAGGATGGTTCAGGAAGCCAGGGCACAGAAGATATCGGGAGTAAACTACCGGAAGTGACTAACAGCTCAATTAATACTCAGGCTATCATCAGTGAACAGGAGAGCCTGTTAATCGGTGGCTTCTATAAAGAACAGGATGAAGCAAAGCTTACCAAAGTTCCGTTGCTGGGCGATATTCCGGTTCTTGGCCATTTGTTCCGTGCAGAGTCAAAGTCAAAGATTAAGCAGGTACGTTTATTCCTGATAACACCACGCATCATAGGTTCAACACAAACCTGATACCGGTTAAGGGAGATCATTTTCGTGATGGCTGAGCAGTTAGCAGACAATGATCTTCTATACCGTATTTTTTTCGCATAAAAGAACTTGCCATGTATTCTGTAAAAACGCTTTATCAGTGTCGCCGGATTGTTGCCATCGGTGGTGGGCATGGCCTTGGTCGGGTCATGGCAAGCTTGGGATTTCTCGGTGGGCACCTGTCAGGCGTTGTTGCAACTACGGATGATGGCGGGTCAACGGGGCGACTCAGGGATGGCAGTGGCTGTATTGCCTGGGGAGATCTCAGGAACTGCCTTAACCAGCTGTGTTCGGATACCCCAAACCTTGCTCGGATTCTGTTTGAGTATCGCTTTAAAAATAGCGGTGATATCAGTGGGCACAATTTGGGTAACCTGATTTTACTGGCAATGGATCAAATGTGTGTTCGCCCATTGGATGCCATAAACCTGATTCGCCAGATGTTACAGGTCGGTGCAGAGTTGATACCCATGTCAGAAGAGCCTGCCCGCCTTGGTGCTATTGTGGATGGTCAGGAAGTGGTCGGTGAAACGACCATTGATGCTTTGGAGAAGTGCCCGGAGAAGTTGATGATTTTGCCTGCGATTCAGCCGACTGATGAAGCAGTCGCCAGAATAAAAGAGTCAGATATGATTATTTTAGGACCGGGCAGTTTCATGACCAGCATTTTACCGGCGATCTTGATGCCAGAGGTTGCCGAAAGTATTGGTAACAGCAAGGCCCTGAAAGTCTTTGTGGGTAACATTAATCAGGAAGTGTCGGCTGTCGGAAAAATGTCCATCAGGGATAAACTGTCATGGATGAGTGAAATGACGGGCGTATATCCAGACGTGCTATTGTGGCCTGCGGAGAATGAACCACCGGGAAACCTTCGATGTGATATACACACCATGCCATTGGCTGATACCCACCAGCCAGGCGTGCATAGCCGGGAGGCCTTAAGGCAAGGCCTGGATGAGATTGCCGGTGTTTTGTTTCAGCAGAGCTGATTGCCCCTCTACTGCCCTCTGCCGGTTACCATGACAAAAATGGTTTTGAACATGACGTAAATATCCATTTTCAGCCATTCCCATGGGCTGCTCAGAGCCAGGGCGTAGGCATGGTCATAGGCAACTTTATTTCTCACATCATTCAATGTTTCATCATAACCCATGTTGACCTGGGCAAGGCCGGTAATACCGGGAACAACATCAAACGTTCGTTCGCTGTAAAATGGAATGTTCGTTTCCAGTTTATTGTACATCCCTGGTCGCTCAGGTCTTGGACCAACAATGGCCATATCACCAATCAGTACATTCCAGAGTTGTGGCAGTTCATCAAGACGGGTTTTTCTCAGGAAGTTACCCACTTTGGTAATTCTCGGGTCATTTTTCTGAGCCCAGACAGGGCCTGTTCCTGACTCGGCATCATTCCGCATGGTTCTGAATTTTTTCATCATAAATAAGCGGATATAGTTTTCCTTTTGATAGCCAATACGCATCTGCTGATAAATAATGGGTCCGGGGCTATCAAGACGAATGGCCAGCGCGATAAAGGGAAACAGTGGCAGGGTGATTGCCAGCCCGGCCAAGGCGATAAGAATATCCATTAACCGTTTGCACATTGAGGCGAGAGGATGGACGTAGGTTGACTCTTTCATGGGTACACTCCTTAAGTACGTGTTTAAATCCTTATGTTTCAGTAGTTACTCTTTTCCATTGGCCTTTGGTTTGGCCTGAAAGATAGCTAATCAATCCGATAGCCATAGCCAGGTGCCCGGATACCAGATAAAAAAGTACTCTCAATTTCTTATGATCTGGTTGTGAACGACGGAAGATATAAAAGACAGTGATGCTGTAAATGCCCATCTGAATGGCCAGAATAATCTGAAAAACAGGGTAGGACAGAGACAGTAATGCTGAAGATGCCAGTACCATAAACAGGAACAGCGGCATGAATGGGCGCAGAAATTTACCAGAAAAAAAGTTGAAGGCGATTTTTCCAAACTTTGGATGTAACAAGCCAGCGTGACGAATGGCCTGTTGAATATTGCCGGCAGCAATTCGCTTTCTTCGTTGGAAATCCATCTCATTGCATGCCTGCTCGAGTTCTATGGCGATGATTCTCGGGTCATAAAGACATTGATAGCCCTTCATGGTTATTTGTACCGGAAGGGTGAAATCATCATTGATCGTGTCTGCGGGGATCAGGTCAAACAGCTCACGGCGAAAGGCATAAAATGCACCATGCACACCCAGGGTTGCACCCAGAGAGCTTTCTCTTGTTTTAATGCTTCGCTGATACTGCCAGTAAGCCTGCTCGCCAACGCTGAGTGATTGTAAAAAGTGGTAGCTACCACAAATTACCCCGGTGTTTTCATTGCTTAAGTGAGCCGCAACGATTAAAAGACTATCGTTTGATAACAGTGATGACACATCGGAGAGGGCAACTACGCTGCAACGGGAGAGGCTGATGGCTTCATTCAAAACAGCGACTTTTCCACCGTTTTCAGGCTTCTCTACTACCGATAAGTTCAGATGGTTGCATTCAGGCTCGGCCAGTGTCTCCCTTGCAAGCTGGGCTGTACCATCTGTACAGCCATCGCAAACCAGAATCACTTTCAGTTTATAGTCCGGGTAATCAAGGGCAGCGAGGTTTCTGAGTTTTTCCTGAATAGTGCCAGCTTCATTATAGGCGGGCATGATCAGACTGATGCTTGGCAGCATATGATCAAGAGGCGTAATGTGGTGGTGTCGTTGATAAAAGTTGGGGCGTGTGTTTTCCAGTCCCTGTGTCATTAATTTCAGAGCGATGGGATAACCAATATGGTGATATACAATCACCATGCCTGCCGTGAAGAAGATAATTAAGGCCAGCCACTCAATCACATTGGCCTCCCGCAATACAGGTTATCGTATTGACTGATCATTCTCTCCAGGTTGCAATGGTTAACCACAAAATTGCGTGCAGACTCCTGTTTGTCTTTATTGATGCCGGAACATAGCTGTGTTTTAAGAGCGTTTTCCAATGCCTGTGCACTTTCAGCCTTGATCAGAATACCGCTCTCGGGATCAACCGCTTCACGACAGCCTCCCACATCGGTCAAGACTACAACTCTCTGGCAAGCCTGGGCTTCCAGCGGCGAGAGTGGGAGGCCTTCTTTTTTTGAGGCAAGACAGAAAATATCTATAGCGTGGTAGAAGCCGGGCATATCATCAATGACCCCCAGAAAGTGTACCCGTTGCTCAAGGTTAAGCCGCCTGGTTAGATCTTTGAGTTCATGTTCAAGTTCGCCTCCACCGGCAAGCGCAAGGTGTGCACTGTCGGGTAGTCTGGAAAAAGCATGGATCAAAAGGTCATGGTTTTTAACCTCGGTAAAACGTGCCGCACAACCAATAATGGCCGCATCCCGGGGGAGATTCAGTTTATTTCTGGCTGCGGTTTGGTTTGCTGGTTGGAATTTATCCGTATCAATTCCATTAAGAACCACGGATGGTGTAAAGAGTGGAATATGCTGTCGAATGCTGGCGGCAACCAGTTCTGCATCTGCGGCAACGGCGGGTTTTAGCAGGTGGAAGCAGGCAGCTACCAGCCAGCGTCGTTTTTGCTGGTTAAGATGCCAGGCGTCGTGCTCAGTATGTACATGGCCACATCTGGCCAGTTTGGCGGCGATGCCACCATAGATAAGGGGGCCTACGTGGTGGGTATGAACCACATCAACATTAAGTTGTCGTAAAAGTCGTGCGAGCCTGGTAACCGACGAGAGACTCAATCCGGGAGGTTTGGTCAGAAAATGAACTCTTTCCATGCCCTGAAGTCTTGGCCAATGCTCAATCGCTTCAGAGGGTGTTCCCTCGAGACTGATAATATGAACATGCTCCGGATTTCTGGCTTTTCGCTGTATGTCTAAAGCCATTGTCTCGATACCGCCAGGGGCAAGGTGCTGGACTATCTGTGCTACAACGGGAGATGCTGTCATGATGATACCTCCCCCTCATCGAACCAGTCTTTTTCCGGATCGTAAACCAGGATTGGGGCTTTGGGCATGGACGGTATCCTGGCCAGAACGGGGACACCCGCAATTCGTTCAATACTATCCTGAAGTCGTAAGGTGCTATCAGATATTTCTGAAATTGCTGCCAGACCTGTACCGATACCCAGACCGGCAAAGACGCCTGCCACAATAAATAATGAAGCAGGAAGGGCATTAGGGCTGCTGGGTGTGAAAGGTTCGTCGATGATTTTAACCTGTTCTGACTCTTGATAAGAACTCAGGTCTTCCGCCACTTTTGCCATGACATAACGATTCAGAAAATCATCATAAAGTTTTTGTTTAATACCAAAATCCCGTTGTAGTTCAACGAGAGTCCGCTCTACTTCAGCAAACTGCTGCACTTTATTCTGGAGCTCGTCGGTTTGATCTTTAATATTTTTTACTTCATTCTCCAGGCTGTTCACTTTGGCTTTAGCCTCCTGAACCGCCTGCAGCTGAGAGGCCAGTATGGTGGTCTGTCCTCCCTGAGGTCTATCCACTGAAACAGAGGGCGTTGATGACGCCAGGTTCCAGAGACGTTGAACATCTTCCGTTTTTAACTGACTGCTTTCAGCAATCATACGCTGGCGTTCAGCTTGCAACCTATCGAGCTCTCGTACCAGCGTCTGAACCTTGCTGTGCCTGTCTGTATAACGGGAGCGAAGCATACTCAGTTTAGTGCGGGTGTTAATAATTCGCTCTTCAAGTTTACCGATAACGGGGTTGGTTTGAGCCAGGTTACCATTGAACTCTTCCATTGCGGCTTTGGCACCCACCAGTTCTGTCTCTTTTTCCATTAACAGCTGGCGGAGCTCTGCCAATCTGGTTACGTTCGCTTTATGGAGTTCCGGAAGCTCCAATGCGAACCTTGCCTTGTAATCAGATAGTTCCAGCTCAGCTTCAGAAAGCTCCTTGTGTCGACTATCTACCTGCTCCTTGAGAAACTGGGTTGAGGCAACCTGCCATGATTTTTGTGGTGCCTGAACCAGAGTAAGGAAGTGTTGAGTAACTTTGGTCAGCAGCTCTTTAATATCGGTTTTGTTCTGACTTCTATAATAGATTTTGACCAGTTCACCGCCGAAGACGATAGATAGTGAACTTGATAGCTCATCAATGGCCTCATCTATTTGCTCCTCAGAGGATTTATAGTCGATAAACCCAATGGCTTTAGCTACGCCCTTTAATACTTTGCGGCTCTTAAGGAGTATTTGCAGCGCTAATTGCCGTTCTTCCAGGTTTGTGGATATGGTGAAGTCTTCCAGAATCGGGTTTAGCTCAGTGGTATTCTGGAGCAGTATGGTGGTGTGTGCTTCATAATATTTTGGGGCCATAAAACTGGCAATCAAACCAACCACCGGCATGATGAGAACAGGCACACAAATAGTGTAGCGACGGCGCCAGGCTGCGCTGAGAAGTCGAAAGAGGTTTCTCAGCATTTCACTGGACACCATTACCTCCGGAAATATCATTGCCCACCGCATGAATGGTGGCTGAATCAAGGTCCAGTTCAGGTTGGTAAACCAGCTCTATTTTTTCACCATATTGCACCAGTATATTTTTCAGACTCTGTAGCCTTGCCCAGGAGTCATTCAGTTTTTTGAAGGGCTGACCGGCAGAAGAGGGGGCTACAGAAATAGTGATGTTGAGATGCTGGCTTTCGGGTAAGGAATTAAAAAAAAGATCAATAACTTGTTTATGTTGATTATTAACCTCTAATTCCTTTTGAGTGAAATTGATAGACAATTGACGAGTATACCTGTTTTTGGAAATAGGTAATGTTTTTTTTGTTTCATTCATTTGCTCGATGACATCCGCAATCTGCTGTGTTGATCTTGCTTGCTCCTTATCCATCAGGGACTGAAAATTCAGTTGTGATTTGCAGCCGTAAAGGAGTGACATACTGAACAACAGCAGTATCGTAATGTTGCGGGATCCATATCGCTTAATCACCGTGACTTCCCTGTTATCAGCCTCATATTACTATTCAGCCAACTGGCTCAGTGGAAAATCGTCATTGATTGACAGTTTTTTGTCCTTACCTGAACAGTTGATTTTCCTGATTGGTAATAGTGTTAGCTTCTGTGACACTTTCTAATAATAAATACAAGTATTTATGCTTCTTTATTGTTAATTGTAGCTGCTGTTTTAGGAGGAAATTAATTAAATGAGCCGTGTGTGTTTAACGTGATAAGTGGTTAATCAGCGCTTCCAACTGCGTGGCTCTGTGCTGCCATGATTCGGTTGAGACCCTGTTCTGCCGACAGTCTTTCTCTTCCCTCAGTTCATTGGCCCTCAAAATAACTCTGGAAAATGGCTCTTTAGGTGACTGAATTGCCAGAAGATTCTCATATTCTCTAGCTGCGGGAAAAGAAGTGGCTGCAATTGGAGTACCCGATGCAAGATATTCTCTCAACTTCAGGGGATTACAGGCCGCTATCTGTTTGTTGTTACGAAAGGGCAGCATGGCTACATTCCAATGCTGAATATAGGAGGGCAGTTTATGATGGGGCCTGGCTCCCAGAAAGTGTACATTTGGCAGAGCCTGAAGTGATGAGACATCCGTTTTAATATCGCCAATAAAAACAAATTGCCAGCTGGGCAGGGCAATAGCGGATTGAACCAGTATATCAGTATCCAGCCAGGCAGAAATGCTGCCGTAGAAACCGGCAATGGGGCCATTTTCCGGAAGATCATGGGGTCTGTCTGCCGGTGATGAAAATAGCGGGTAATCAACACCATGGGGCAGAATGATGGTGTTGGGATGAGTAAACTTCCTTGCCAGTGCTTTGCTGACGACAAGAATCAGGTCAACCTTTTCAGTCAGTTCCTGTTCTAATGGCTTGACCATTGTATGATCCACACCATCAAGGCCTTCAAAATCATCACCACAGTAGTAGATAGAAGCCTGTTCATTCAAGCTACCCACCATATCGACGGCAGTGGGCAGTGAAAGCCAGAGAATAACCTTATCAAATCCTTCCAGCTCTATTGCTCTGCTAATGTCATTCAGTAAAAGTCGTTTGTTCAGTTGACGAACCCGTTTGAACCGGTGAAAAGGGAGAACTTTGGGATTGATGATAATGGGGGTTATTGGCTCTGAGGACGTTTGCGCAGGTTTATCGGTACGCTTAAGCATGGCCAGCATTTTTTGCAGGACTCTTTTTATATCCCTTATCGAAAACCGCGGCGACCTCATGCCAATGGAGTTTACCCAGATGACCCGATGTCTTTTCATTAAATGACTGATCAGGTGTTGGGTACTGGAGGGTAAGCCTCCCCAGTCTTCTCCAAATACAATGAGATCAGCCATTGCCACTCTCCGAAGGCAAATCCAGTGATTTGATGATCCTGGCGGGAATTCCCCCGGCAAGAACTCCGGAAGGCAAATCTTTGGTGACAATACTGCCAGCAGCAACAATCGTTCCCGCTCCGATGGTTACGCCACCCATAACAGTAACTCCAGCGGCCAGCCATGCATCATCTTCGATGATAATGCTGCCAATCTGATCATCCGTATCCGGTTCTCCCCGGGCTCTGGCTACCGGATCAACAGGATGACCGGGGTAACCAACCAGCCTGACTTTAACGGCTAACCGAACGTTATCACCAATCTCAATACGGTCGCCGACAAAAATTTCATTTTGCCAGCTAATGTCTACATTATTACCAACTTTCAATTCGGGACTCTTCAGAGAAGAGGCTCTCCCGCTGATGGTAGTATGGCCAGACAGTCGACATTGGTCACCCAAAGTAATCTTTAATGGCCCCAGTAGAAGAGGCATGCCATCGTAAAGATAGAGCTTTCCCGGGATATTGGCGAGCTGGGATTTCAACACCGGAGTCCAGTAGAAAATACGAGTCAAATTACTGAAAGTACCTGTAATTACTTTATGCAGGTGATACATTAATCCATGAATCGGTCTGATTACCGGTACTTCAAAATTTTGAATAGATTTTAATAGGGGAAAAAGAATCTTTCCTGCCATAGAGTCTCTTTTTTTTATTTTTGCCTTCAGGTTTTCTAGCATATGATAAGTCCCTGGCTTGTCTGATTCTGAGTTCTCATTAATTATTTGTCATGACCGGAGTATACTCAATCAATCTAGTAAGCAGCTCACCTTATATGGGATGAATACGCGGTAAAGGCAATTTTTTTTGTATCATTTTTTGCATCGTTGAAAGCTGACTCAGAATGATTTACCTGATAATAACGGCAAAAACTAACATTGAAACAGTCGTATGCCCTAAATTGTTTATGATTTACAGGGAAATAAAAATTGTGGTTTGCATAATGACCTTCATAAATTGTTTGGCAAAGCCAGTAGAGCCAAAAGATTGAACCAAAGGTAAAAGGTGATTAAATGTTTTAGAAAACTGTCAAATATTTAAAAGCCTCCCAGGCTGGACGCGGCTAAACATTTGTGACTAACAATTGTACCAATACAATGCCAGAATTTAAAAATATTGACTGTAAATTCAAGATACAAGATTTCATAGTTGGAAATTATTATTGACCCTGCTCACGGTGGAAATGGTTATCTGTATAATTGGCAATGGCAATACTTATTGCAGTGATGATATAGACCGGCCACAGAAAACCCTGGCTTAAGAAGGTCCCGGATACACAGAAGCCGACCAGCCCGGCGTAGGTTCCTGCTGCAATGGCTGAGATATGGGGATCATACTCTGGTGTACCTTTACTTTGGTCCAGCCTTTTCAATGAGCCCATTATGGACATGAAAATGGTGAAAATCATAAAGCCGAACAGGCCAAAACCGACAAAACCAGACTCTGACATAACCTGAAACCAGGTGCTATGAGTAACATGAGCCTTACCCTCCGCCCGGCTATGGGTTGCATAATCCCAGTAATTATCCAGAAAGAGGTCGAGGCCAACGCCCGTCATCGGGTTTCTCAGGGCCATGTTAAAAGCCGCTTCCCAGGCATGGATGCGTCCCATGGCTGACTCATCAATGCCATCCTCAGCTGCCCCCCCGGATTTACGATCGCTGATGCCGGCAGCGGCCACCAGAATCATCAAAGCAAAACTGCCAATACTAATGAGCAGTAGTTTCGATTTGATGATTCTAAGACCAAAGATACCAAATACGGCAACAGTCGCCAGTAAACCTCCGCGGCTCTGTGTAGCAATGATTGATGAAACAAAGACAATAATACCGGTCAGGCCAAGGAGTGTTCTGAACTTGCCGGTACCTTTGGTGGAGGCGTATGCAACCGCATAGCTCATCGGAAAACTGAGAACCAGCGACAGGTCATTAGGATCACCCAGGCTGGTACCCGGAATGGTGACACGGGTTTCCTCAACCATACCAATACCATTGGCATTGTTATACAGGGTGACAGCGCCAACTGCCAGACCGGAACATATGATCATAAAGTGCGCCAGTTTGAAGTGCCAGTGCTCGGTCATCATCCACGAGATGGCCAACACCATGATACCTATTTTCATATACACACTGGTAAAGGCACCGAAAGCTGCAGGGGGATAGCTGGAAAATGCAATACCAAGCACAACCCAACCGAAAAACCGGGCAAAAATGGTATGTTCATGTCGCCAGTAGACCTTAACCTTTTCGGTCAGAAAAATATGCCAGGCCAGAACAAAGTATGAGGCCAGCGCTGTTAATAGTGGAATCTTTATGGGGTCCAGCTGTGGAAATACTTCATGAAGTCTGAAAAAAGAGAAAAGAATGAAAATCAGGCAAACCACAAAGGGTTTGCGAAGGATAAACAGCAAACCCAATGGGATCACTGCCAGCGGTAGCAAGGCTACCGGGTGTGGGAATATCAGACTTGGCAGTGCAGCAAGTACGCAGTAGGCGGTGACGTTTACGGTCTGGTAGCGATTAATAAACAGCCGCTCAAGGTTGGGTAGCTGCATCTTTAACCACCCTAGTGCCTTAAGTAATTAATGGTGGTAAAAAGCTGGCGGCGAAAAAGTAGTAACTGTGTGGCGGAAAACAGCAGTACTCCAGCCAGAATCATCAGGAACATTTGAGCGGCCTCATGCACCTGACCGGTAAGTTGATCTCGAAGTAGCAGTAAACCCACCAGCATAATAATGGAGCTGCTGAGGCTCGGTAAAAGAGCGCTCAGTAACGATGATGGTTTCAGCTCAAATACTGGCAGAATGAGTTTCAGGTGGAAAGCGAAACTGATCAGGTTAATACCTAACCAGGCCCAGCATGCCCCGGCAACACCATATTGGATACCATAGAAAAAAGCAGGAAGAGTCAAGATAGTTAACAGCAGTGTTTTGCTGTTTTTGCCGGGTTCACCAATAGCGGTTATCCCGGTAGCCATCATTTCCGACAGCATCCGGAACGGGCTGGTCAGGCAGAGAATTTGAAATGGGACAATGGCGGCAGCCCATTTGTCAGAGAGTACCAGAGTGATCAGTTCAGGGGATATGGCACAGATACCGAGATACATGGGAAAAAGTACCAGACTGGCAAGTTGCACCGATTTATGAAGATACTGCCCTGCAACAGCACGTTCGTTCTGAAGTTTGGCAAAGGATGAAAGTCCCAGATGATTAAGAAGCTCGCCGATCTTTTCACTGGGAAGATTGGCCAGATTTATGGTTACAGAGAACACCCCTAGCTCGGCTTTGGTGAGCAGGCGGCCGATGCTGATGCTGCCAAAGATATTGATAAAAAAACGCAGTACATCATTAATGGTGGCTACGCCACTGAATCCTGCCATTTTAGAAAAACCCTTGAAGCTCAATGCGGGCCTGACCCAGCAAGGGGCAATAAAGTTATAGCCAACGGTCAGTGCCAGACGCATAAACAGATGTCCCAGAATCAGTGACCATACGCCGAGACCCGACGCAGCCATGGCGATGGTGACGATGCTAGTCATCAGGGTCGTATAAAACTGGACTTTTTCCCGCTCTTTGAACAGCATCTTGCGGCTTGCCATGGCGTAAGGCAGGGTATGGAAGATCATAATAAGATGCTGGCAGGCTACTGCCTGGACAAGAATTGTCACTCTTGGTTCATCAAAGAAACTGGCAATAACTGGAGCGATTAAAAAGAAAATGCTGAAAAATACCAGACAGGAAACAATGTTAATCGTGAATGCCTGTCTGAGTCGCTTTGTGGTCAGCTCTTCTGCCTGAATGATCGCTTTGCCAATGCCAAAGTCTCCCATTAGTGCAAATATACCGATAAATGCCATGGTCATGGCCATAAGGCCATAATCTTCGGGTGTCAGTAGGCGGATCAGAATCAGTGTATTGAGCCAAGTGAAGATCTGTGCCACAAGGCGCAGCATAGCTCCAACTTTCAATCCTTTAATAACATTCTGGCTGAGTTCCATTTGGTTTATCCGACTGTGTGAGAGCGATTCTGTTTCTTATCTGCAAGGCCATGAACTGGTAACGCTTTGAGCGTATTTGGCCAATCGTAGCCTTTTGCCTGGACGGCTTGCTGGTAGACATCAAGAATCTTTGGCAGGATCGCCTGACTTGAATAGTTATTGATCACCGTCGCAATACAGGCTTCTCTGATTTGCCATTTCACGGCTTCTGGCAATGAGTCCCAGAACTGCAGTAAATTGCTCATTTCATTAAGGTCGCCAACCGGAGACGTCCAGCCATTGAAGCCCTGGACAATGAGGTCCGGTAGTCCTCCTAATGGGAAACTGAGGACAGGCACGCCATGGGCCATGGCTTCAAGTGCCACCATGGGTAGCCCTTCAAAACGGGATGTTATGCACAACAGGCCAATGTCACGCCAATGGGTTTCCATAGACTGAACCTGCCCCATAAACATGACGTTATTGACCTGCTGCTTATGCAGTATTTCTTCCATTGGGCCACTGCCGTAAAGCCGGAAGGGGAGGTGTGGCTGGTGCTTGGCCAGCTGCAGAAACAGGTCAGGACCTTTCTCGTGACTTAACCGGCCAACAAAGGCGATGGCTGTTCCCGAAGATGGGAGATGTTCCGGAACATCCACAAAGTTATCAATCCGATGGGGAGTACTGATCCACCTTCTGGCAATCTCGTCACTGACGGCAATATTTTGAGAAATGGGGCTGCTCAGCTGATCAAGCAGTGAGTATAGCCGGACCATACCTTCACCCGGATCACCATTATGAAAGGTGGAAGCAATAGGTGTTCTGTTGAATACTGCAGCCAGGCGGCCAACAATACCGGCTTTATATCCATGGGTGTGAAGTAACAGAGGCGATGTGTCTTTGAGCGCTGAGATCAGCCCGGTCAATTTGCCATTGAGATAGCGAAAACTGATGGCCGAGTCTGTTAAGGCCTGTTCAAGGGGATGTTCAGCCTGATATTTTTGGTAAAACCAGATTTCTGCAGGCCAGCCGCTGTTTTTCAGCGCTTTGCCAAGTTGGTAAACATGGGTTTCGATACCACCTGCCTGTCGGGAGTCCAGGAGTATGACAATGGGATGATCAGTCATTATTGTCTCCCTGAGCCTCATGATTTCCAGCCTTTTCCTGCGTATTACTCGACAAAACACGCTGACTTGATATGAGACTGATAAAGTCATGGGCGGATAATGGTTTTCCGTAGTAATAGCCCTGTCCTTCCTGACAGCCTTTTTCAGCCAGATAGGTTGCCTGTTCGACAGTCTCTACACCCTCAGCCAGAACTTTCAGGCCGAAGCTCTTGCCAATCTGAACAATAGCTTCAACAATGCCACAGTTTTCCCGGTTATCAGGAAGATCTTCGACAAAGGACTTATCAATTTTGATTTTGTCGAATGGAAACTGTTTAAGGTAACCCAGAGAGGAATAACCCGTTCCAAAGTCATCAAGCGCCAGTGTTACCCCAATACTTTTCATATTCTGGAGCTGGGCTTTCGATGCTTCCAGATCATCAATAATGGAGGTTTCTGTCACCTCAAGCTCCAGGGTTTCAGGGGGAACCTGGTATTTATTCAGTAAGAAAGCGATTCGATCAGCTATATTCTGATCCTGCAGCTGAATGGTCGAGAGGTTGACTGCCATACGCAGGTTTTGATGACCGTCAAGATGCCACTTGTTTAACTGTTGGCAGGCATTTTCCAGAACCCAGTTACCAATAGGAATAATATCAAGACTGTGTTCTGCCATGGGAATGAACATATCTGGCGAGATCAACCCTTTCTCCGGGTGATTCCAGCGCAGCAAGGCCTCGGCACCCACCAGCTCGCCTTTTTGATAGTTAAACTGTGGCTGAAAGGCCAGGCTGAGTTCGCGCTTTTCAAGGGCCTGGCGGAGGTCCATCTCCAGCCGTTTGCGCTGGCGGATTTCGGTATCAATAGTAGCTACATAGAACTGGTAGCGATTGTGGCTTCTGGACTTGGCCATGATCATGGCAAATTCAGCCTGTTGCAGTAGGGTGTCGACATCCTCACCATCATCAGGAAAGAGCGTTATTCCCACAGTAGCACTGATGGTCAGCTGCTCACCGTTAATCTCGAAAGGTCTGTCAAGCTGCTTGATCAGAGACTGAGCCATTTCAGCAGCCTCATAGGGTTGCTCGATCTTTGATTGAATAATGGCAAACTGATCTTCACCTAATCGGCCAATATAGGCTTTATTGCCAATACAGTTTCTAAGGCGATCCGAGACTTTTACCAGGATATGTTCGGCGGCATTGAAGTTGACCTGGGCATTTAATGATTTAAAGTCATCCAGTCCGAGGCAGAGAATGGCAATGTTCTCATGCTTCTTTGCGGCCTTTTGGATAAAGGTATTGATCTGTTTCTGTAGGGTGCGGCGATTTGGCAGTCTGGTCAGGTAGTCATATTGGGAGAGCCGCATGATACGGGCTTCTGCTTTTTGACGCAGACTTTGATGGTAGTTAATGGACGTTAACAGTTTATTGGCCGTTCTGACCCAGAGACCTAACTCATTATTTTCATTACCTTCAGGCACAGGCAGTTGCTGTTGTCCCGGTTCTTCAGGGTCAATACTTGATAAATGGCGAATCAAACGATTCATGGGGCGAGTCAGCAGCGTTGAACAGATCAGGTACATTAACAGAGCCATTGCTATGGCTCTGATTATTCCGGCGAATATCACAACGACGGATCTTTGAATAAACGCCTTACCTTCGTAAGCCGTATCAATGGATAGAATCAGCTCCCCAAAGTGCTCTTTCTCTGGTTCATTGCTATACAGTGGCTGGCGGTATATACGGATGGGGTCAAAAATATAGTCAGAGAGAAGGCGGTATCGGGAAGCAAAAATGGGTCTCTCCACCCTGGCCAGTTTTGACGTATCGTCCAGGTGTATTGCTGCCATCTGCACAGATTTCATTTCCAACAGACCATTCAGTACTTCCTGTCCCATATCGGTATCAAGACGATAGGCTGCCCTGCTGGCGGGATCATGAATCATTGCCAGCATTTCCCTGGCTTTTCGATCAATATCAGCGTTGGACAGGTGAGCATCCAGAAATACTTGCACAAGGCTTAATAAAACGCCTAATGTACAGGCACATAGAAGGACCGCCTTAAGCAGTTTGATGGATAAGTGTTCTGCAGAATGCATGCCCTTCTGGGTATCCATAAAAATAACTTTAATTATTAGCCATTGATTCAGAGTTATTTGGATACAGCTTCATATCTGAATGTATTAAGGCGTGTTGTCTGATTGGTGTTTTTACAGCCTTACTAAATTAACTATAGGGTTTGCTCAGATTTGTGTTTTATAAAAAAAAGAAATTTTAATTTGTTTTTAATTCCTAAGTCTGTTTTGTGATCTTTTACTCGTTTTTTTAAAATGACTTTTTCAGAATGCATCTCTAGTTCTTTTGTCTAATCTAATTAAATGTGTGTTGTTTAAAGTTATGTTTTACTTTTAACAGATAAATAATAAGAAGTATTGAAGTTGGGAGTAGCAGGTAATGGATTACGCGACTTATCAAGCCAGTAGCTGTGATATTATTGAATTACATAATAAATTCAATGCAGAGACAGTGAATGAGGTTAGGGGTCATTTTGATCATTTAATTAAAGAGTGTGCAGGAGATGTCCTTGTTGATATGAGTTCTGTTAATGAGCTTGATTCTTCAGGCATCGGTGCGCTGGTTTTTCTTTATAAGCGTCTAAAGACCGAGAGTAGAAATCTTGGATTGCTTGGTGTTAATGGAAAGCCTGACGAGTTATTGACAATGCTCAGGATTAACCAGACGATCAAGCAATATGAGAGTATCGAAGAGTATCTGTCAAAAAAATAAATTATTTTTATTTTTTTCTAACTTAATGCCGGGTGGAAAATCTACCAGGTATCTTTTTATTTGTCTTTTTTTTCCTTTACTTCCTTCATGTGTGATTCTATGGCCACTTCATGCTGACCGTGATTATAGCCTTTCAGTTGATGAAAAACGCAATGTCAGGGATATTGATCGATCTTATGTGATTAACTTATTAGAGATTAGCCAGGCCAGATACCTTGAGCTCAAAAAAGCGGGGGGTGAATATTGCCTTCCCGGGCAGATGAGCATAATTAATGATCTGCATCAGCTTGCTATTTATGAAATTGATGGTGATCTTCTCGGTGATGCCAGTAATCGATTAAGTGAATCATTTTCTACCCTGGAAAAGGTTCGTTTAATGATGGAAGCGATGGCTGAAGATAAAGGATGTCCTTTACAGTATGCTGCAGGGCAGGTTCAAAAGAGCCATAAACCATTACGAGCTGATGATTCTGTGCTGGGGTTTTCAGACTGGCCTAAACCCATAAACTTAAGGCTGTTTATGCGGGAGCCTCAATGACAACGCTTTATTACAAAGGTATATGCGGCAGGCTGTTGCAAACTCTGGCAATCCTCTTGTTGCTTGGCGTGTATTCTGGCGGAGTATCTGCAAATGCACCCATCGAAAAAGGTGGGGTGTTCATCATAAAGCTGAATGATGACGGTGGGACTCTTCCTCTGCTGCAGGTTGATGAGGCTATGGCAATCACTTTCCCTGATGGAATGATTCTCAATTTTATGGGAATGGATGAAGAGGCTGCTTCTGCTGAAATACACAGGGAAGCCCACGAATCCTACAATATAGAGAGCATAAACTATATCGCCCCGACAGGTTTGATAAATATTGCCATCCTTGGTGATATCCAAAACCCCGGTAAGTACCCTTTTCCCAATGACTCATTGTTAACCAGCCTTAATTCATACCACTCTTTCTTTGATGATACTGATGTTGACGCAGACTTTACCCTGATAAGGAGCAGCCAACATATTAAAGTGTCGGCTGAAAAGTCTGCACAATGGCAGCTGGAAGCCGATGATGCTGTTCTTATTTCTTTACGGGAGAAAGTCCGTGAGAAAACAGTTGATCCGCAGAATCAGCAGGGCAGTGATCAAGAGATTTCACCACAATCTGATTTGGAAAATAATCAAAGCGCTGGCATAGAAGCCCCCGCTTCGGTTACACCGGTAAACGAAGAAGAGAGTATTCCAGAGGCGACTGAACCAGAATTGGCTGACCCGGGAGTACCTGATCCGGAAGTAGCTGACGCATCAGACGTTGAGGTTGATATGTCGGCAGTCCGGAAGAAGGATCCTGTGCATTATCAATTGCAGTCAGGGGATATTCTGGTCATTGGGCTGCCGGGAGAAGAGGGGTTCAATACGAACTTTCTTATTGGCAGGGATGGGACTATCCATCTTCCTGAAATAGGTCAGTTGAAAATAGCTGGCCTTACATTAAGGGCAGCAGATAAAGCCATTTATACGGCGCTTTCCGATGTTTTTCTCGGCCTTGATAAACTGACCATCCATTTGAGGGAAAAACGGTTATTGATCAATGTGCTGGGCTTTGTCAACGAGCCTGGCGAAGTAGAACTGCCCAGTACCGGTAATATTCAAATGGCGATTACGGAAGCTGGGGGCTTCGTTGATGGTGCCCAGCTGAATAAGCTGCAACTGAGAAGAGATGGTAAAAAGACTGTTTTTAACTTTAAACGTTACCTGGATACCGGTGATCCCAGTGTTCTTCCGGAGATAAAGTCTCTGGATGAAATTTTTGTGCCTACCTCGCCTGGCTTGAGCAGCGTCCATGGAGAGCCAAGAGCCGTAGATAATAAAGCGGTTGATTCTGTTTCTGACAGAACCGTGATCAAGGTATTTGGTGAAGTACTTAAGCCCGTTAGCTTTCCTTTCGAGGAAGGTATCAATGTTGTGGATGCCCTTTTGAAAGGTGGGGGTGTTACACGGTATGCCAATGTTGAGCAGATTCGGGTGCTTTCCGGTTTAGAGCCCAAGATGTTCAACCTGAAGCAGTTTCTTGAAAGTGGTAAAGATGAAGATCTGCCAATATTGGATCCGGGGGCAACCATCTTTGTTGCTCAGCAGGTTGATTCTGTCTCTGGTGGGGCACGTAAAGTTTATGTGATGGGACAAGTTCAGAATCCAGGAGCATTCGAAACCTCCGAAGGCGTTGGTTTTCTGGATGTTATTGCAAATTCAGGAGGACCTACCCAGTATGCCGATATTCGATCGGTCAGGTTGCTTAAAAGTGATGGTACTGTAGTTCCTTTTAACTTTCAGGCTTTTACCGAAGGTCGAATTTCAGGTTTTCCTGCCATTGACTCGGGAGATGCGGTGTTTTTTCCTGAAAAAGGTCCCGAGAGTGATCAATCCTGGATCAAACTGAAAACCTCAGGCTCACTGAAAATTCTGGGGGCCATCAAAAAGCCGGGCCGTTATGAGTGGGCTCCATCGGTAGATTTTATGGATTATCTCAGTAATGCAGGAGGCCCTACGAATAATGCAGACCTTGCCCATGTGAAAATTATCAGACCAGGCCCCAATGACGAGCGGAATGTCATTGAGTTCAATATGCAGGAGTTTATAGAAATTGGTGGGGCGTGGTCGGATATGCCGGAACTGACCGGTGGTACGACGATAGTTATTCCTGAGCTGCCTGAAAATCCGACATCCAATAAATCAACCTGGCTCAAATTACCAAAAGAAAATGCTATCTATCTGATGGGGGCTGTTGCCAAGCCCGGGCGATTTGCTTTCAATGAGGAAATGGGTTTCCTGGATTTAATCTCTGCGGCTGAAGGGCCATCTGCAGAAGCTGACCTGTCCAAGATACGGGTGATTCATCGAAATAAAAGAGCCCCCAAGGTCAGTAAACTGGACCTGGTACGATACTTTGAAACGGGGGATGATACTTTGCTGCCAGAAGTGAAGCCCGGCGATGCTATCTTTTTCCCATCCAGCGAACGGAGGTGGGTCGAGAAAGACCCTGAGGATACGGTCAGGATTATGGGGGCCGTGTATGTGGCAGGCCGCTATGACTTTACCAATAATATGACCATTCTGGATCTACTGGCAGAGGCGCAGGGGCCAAAGGAGACGGCTTATATTGAGAAAATACTCATTGTAAATAGCTCCTGTTGTGAAAACCGATCGACGACATTTGATCTGATGGATTTTATGAAAGATCCAGATCCTTCACGGTTACCGGTGTTGAGGGCTGGCGATACGGTTTTTGTGCCAGAGCTAACACAGTCGTACTGGCATATCATCATGGAGCGGGTTGCTGATGCGGCCACTATTTTGACGGTAATTCAATTCCTCTGGAATTTGGGATGGATTACGCCATGATCAAGCTACCCATAAACTATCTGGAGATTGAAGAGGTATATGGCAACAGTATTGGTAAGGGGTTGCGTTCGGTCGCTATTACTTCCGCCAACCCTGAAGAAGGCTGCAGTACCCTGGCTTATGCTTTAAGTCAGCGTAGTGAAGTCGATGGTAAGCGAACGTTGCTGGTGGAAGTGAACATGCTACACCCTGAACTGGGTGATATTTCCGGGCATATCCATACCGACTGGTTGCCAAATCCTCAGTCTGCTGATGGATGTATTATGCGTTCGAATGATGTGAACCTGGATATACTGCCAGCCCCTTGTGATACAGATGTGCTTGGATTCCGCAGTATTACCAATATGAGCAAGCTTATGGAGCATTGGCTGGAAAATTATGACGCGGTGATTTTTGATACCTCCCCGGTAAATGCCAGGAATCGTAATAATATTCCCGCAGAGTCCATTTGTGCCATGGTTGATGGGACAATCATGATCGTAATGGCTGGAGTGACCCGACAAACACAATTCAAAACTGCACTGGACAGGCTGACCCAGCATGATGTGTCATTAGTTGGTGTTGTTTATAATGATTTTCTAAATCCTCGCCTGGCGGATGAAATTTGCCGGGAAACCCGTCGACTGGACAACTGGTTCCCTAATGCCATGCAGAAGGTCAGAAATTACGTTAAAAAATCTTCGTTCTTTAATATTGACCTTTAAGTAGCCAGAAATATGCGATTCCATATGGCCAGCTACTTAGATGAAAACTGTATTGTTTGATCAGGTAGGGGGCGTAACACCAATCTCAATGGTCGGGCCAAGGAATTTAGGGCCAGTATTGAGAAAATGTACCTCCAGCACAGCCAGCACTCTGGCAAGCATCTCTCTGGCTCTATTGCTGATATCAATGTCATAGCCCTCGCCCGCATTAAAGGCAATGGCGTCAATATCATGATTCATGGCGATATAAAGTGCCCGCTTATTGTGTGGAGCCTGGGAAATAATAGTAAAGCTATCCAAATCAAAAACATGATGTGCCCTGAGAACGGAATCAAGCGTTCTGAAACCGGCATAGTCGCGATATATGCGTTCTGCAGGGACGCCTTTCTTTAGCAGGTCTCGTCGGATGGTGCTTGGTTCATCGTAAAAACGGGTGCTGTTATCGCCGCTGATGAGAATGTAATCAATCTTACCCGCTTTGTAGAGTTGGAAGGCGGCTTCCAGCCGGAGCCGGTAGTGGTCATTAAACCCGCCGAGGCGAGAGTATTTGCTGGTACCCAGCAAAACACCAACCTGATTATAGGGGAGCTTGCTCAGGTTAGAGTAAAGGGCATCATTGGTGGCCCTGGCCACCATCAAATTGCAAAGTACAGTCAATGCCAGCAAGACAATGGTAGAGAGAATGGCCAGCCTGACAAAAATCAGTACATGGGGTATTCGGGCACCCATCGTAAACCTTCAACGCGAGTCACATCATTTCTGAGTAGATCACATTGCGTACATTCTATAAAGCCAGGGAATCAAAAAACTCTGTATTTTTAATCAGACATTCGTCTTAGCTCATCAATCATCAGCTTTGCTATGGTTTTGCTGGGAGCATCCGGTATGCCCAGGCTTTCAGCAACCGCCGGTGGTCTGAAGCCCCTGATGTGAGCGTAAATCATGACGGCCAAAGGGCCCGCACTTGATGCGCGAATGGCCAGCTGTTCGGTCAGCATCAGGTTCTGATAGTTTTCATCAGCCACATAGATGACCGGCTTGCCCCGATAGATGGCCTGCTGGGCGACGGATGATTTATGGACAATAACCGCAGAGGCAATGGTGCTCAGTGACGCGGTGGAATAAGTACCGTGGTGTAACAGATGGACATTGCCGTCCGATTGAGCCTCAATGATCCTGCGCTCAAGCTCACCATCAAACTTGGGGTGATATGAAACCAGAAAAAGAATGTTTGGCAGTTTCCTTGTTGCTTCAATAAAGGTTTGAAAAGCCTTGGGATAGCTGCTGCTGTAGTCACCGGCAAACAACACTACAGGCTGCGCCGGTTGTATATTGAGGGTGTCGCGTAATAGGAAAATATCGGTCTCATCATAGACTTTGTCCCAGTCTTCCAGTGCGGGCTGTCCCGTAACGGTCACTGCTGCTCCCAGGGAGGCAGCGATGCTCTGAAAGCTAAGCGCGGTGGTTTTACTGGGGACATGGAACTCGTCCAGGTAGCTCAGCTCTTCTAAAAAAGGCTGTACATAGCTGATGGAATCAACTGGCTCAAAATTATCATAAAATGCGATGACCCTGGCACCTCTTCTCTCCCAGATATTGGCAATCTGAGCCTGAGCCCGACTTGCCATTCCGGTATAGACAATTTTGGTCGAGATGCTTTCGGCGAGGTTATACACCAGCTTCTGGTTCAGCAGATGGTCGCGATTTTCATACAGCGCTTCGTTGTGGGTCAATCTATCGAATGGAATCAGAGCCGGGTCATTTTTGAAGACTTCAGCTGCACGACCCATCGCCAATATCCGATAGGGAATATTGGCGTTTTTCAATTTTTCCTGAATACGCAGGAAAGCATTGCTTTCACCCTGATCATAGGCCACGAACAGAACCGCAGTTTTTATATACTCTGCATCGCTGCTGTAAGAAGTCGGTGCAAAGAAAAACCAGAGAATAGAGAAAATGATTGAGGCTGGCAGATATTTAAGCTTGTTGTTTTTCACGTGAGGCTACCCCGGAGAACTTCCTTAAAACTTTTTCTTCCTAAGAATCAAAGTAGGAGTCGCGCCGGGGAGTGTAAATCAGACTATTTCCGAATCAGATGAACGCCCATTTCAGCGTGATGAGTGTATGGGAACTGGTCAAAAAGGGCGATTTTTTCGATTCTATGGGTCTGGCAAATGGTTGACAGGTTTTTCCTGAGCGTTTCAGGGTTGCAGGAAATGTACAGGATATTGTCGAAATTCTGCACCAGCTTTTCCGTCCCTTCATCGAGACCTGCCCTGGGAGGATCCACCAGAATGGTTGAGAAATCATAGCTGTCCAGGTCGATCTCGCTAAGGCGGCGAAATGCCCGTTCCCTGTTCATGGCCTGGGTCAACTCCTCGCTGGATAGACGGGCGATTTCTACGTTCTCTACATTATTCAGCTTAAAGTTTTCCCGGGCTGAATGTACTGAGGTTTTGGCAATTTCAGTGGCCAGTACCCTGGTAAAATGTCCGGCAAGCACGCAGGTGAAATTACCATTTCCGCAATAGAGCTCTAACAGATCACTGCTACTGTCGGACGTAATCGCTTGTGCGGCACCACTGGCCCAGGCAAGCATGTGCTCATTAACACTGGCATTAGGCTGGGTAAAACTGTTTTCTACCTGGGTGTAATGGAATGGTTTGCCATCCACGGTCAATTTTTCAGTGACATAGTCTTTATCCAGCACCAGCTTCTGCTTGCGGGCACGTCCAATAATGGCAATGCCAAACTGTTCCTGCAGTGCTGTTGCTTCCTGTTTCCACTGATCATCCAACTGGCGGTGGTAGATTAGTGAAACCAGGGCTTCCTTTGTCTGGGTGGTGAGAAATTCAACCTGAAAAAGCCGTTTCTTCAGATGGCTGTTGGCGATGATAGCCTCCATCAAGGGCATCATTAACCGGTTAATGGTTTCGGAGCCACTGGGAAAAGTGGTGACTTCAAAGGGCTGTCTGGTTTGTGGATCGAACATCCGGTAGTAGCAGTGATCGCCCTCATGCCAGACATGAAACTCTGCTCTCATCCGGTAATGGTCCGGTCTGGAGCGGAAAAGTTCAAGCTCAGGAATATCAAACTCGGCAAACTCGCTGCAAATGCTGCTGGCCTTTTCTGCCAGTTGCTCTTCATACCTTTCGGGTTGGACTGTTGGTAGGGACATAGCGCTAGTGATCAAATAAAAACGGCCCATATTATGGGCCGTAATAGCATGGGCGTGAAGCGTGGTTTATGACTGGATACTTAATGGTAATGTTTACATTACGATTTTGGCCAGACACAGTACACCAACGATGTAGGAGGTAACCGGTACCTGACGATAGTTGCCGCTCAACAGCTTCAGAATGATGTAAGAGAGCATGCCGATAATAATGCCTTCGGCAATGCTGTAAGTCATTGGCATAAACAGCAGGGTCAGGAATGCCGGGATAGACTCACTGAAATCATCAAGATCGATATCCTTGATCGGCGACATCATAAACAGGCCAACCAGCACCAGTGCCGGAGTGGTTGCTGCACCGGGTACCATCAGGAACAGTGGCGACAGGAACAGGGCAACCAGGAACAGGCCTGCTACGACCAAGGCGGTCAGGCCGGAGCGACCTCCGGCAGACACTCCGGTAGCGCTTTCCACGAAGGTGGTTACGGTGCTGGTACCGAGACATGCACCAGCTGTCGTGGCCACCGCATCAGCAAACAAAGCCTGCTTACAGTTCGGTACTTCACCTTTTTCGTTCAGCATGTTGGCTTTAGTGGATACACCCACCAGGGTGCCTACTGTGTCGAACATATCAACAAAGAGAAAGGTAAACAGGACAACGGCCATGTCCGTAGTAAACACTTGGTCCCACTGAAACTGGAACAGAATGGGGGACAGATCTGGAGGTGTCAGACCGTTGCTGAAGTCTGGCATGGAGGTGACGCCCAGGGGAAGGCCGATCAGAGTGGTGGCTACGATACCCATCAGCAATGCACCACGGACATTTTTAACCAGCAGGGTACCGGTAATCAGGATGCCGATCAGCGCCAGCAGTGGCTTTGCATCAGTCAACGAGCCCACCGATACCAGCGTCGCTGGGTTTGCTTCGACAATACCGGCATTCTGAAGGCCGATAAAGGCAATGAACAAGCCGATACCGCAGGAAACCGCTTTTTTCAGGCTCAGGGGAACACTGTTCACAATGGCCTCACGGATATTGAAAGCGGTCAGAAGCAGGAAGAGGATGCCTTCGAGAAAAACCGCAGTCAGAGCCATTTGCCAGGAGTACCCCATGCCCAGCACGACACCGTAGGCAAAAAAGGCATTCAGGCCCATGCCCGGAGCCAGGGCAAAGGGCAGCTTTGCCCATACTGCCATGACCAGAGTACCGATAATCGCAGAGAGGGTGGTGGCGGTGAATACAGCACCAAAATCCATGCCGGCATCTTTAAGAATCAGGGGGTTGACCACGAGAATATAGGCCATGGTCATGAATGTGGTGAAGCCTGCAATTACCTCGGTTTTGACATTCGTGTCATGAGCTTTCAGGTCAAAATAATTCTCTAGAAAATCCCTGCCGGACATAAGTTACCTTCAGTGTTTACATCAGTATTGCATTCTTTTCATCAGAAAAGGCGTTCTAAATACTTGCCTGTTCGGACGTTTGGAAAAGCGGATCAGCTTATATTTTTTATTATTATTTATTAATAAGTATTTATTCTCTTTAGCAGTTAGTGATTTAAATGGAGTGGCTGGTCAATAAATGATCAGTTTATTGTTGTGAGCATGTTTTGCAGTCTGCGGGGTGTTTTCCTGCCGGGATTAACAGAGTTATCCACAGATGTTGTGGTTAACTTGATGCTGCGATCTATTGAGAGGGTGTGTGGCCAGGCATTGAATGCTGGATGTCTTTCCGAATCTGCTGCATTTTTAGGGCGATTTGATCACTGCGATGGCTGATCAGGATCATTCTCTGCTCAAATCGCTGCAGAACATGACAGGCTTCCCGGAGTTTGTGAGGAAGTGCTCGTTGGAGGCGTTCAAGAGAGAGATCGTTGGGCTTGTTCATAGCCCAAGTATAGATGTGAGATAGGGTGGCCGGCACGTTCAGGGGAAGAAAATGCCGGTATAAGGAATCAGGCAGCGGCAGCCACGCTCAGGCTATTCATGCCCATGGCTCTTGTGGTGAGCTCTGCCAGCAGTTGTTCAATTTGCTGACGATCGGATGCCTGGCTATCCGACGTCTTCTGGGCCCTGGCTTTGCGGTGCCGCTCAATGGCTTCGCGGATGCGTTGTTCTCTTGGGTCAAGCTCAATAATGATCTCTGGTTCAGCCGCTTTCACTGGCTCAGGGTGCGGTTCAACCACTTCGATCTCAACCGGCGCGGGAGCGGCTGGTTTGCTGTTGAGGAGTTCAACCGCATTGCTGTCTCCTGACAGGACGGCGTTGGCTGCTGCCTGAATGGCTTCAAGCTGGGCCGAAATGTCGTCGCTGAGACAGATGTTGTTCATTTGCACAACGGCATTCACCTGAGAGCCGTTTTCCGGTTTTGTCACCAGCTTTTCTTTCCGGGCTTCTGCTGCGTTTTGCTGTGCGGTAGAAACATCCAGTTTGATTTCCGGTGATCTGACGCGTTCAACAGAAACAGGTGTCAGCGGTTGTACAAGGCCCGGCTGTTGTGGTGTTGCGGTTTTCTCTTCAGTCTGCTTTTTCGGCTCTGGAGAAATATCATCAAAGTCATCCATGTCGCCGTCGAACTCGTCAAAGATGCTGGCAAGCTCTTTTTCCAGGTTGGACTTGCGGGTTCGTGTTTTCTTTTTAGGCTGGATCTTGACGTTACTGGTTTTATAGCCACGGAGGCTTCGAGCATCCAGCGTTTCAATGGCTTCCTGTTCAAGCGCGTTCAGCTCATTGCGGTCTTCTACGAAATCCCACTCTTCAACGACAAAGCCATCCCTGCCGTGTACACGGATCTCCTGGTATAGCGGGTAGTCAAGATTCTGCTCGGCTGCAGCCACCATTTTTTCCCATTGGTCAATCAGGTCATTGCGGGTTGACCCAACATAGACTTGAGAGGTGGTTTTGTTGGTGACGGTGAAGATAATCAACGCTTAAGACCTTACTGTGACTGAAACAGGAGCGCGATTATACCTGTCAATCCATTGGTGTGCAGGGGGGGAAAGCTCGTATTTTTCTGCTTTTTTTACCAGTATCGGTTGTGGTTTTGGAAGTGGTCAGTCCTAAAAAAACGTTTGGTTATTGGTTTGCTTGTCCTTATGGCGTATGGTGCGTGCGAAGTTCATTCAACATAACAGGAACAGGGTCCATTTGATCTTTTTTCATAAGGCTTGCTGTCTGGTCTGTTGTCATTTTTGGCAGCCTTGGCATAGAGATTCTCAAGCCTTTGTTATTTTTTGACAAAAAGCGGCATACCGTTTCCCCGGCAGCTTTGGCTACTGAATACTCAGCCATATCCAATGGCATATCATCAATCATTACGGTGGAAGGATAAAAAATGTGAGTAAGTCCCTTCGACAGCAGCGGGGTAACTGTTTCAACAAAACCCTTGACGTAGTAATCAGAAAAACACTGATGCTGTTCAGAAGAAAACTGCCCTGGTGAGGCCGCGATAAACGGGGTTGCAAAATAATAAAGATGGCTGGGATGCAGATCCGTATGATGTTCCAAAACTTCTTCCCAGTGCGGGGACAGGACGTTGAAATGGAAAGTGCTTGCGTTGCCGCCATTGCTGCGGATCTCGTTAACCAGTTGTTCTGCTTCATCGCTGCCACGGTAAAAACTGATGAAAACCTCGGCTCCACCAGCAGCCAGTAACTTTGCGACAATTTCCCCTAATCCCCTTGAACCGCCTATGATGATGGCTTTCTGGCCGATGAATTCGCCCTGTTTTACCCTGTCTTTGATCTGTTCACAGGAAGCCTGAACGACAGGAGGTGGGCGTAAAAATGCCCTGATAGTGCCGATGAATCCGGGGACTGTCAGGTCAATAGTGGCCATTGAGAAGCGCTCATCATACTCAGCAGTCTGGTAAGCAAATGTTGCTGGGTCTTTACCTTTATCAGAGGCATATAAAGAGAAAAAAGAGTAGAGAGAATTCAGCCCTGGGCAATGCCCACCTACCAATCGGGTGCTGGCAAGCATGGCAGCAACGCAGACCGGGTCAAGATGAGCGGCAACATTTGGCAGTAATTGCGACAACTGGACATTGTCGTAAAACAGTTCCAGTTCGCCTTTTGCCTTTGCCACCTCTGCTGCAGTAAGTTCCCTGGGCGAGGCTTCAGGAGCTGAGCCGGACAAGCACTTTCTTTGTTGTTGATCCCAGTGTTCCCGGGAAATAGGCTTGCATTGCAGTTTGACTTTTGACAGCAGGCTTGATTGGGAGCTGATTTCGATCAGTTGGTGGCTGGATTTTTCACTGAATTTAACCGATACATCCTCACTCAGAATAACCGGCTTTTTGAAATCAGCCTCCAGTGAAAGGATCGTTGTTGGCTTCGGGTTGGCGGCAAGAAAGCAGTCAAGGGCCCAGAGCAGTGTATGAATGCCATGCACCAATGGCTCGCCAAACATATATCTTCGTGAGGCTATTTCATCAATATGAAGCGGATTGTAATCACCGGACAATTTTGCAAATGCCAGTTGATCACTCAGGGTAAATAGGCGAGTTATCATAGAATGATTCCAGGGCATCATCAGACAAAATGATTTATGTGCCCGATCAAAAAGTGCTATTAAATAAAAGTTTCGACGTTCTTTGGCCTATATCATCGCCATGTAGCATCGATTCTTTAAATATAAGTCGGTTAAGTTTCTTTCGTATCTGGCGATCTTTACACGTATATTTTTTAAAGCTTTTTTAAAGCTTTTTTAAAGCTTTTTTAAAGCTTTTTTAAAGCAATAGCTCTTAAAACAGAGAGGCGAAAGGAAGTGGTTTATGTCGGGATGGAAAAACAGTCTCTATAAATTGATAGTTAAATCCGGTTTGACTCATCTCAGCGCTTACCTTAACCGTCATAAGCTGGTGATCCTCTGCCTGCACTCCCTGTCACTGAAAGACGAACACTTATTCTGGCCGGGCGTCTTTATTTCACGGAATAGGCTGATCCCTATTCTGGAGTTTCTGAAACACTCACGATACAACGTCATAAGTCTTGAGGAGGCGCAGCGACATTTGCAGGGGGAAGTGACTTATGAATATCCAGTGGTCATTACCATTGATGATGGCTGGTGGGCAAGTGTCGCTGATTTACTGCCTGTTCTTGAGGACTACCAATTTCCTTCAACTATCTACGTCACCACCTATTACTGCGATCATCAAATAGCAGTAGTCAATGTACTGTTGCAATACTGGCTCTGGAAAAAGCCGGTGGATACCATAAATCTGTCTTTTAATGGCAAGGATTATCAGTTTACCGGCAGTAACAGCGAACTGGTTGAGAGCATTGAATCCTGTATCCGTGAATTTGATGACCAGACAAAAATGGCGTTTCTGGCAGAAATTGCTGACTTTCTGGGTCAGGATAAGGACGATATCACTGATCGGCGTTTCCACAACGCCAGCTACGATGAGCTGGCCCGGATTGTGCGAAATCCACTGCATTCAATTCAATTACATACTCATAGCCACCGACTTCCGGAAGATACTGCAGGTATTCAGCGGGAAATAGAGATTAACCGGGAAAAACTGACGGCATCGCTGAATCCGCCCTATGGAGTGGATCATCTTTGCTACCCCAGTGGTATCTGGCGGCCAGGGCATATTCCTGAGCTGGAGTCGCTGGGGGTGCGCACTGCGACAACTCTGGATGAGGGGCTTAACCATCGTGGCGAGCATTTGCTGAAACTAAAAAGGAACCTGGTGATGGATAACCGGAGTCTTGACCAGCTTAAAGTAACCATGTCCGGTATTTTGGATATGGCCCGACGTCTTAAACAAACATTATAATCCGCGCACGGGAAGGCAACATGGATGACAACACTGATCAACGACTGTCGTATCCACTGGACTATCCATTTATTCAGCGTCACCAGAAGAAATTGCGTCGGGAGCTCAGGGCGGGATTATCCCAGCCGGCACTTCGGGTGGCTGTGCTGGGCGGTTCTACTACGCAGGAGGTCAGTTGCTATATTGAGCTGTTTCTTTTGCAGGCGGGCGTCAATGTGGAAATCTTTGAGTCGGATTACAACCGGTTCTACGAAAGTGCTTTATTTGATGATGGAGAGCTAAAAGCGTTTGATCCCCAGATTATTTACCTTCACACCAGCAACGTAAATATTACCGGGTGGCCAGCTGTTGCCAGTACACAAGAGTCCATTGATGCTTTTATCGAACAGTTTGTGCACCGTTTTCAGACTGTCTGGAGTTCACTGACAGAGAAATTTAATGCCTCGATTATTCAAAATAACTTTGAACTGCCGGGCACCCGGCCATTGGGTAACCAGGATGCCACACAGGCAGCGGGTCGGAGTTACATTACCCGGCAGATCAATCAGAGATTTGCCGAGCATGCGCAAAATACGTCGGGATTTATTCTTCATGACCTGAATTACCTGGCGGCCAGGTTTGGCCTTGACCGATGGTACGATCCGGCCCAATGGTATTCCTATAAATTTGCCATGAGCAGAGAGGCATTTATCGAAGTAGGCTACAGTGTTGCAGCTCAGATCAAGGCGACCGTTGGTCTGGTCAAAAAAGTGGTTATCTGTGATCTGGACAACACCCTGTGGGGTGGGGTTATTGGTGATGACGGTCTTGATGGTATACAGGTCGGTGCGGGCAATGCGACAGCGGAAGGGTTCAGTGATCTGCAAAGCTACCTTAAAGCGCTCAGGGAGCGTGGCATACTACTGGCTGTCTGCAGTAAGAATGAGCGACAAAATGCTGAGGATGGTTTTGCCCATCCGGACAGTGTTTTGAAACTTGATGATTTCAGTGCCTTTCAGGCTAACTGGGATCACAAACCCGGGAATATTGAGCAAATCGCCAGGGACCTGAATCTTGGCCTTGGTGCGATGGTGTTTCTGGATGACAACCCGGCTGAGCGGGCGATAGTGGCACAAAGCCTGCCAGCCGTATCGGTACCGGATATTGGCGCTGATAGCACCCGCTACATCCATTTCCTGGACAGGAGCGGGTTGTTTGAGCAACCATCATTAAGCCAAGACGATTTTCAGCGAGCCAGCATGTATGCCCAGAACCGGCAGCGCGTCGAACTGGAGAACGCCTGCCAGAGCTATGATGATTACCTGAAATCATTACAAATGACAGCAACAATTGAGCCGGTAAATCCAATGGCATTGCCAAGGTCCGCCCAGCTGATCAACAAAACCAATCAGTTCAATCTCACCGGTTTGCGATTTACCGAACAGGAAGTAGCCGGTTTTATGGATTCTCCCGATTACCTGACACTTTATGGCCGACTCACGGATCGCTTTGGTGACAATGGCATCGTTTCCGTTATTATCGGCGAACGTCAGGGGGATGACCTGCATATCCGCTGCTGGGTAATGAGTTGTCGTGTGTTCAAACGAGAGATGGAGGCAGCGATGTTGTCAAAGCTGCTGCTACTGGCTAAAGACAATGGGATAAAAGATGTCATCGGTTACCATGTACCCAGAGAAAAAAATGGCCTGGTAAAGGACTTTTACCAAGACTCGGGTTTTCAACTTTTGCATTGCTCCGACGATAACAGTAGTCAATGGAAGTACAGCATCGGCAGCGAAGTGCCTGAACGTGATATTCCCATCACGATAAACCCGGCGACAGAATAAGATCGTAGAAGGAGCTTGTTGTGGCTATTTTGGCAACTATCAGTGAAATAATCCGTGATATTCTCGACGAAGAGAGCCTGGAGATAACGGAGCAAACACAGCGCAATGCCCTTGAAGGTTGGGATTCCATGGCTCAGATACAGATCATCTGCGCCATTGAAAAAGACCTTACGATAAAATTTACCATGGATGAACTGGAGCAGCTGAATCAAATGGACAGTGTGGGTGATATTGTTTCCCTGGTCTCCGGGAAAACCTCTGCCTAGTTCAATCAAGAACCAATAAATAACCATCTCATATGGCGCTTGTGGAACTCCTTGAATCAATTAAAACGGGCCTTTACGGACAATATGCCCAGGCTGCTGATCTTGAACACGTCGTGCAGGATTATGTGAGATTTGTCCGGCATGTGATGAAAGGGCGTTCTTATAACGTATACCCGGCGGAAATAACGTTGTGGCTGGAAGAGGTTGAAACCCGATACGATATTCCTACCCTGAAGTTGTTGCGCAAGCTCACGCTGTTAGAACTGATGAAAATTAGTGTGGAAGTTGTACAGCAACATAGTATGGATAAACACCTCCCAAAATCTACGATAGAAGCCGTCAATAACTGGTTTCAGGATTTATGCAGCCGTATTCAGGAAGCTGGCGATCATGATTTTGTTGATAATGATCTTTTTCATAAAGACCTGGCCATTGCTGCGCTGAATATGTGGCCCAGCAACTTCATTTGTCATTATGAGCCTCGTCCGCTGCCGCGACGGTCTATTTTCTCCTGTGGCATCATCCAGATAGTCTGCGCTGCGCAACTGCTTATCAGTCTGGGGAATAGCTCCCGGAATATGTATGAAGTTCATGTGGAAGACCGACGTCTGACGCCACATTTTCTGCAGGATGGCTGGAGAGACTTTTACTTGGAGCTTTCCGAACGAATAGAGCTGGAACCCCGGGTTGGTGGTATTTTCGGGAAAGCGTGGTTCTGGGATGCCAGCATGAAAGAACATTCACCCCGGATGAGCTATCTGCGGGACCTGCCGGAGGCTGGAGGGGCTCTGTTTTTCCCGGCCCGGGGCGTTCTTGACGGTGATCATATTGCTCTGGACAATCCCCGGCGTCGGCGGTTATACGACGCAGGACAATACACGCCCTCGGAAAGCATCATGATATGGACCAGAGAGAAACTTCTGGATTGGGCCCGTCGTGAACGGGCAAAAAATGAATGAACGTCGGTTTATCACCAGCCTAAAGTCGGTTGGATTTCTATGGCCATGACAATGGCATCTTCCCGGTGGTTTCCCATGGGGTAATAGTTTTTTCTGATGCCGACCTCGCTAAAGCCTTCATCAAGATAAAGGTTGAAGGCTTTGATATTGGAGCGACGGACTTCAAGCAGTATGGTTTTGCAGTCAGACTGTCTTGCTTTCTGGAGCATATGTTGCAACAGCTGCCGACCGATACCTTGCCTTTGAAAAGATTTGTCCACCGTCAGAATCAAAATGCTGGCTTCACCGGCTACCATCATCATGACGCAGTGTCCCACAATTCTGCCATCAAGCACTGCCAGTTCGCAGGTATAGCCGGAGGTCAGGCTGTCGGAAAAGTGTGCCTTTCGCCAGGGGTGCTCTGCTGACTGTTGTTCCACGGCATTGACCTGTTCCAGGTCACTTTCCAGCATGGGGCGAAACGTGATTGAGGGTTGTGTCATGGTTGATGATTTATCTGAATCGTTTGCTCTTCAGGCATTGCCCTATGTGTCTTGTGTTTTGGTGAGTAGCGGAGCCAGATCCTGCCATGCTTCCCTTTTGAGTATGGACTGTTTCATCAGTTCATTCAGCCCATGGGTTACAGCAAACCACTGGCCTGTATGAGTGCCCGGCTGGATACCCCGTAGTTGCTCAAAATCTTTTTCCGGGTCCATAACAAACCTGGCCGCTGACTGGCCAAATAACAGAATCACCTTTCTGTGGGATAAGCCGTATTGGTTGCTCAGATAAGCACAGACGGCATCGGCAGCGGCGTAGTCATCCTGGCTTAGTTGGCTTAGCAAGCCCCGGCTTTCGCTCATGGGCCAGACAAATTCACGAACAGTCTGTGAGCCTTCCGGGTTGAGCTTGAGTGCTCTGAGAATGTCATCTAATAAGCGTTGATGGTAGCGGCTGAATTGGTTGAGTCCGGAGTGTGGCATTTCGGCAATCACAAGGCAGTCATCGCTGACGGGCTTTATCACCAGACGGAATTTGCTGACGGAGCCTGACAGCTGTTTTACGGGCTCTGGCGAAGGTTGATCTTCCTGTTTGATGTCCTCAACAGGTTTGGACGGGGTAATAAATTGCCCAAGGATATCCGCTGGCTTTGTCGGTGAGTATCCTGTCTGGGGCTGCTCTCTGGCATTCTGTTGGTTAAACGCTGAGCTGATTTCAGTGCCAGAAACAGCCTGAGCTGACACTGCTTCGGCAAGTGCCCGGGCGTCCTCTGCTATCCAGTCAAAAGGTCTGGCTGGTTGAGCATTGGTCAGTTGATATCTGGGAAACCAGGTTTGTATGCCCATGGCTCCTAAATAGTTTTGTCTGAGTTTTTCCCGGCGGGCAATCTGGATTTTTGCTGCAGAACTGTCGACAGCCTGATCACTGTTGGATGGTGAAGGGTGGTCAACGGTTTCGCCCTGCATGATGGTTCTCAATGGTTGCTGCTATTTACAGTTGCCTCCCGGAGTAAGAGCAGGAGGAAGATTAAAACGCCAATAGTATCACTGAAAGATCCTGTTGGCATTTCAATCAAACCAAATTGATTAAACCGTTCCCCCGGTTTGTGGATTGGCTTTGGCGATATCGGCTTCCAGCAGGTTGAGGGCATGGATGTAGGCTTTGGCGGAAGCAATGACGATATCGGTGTCAGCCCCGGAGCCATTGACAATCTGCCCGTTTTTCTCAAGTCGGACAGAGACTTTACCCTGGGAGTCAGTACCTGTTGTAATGGCGCTGACGTTATACAGTGCGAGCCTGGCCTGGGAGTTGGCCAGCTTTTCAATGGCTTTGAATATGGCGTCAACAGGACCATCGCCGCTGCTGGAAACCGCCTGTTGTTCTCCGTTGATTTCCAGGGTGAGTGTTGCTTCCGGTGTTTTGCCAATTTTTGAGCTGGCATTCAGATCGATCAGTTTATATTTCTCCACCAGCTCGCTGCTGCTACGGGCATCACTCACCAGTGCCTGAAGGTCATCGTCGTAGATTTCCGATTTTTTGTCCGCCAGAACCTTAAAGCGCTGGAACGCATCATTTAAGTCGTCCTGGCTGCTGAACGATATGCCCAGTTCTTCCATTCGGGTTTTGAAAGCGTTGCGGCCAGATAATTTGCCAAGTACCAACCGGTTAGTATTCCAGCCAACATCTTCGGCAGACATAATTTCATAGGTTTCCCGGTGCTTCAGTACACCGTCCTGATGGATGCCAGACTCGTGGGCAAAGGCGTTGGCTCCCACGATGGCTTTGTTGGGTTGAACCGGGAAGCCAGTGATGGAGGAAACCAGTCGTGAGGCCGGTACAATCTGAGTGGTGTTGATGCCAGTGGTTACCCCAAGACAATCAGACCGGGTTTTCAGGGCCATGACAATCTCTTCAAGTGAGGCATTGCCCGCTCTTTCCCCTAATCCATTGATGGTGCATTCAACCTGACGTGCCCCATTCACAACGGCAGACAGTGAGTTGGCTACAGCCAGGCCAAGGTCATTGTGGCAGTGAACGGAGAAGATGGCTTTATCAGCGTTTGGGATACGTTCCATCAGGGTTTTGATGGTTTCTCCAAACTGGTGTGGCAGGGCGTAGCCAACGGTATCCGGAATATTGATGGTTCTGGCACCGGCATCAATGGCCGCTTCAATAATATGGCACAAAAAATCTATTTCTGAGCGGCCGGCGTCTTCACAGGAAAACTCAACATCGTCAATGTGGTTTCTGGCCCGTTTGACGGCAAATACGGCCTGTTTGATCACATCGTCCGGGTTCATACACAATTTGTGCTGCATGTGGATGGGAGAGGTGGCAATAAAGGTATGAATCCGGCCCCGTCTGGCTGGTTTCAGGGCTTCGGCGGCCCGGTCAATATCTTTTTCCAGTGCCCTGGAGAGGCTGCATACCGTGCTTTCCGTGATATTGGCGGCAATGGCTTTGACGGCTTCAAAGTCACCCGGGCTGGCCATGGCGAAACCGGCTTCAATCACATCTACCCGCAGTTTTTCCAGGGTTCTGGCTATGCGTAATTTTTCATCACGGGTCATGGCTGCGCCGGGGCTTTGCTCTCCATCGCGCAGGGTGGTATCAAAAATCACAACTTGATTGTTGTTCATGGTGTATCCCTTGCCTTTGCTGTCCGAAAGGCTGGTCAATTTCTTATTGGCTATGCTGCTGCTACTTGTATTGTTTGCGCAGCAATCTTGTCTGGCAAGTCCGCTTTATTAAGTGGTCTTGCGGGTTGGCCATCAAGGCCGGGTATTTGGGGAGATAGTAATTAATATGCCCTAAGGCAGTAGTAGAAGTAGCAGGCGAGCAGGAGCAAAGAAAGTTTCAGGCAGGAGAAGAACTTCCTCTTGGTCAGAAGTCTTATTATTACTTTTTATATCAACGTACTGTCTTTGCCAGTTTATCACGCTATTCATTGCGCCCTTCTCTTGAGGGAAATACGTAGATCGGCCAGGTAGTTGTACTATAAAGGCAGAGTTTGCAGGATACAAGATGGATATGGGGTGGTGGGCATGTTCCATGCCCACTCATGTTTATCATCAATGAGTCAGAGGGTGTTCTGACCATTGCTTCAACAGGTCTATCCAGGCTGGATGATCATTCAGGCAGGGAATGAGTTCCAGTGATTCACCCCCGGCTTTAATAAACTCCTCTTTGGCCCCAATGCCGATTTCTTCCAGCGTCTCCAGACAGTCAGAAACAAAAGAGGGGCAGATAACCAGTACTTTTCTGGCTCCCTGATCCGCCAGTTGCTTGAGAACATCCAGAGTATTTGGCTCCAGCCACTTGGCTTTTCCCAGTCGGGACTGGAAGCCAACGCTGTATTTATCAATCGGGATGCCTGCTTTTTCAACAAAGGCCTCTGTTGTCTGGTATACCTGATGTCGATAGCAGGTTTTGTGGGCAATGGAGGTTTTCTGGCAGCAGCTTTTATCTTTCAGGCAGTGATTGCCGGTTGGGTCATCTTTTGTAATGTGGCGCTCTGGTACGCCATGGTAGCTGAATACCAGGTGATCAAACTCTTTTTCCAGCCAGGGCTTTGCACTTTCGACCAGCGCCTCAATGTAGCCATCGTGATCATAGAACACCGGGTGGACGCGAAGTGGCAGGGTGATGCCCATTTCCTGCATCAGGCTTTTGGCCCGTTCAATCACGGTTTTTACCGATGACATGGCGTAGTGTGGGTAGAGTGGGAACAGCAGGATCTCTTCGATGCCCGGTTGCTTTGCCAGATTGCTCAGGGCCTTTGCCATATCCGGTTTGCCGTAGCGCATGGCCAGCTCAATCGGGATGCTGGTGCGTTCTCTGAGCTGCTCCGCGCACTTTTCGCTGTTGACAATAAGTGGTGAGCCCTGCTCAGTCCAGATTGCGCTGTAAGCTTCAGCGGATCTTGCCGGACGGGAAGGTAGGATAAAAAGGCTGAGGATAAGTCTGCGAATCACCCATGGCAGGTCAATCACATGCTTGTCCATTAAAAACTCATTGAGATAGTTTCGAACATCTTCAACAGATGTGCTGTCCGGTGACCCCAGATTAACCAGCAAAACGCCTCTGTTTTCCATGGGCTAAAGAGCTCTCTATGATTTGTCAGAAGTACCGCCAATTCCTTTTCATTGTTCAGGTTGGATCGTATGGGTGGAGTACTTCAGGATTGATTAATTGACAGCGAGTTTAACAGCTTTGCAGAGACTTTGGTGAGAATGCTGTCATTTACTTGTTGGTTGAGAGTTCCAGCCTCTGTTCAGAGGCCGGAAACAGGCTCAGGCCTGTTTGCGTCCGGCCCAGTATAGAGTGATAAAGCCAAAGACAGCGGAGAGTATGGAGCCAGCCAGTACGCCGATGCGATCTGATACCAGGTAGTTGGTATTCACGTTTTCAAAGGCCAGTGAGCCGATAAACAGACTCATGGTAAAACCAATACCGCAGAGTATAGAGAGGCCGTACATCTGGAGCCAGCTGGTTCCGGTGGGCAGTTTGGCCAGTCCGGATTTAACCGCCAGCCAGCAGAAGCTGAATACGCCAATCTGTTTACCCAGGAAGAGGCCAGCCACAATCCCCAGGGGAATTGGGGTGAACAGGCTTTTGATCTGCTCGGCATTCAGTTCAAGCCCGGCGTTGGCAAAGGCAAAAACAGGCAAAATGACATAATGAACACTGCTGTGCAGATTGTGTTGCAGGGCTTTCAGCGGTGATCGACCTCTGCGGTCAACGGTTTTTAATGGAATGGTAAATGCCAGAAGCACGCCAGCCAGCGTAGCGTGAACGCCTGACTTTAGCACACAGATCCAGAGCAATACGCCTACAACCATGTAAGGTCCGATCCTGGTAACATCCCTATGGTTGAAGAAAGCCAGGATTGCCAGTAAGACAGAGGCAATGCCCATGGACATCAGGGATAGCTCTTCTGTGTAGAAAATGGCAATGATAATGATGGCACCAAGATCGTCAATGATGGCCAGAGCCAGAAGGAATGTCATCAGTGATGCGGGTGCACGTTTACCGAGTAAGGCAAGAATGCCCACGGCAAAGGCAATGTCAGTGGCGGCAGGGATTGCCCAGCCTTTAATGGCAATAGGGTCTGAGTAGTTAAAGGCAACATAGAAAAGTGCCGGTACCAGCATTCCGCCGATGGCACCAATACCCGGCAGCATAACCTGGGCCGGAGTACTGAGTTCCCCTGCAAGTACTTCCCGTTTGACTTCGAGGCCGATCAAGAGGAAGAAAACCGCCATCAGACCATCATTAATCCACAATAGTAGTGGTTTGTGGATGTCCAGGGGGCCTGCGGTAAAACGGATGGGGGTTGATAGCAGTAGGTCATAATACTCTGCAAAAAATGTATTGGCAGCGAGCATCGCCAGTGCCGAGGCGATAAAAAGCAGTACGCCAATGGCGTAATTCTGCTGCAAAAAGCTATGAAATCGTCTGGCAAACATGTTTTCTCCAGGTGCCCGCTAACCGCCCGTAGCCCATTGATTACACCAATATGTCCGTAAGGATTTCATGCCTGTTGTTGATTGACAAGTACGTTGGTGTAGCGGGCAAAAAATGGCACTCAGTTTATCTTCACTGAATGCCGCTTTGTATTACGGGCTATTACTTATGACGGCCGTAGGTAGTAAGCCTGTAGGGTTATTGGTAGTTCAGGCAGCCGGTTTGCGGGCAAGGGTTACGCGGTCATGACCGGCCAGGTCGGTTTCTGTGCGAATTTGTGTGTAGCCTGCCCGGGAAAGGATTGTCTGGACGGGCCTGCCCTGGTCATGGCCGTGTTCTAACAGGAGCCATCCCCCGGGCTTCAGACTTTGCAGTGAGTGTTCGGCAATAACACGAATATCGTCCAGTCCATCCACTCCAGAGACCAGTGCTGACAGGGGTTCATAGCGAACGTCTCCTTCTTTCAGGTGCGGGTCATTGCTGCAAATGTAGGGGGGGTTGCTGACGATCATATCCATTGAGCCTTCAACCAGTGGTGAACACCATGAGCCCTCAATAAATACCGTGTTCCGAATATCGTTGATCACCGCATTTTCTGCCGCAACAGCCAGGGCGTCCGGGCTTTTGTCGATAGCGGTGACTTCCCAGTCCGGTCGTTCCCTGGCCAGGGCAAGGGCTATTGCGCCGGTACCGGTTCCCAGGTCGGCCACTTTGATTTTTGATTCAGTGCTTTGATCCGGCGCGCTATCTAAGTCAAGTGCCAGCTCAACCAGTAGTTCGGTGTCTGGCCTTGGGATCAGGGTGGCTTCGGTAACTTTTAACTGCAAGTTCCAAAACTCCCGTTGCCCGATCAGATAGGCTATGGGGCGTCCTGCTTTCCGTTGATCGATGAGCTTTACAAACTGAGCCATCTGTTCACTGGTCAGAAGCGCTTCAGGCCAGGTAAAAAAATAACTGCGTGGCTTGTGGAGAACATGTGCCAGCAGCAGTTCTGCATCAAGCCGGGGAGTAAGGCTGGCAGCAAGCATACGGGATGCTTCTGCCAGGGCGGTGTCAATTCGGGTGCTGCTCATGACTTATTCGCCAGCCAGACTGGCCAGTAGCTCAGCCTGATGCTCCTGCAGCAGGGGGTCAATAACCGGGTCCAGTTCACCTTCCACAATTTCCGGCAATTTATAGAGAGTAAGGTTGATACGATGATCGGTGACCCGCCCCTGGGGGTAGTTATAGGTACGAATACGCTCAGAGCGGTCACCGCTGCCTACCAGACTTTTCCGGGTATCACTGATCTCTTTCGCGGCAGCGGCATCCTGGGCATCCTGGAGTTTGGCGGCCAGCCAGGTCATGGCTTTGGCCTTGTTTTTGTGCTGTGAGCGCTCATCCTGGCATTCAACCACAATGCCGCTTGGCAGGTGGGTGATACGAAT
This sequence comes from Salinisphaera sp. G21_0, assembly GCF_017744115.1. Taxonomy (GTDB): domain Bacteria; phylum Pseudomonadota; class Gammaproteobacteria; order Pseudomonadales; family Endozoicomonadaceae; genus Endozoicomonas. The sequence goes on along the minus strand of NZ_JAGHQW010000002.1, from coordinate 81,827 downwards.
GGCTGAGTCGGTGGTGTTGACGTGCTGACCACCGGCACCTGATGAGCGGTAGGTATCGATGCGCAGGTCTTCCTTACGGATTTCAATCGCCTGTTGTTCATCGGGCTCCGGCATCACGGCAACGGTGCAGGCAGAGGTATGGATTCTGCCCTGGGATTCAGTCTCAGGAACCCGCTGTACGCGATGGGCTCCTGACTCAAACTTCATTCGACCGTAGGCGTCGCTGCCAATAACTCGGGTGATTATCTCTTTGTAGCCGCCGTGTTCACCGTCGCTGGCACTGATAACCTCAATTCGCCAGCCGCGTTTTTCTGCGTACCTTGAGTACATTCTGAACAGGTCGCCGGCGAAAATGGCCGCTTCATCGCCGCCTGTTCCGGCACGGATTTCCAGAAAGGTGTTCAGGCCGTCCCTTGGGTCTTTGGGTAGCAGCAGCAGCTCAAGATTCTGTTCCATTGCTGGCAGCTGTTGTTCGCAACTGGCCAGTTCCTCGCGGGCCAGTTCCGTCATGTCCGGGTCGCCATCTGCCATCATGGCTTCGGCTTCGGCTTTATCGCTGAGTAACTGGTCATACTCTTTGTAGGCTTTAACCACCGGTTCCAGCTCAGCGTATTCCTGGGAGAGCTTGCGGAACTGGTCCTGGTTACCAATAACCCCGGGGTCACTCAAAAGTGCGGAAAGCTCTTCGAAGCGCTCACCGAGGTTTTCCAGTTTGACGAGAATGGACTCTTTCATGATGTCTGTAAAAGGTGTCTATATAAGGGTGGATTCAGAATGCCATCAGGCATCCTGAGTTGAATCGGATTGACGGCTCAGGCCCAGAAGTTTCTCGGCCCACTCCAGCTTTTCATGCTGCCCTTTTGCGGCAGCGTTTTTCAGCTGTACGCTGGGGTGGTGCATCAGTTTGTTGGTCAGCGAGCGGGCAAATTGCTGCAGTACTTCTTCCGGACTGACGCCCCTGGCCAGCCATTGCAGTGCTTTCTCAAGCTCCAGGTCTCTGATCGCTTCGGTGCTCTGGCGATAGTTGCGTAACAGGCTGACGGCATCCAGCGCACGCAGGCGGGTCATGAATTCAAAGGTATCGGCCTCAATCATGCGTTCAGCCTGTTGGGCTGCATTTTTGCGCTGTTGCAGATTGTCTTCAATTGCATCCTGCAAGTCATCTACTGTGTAGAGAAAAACATCAGCCAGCTCACTTACCTCGGGTTCAATGTCTCGGGGAACCGCAATATCCACTATAAACATGGGTTTGTGTTTTCTCTGCTTCAGCGCTTTTTCAACCGTTCCTTTGCCGAGTACCGGTACCGGGCTGGCGGTGGAGCTGATAACAATATCGCTTTCATGGAGTATGTGTGGCAGGTCCGAGAGCAGAACGGATTTTCCGCCAAACATGTCGGTCAAGCGCTGGGCCCGCTCCAAAGTACGGTTGGCCACGATGATATTGGCAACGCCCTGCTGGCAAAGGTGTCGTGCGGTCAGTTCAATGGTCTCGCCGGCTCCGATCAGTAATGCCGTATTTTCGCTAAGGTCAGAAAAAATCTGCTTGGCCAGTCCGGTAGCGGCATAGGCAACGGATACCGGCTGCGCGTTGATAGCGGTTTCTGTGCGTATCTGTTTGGCCGTGGTGAAGCTGTGCTGAAATAATCGATTCAGGCCTGGGCCGGTGGTGTCGGCTTCCTGTGCGCTGGCGTATGCAGATTTTAGTTGTCCCAGAATCTGGGGTTCGCCAAGCACCATGGAGTCAAGCCCACAGGCAACCCGCATCAGGTGGCGGACCGCCTGTTCATCATGGAAGAGGTAGCTGTGTTCTGACAGTAATTTGCCGTTGGTCTGATGGTAACCGCTCAGCCAGTCGATCAGTTTGTCGTAGCACTGTCTGACTGTTTCGGCCCCGGTGCTGTGAATAGCACAGTAGATTTCGGTACGGTTGCAGGTAGACAGGATGGCAATTTCTTCAATACCAGTTTGGATTCTGGCGCTTTGAAGCGCATCGGACAGCTGCTCAGCAGAAAAGGCGACCTGTTCCCTCAATGTGATTGGTGCTGTCCTGTGATTGATACCGGCGGTAATATACCCCATCAGACCTCTGTTGCTGTCCAGGTTCACTGCTACTATAGATTGGCTGACATATCCGTACCCGGATTACGAGGCGTTCAATGCCATCTGGGCAGGGAGTTATGTCGCTCAATTGTTCATTTGAAAATGCTTTCAGAGGCGCATTCCCTGTTGAAGGGGGCACGGCCTGACATTTTCTGCTTAAGGCTTTCTTTCAGGAAAGCTCTTGATTGCTGGAGTGTTGTGCAAATCCTGCTTATGTTTTTTTCTGGCTTATGACCATGTCCGATACTTCAATCGCAGTTATCAAGTTCACACTCAGGAGCGGGGCTGCTGGATTGATGGGTATTTCGGCCGATCAATTCTGCAATGGAAAGCGTGTAACTGCAAACTCTCTTCACGTTTTTTAATGGAAATCAGGGGAAAGGGCATACCATCCATGATTAGAACGATTGCCGGGGCTGAATTATTCATCAACGGGGCTGAGGTTTTCAGAAAATACTGTAAAAAATTGATGCTTGTTTTTGCTGTTTTCCTGGCGGGTTGTACCAGTAAGAATGTTCAGCAAGTGGATCATAACGCTGTAACTTCAACGAACGGTCAATCACAGGTCGGGGTTGATGAGCCTGTTACCCCTTTTGCCGCGGAGACGCTTTATGATTTGCTGGTGGCAGAGATTGGCGGCCAGCGTCAGCGTTATGATCTGGCGCTGGGCAATTATTTGAAACAGGCACACAAAACCAGAGATATTGGCGTAGCCCGTAGAGCCTACCGGGTTGCCGTTTATGTAGGTGCAAGACAGGCTGCGCTGGATGCTTCATTACTCTGGGTCGAACTGGAACCGGAAAACCCGGATGCACTGAATGGGGCTGCTCTTGAGCTGGTGTATGCCGGTCAGTATGACCGGGCCTTTGCCCGGATGAGTCAACAGCTGTCTTTAGGGGGCAGCCCGGCCTTTGATGTGCTTGCCAGTGCCGCAGGCAACGAGCAGGGGCGGCTGGCTAAAGATAGCCAGCTTGAACTTATCCAACAGTTTGACCAGTTGTCTCAGGCTTACCCGGATTATCCTGTGCTGAAACTGGGTAGAGCCATCTTGCTTCAGCAGACTGGTGAGTTTGAATCTGCACTGACTCTGGCTAATGAGCTTCTGCGGCAGGATCGCGGGTTTGTACCTGCCATGATGGTAAAAGGGCGGGCTTTGCATAAATTGAAGCGGGATGCTGAAGCCGAAATTATGCTTGCGGGCGCGATTCAGCGTCACCCGGATAAAAACCGGCTGCGATTGTTATATGGCAGAGTTCTTGTTCATGCCGGTAAGCTCGACCTGGCAAAAAAGCAGTTTGAAATTCTGCTTGAGAGGGCTCCCGGAGAGAGTGATATTGTCTTGTCTCTGGCACTTATCACCTCAGAAAATGGTCTGGAGCAAGAAGCTGTGCAGTACTTTGAACAGCTATTGGCCCTTGGTGAGCGGAACAATACAGCCCATTACTATCTTGGACGTTTGAGTGAGAAGCGGGAAAAATATTCTGCTGCTAAAGAACATTATCTTTCTGTAGGTCCCGGAAAGGAGTTTATGGCGGCTCAGGTGGCACTGACTCAGATGTTGGTTGGGCAGAACAAACTGGAGGAGGCATTGACCCATGTGGGGGAAGCAAGAATTCGCCATCCTGCCCGGATGGAGTCGCTTTTCCTGTTGGAGGGAGAGCTTCTGGTTAATGATCGTCAGCTGGGCAAGGCGCTGATATTGTTTGAACGGGCGCTTAAAACAAACCCGGAATCGGTCAATCTTCTCTATTCAAGAGCGATGGTTTATGAAAAGCTGGATGATCTGGAGGGTTTAGAGAAGGATCTGCGTTCTATTCTGGCGTTTGATCCTGACAATGCTGCGGCATTGAATGCCCTGGGTTATACCCTGGCTGATCGAACCGACCGGGTTAAAGAAGCTGAAGCGCTGATTTTACAGGCTTATGATTTGAACAGCGAGGATCCGGCTATCCTGGACAGCATGGGGTGGGTGCAGTTTCGCCTCGGGAACCTCGATCAGGCAGAGAAGTATTTGAGAATGGCATACAGCCAGTTTCCTGATGCGGAGATCGCTGCTCACCTGGGTGAGGTACTCTGGGTGAAAGGTGAACAGGATGCTGCCAGGTCTCTGTGGGCGGAAGCGCTGCGGGAAAGCCCTGATAGCCAGATTTTAAAGGATACGATGGGGCGGCTCACAGGAGGTGATCCCAAGAGTCAGGCAGAAACAGTCAGTACTGTGCAGTGATTTTTTTAACAGTAAATGCCACCCCTTCAGTGGTCTGAAGAAGGTTTTGTGGTGTGCACGCATAAAGTAGCTTGGTGTATAAGGGAATGGGTGTTGATAAGTACTTTTCTGGTTTGAGAATTTTACTGGTTCTGTGTGTTTTCATCCTTGCCGGCTGTGCTTCCCGAACGGTTGATTCGGGCAGGCAGGTCAGTGGCGAAGAGAGAGAGCAGCGCTGGCAGAGACACCGGGAGCGTTTGGGGTTGATTCAGGCCTGGGAGATGACCGGACGTCTTAATATTAAGGTTCCGGGGCAATCAGGTACGATGTCGCTTGACTGGCAACAACAAGGTGATCGATACAAGTTGGCTCTGGATGGCCCCCTGGGTGCATCCATTGCCCGCATCTCAGGGGGGCGTCAGGGTGTGACGGTCACTGCATCGGATGAAACCCGTTATGGTCCATCACCGGAGATGCTGCTGTACTCGCTGACCGGGTGGCAGTTTCCAGTCAGTAATTTAAGGTATTGGGTCAGAGGGTTGCCAGCTCCTGGTAATGATGCCAGGATCCGGCTGAATAACCTTGGCTACCCGGACAAAATTGAACAACAGGGCTGGGTGGTTGCTTACCAGCAATACGGATTGAGTGGCAGTCAGCGGTTACCTGTTCGTTTTGTTGTGAGCCGTGGGGATATTCGATTGAGTCTGATGGTGAGTAGCTGGCAGCTTTAAAACTGCCAGTCAGTTATTGCTGATATTAATGGGGCGTGGGCGGGTAACTACCGGGTCATGTTGTTATTTTCCAGGTGCCTTCCGGGTAATTTTTAGAAATGGTTATCAGTTTGTTTAATACTCTGTGAACGTTATCATGGTAGCTTCCAAAGCCATTGGCTGGTGCCAGGTGCAGAGCTTCCAATGCAGCCCGGTTAGCAACCATGTAGTTGTAAATGTCCTGCAATATATACACTGCCCGGCCTCCAGTCATGCCATAGATAACATTGATGCCTTCACCCGGATTTGCAGCATGAAACATGTGTAATGCTTCATAGCTACAATGCACTAATGTTTTATCACCGTACTCTGTCATTTGAATTTCAAACCCCATAAACATAATCCTCGTTTGAGTGGTTTATCAGGTGGGTGGTCCAGAATGACTTTTTGGGTCACGAATTCTCAGTGGTCTGACAATGTTTTCCGGTGCCAGGTTCAAAATCCGACGATTTTTTCAGGTGTTTCTGTCGTAATGCTTTATTGGGTGTTTTGAGCCATTATGTTGGGTGTTTTTTTGGAGTCTTCCTGATGCTGACAGAATTGGTATTACCAGCCCCGGCAAAATTGAACCTGTTTCTGCATGTCACTGGTCGCAGATCTGATGGCTATCATAATCTGCAAACGCTTTTTCAGTTTCTTGATTTTGGTGATCAGCTGACGATCACCAGCAGTGATTCGGGTATTGAGCTGGTTACTGATCTTGAAGGAGTGGAGCATGAGGACAATCTGATTGTTAAGGCCGCCCGTCTTCTGCAACAGGAGACCGGTTGTCGTCCTGGTGCAAAGATTCATCTTGATAAACAGCTGCCCATGGGGGGAGGGCTTGGTGGTGGTAGTTCCAATGCCGCGACCACTCTGTTAGGACTTAATGCCTTGTGGGGGCTGGGCCTTTCGATTGATCAGCTCGCGGCACTTGGTTTAAAACTGGGGGCCGATGTTCCGGTGTTTGTGCGCGGGCACAGCGCTTTTGCCGAAGGGGTGGGCGAAGTTCTCACTCCAATCGAGCTTCAGGAAGCATGGTTTCTGGTTCTGGTTCCCAATGCACAGGTGAATACCGCTGCGATGTATGGCCACAGTGAATTGACAAGAGATTCATTGCCGATTACAGTGCGCGACGTCCTTGAACGAGAGGGTGCGGCCCTTGATCAGGCTCCGTGTAACTATCAGGAGCAGCATCATAGGCAACAGCGGCGAAACGATTTCGAACCTCTGGTTCGCTCACTGTATCCCGAGGTTGATAAAACGCTCTCTCTGTTGGATAATCTCGCAGATTCAAGCATCGGGCGGGCCATGATGAGTGGTTCCGGGGCATCAGTATTTGCCCGGTTTGCCAGTCGTGAACAGGCGTTAACGGCACAGGCTGAACTGACTCACAGCGTCGCTCGTCCTGAGATTGCAGAGGATACATCAAAGCTACACAGCTTCGTGGCGCGCGGCATTAATCGTTCGCCCCTGCATACAGCTTTGCAGCAGGCAGGTTTCACGCTTACTGCGTAATCTGTTTGTTTATCGCTCAAGACTGTTTTGGTGTTAACTACGATAAATCGGCCTGGATTGTGCGCGGATTGATAAAGAGATTTACTGGGGTGTCGCCAAGCGGTAAGGCATCAGGTTTTGATCCTGACATGCGGGGGTTCGAATCCCTCCACCCCAGCCAGTATTCTGTCCGTGTTCTGCGTCACACCGACTTTCGTTTCCTGTCATCTATTGATGCTGATTTTTCAGGCAGTGCCCTGCCTGAACCCTCTCTCGTTACTCGATTTTTCCACCTACGCCCAGTACCCAAGCAAGGTAATTTCCCGTGTCGAAAATGATGGTGTTTGCCGGCAGCTCAAATCCGGATTTGGTTCACAAAGTTGTCAATCACCTGCATATCCCACTTGGTAAGGCTTACGTTGGCCGTTTCAGTGATGGCGAGTGCGCCGTAGAAATCCAGGAAAATGTCCGTGGCCGGGATGTATTCATCATCCAGTCAACCTGTGCGCCGACCAATGATAACCTGATGGAGCTGCTGGTAATGGCGGATGCCATGCGTCGCTCTTCGGCGGTTCGTGTAACGGCAGTTCTGCCTTATTTTGGTTATGCCCGCCAGGATCGTCGCCCCCGTTCCAGCCGTGTACCGATCAGTGCCAAAGTGGTGGCGGATATGATTGCCGGTGTGGGTGTGGATCGTGTGTTAACGGTTGACCTGCATGCGGACCAGATTCAGGGCTTCTTCGATATCCCTGTGGATAACGTCTACGGTTCACCCATTCTTCTGGACGATATTGAGCGTCGTAATTACAGTGATGTGATGGTGGTTTCACCAGACCATGGTGGTGTCGTTCGTGCCCGTGCCGTGGCCAAGCGATTGAACTCTGACCTGGCTATTATCGATAAGCGCCGCCCGGAGGCCAACAAGAGTGAAGTCATGAACATCATCGGTGATGTGTCCGGGCGCACCTGTATTCTTGTTGACGATATGGTGGATACTGCCGGTACCCTGTGTCAGGCTGCTGCGGCCCTGAAAGAGAAGGGGGCAAAAGCCGTTTATGCCTACTGTACTCACCCGATCCTCTCTGGCCGTGCCCTGGAAAATGTCGCCAACTCCCAGCTGGATGAGCTGGTGGTGACCAACACCATTCCTCTGAGCCCGGCAGCCCAGGCTCTGGATAAGATCCGTCAGCTGGATATGTCTACTCTGCTGGCTGAGTCTGTTCGTCGTATCAGTAATGCTGAATCGATCAGTGCGATGTTTCAGTGATACTCGTTGGGATGGCAAATGGTGGTTGGAAATTGTATTTCCAACCGCTGAACAACAGTGTATCAACTGAAATTTCTGGAGGTATTGTTGGTAGGCAGGGTTTGGATGTTATGTTACTGAATTGAGCATGCCCAGCTGGCATCAATTTGTAAGGATGCTTTTTTTTGACTCAGAAAAATTCCAGCCTGCTCCATTGTCTCATGTACCTTGTAAGCATGCGTATCTAACTCTTCTCTATTGACATTGCTTATATTTAAGAGCATATCGAAGAAAGTTTTATAATCTTGAGATTTAATTGATTCACAGGTACGTTGAAGAATTGAAATGCTCCTCAGGAGTGATTTTGGTGATTCATCTTGCTTTGCCTTATGTCTGTTTTCTTTGATTTTTTCGATGTTTTCCGAAACGAGAGTCTTGAATATCTCAAATTCTTTGGGTCCTTTAAAGTGAGAAACCAAGTGTGAACCAAAGGATTTTAATAAAAATGTTTCAGCCTGGTCTGTTTCTGACATATATGTGGTAACAAAATTCGGACTACTTCCGCAAGGGCAAGTACTGATACTGTTGGGCATGGTTTTTTTTGCTCCTTCTTAAATTCAGATGGACCTTGGGATATTGATGACAGTCATGGACAGCATTCTTCGGGGCTCTCCTGAAATTTTGGATAACTGGGCTACCAATTAGATTTAGAGAGAGTGTGGGGCTGTTAAGTTCCATAAACTCTTTAAAAAAACAGTTTTTTGATCTGAACAGTCCCTGCCCACAGCTGTCTGATTGCGCTGCAGTGCATCATGTTTTTCAGTAAATACCCAGTCTGGTGCGGGAAACATATTTTGCTTTTTTACGCCATGCCGGTATGATATCGCACCTTTGAATCCCTTTGTGGGGTTCTGTTTGAACAGCCTGACGCTGCCTGGTCGCAAGGTGGCGGCAGGTCTATTGGAGATCATCATGTCTGAAGCAATCGTTTTAAACGCAACAGCGCGTAAGGATATCGGGAAAGGTGCGAGCCGCCGCCTCCGTCGTGCTGACCTGGTGCCTGGTATCATCTACGGTGGTGAAGCTGAGCCTGTACAGATCACTCTGGAAGGTAAAGCCATCCGTAAGGTTCTGGAAGTTGAAGCTTTCTATTCTCAGGTTCTGACCCTGACGGTCGATGGCACCAGGCAACAGGCTATCCTGAAGGACCTGCAACGTCATCCGGCTAAAGAGTTCGCCATGCACATGGACTTCCTGCGTGTTGATGCGGACCATGAGATCACTACCAACGCTCCTCTGCACTTCATCAATGAAGAAGAGTGTGTCGGTGTGAAGGCTGGTGGTGCGATCGTACACAATCGTGTGGATCTGGAAATCAAGTGTCTGCCAGGTGACCTGCCAGAGTTCATCGAAGTTGACATGGCCAAGGTTGAAGTGGGCGGCCACGTTCACCTGAGCGATCTGACCATTCCAGCGGGCGTTGAAGTTATCGCTCACGGTCAGGATCTGGATATTGCCAGTGTTCAGGCTACTCGCGGTGGTTCTGACGAAGAAGCGTCTGCTGAAGAAGCTGGCGAAGAGTAAGCACAAGGAGGCGTTATGGCAAAATCTTCGGATCTTTTACCCTCAAATGAGTCGATTCGACTGGTTGTGGGTCTGGGAAATCCCGGGGCACAGTACGAAGATACCCGCCATAATGCCGGCTTCTGGTACGTTGAGCAGTTAGCAAGAAGCCACGGTGCTATTTTGCAGCCAGAAAAGAAGTTTTTTGGTATGACTGCCAGGGTGCTGATAGGCGGACAGGAAGTTCGCCTGCTCAATCCGACAACCTTTATGAATCGAAGTGGTCAGGCTGTTGCTGCCATGGCGACTTTCTTCAAAATCCCTCCTGAATCTATCCTTGTGGTTCACGACGAACTGGATCTGCCCGCTGGCGTTGGCCGCTTGAAGCAGGGTGGTGGCCATGGTGGTCATAACGGTCTCAGGGATATTATCTCTTCTCTTGGCAACAGTCGTGAGTTTTTAAGGCTTCGTCTTGGCATCGGCCATCCCGGCAGCAGTAAAGATGTGGTGAACTATGTGTTGACCAAACCATCGGTTGCAGAGCGGCAAAAGATTGATGCGGTTATTGATGAATCGATCCGGGTCACACCTGAAGCTTTGAATGGCAAACGATCCAAAGCGGTGCAGGAGTTGCATACGTTCTCTGCCTGAGACTTTTCCCCATTGCCTGTTTACTGACTTGAAACATTCAACTCGGGAATTGGCCAGTAATCCTTGCCATTAAACGGTTTCTCCTTTCTCAGCATGGCGTTGTCGATCAATCGGCAGATCAGTTCCTCAAACTCTATTCCGGCATGCCTTGCTCCATCGGGAAACAGGCTGGTGGGCGTCATTCCGGGAAGATTATTGATTTCAGCAAAGATCGGCTCTCCGCTTTCGGGAACCATAAAATCGGAGCGGCTGATATCCCGGCAGCGAAGCAGTTGGTGTGCCTGCAGAGCGATCTCCTGAACTCTTTTTCTCTGATAATCCGTAATACGGGCGGGAATAATATGTTCACTCAGGCCCGGTGTGTAGCGATGGGTATAGTCATACCAGGCATTATCAGGCGTGATGATTTCTGTGGTTGGCAGCACCTGCGGGGTATCCAGCTCAAGTACCCCGGCGGTGACTTCTCTGCCATGAATAAATGTCTCCACCAATAGTTGCTCATCTTTCTCAAAGCCGCTTCCAAGTCGTTCTTCCAGCTCTTGCTCGCCCCGGGCAAATTGAATGCCGATACCGGACCCCTGGGCAAAGGGCTTGATAATCACCTTCTCCCCGAGGGCTTCAATGCATTGACTGACGGACCGGTTTAACGGGTCTCCACGGGAAACGATACAGTCTTTTGCCATGGGGATGCCCGCAGCCTGTAGAATGCGCTTGGTAGCGACTTTGTCCAGAGCGCAGGCACTACCCAGGACCGTTGAGCCAACGTAAGGGACGCCCATAATCTCAAGAAGCCCTTGCAGGCAGCCATCCTCTCCCATGGGCCCGTGGGCGACGGGAAAAACCACATCGACCTGGTGGAGGGCCAGGTTGGCAGGCAGCATCTTGTCCAGCTCAAGAGTGACTACTTTCTGATAGTTTTTCTCCAGAGGCGGGCTGATGCGACCCGCAGAGAGTCTTGAAACACTGGCTTCAGGGGAAGGGCCGCCACAAATTATTCCCACGGTAATACATCTGTCTGGCATTTAGCGATCCACAAGATTAAGGGTACAGTTCATCAAATGTAGTTGTTTTTGTTGTTCTGCATGTTGTTAATTAATATTCCGAGGTTGCCCAGCGATAAAATCCAGAGGCCAGAATGATGCCCAGCCCGGCTTTCATAATGGTATAGATGTGAGGGGATGATGAGAGGTAGCTGGCAATAATATAAAAAAGCATGGCCGTACTTGCGATTTCTACGGTAGCCAGAATGCCTCCTGCGGCACCCGTCAGGCCGGGAATGCTTTGCATGCCTACAGTATGGCCAATGGTGCCTGTTACTGGGCTGGTGCCTTTCCAGAGTTTGCTGATATAGGGGTGCCTTTGGGCATAATCGGGGAGATCGTATAGGTATGGAAATTCCTCGATTATTTCCCAGTTATTAATCAGTGCAGTCAGATAATGCCGGTCATCGTTGGAAGTTATCAGTGCGACTGGTTGAGCATCAAAACGGGTGTTGCCCTTGCTCTCTTCGGCAAGCTGTAATTGCCTGGTGGCTTCTATAAGCTGAGTGATTTCTTGCGATTCTGGTCTGGCAGTTGTTTCACTATTTAGAAAGTGCATATGGTTTCGAAGGAGTAAAGAGCTGGAGGTTGCAGGAAGCTCGCTCCCGGTGTTGTCACTTCTATCGTATAGCTGAGCCGTTGCTATTTCTGTTGGTATTGCACCAACGCCACGTTTGCTTAGCGAAAGAACGGCCACCGCTGGTACCACGTTGATAGTGCCATTTTCGACCCTGTGGCATAGAAGGGCGTCGACCGTCGAAGTTCCGTCAAAATGTAATTCATTTAACACTCTGGTGATTTTTGGTGTGGCCGCTCTGGCCGGTTGCCAGGTTTCATCGGTTTCGGTTTCGGTTTCTGTGCGGCTCGGTGTAATAAGAGAAAGGTGGGAGATTTTTTTGATTCGCTGGTCGTGGCAATAATAGTTATTTGAAAGTTGAGGAGCGCTTTCAGGTAAAACAATGGGAAGGGAGCATGGGTCGATAAAGTAATCCGCCGGGGCAAGCACTCGATCATTGCCAATGAGAATACCTTTTGCGATTCTTTTTTCCCTGGCAAGGGGGTTGCCCTTGCAGTGGTCAAAGTGAGCGGTAATGACTGGTGCCGCGTTGGAATGCTTTTCAAGGGTATAGCCGGTGGCAGTGAGATATGAATCGGCAGGGTCACCGGTTGCCATTGGTTGAGTGCTTTCTGCTGCGATGGCTGTGAGTGGCAAGGCTGCCAGTGCAAGTATCAGTTTAAACATAACGGTTTTGATCAATTGGTTCACAGGATTGTCGCCTTGGTTATTCAGGTAATACACCTTGTTACAGTTGAAACCGCTTGCCTCCATGGGGTGGTCACAAGCGCTTTTGGGTAGTTCGTTTTAATGTTGAGCGCTTGGACATTTTTTTGTGCGAATAATTCTATTTTTTGTGAACGACCATAAGCTTGATTGGCCGGTGCCTGAATTTCTGATTATTTTGATTGTGATTTTTAGTGTTTTCCGCAATATCGGTAATGAGTGTACTTTTGTACTGTTACATCAGTACAGGCGGCTGAGATAAATTGAACAAGGCATGAAGACTGAGTCCTGGTTTCAGGTAATCAAACTGCTGAAGAGTCAGCAGGATGTGGAAGCGCTCCATGAGATTATGGAGGTGTTACTGACTCGTGAAGAACGGGAAGCGATTGGCTCAAGACTGGCCATTATGCGGGCTCTGATTTCGGGAAAAGAGTCTCAACGGGAGATAGCTGCGCGGATCGGGGTGAGTATCACCAAAGTAACCCGTGGTTCAAATTATCTGAAAACGCTGTCTGCTACTGAGATAGCCATGATTGAACAGATTTAAATAGTTAGTGTCTTATTAAAAAACAGCCCTGAGCCGGAAACAGCCCTGAGCTGGATAAGCAAATAGACCCAAAGCAGTAGGAATATGAATGTCTGAAGCAGTTATAACGGAAAGTTCTGCGGACTCCGCCGGGAAGCAGGGTTCGGTTCTTGGGGGAACGGTGATCGTTGCCGGAACCGCGATTGGTGCCGGGATGTTTTCACTGCCAGTAGCCACCAGTGGTCTCTGGTTTGGTTACTCAATGCTGCTGATGGTCTTTACCTGGTATTGCATGTACAGCGCATCACTCTACCTGCTGGAAGCCAATCTGCGCTTTCCTTTGGGGGCAAGTTTTGATTCTATTGCCGAGGGCTCCATTGGTTCTTTTGGTCGTATTGTTAACGGTGCATCTGTTGCCTTTCTCTGTTACATCCTGACTTATGCTTACATCTCGGGCGGCAGTTCCATTATTACTTTTTCCCTGGAAGCAGTGGATGGTGTTTCTCTTTCTCCACCGATGGCCAGCTTTGTTTTTGCCCTGGTGCTTTCCGCTATCGTAATGACCGGAACCCGTGCCGTTGACCGGGTCAGTACGGTGCTGATTGGCGGAATGGTGATTACCTTTCTGTGGAGTATCAGTGGCTTACTGGGCAATGCGTCCTCTGACTATCTGATGCCGGGCCTGTCGTTTGCCGAGGTGTCTCCGTTCTCTTTCGGAGCGTTGGGCTTTCTGACCGTCAGTTTCGGTATGCAGACTGCTGTGCCCAGTATCACCCGCTATCTCAATAAGGATGGCAAGCAGATAAGGTTTGCCCTTTTGACCGGCTCGCTGCTGGCTCTGGCGTTTTATGCCCTGTGGCAGTTCAGTTTCTTTGGCAATCTGCCCCGTGAGGCGTTCCCTGCCATTATTGCTGCCGGAGGTAATATTGGCGATATGCTGGGCGCACTTTCCGGGTCTGGTCTGAATGCAAATGTATCGAATGTGTTGCAGTGGTTTGCCAATATGGCGGTGGCCAGCTCATTCCTGGGTGTTGCCCTGTGTCTGTTTGATTACATCGCAGACCTGTTCGGCTTTGACAGCAGCTTTGTGGGCCGGTTAAAAACAGCCGCCATCACGTTTATTCCGCCAACCCTGTTGGGGGTATTCCTGCCCAATGGTTTTATTACTGCCATTGGCTTTGCCGGGCTGGTGCTGGTTGTGTTCTGTATTCTCTCTCCGGTCGTGATGGCCTGGGTTGGTCGTCAGCGGGGTGAGGGTGGCTATCAGGTGTCGGGCGGGACCGTAAGAATGGCACTGATCTTCCTCTTTGGCATTGCGGCCATGGTGCTGGCGGGGCTTGATTTGATGGGGGCTCTGCCAAAGTTTGGCTGATGCCTCTTTGATGTGATTGGATTGAATGCCCGGAGAGTATCGCTCCGGGCGTTTTTTTATCTACCAATATAAAATTTCTGAAATTTTTTCCCCCAGTCTTTATAATTCGCCCCCATTAACTATCTTCAGGAGCGAGCAGAAGCGCTATGGGTTTCAAATGTGGCATCGTTGGATTGCCAAACGTTGGTAAATCAACGCTATTTAATGCCTTAACCAAGGCGGGTATTGATGCAGAAAACTTCCCGTTCTGCACCATTGAGCCCAATGCCGGTGTTGTTGCCATGCCAGACCCCCGTCTGGATAAGCTGGCGGCAATCGTTAAACCTCAGCGAGTGTTGCCGACCACCATGGAGTTCGTGGACATCGCGGGTCTTGTTGAAGGCGCTTCCAAAGGGGAAGGCCTGGGTAACAAGTTTCTGGCGAATATCCGTGAGACGGATGCAATTGCCCATGTGGTTCGCTGCTTTGCCAATGACAATGTTATTCATGTGGCCAACAAGATTGATCCCCGTGCGGATATTGAAATCATCAATATGGAACTGGTGCTGGCGGATCTGGAAAGCTGCGAAAAACAGCTGCAGCGTGTTGCCCGTTCTGCCAAAGGTGGTGATAAGGATTCCGTAGCCCAGAAGGGGTTGCTGGAAAAAATCATTCCGCATCTGGAAGCTGGTAATCCGGTTCGCTCTCTGGATATGAGTGATGATGAGCGGAAGCTTGTTCGTTTATTCCACCTGCTGACTATCAAACCCACCATGTATATTGCCAATGTGGATGAGGATGGTTTTGAGGATAACGAATACCTGGACACCGTTCGGGAAATCGCTGCCCAGGAAGGGGCCGTGGTGGTGCCAATCTGCAACAAGCTGGAATCGGAAATCGCCGAACTGGATGATGACGAGCGAGCAGAGTTTCTTGCGGATCTTGGCATGGAAGAGCCCGGCCTGGATCGTGTCATCCGTGCCGGTTATGAACTGCTTGGCCTGCAAACCTACTTTACCGCAGGGGTGAAAGAGGTCAGGGCCTGGACGGTGAAGGTGGGTGCCACTGCGCCGCAGGCTGCCGGTGTTATTCATACTGACTTTGAGCGTGGTTTTATTCGTGCGGAAGTCACCGGCTATGATGATTTCATTAAATACAATGGTGAGCAGGGTACCAAAGAAGCTGGCCGTCTGCGTGTAGAAGGTAAAGCGTATATTGTTCAGGATGGTGATGTTATGCACTTCCTGTTTAATGTTTGAACCTGGCTGAATAAAAACGACGGAAGAAGGCACGCGAAAGCGTGCCTTTTTTGGTTGTGTCAGTGCATCGGGTATTTGCCTGTCGTCGTGTTATGAATCTGCTTTGCTTATAGGCTTTTTGCTTGACAGGCTCAGGTGAAATCACTAAAGTGCGCACCATCTTTCGGCGGCTAGGTAGCTCAGTTGGTTAGAGCACAGCACTCATAATGCTGGGGTCGGCAGTTCGAATCTGCCCCTAGCTACCATCTGATCTTTTCTGCAAGATTTATGATGGTTGCTAAAACGAGTTTTCGTATAGTAGCATCGAGAGGCCTTTGTGAGCGAAGAGATAGCAATTCGCTTATTTGTTGGGGTGTCGCCAAGCGGTAAGGCATCAGGTTTTGATCCTGACATGCGGGGGTTCGAATCCCTCCACCCCAGCCATTTATCCTGTTGTTGTGGCAGTTGTTGTAACAGTCGTTGTGACAGTTGTAGAGATAAAGACTGGCATGCTTCTTGACATGATCATTCTGAATCACGACAATAGCGACCCGATTCAGTGGCTAGGTAGCTCAGTTGGTTAGAGCACAGCACTCATAATGCTGGGGTCGGCAGTTCGAATCTGCCCCTAGCTACCACTAATTCGGATAAGCGTCCTGCATAATCTATTGGGGTGTCGCCAAGCGGTAAGGCATCAGGTTTTGATCCTGACATGCGGGGGTTCGAATCCCTCCACCCCAGCCATACAAAACCTTTCTGAGAAATCAGGAAGGTTTTTTTGTGTGTCTGTTTTTTAATCAGGCTCCTAAAGATGGTTCAGGGGTAAAGCGGTCTTATGAACAGGCTGGCGGAGTACAAAGCTGGAATGTACACCAGTGACACCAGTAATTTTTGTGATCTTGTTTAGCAGAAAATCCTGATAGTAATTCATATCAGGTACCATCACCTTGACCATATAGTCTGCCGATTGCCCGGTAATCAACAGGCATTCAATCACTTCTTCATAACTGTTGATGGTTTCTTCAAAGTGTTCAAATCGCTCCGGGGTGTGTCTATCCATACTGATATGAATCAGAACGGTAAGGCTTAGTCCCAGCTTCTGTGGGTTGAGCAGTGTTACCCTGGCGGTTATTAATCCTGACTCCTCCAGCTGCCTGACCCTGCGCAGGCATGGGGATGGCGTCAGTCCAATCAGGTCAGCCAGATCCTGATTGCTGATATGGGCATTCTTTTGCAGCGCTTGAAGTATCCGGATATCGTAGCGATCGAGTTTCATGGTGTTTTCTTTTAATAATTGTCAGTTATTTGGAATATTATTGCGCCGTTTTTGGGTTTTATCCATCAATTCGCAATCTTTTGCCACACCGTTTTTTCTATAATTATCCCGTAATAAAGAATGTTGCCAAAAGTGACATTCAGCCATCCCGGCCACAAGCCTGAGATGAAAAAGTATTCCCAATCAGGAGTGCTGGTCAGAGGAGCTTACAGGGTTCAATGACGGAGAGCGTATTAGCAGGCCAGGTGTTATGAGCTCAAGCGAGATTACCAACCGCTGATTATCTGGGGAGATAATCAGCGGTTTTTGCTATTGGTACGAATATTTCTTTACGGGTTTTCAATAACCCGGAAATTGGAAAGTAAGTAGATTCCGTTTGCTGCGGGGTGAACTTTATCTGAATATTTTTTGCTGGACGTTCTATTATTACGCTTCCATAAATTATCAACCTTTATCTGCAAGGATTGACCTTGGACGCAACCATTACTCTGGATCTTGTGCTTTTCCTTTTTGCTGTTGCCTCGGTGGCTGGATTTGTTGATTCCATTGCGGGTGGTGGGGGGTTGATCTCGATGCCCGCGCTTCTGGCTGCCGGGCTTTCACCGGTTCAGGCGCTGGCAACCAATAAGCTTCAGGGAGCCGCTGGTACGCTGTCCGCCAGTGTTTACTTTATTTCCAAAGGTGCGGTTAACCTGCGGGAGATACGTCTGCCAATAGTGATGACCTTTATTGGCAGCATGATGGGGACGCTGCTGGTGCAGAGGATTGATGCCGGGGTGTTGGAACAGGCCATTCCCTTCCTTCTGATTGGTATCGTCCTTTACTTTCTGTTTTCTCCGCGACTGAGCTGTGACCGGTCACGGCAGTTGATCTCTCTGCCGGTGTTTGCGTTTACCGTGGCGTTGCTGATCGGTTTTTATGATGGCTTCTTTGGCCCGGGTACCGGTTCGTTTTTTACCATGGCGTTTGCAGGCTTGCTGGGGTATTCCATCACCAGTGCCACCGCTCATACCAAAGTTTTGAATTGCACCAGTAATCTGGCCTCTTTACTGTTTTTCATTATTGGTGGGCATGCGGTCTGGGCAATTGGTCTGGTCATGATAGTGGGCCAGGTTATTGGTGCCAGACTTGGCTCATATGTGGTACTTAGCCGCGGTGAGGCATTGATCCGTCCCATGATTGTCTGCGTGTCTCTGGCTATGACGGCCAAACTTCTTTGGGGTAATTATGGACATTTGCTCCAGTGAAAGGCATCTTGTTTGAAACCATTGTCCCTTTTTACCTGTCAAGGTTGCCTGCTACCGGGCAGCTTTGTGGGTAATGCCAGCTGAGTTTGCAACCCCCGTTATTCCCGGTGACTGGTTAGAAAGACAATAGTCTTGGCGGCTGGTTTACAGCCGGAGCAATGGCGAACTCCTCAACAGAGTACTTCTAGCCAGATCAGCCGGTCAGTTGGGTCATTCAGCTGGTTTAATTTCGGAACTTTAGTACATGGAAACAACCTGGTATAGCTGGCTGTTTGGCGCTGCCTATTTAAGTGCCATTATTGCTTTTGCGGTTGTAGTGATTATGACCAGAAGGCCTGTGGGGGTTTCCCTGGCCTGGCTGGTGTTGCTGTTCGCGTTGCCGGTGGCAGGGTTTGTGCTGTATCTGTTATTGGGTTCTCCCCGCCTGGGCATTGGCCGTTTAAAACGCATGCGCACACTTTATCCGGATTATGCCCAGTGGTATCAGCACCTGGCCCGGATTATCTCAGGTGGTGAGCCATCCCGCTGTCCGGTGACCAGCCATCATGGCATTTTCTCATTGGCAGAAAAAAGCATGAGTGTTCCTTTGCTGCCAGGCAACCATTTGCAGCTCTTTTCAGATTTTGAAAACATTATCGAATACCTGCTGCGTGATATAGAAAATGCCCGGCAAAGTCTCTTGATTGAGTTCTATATATGGGAGCCGGTCGGTCGGGCTGAAGAGGTGGCGGAAGCGGTTATCCGCGCTTCCAGGCGAGGGGTTGATTGTCTGGTTGTGCTGGATAATGTCGGCAGTCGGGGTTTTTTGAATGGAGTATGGGCGCGTCGTTTTCGCCTTGAAGGGATCAGTGTTACCGCATCCATGTCAGCTGGCCCTCTGCGCATGCTGGTGGAGCGTATGGATATTCGTAACCATCGGAAGATTCTGGTGGTTGATGATCAGGTGGCCTGGACCGGCAGTTTTAACCTGGTAGATCCCTCCCTGTTTAAGCAGGATGCTCAGGTCGGACAGTGGGTGGATGCCATGGTCAGGATTGATGGTGTTGCTGCCCATGTGCTCGGAGCCATTGTGCAGTGGGATAAAGCACTGGAAACCGGGCAGGGGCATCCCTCGTTCAACAGGCAGTATGAATACCCTTCGGCTGAGCATCGTGGTCGGGACGGTGCATTTGTACACGTTCTGCCGTCCGGACCTGATGTGGACCGGGAAATGCTGCAGCAGGTTCTGCTGACGGCTATTTATGAAAGTCGTCAGGAACTTTTGATCAGTACACCGTATTTTGTGCCCGATGAGTCTTTGCTGACGGCCTTGAAGTCGGCAGCGATGCGTGGTGTTGATGTCCAGTTGCTGGTGCCAGAGAAAAATGACTCGAAAATGGTTCACCATGCCAGTCGCTCCTATTATCAGGAGTTGTTGCAGGCTGGCGTGACTATTCAGCAGTTCAGAGGGGGGTTGTTGCACACCAAGTGTGTTCTGGTGGACCGTGAAACGGCGCTGTTTGGTACCGTAAACCTGGATATGCGCAGTGTCTGGCTGAATTATGAAGTGACGCTGATTGTCTATGATGATGGCTTTGGCCAGCAGATATTTCATGTGCTCCAGTCGTATATGAATCAGGCGAGTGAGGTGGATATCAACCGTTGGTCCAAAAGACCCTTTCGACGAAAACTGCTGGAAAATACGCTGCAGCTATTAAGTCCGCTGCTGTGATTGGATACTGCGTATAGCGTTAATAGTGTTTACTAACCACGATTAGTGCTTTTTGAGGGAATACTCCTTTATTATTGATTGAATCGCAATAAATCCTGCTTTTTTGCTATTTTTAGGTGAAAACACTCATATAGTCAAAGACTCATGTGTGAAATAAAGAGGCCTCTGAGGAGGCCTTTATTTCGCCTCTCCATGCTCACTTCTAACAATACATTCTTTCTGGCCACAGGGGGTGCCATTCTGGTATGGCTGACCGGCCGTTTTCCGGGAAGAATGGGTACAGGGGACAGGTTTTGTCGCAGACGTTAAAAGCCACAGATATCATGGCCACAGGCCTGATGACATTTGCGCTCTTTCTGGGCGCAGGAAATATTATCTTTCCTCCGTTTCTGGGTCATATGGCGGGCACTGAGCTGATGATTGCGATGCTGGGCTTCCTGCTCACTGGAGTAGGCCTGCCGCTGCTGGGTGTGCTTGCCTGTGCTCGTGTCGGTGGTGGTCTGGAAAAGCTGACCACCATTTTTCCGGAAAAAATCGCCATAACCTTTGCTGTTGTTCTGTTTCTGGCTATTGGTCCTTTGTTTGCCGCGCCCAGGACCGCCGTTGTTTCTTATGAGCTGGGTCTTCTGCCGTTTATTGGTGAGTCCGGTGCAGTTTCGCTGGCGCTGTTTTCCATAACGTTTTTTGCGGTTGCGCTGTATCTGGCACTGTTTCCGGGCAGGTTGGTTGGGACGGTGGGTAAAGTGATCACTCCGCTACTGATGGGTGTTCTGGTGATTATTGCCGTTGGTGCTTTGCTTTTTCCCCAGGGAGAAGCTGGCGCTGCCACCGAGTCCATGATCAGTCAGGGCTTCTTTAATGGTTTCCGCGAGGGTTACCAGACCATGGATACTCTGGGGGCGCTGGTGTTTGGCGTGGTCATCATTAATGCCATTCAAAATAAAGGGGTTACGGATACACGGCAGGTTGCGCGCTATACCTTTATTGCAGGCTTGATCGCTTCTGTTGGTTTGTCACTGGTGTACCTGGTATTGGGTTACATTGGTGCTACCAGTCATCAGCTGGTGGGTTCTGTGCAAAATGGCGCAGAAATTATCAGCCTGTTCGTCGACGCGGTGTTTGGTTCCTGGGGGAAGGTGGTACTGGCTATCACTGTTATTCTGGCCTGTTTGACCACTGCGATTGGTTTGCTCAGTGCCTGTGGTGAATATTTTTCCCGGGTATTTCCGGCGTATAATTATCGCACCTGGGTGATTCTCTGCGCCCTGGCCAGCGCATTGATTGCCAATGTTGGATTGAATACATTATTGCAGGTTACCATTCCAGCGTTGCTGATTATCTATCCTGTAGCGATTGCTTTGATTGTGGTGACACTGTTGAAACCGTTTCTGGCGAAACCTGAGCGGGTAATGACGTTTGTGCTTATTCCAGTGGGTCTGATCAGTCTTGTGGAAGGTCTGCATGCCGCTGGCCTGACTTTCATTAAGCCAGCCTACGCAGTGCTTACGCATTTGCCTCTGCAGACAGAGGGCCTGGTCTGGCTGTTACCGGGTATTCTGGGCGGTATTTTTGCGATGATCACGTCATTTCATTCCTCGCAGGACGCCAGGCCTGTTGAGGGATAACAGGCATCAGAGGCTGCCCGTTGTATCGGGCGGCCTCTGATGTTTAATGCCTGGCCGTGTCAGTAAGAGCCTTGAGATACGGTTCACCATGGTGATGTTGTGTGATGGTTTCAGCCAGTGTTTTTCCTTCGCTGTCCCGGGCATCCAGATTCAGGCCGGCTTCCAGATAGAATGGGATAAAACGGGCAAAATCATCCGCTCGCAGGTAGCGGTAGGCTCTTGACAGAATGTGATAGTCTCGACTGCTGCCAACGGCTGGCTGCAGTGTCAGTAGCGCTTTCAGGCGCTCATCACTTAATTCCTCTCCAATGACTTTCTGTTTGTCTTTCTTCATGGCTGACTCACTGTCCAGTGTTTTATGGGTAGGGTTTGTCTGGGCGAAATCGATAAGCAGGTGGATATTCTACTAAGTCGAAAACAAAGATATATAACCCCAATAGGATATTTTGAGATTACGTTAAGCATAAAAAGAATAAAAGAAAATGTTTGCAGCGGGATTTAGACAGGCTCAGATAGTCCATTGCCAGAAAAGCGGTCTGTCCGGCGACATGATTTTGACAAAGAGTTTATTTTACTGGGAATCACCGTCCGGTTGTCTGTTTTCTGAAATCAATATTGGCTTTGTTATTCAAGTTTTCTTGCGCGGCTACAATTGGTTGAGTGATCAAAGGAATGTTTGAGGGCCATTATGGAAAGGGCATCTAATACAGGTTCGCTTAGTTTACAACAACTGGACACGATCAAAAGTCTTCTTCAAGAAGGGAATGAATGTACCATTACATTTGGTCCTAAGGGTACGGTTACCATTACGGCAGTAAAGGTTTTATCAACACCGGGTCTTAAGTTATCAGACCAGGAACCAGGTGCATCCGGACCCAAAAAGATACCCCTTGAGCGGAGAAAAGTTGAGATAGCCGCTGAAAAAGATACGGTATCCATTCGGGAAAAAGTATTTAATAAACTGAAGCAGTTTAATACAAGCGTTAGCGAAAAATTAAAAAGTTCATTCAATAGTATCAAAAAAGCCGTCAAACATGAAAACTGGGAAAAAATTCCAGACACATCAATAAAGGGTGGCTCTGACCAGTTGAAGCTTGAAGCTCAAGTACACAATGACAGCATTGATAAACTTGAGAGCCTTGAGAAACAGGAGGTTGATAAGCAAACAGAACTGGATACGCTCAAGCAGCTCTACAAAGATACCATTAAGGTTTGTGAAAATCCTGAAGGCGCGATCCATAGCAAAAAGAAAATAACTCTCCCAATTCCTATTGAAGGCGCTGATCCTGTGATAATTGCATCAACGGATCCTGATGCTCGGGAAGCTCTGGTAGATATGGTTATTAAACAGGTTGAAAGTTCAGGTTTGTCTGATCGAATGGAACAGCTTGATTCAGACATAAAACAGCTAAAAACTGAGCAGAAGCAGTTGAAAACTTCATTAAAAGAAAATGGTAAAGAAATTCTCAAACATTTTAATGAGCAACAGCATACCCTGGAACAGGGCAAGGGTAGAAATACCAAGCTGTCTGAATTACAGGATACGTTGACTGAGCAGCGTATCAAGCTGGATGATAAGGTTGACCAGTTGCAGGCTGAAATCAGAGCACTGAAAACAGAGAAACAACAAGCACAGGAATACGTTGCTGAGCAAAAGAAGCTTCTGTCAAACTTGAAAAAAGAACTGAGTCTGCTCAGTAAGATCCCACAAGAGCGTGAGGGAATACCGGAAGCATACAGTGGTACGGTGAATAGAATTCAGGAAGCGCAAGAGAGTATTGAAATTGGTAGTGCCAGGTTGAAAGCAATACCCGGTGAGATGAAGGAGAAAAAAGCAGAGCTTGATACTAAGATGAAAGAAGTGGAAAGCTTGCAAAAAGGCAAAGAACTGAAACAACAAGAGAAAGCTGACAAGAGAGAAATTAAAGCTGAACAGAATATGCTTAAACAGCAATTAGGTAAAAATCTTCGGAAAAAATAATCTTTTATCCAAAAAACATTCTAAAACCATGGAAAGGAAGGAGTCATAAAGATGACCGCTATAAGTAACAACCGAGTTGATCAAATTCAAAAACTACCTTTTGCTATAGAAGCAGAAATGGTTAACCCAGAAAAAGGATTTTTGAATGGAAAAGAGGTCACTATTCAGGAAATTGATCCAAAGGAATTTATCGGTATCCAGATTTCTGCGGACAAGTATGAAACACTTCCTAAAAGCATCAGGCCTGTAAAGATTGCCTTTAAAGATTTTCGTCAGTGGTTCAGTAAATGCCGCCCTGTAAAAGGATTAAAGCATTTGGTGATGGGCAAAGGCAAGAGGATGGTGAAAAAACAAAGCTGGGGAAAAATTTCTGATCCTCAGGCTGAAAAGGCTCTAAAAGCTACTGGCAGTGATGACAAAAAGCAGATACTGGCAGAAGAAATTAAGAAATTTAATACAGGTTTGGAGACGCTTGGTCAGAAGAAAAAGGATATTAATACGTTAAAAATGCAGAATGATGAATTCAGTGAAAAGTACAAAACTATATTGGCTATTGTTGACGGGGATTTGACCTCCTTACGTAAAGGGTCAGTGATTGTTTTACCGCCGGTCACTGAGGGCGGGGACCCTCAGTTGGTAGTCTTGAATAGTAAATCAGAGAGAGTACGCAAAAGTGATGTGAATAAACTTAAGGACATTTTCATGAATAGTAAAGCTTATAAGGACTTTACCAGTAATATAAATAGAGTTTACGAAATTGAAGGTGAGCGTAATGAATTAAAGTCACTTTTGTCTAAGCAAGCAAAAAATTTAAAAAAAGAACATAAGGATCTTATTAGTGAGAGAGCTGCGGAATCCAAAGCTGTGTTGGCCACTCAGCAAAAGGAGGAGCAGGCTCAAACAATCTTAAAATTAGTGACCGAAATTCAAGATAAATATCTTGAAAAAATAGATCCCCAAATTGAGGCCAAAATCACTGAGATTGATGATCTTGGTGAAAAAATAAAAGAATATCAAGAAAAAATTGGTGAATCCCAGGATTTGATTCCCGAAAAACAGACCAGGTTAGAAATTGTCGAAGATGCGTTAGCGTCCGCTAGCAATGCTGAGGCTAATCTGACTGGGGATGCAGTCAAAATTATAAACGTAAATGAAGATCAACTTAAAGCATTTAATGAAGAAAGACATAGTCTTCTTAAGGAAATTGACGCTAAACGGATTGAAATTGAAGAAGCAGAAGGAAAACTGAAAGAAGTTGAAGCCAATCACATGCTGGCTATGGAAGATTTACAAAAACTGAATGCTGATAAAAATAAAGAGCTGAAAGCATTGGATAAACATCGTAAGAAAATCCAAAAGGATTTTGATGATGTCGCTTTGAAGATAAGCAAAGAATTTGATCGAGAGGTCAAGAATGAACAAAAAGCGGTAGCCAAAATTCTCAGTGGCTCTGGATTTAAAAAGAAAGACACTGCCCAATCACAAATTGTCCAACCACAAATTGACCAGGAAAATAATCCTGAAGCATAACACTGGCGAAATGGGTTAACCCAAATCAAAAAGCCTCCGGACCGGAGGCTTTTTTTCTAAGAAATCGCAGGATTTCAGTGACCTTTCAGGGCATAAATGCCATTGGCATTACGCCAGTAACCCTGATAGTCCAGGCCGTAGCCAAAAATATAGCGATCTTCGATTTCCAGGCCGGTAAAGTCAGCCTTCAGGCCCGGACGGGCTTTACGGTCATGCTTTTTATCCACCAGAACCGCAGTCAGAACGCTGGCAGCACCTTCTTCCTTACAAAAATCGATAATTGCGTCGAGAGTATGCCCTTCATCCAGAATATCGTCGATGATCAGGACGGTACGATTTTTGATGTTCTGGGTTGGGCGAACTTTCCACTCCAGGCCGCCACCGGTCAACTGGTCCCGGTAACGGGTTGCATGAACGTAGGAGGCTTCCAGGGGGAACTGCATGTGAGTCAGCAGTTTGCCGGTAATCACCAGCCCTCCATTCATTACGCAGAATACCAGCGGGTTGCTATCCGCCAGCTGGTGGGTAATGTTGCGTCCCATGGTGGCGATGGCATCTTCAATCTGCTGCTCGTTATAGAGACAGTCGGCTTCATCCATCACTTGCCGGATATGGTCGAGATCAACAGACATGTTGTGCAAACCCTGATCGTTTGATTGGCGGCCGGTCACGCCAGTGAGTCAACTCATGCAGTACAGGTGTCGGACACCCTGGCGAGCGGCAGTCCATTTTTGATTAAAAAACCATTTTTACTCTCCTGTGGAGAGCTGGAAACAGTTTTCACGAAAAGCAAAGCAGGAAAAAATACCGTTGTTGTCGTCAATGGGCAAGAGAAAACTACATGATTGTTGCGGTTGTAAAAACCTATGGGCAGTGCGGACATCCTGTGGGAGAATAAGAAGGTTTAGGCGTTGAAAGCTTTTGCACGATCATTCTCTCAATGAGTGCTTACTCAGAAACGTTTTCTATCTCAGCCATTCATTTTTTACTTCATTACCCATCCACCTCCAATTCAGACAGTTGAGGTCATGCATGAGCGTACAGGAAATCAGGCATCCGCTGGTACAACACAAGCTGGGACTGATGCGATCCCATGATATCAGTACCAAGGGCTTCCGTACCCTGGCCAGTGAGGTTGGCAGCCTTCTGACCTACGAAGCAACCAAAGACCTGGAGCTGGAAGATACGGTGATTGAAGGCTGGAATGGTCCGGTGACCGTTCAGCAAATCAAGGGTAAGAAAATTACCATTGTACCGATTCTGCGTGCCGGCATTGGTATGATGGATGGCGTTCTGGATATGATCCCCAATGCCAAGGTCAGTGTGGTGGGCCTGTACCGCGACGAAGAAACCCTGGAACCGGTGCCTTACTTTGAAAAACTGGTCAGTAATATCGATGAGCGTATTGCCCTGATCCTGGATCCAATGCTGGCTACCGGTGGTTCCATGTTGGCGACTATCGATATGCTGAAGAAGGCAGGTTGCAAAGAGATCCGCTGCCTGGTGCTGGTGGCTGCGCCGGAAGGTATTGAAAAGATCTGCTCAGCGCATCCTGACGTGAAGCTTTTTACCGCATCTGTTGATCAGGGGCTTAATGACAACGGTTATATCATTCCGGGCCTGGGTGATGCCGGTGACAAGATTTTTGGTACACGATAAGTAACGAATAAGGATAACCAACAATGAGTCATTCAGCACAGTCGGGGGAAACCCTGCAATCAGAGATGTCGCTCTGGCGGCAGGCACTGATGGGCGGACAGATGCTGTTTGTTGCCTTTGGTGCCCTGGTTCTGGTGCCGTTGCTGACCGGGTTGGATGCCAATGTAGCGTTCTTTACCGCAGGTATCGGTACTCTGATTTTCCAGCTGATCACCCGTCGGCAGGTGCCTGTCTTTCTGGCATCTTCTTTTGCCTTTATTGCGCCGATGACGTTCAGTATTCAATCCTGGGGCCTGGCGGCCACCATGGGCGGCATCATGGCAGCCGGTGTGCTCTATGCCATATTGAGTGTCCTGGTCAGGTTGCGTGGATCCGGCGTACTTTACCGGCTGTTTCCACCCGTGGTGGTCGGGCCGGTGATTATGGTGATCGGCCTTGGCCTGGCACCGGTTGCCGTGGGGATGGCAACATCGCCTGTTGAAGGGTTAATCTCTGCTGATCAGGCTCTGTTCCTGGCTGCGATCTCGCTGCTGGCCACCCTGCTGGTGGCAACCATGGCCGGTGGGATTCTGCGACTGATTCCCATCATCTGTGGTATTGGTGCAGGCTATATTGCCGCAGTGATCATGGGTGTTGTGGACTTTCAGCCTTTGTTTGACCGCCCCTGGTTTGCTATTCCGAATTTCACCACCCCGGAACTTAATTGGAATGCGGTGCTTTATATGATTCCGGTGGCCATTGCCCCTGCCATTGAGCACATTGGTGATATGCTGGCGATCAGTTCGGTGACCGGGAAAAAGTATCTGGAAAAGCCGGGGCTGAAAAATACACTGCTCGGTGATGGCCTGGCGACGACGGCTGCGGGTATGTTGGGTGGGCCGCCCAATACCACCTATTCAGAAGTCACGGGAGCGGTGATGCTCACCAAAGCCTACAATCCCGCTATTATGACCTGGGCCGCAGTCATTGCCATTGGTGTGGCGTTTATCGGCAAAATTGGTGGATTCCTGTCAACCATTCCGGTGCCGGTGATGGGCGGTATTATGATGCTGCTATTTGGCTCCATTGCCGTTGTTGGCCTTAACACTCTTATTAAGGCAAGGGTTGACCTGGGACAGCCCCGCAACCTGGTGATTGTCTCTATCGTGCTGGTATTTGGTATCGGTAATATGGGCATTTCACTGGGTGAATTTTCACTGAAGGGCGTCAGTCTTTGCGCACTGACAGCAGTCATTCTGAATTTGCTGCTACCCCATCGTGCCGGGGAAGATCGATACCAGTCTGCTGAAGCTGGCAAAGAAGACATTGCCTGAGAAGCGGAAAAAGGCGGTACTGTTTTTTAGTGCCGCCTTTATGGATCAGGCTGATGCTGACTGTTTTTTTTGATTCTGCTCCTGCGTGTTCATCTGGATGAAATACGTAATGCCGCATAACTCCATCAGTGAGGCAACATTATTGGGTACGTTATAAAGCGAGAGATAGAAATGTCCTGCCAGCTGTACCTGACAATGAAGGAGTAATTGCAACCCATCGCTACTGATGCTTTTGAGTAGCGTGCAATCCAGTACAATATGGCTGGTGTCGATTCTGGTTGCATTCTCTACAGCATTCTCCAGTATTTGGATGGTACTGGCATTAAGATCGCCATCCAGAATAATCAGTGTGTAGTTTTGATAGCTTTCGAGATTAATGGTTAATTCCATACTCCTTCTCCCGGTGTGATCCCTTAATGATCGAAATAGTAAGGGCTGGGGCTTTGTTTTTGCATAACACTCTGGTTACAGGGTCTGACAATATTGCCAAGCCATAGTTCATTTCAGGAGGTTTTTTTTGCGAGGAATGTTTTGCGGTAATTGGTTGAAATATAAATTATTTTTTAGTTTGACAAATCATTTCCATGCCAGTTTCGAAGCTTTTTCGTACATCTTGAGTTTGGCTTCCAATTGCTTTACACGAGCTTCTTTATCTCGAAGCTCCAGTTGATAAAGATCATTACACTGGAGTCTCGCCGGTCCGCCAAATTTATACACGAGCTTCACACCAAACTTATTATTATCTCTTGCGCTATTGTTGTGTCCTCTTTCATACTGATTATCGTAATCGTCATTTCCCATTTCAGCATAGGTCTCCATACTCCATGGAGAATCATCAGCATCGAAAGAACAGGAGATTCCATCAGCAGTACGAATTGAGTCAGCAAATACATGCATGGAAAGCGTCATAGCGGCAATAGTAATAAGTTTCTTCATTTGTCTCTCTTACTTGTGCTGAACGGTCAGAGTGATGATCGCGTCATACGTTCCTGCTTTGACATCTGTCCGTTTGATATTCACGAACTGAGCTGTAGCAGGATACACTTTGTCTGATTTCAGATTGATGAAATCAGCACCGTCGGCTATCTTGTGGGCATTTGAGCCAATACCCATATAGAGACCATCTTTAAGATCATTAACAGGTTGACCCGATGGAGTATTCAGGGATGCCAATTCGGCACGGACAGTCAATGTTTCTCCCGTATTGGAAATAACTTTGAATGTCGTTGGATTGGAAGCAGCTTCTCCTTTGAATCGAAGAGCACCTTGTGCATCGGTAATTTCGATTCCATACATTGGATCAACGTCAGTAGAAAACTGCATTTGATTATCATCAAGAGCCATTGCAGAAGTAGAAACGAAAAGTGTAGCAGCGAAAATGGATTTGATGTTCATGATTTCCTCAAATAATGAATACGAGATCAGCGTTGGTACAAACACGAGTCCTGAATAGATCACTCTCACCGGGGATCGAAACAGAACAGATTTGAAACCTCTGTGGTTTATTTGATGTTTTGAATATAAGAGGTACATCAATCTTCATGGTGGAATGAGCCCGGATCACTCCAGTTGTATCAATCACTTCACCATCTACAGTGATTTCATAGTCAGACGATTTCGACATCGATGACACTTTGATCTCTACTGTTGTGACTCGTGTCATTCGAATCGCTTCTTCGATATTGTCTTTGCCACCAATGTGAATTGGACTTTGTGTCTGGGCAAAAACAGAAGACGAAAACATCAATGCTAAAAATAATTTTTTCATTATTAGTCAGGGGGATTGCCTTCCCTTCTCCTGGATTCAAGAGCCATTTCAGAATCAACTGGATCGAAAGAAGTGGCCAGTAGGGTGGCAACAAAAGTGATATTAAATTTGGTTTTCTTAAATTACATATTCAACTCCAAAATTAATAACTTCACTAAATTTGAACGATGATTTTACCATCTTGATTAATAAAACAATATTTACGTTACTTATGAGTCTTATCAGTTACGGCTACGCGATATCCTTCAGGCCAATAACAATGGATGTTGTTCGGGTGGCGATCCAGGCAAAATCCAGCTCAGGCCCTGTGTTGACTTGCGGCAACTCGCCAGGGGCGTGAATGGTTCCACCATTGATGTAAAACAGCACTGTATCGTACTGCAATGGTGGTGGCTTAAAGAGGGTTAACCGATGTTGCCATCAAGGGAAATCCACTGAAGCCTTCTCTCCCTGCCGCCAGCGCAGGGAGACCAGGTTGGTATGGATGATGCCTGCCTCAGGGGATAAGTCATCACGCCTGACGGTTGTTGAAGAGATCCCGATTATCGTCCGGCAGAGTAATATTTTTGTCATTACACTTGCTAAATAGATTGATTGGGATATAAATCCATCAAATTCTTAAAAATAACGTAATTTCATACTGGGAAATAAATATTTATATCTGGCTATTTGCCCAGTATCCAAAGGAGTTCTGGTTTGGCTGTATCGACTTCGGCAGAAACATCATGGAAAGAGCCCGGTTTTCTCCATGCTTTTATCACCCTTGCTGCAATCATTGGCGTCATTAGTGTCGGGCTTTTTGTTCTGGAAACCAGCCTGCACAGCTTGATTCTGTTGTCCCTGATGATCGCTTCCATCAGTGCCTTTGCCCTTGGCTATGACTTTCGTGCCATTCGGGGTGCCATGAATGCCGGGATTAGCGGAGCGCTGACGGCGATTTATATTTTTATTCTGATCGGGGTACTGATCGCTGCGTTTATTCAAAGTGGTACGCTGGCAACATTGATTTACTACGGTATTGAATTTGTCAGTCCGGCGCTTTTCCTGCCTGCCGGGTTGCTTCTCTGTAGCCTGATGTCCCTGGCCACTGGTACCAGCTGGGGAACGGTTGGCACCATGGGGGTTGTCCTGATGGGGATCGGGACCACCATGGGCATACCCGCTCCCCTGGTTGCCGGAATGGTTATCTCAGGTGCCTGCTTTGGTGACAAGATGTCACCGGTTTCTGATACCACTAACCTGGCTGCCATGACCTCAAGAGTTGATCTCTACTCCCATATTCAGAGCATGCTGTTTACTACAGGACCGGCCTATCTGCTGGCCCTGGTGATATTCTCGCTAATGGGGCTCGGTTACGCTGAGAACCCGTTGCCCGCTGAACAGTTGTCCGCCATGCAAGTGGCTTTAAAGGATACCTTCACGATCAATGCACTGACTTTGTTACCGCTGATCGCCATGTTGTTGCTCAGTATGGCCCGTGTTGCCGCAGAGCCCAGCATGATGGTGGCATCCTCTGTTGCGGTGGTGCTGGCTATCGTCCTGCAGGATCAGAGTCTGCCCACGGTGCTTAACAGTCTTTATGGCGGCGGCACGGTTGCGACTGGCCTGGAGAGCCTGGATGCATTGCTTGGACGAGGGGGTATCACCTCAATGATGTGGACACTGTCATTATCTCTTATGGCCCTGGCATTGGGTGGTATTCTGGAGCGTTGCCGTTTTTTGCAGGTGCTTATACAAACGATTGTGATAAAAATAACCAGGGCATCCACTCTGGTTGCGACCACCGTTATTGCCTGCTTCACGGGAAATCTGACCATGGGGGAAGCTTACATATCGATCATATTGGGTGGTCAGCTGTTCAGTGAAGCCTATGATCGAAAGGGCGTAGATCGCCGTGTGCTTTCGCGCTCTCTGGAAGAAGGGGCGACACTCACCACAGCGCTTATACCCTGGACTACCGGGGGTGCGTTTTTTGCCTCGACGCTGGGTGTTGCCGTTATTGAGTATGCGCCCTGGGCTCTTTTAAACTGGCTCAGTCCGGTTCTTGCTGTGGTACTTGCCATGATGGGTTTTGGTCTGTTCCGCAAAGGCCAGGATCTTCAACAAACCAGTCCGGCAGTTTAAACATTTAACGGGAAGTGTTCAGGGCTTCCCTTGTTTCCGGGGTTATAACCAGTCGGTCAGCATGACGCCAATGCTCAGTCGATTAGCGCTATCGTTGTAATCAATCAGGCTTTCACCGTAGCCATTGAAGTATTGAATATAACCCCGGAATCTTTTGTTAATTGGAAATGACCAGTCCAGTTGAACGGCACCTTTGTTATCACTTCGCAAATTATTTCTTAACGTCATGCCAAGATTGTGCTCCCGGACCTGGTAACCCAGATGCAACTCACCATGGCCCATATACTTTTCAATATCAGGGTTATCATCCCCCCGGGAACTGCTTTGCTGGCCGGGCTTTTTTTCCGGCTCCGGAATCCGCCACCAGGGTTTGATGCTCACCACAACATTGTCTCTGGAAAAAACCAACTGTGCGTAGATTCTGTTCCAGCTTCTGGAAAGTTCTCCGCTGCGACCATTGGACTGGTGAGTCAGCCCGGCAAAAACCGCATTTAATTCAAATCCCCAGAGCTGATGGTTGGTGGGGAAAACCATATACACTTCCGGCTCATGATTGGTTTCCCGAAAGGGTGCCGAGTTACTGTTATAAGCCTGCCACCAGGAGGTGTTGGTGTAGGCAACGAAGATATCACCGTAACCATTGAATACTCCCTGGGCCAGGGGAGCTTTCATACTCAGTTGAAACTTGATCTCGGTACTGGAGAAATCATCAATATTCCGGATTTCAAAGGGGCTTGGGTTAGGGCTTTTATTGTAGGAAATGGGTAGCAGGTAGTTGGGTCGGTGAGGTGTGATGGCAAACCGGTTGTCCAGAGTTTCTTCTTCTTCCTGTAACCGCTGTTCAACGACGTTATCAGCGTCTTCCGTACTTTCAGCGACAACTGTCTGGCATTGCTGGCGGATTTCAGCCAGTGTCAGTGAATCAGCACCTTCTTTGAGTTGTTTGTATAAACAGTCGTTATAAGCATCAGAATAGGCCGCTATTGGCAACAGGCATAGGGTTAGCGCTGGAAAAAACGAACTTTTATACCAAATCAATGCATTCATTATTAAGCCTTGCATTTGTTATCTGAAGCTAATTTATACAGGAAATTATCCTGTTGGCTATTGATGATTACAATAAATCAATGGATGGCCTGTGCGTTGACCCGCTTTGCATTTCAGGCCAGAAATTGTTTCGACGCACAATCCCCTGGTTCAAGGAAATGTATTTTGGCTGGCAGACTTAAAGATTTCTTTCCTCATCGAACTGGTCCGTTGTCAGCTGAACGTTTGGCCAGGGAATAAACAGGGCGATCAGGCTGATCACAGCAATAAGAGAAAGGTAGATAGCCGGTCCCGTGGTATTACTGGAGTATTTAGCCAGTAATGTTGAGGTAAAAGGGGCGATGCCGCCAAAAATTGCAAACCCGAAATTGTAGCAGGTGGCAATGCCGGTATAGCGAATCTCCGTTGGAAAAAAACTGATCAACAATGGCGGCAGTGCACCCGATGCAGTTGCTGCCAGCAGGCCACAGATCAACAGGATCTTATTCAGTTCGGCGTCCGGTGACGAGAAGTACTGAAACGCTGGCCAGGAAGTGGTGGCGACAACAATGGCCATAATGCCCAGAATCAGTTTGTGATTCATCAGGTCGGACAGCAGCCCGAATATCAGACAGAGTGGCGATAGCATCAAAAACGCCAGGGTGGTGTGCCAGGCAACGGCTTCCCTGGGAAACCCCAGCAGCGACGAGAGGAAACCCGGCATGTAAATGCTGTAGATAGTCACGGTTGATCCACACAGGCCAATGGTCATGAGCCCGCAGATAACCCCCCGGGTATGTTGTGTGAAAAGGAGAACAATCGGTATGGAAGCCTGTGCTTTGGTCTGGTCCAGTGCTTCGAAAAATCCGGATTCGGAGAAGTGTTTGCGAATGTGATAGCTGATGATTCCGAGGGATCCACCGACCCAGAAAGGGACACGCCAGCCCCACTCCTTCATGGCTTCTGCCGGAAGGTACATTTCAAGCATGCCATGCACGAATGTCCCGAACGATACACCAATCATAATGGCCAGAAACAGAATGCCGATCACCAACCCGCGTCTTTCAGGTGTTGTCTCACTGAGATAAGTGATGGCTCCCGGAATTTCTCCCCCCAGGGAGAACCCCTGCAGTAAGCGTAACAGGATCAGCGTGATGGGGGCTGCTGAACCTATACTGTTCCATCCGGGCAGGCAGCCCATCAATGCGGTGGTTACTGCCATCAGAAAGATGGAAAAGGTAAAGGTCTTTTTACGGCCATAGCGGTCCCCGAAGTGGCCAAAGACAACACCACCGAAGGGACGGGTCAGGTAACCAATGGCAAAGGTGGCAAATGTGTTGATTAATGAGGTGATATGGTCCTCAGCAGGAAAAAAGTTCTCGGCAATATAGCTGGCCATCAAGCCATATATCAGGAAATCGTAAATCTCCAGCATGCCTCCCAGTGATATGGAAGATGCCAGCTTGTATTGACTGGAAGATGCGGTAATGCATCGTTTGGGCGTTGTTTGAGTCATTAATCCGGTAGAAAGTGGGTTGGTGAAACATGCAGGTGATGGATAAGCCATCTGCCATCGTGTTTTTTAAGCAGGTGAGTGGCTCTCAGGGACTGCTCTTCTTCAAGCTTTTCTTCCCCGGGCTTTTCTTCCCCAGTTTTTCGCAGCGTGGACAGTACCCACAGGCTCCCGGAAACAATGGTGTTTTCATCCGCATAAATCTCTTCAAGCCGGAAATTGACCGATTTGATATCAAATCGCCGGAACAGTTCTTCATACCAGAGGGTTAACTGGTCAACAGAGGTAATGGTGTCACCCTCAGCGTTCCAGAAAAGCAGACCCGGATCGGGTTGGTAGTGACCGATGATTGCGTCGAGATCCTTACGGCAATAGCTGTCAGCGATCTCTGAGAAAAACTGGTCTACCAGTCTGGTTGCCAGGTCGAGGTCAGCCATGGCTGTTTTCTCCCCTGTCAATGGAGTTCAATGCCAATCGGGTTTGGAGCATCGATTAAGAATAGCCCCCGTTTTGACAGCCGAATAAAACAATATGACTAATAATGAAAAATCAGTGGTTGTGTTGGAGTTACAGCCCAGGCTTTGGAGAGGTTTTATATACCTTTAAGAAATAATGCTCCTTTCATGTGGCTGACTAAACCATCAGCATCTATCTTTCTTATCATTCCTGAGACCTGTTGCTGCGAGCATTGGATGCGGATATTGGTGTTGACCCTGGCCTCCATAGTTTGCCGCCTTATAGGGTGTTCATCCCCGGGAAGTCTGCTCACAACGGTTTCCAGTCATGGCAACAATTCCAGAAAAGAAAGCTTATTATGAAAACAATGACATTCTCCTGGGTTTCGCTGGTGCTTCTGCTGTTGGTTAGCCCGTTGATTGTGGCTGAAAACCGGCTGGATCCCATTAAAAAGTATATCCACAAGCATTTTGCCGATCAGCTGGATATTTCCCGGGAGCAAATAGAGCAACTCTCATGGGTGCTGGCTAATCCAGTGGTGACACCGGAGTTATCTACACAGTGGTCATCGGCGGCAATCCATCGGGAAGTGTCAAGAGCACTATCCCGATTATATTGCCTTCAGCTGTTAAGAAATGGCTCCCACGAGGCCTATAAGGCATTTGTGGTACCTCAGACTGACCCTGATACTCCCAGGCTGTCAGAGCCATCGTTCCAGCAGCTTTCCAGGGAGATTGCGGGGCTGGACGCTATCTCTTATGAAGTTCTCCGGGCGACAGCCATTCTGGATGCGGTCACTTTATCGCCGGAGGCACGTAAGCGCGCTGCTAAAGCTCTGGCTAAGCCTGTTCCTGAAAATTCGGTGGATTTCCTATCGGTTACAGCACCCTATGCTGAGAAGATTTACCCGCTGGCTCGCTCGATTATTACCAAACACCCTTCAGCTGCCCGGTTGTTTGAAATTGTCTATCTGCCCCATAGCCACCTTCGCCATATGATGTATAACGAGGGCTCTTTGTCCATGTATACCGTGCTTAATACCGGGATACAGAACAAGAGCATCAGTCACGATGATATGAATCTATGGTACGACCATTGGGTGGTGAATATTGCCGGATTCCGTGGCCATTTGGAGGCAAAAGGCTCTGTTTATCTCACCCAGAATACCTGGCGGTCCATGAATCAACAGAAGTTACTGCTGGACAGGCTGTTCAGGGAGCCGAAGCTGAACCCCATGCAGGTCTACCTGCAAAAGCGGGGGCAATGGTTGCAACTGAATAATTTGACCAGAAATCCCAATGAGTTTCTTGCCCTTGCCTCCCTGGGGGCCACTGCAAGGTTGTTTACACCGGCCGAAGGCAGTGAGTTATACGCCAGCTTTAAAAGTCTGCCAGAGGATCAGCAGAAACAGTGGATTCAGCACAGCAAACGGCACTTAACCGCTTTGGCTACACCGCCCGCAACTTATGGGCCTGCCGTTTATGCCAATGCCATTGCTGTGGCCGGGTTACCGGAAACCGTTCGTAAAGTGCTGCCAGTGATGCTCAGGTTTTATCAACAGGCGGAACAGATGAGGGCTGAGGGCCAGTTAGCTGCTGATATGCCCTTGTCGTTCAGGGAGCTGGCCCGGGAGCCGATGCTGCACAACATTCTGACCAGTCACCGGCAATTCACCACCGTCATCAATCCTGATGATGGCGTGGCTAAACTGGTAATGAAGGATAAACCGTAAACGTGGATGTACACACCTGAACGCTAATCAGAAATCCAGGGAGGATTTATGTTTTACCAGCATTTTCGTCAGAATGTCGTTGGCCGTGATTTTGTTATTGGTGATTTGCATGGCATGTATGATCTCCTGATGTCCTCACTGGCCAACGTCGGCTTTGACCGGGAAAAGGATCGTTGTTTCAGCTGTGGTGACCTGATCGACCGGGGGCCCGCTTCCGAGAAGTGCCTCTCTCTGATGGAGGAGCCATGGTTCCACTGTGTTCGAGGCAATCATGAGCAGTGCATGATTGATACGGTAAGACAGCCATCCGCCCATGAGATTGCCCAATGGGTGCTTTGTGGCGGTGACTGGCATCTGCAGGTCTCATCAGAAAGAATGAACAGGTATGCGGACATGGCTTCTGAACAGCCGGTTCTGATCTCGGTTGATCTTCCTGGCAACAGGCAGGTGGCCATTTGCCATGCAGAGTACCCGTTGCCGGTCTGGAATCCGGAGAAAATAGCATCTGATCCGGACTTGGTCTGGGCGATGCAATGGTCCAGGACCCGGATTCAAAGTGGGGATGATTCTGTGGTTGCCGGTATTGACCACATCTTTTGTGGTCATACCATTGTTGATCAACCGGTTACCCTGGGAAATACCCACTTTATTGATACCGGTGGCTTTGAGAGCAACTGCCTGACGCTGTTATGCCTCAATGAACTTGCTGAGTGACCGGGTATTAATGCCACTCGACAACTGCTCCCTGCCGGTGGCGGGTTTTCGGGTAAGGCTCGTTTTCCCGGTAACCAAAGGCAACCATCACACTGACGCCAAACTCCCCGCTATCCAGCAGACCCTCCTGTGCCATCAGTGGCTCCAGCCTGTCACGGTTGAAACCTTCAATCGGGCAGGAGTCAATGCCAATCTGGGCGGCTACGCTCATCATATTACCGAGGGCGATATAAGTCTGTTTACAGGCCCAGTCAAACATGGCCCTGGGTGACTCGGTCAGCCGGAAGTCACTGTTTTGAAAGTCGCGGTAGAACTCGCTGATCATATCCACAACATCTTCAGGTAGCTGTTTAACATTGCGCATATGGTCCAGGATGTATTCAGACTCATAATGCATGCTGTTTTCCCTGCGGGCCAGAATGATGACAAAGTGACTGGCGGTGGGTAACTGTCCCTGGGCTCCCCAGCTGACAGTTTTGATCTTTTCCCTTAACTCAGGATTCTGGATGACCAGAAACTTCCAGGGTTCAAAACCAAATGAGCTGGGAGAAAGGCGCCCGGCATCCAGAATGAAGTTAAAATCCTCATCGGGTATTTTCCGGCTGACATCAAAGCTTTTGCAGGCGTGACGGAAATTGAAGGCATCCAGAATTTGTTTACGCAGGTCAGTGTTCATTGTTCAGACCCTATACAACAGTGGTCGAGAGCTGCATTCTATTGGCATCAGGTTAAAATAGGAAGAAATCACAGAAATGACAGGCCTGACTTGCAAATTTCAGCACTTAAACAATGCTCAAATCTCGAAAATCCGCTGCCAGACTGATTTCAGAAGCTGGTGCCCCATGACTCAAGAGTTCCATAACCAAAGTCGAACGTTTCAGACGATTTGCTAATGCCAGAGGCGTCTCTCCGTTATCAAAAACACCACAAAGGTCAGCACCGCCATGAATCAGCTTCAATAAAATCCCGGCATTGTCATGTACAATTGCCAGTCGCAGTGCCAACCCGTGAAGGGCATTAATCTCTGCGCCGGAATCAATCAGAAACTGAGTGATTGGACTCCTACCCAAATGCACGGCAAATGCCAGCGGAGAGATAACAAACTGCTCCCTGCGCCTGAATAACTCATGGGGTATTACATTTGCCCAGGGTATAGAATAATTTGGAGAACAATTCACCGACGCGTGGAAATGCTCAACCAGCTCTCTGACCTGGTCGATATTATTGGCGAGAATGGCCTGGGTCAGTGGTGTAAGACCTCGAAAATCGGCGTTATCAATCCCGGAGCCCCGCTCGATAAGCGCCTTGATGCAGTCCTGCTGCCTGGCATAAGTAGCAATGCACAGAGGACTGAGGCTTCTTTTGCCATTGGACAATACCGTGGATTCCAGACTGGCACCTGCATCTACCAGTAAATGAATCATATCAACACAACCGTATTCAGCTGCGTACCCAAGAGCAGTCTCAACATCGTATGGCTTATCAATCTCGGCACCGCTGGCAAGTAACACCTTGACGATCTCCAGTCGATTAAATCTGGCTGCGGCACAGATTATCCACCCATCCATGGCGTTGACATCGGTATGGGTGATCAAGAGTTTAACGATATCCAGCTTGTCAAGTCCAACAGCAACCCACAGTGCCTCATCAGTGACTTTGGCATCTTTCGATATTAACAACTCAACCAGCTGTGCAGCAGACTTCGAAGTAACAGAACTGACAAGAGGGGTATACCGGATTAACTTGTTACCCAAAATCACCTCGTGCACATGGTTAATGTCAGCTCCGTTATCGATCAATTTCCGTACCACATTGACGTGGCCATAATGAGTGGCCAGCAAGAGTGCTGAATTTAAATCTTTGGCATCGCGCTTAGTCAAACAGCTGACCAACTCCACGAAGCCTTCTCTGGCAGCCAGTTCAATTGGAGAAAGTATACCGTCCTCTTCTGGCAAATTAATATCTACCTCCCGGGTAAGTAGAAACTCGACAATCGGCAGATGCCCATAGAGGGAGGCAACATGAATGGGCCCGTAGTGTCCCTTAAGGTCCTCAAGCTTGATGGTTCCGGTAATAAGCGATGGGTCCTTCTCCACCGCACCGATCACGGTAGCGACATTTCCGTCCTGACAAGCTTTGAACAGCTGCAGTTTCAGGCTTTCAGAACTGTGTGCCAGAGAGGCGTATCGGTTATCATTCAAAGCAACAATATCAAGAGTTTTGGGCGTTGTATTGCAAAGGATGCAAGTCCAGTCACCCAGCTGGCGACCATCAATCCAGGCATCATTACAGGCGTTATGGAATCTGTGCTGACATGGCAATATCACAACAGACCGTCCATTGAACAATGGTT
Organism: Salinisphaera sp. G21_0; assembly: GCF_017744115.1. Lineage (GTDB taxonomy): Bacteria > Pseudomonadota > Gammaproteobacteria > Pseudomonadales > Endozoicomonadaceae > Endozoicomonas. The sequence goes on along the minus strand of NZ_JAGHQW010000002.1, from coordinate 42,353 downwards.
CCCTGCATACAACGCATTCTTCAGGAGCTGACTCGGGCAGAGCACTCGCTGCTAACGGAGGGCCCGGCAAAGAACCGGGCAACAACTCTGAATGAATTGGATTCATTGTTAAACTCCAGGATTAGACAAAGACAATTAAGAGCCTCCTGGCTGTCAGGCATCGCGTTATCGCCGTTGTTGCATGACCTTCCGGCTTCCTTACCAATGCAAGACTAGCGCAGAAAAGCGCTAATCCCCATAAACAAAACCATTATCAATAATGCTGCCTCCCAACGCGAAGCTGAGGTATGTTAATTATCTTTAAGCAGGAATTGATTGATGCAATCATTGCAGGATATTGACTGGAGCTCCTGGCAGGCCAAAGACCCCGCTACGCTGACATTTGTTATCAAGGATGGGCAAATTCTGCTGATTCGTAAAAAGCGTGGCCTGGGGGCCGGAAAAATCAATGGGCCGGGAGGGCGACTTGAGCCCGGTGAATCTCTGCTGGAGTGCGCGATCCGCGAAGTGCAGGAGGAGCTGTGCATCACCCCGGTGAATCCTGAGTTCTGTGGAGAGAGCTGTTTCCAGTTTACCGATGGCTACTCTATTCATGTGCATACCTATGTGGCAAGGGATTTTACCGGCTTACCGGAAGAGACGGATGAGGCCATACCGCTGTGGTTCTCCCTTGATCAGATCCCCTATGAAGAAATGTGGGCAGACGACATTATCTGGCTACCTGAAATGCTGAAGGGGAACAGGTTCAAAGGACGCTATCTGTTCGATGGTGACCGGATGCTGGATTACCACCTGGATATTTTTTAAAAAAATAACACGCAGGGGTTGGAATCGAATTAAACGTACATATATTAGCGGTAAGTAGCTGGCCATATGGAATCGAATATTTCTGGCTACTTGGGCTGGTACTATGCGAGGCTCAACGGAGGGAGCATAGCCGTAGCTATGTGACCGGAGTTGTAACGAAGCAGAGTGCCAGCACAAGGAGTCAGAAATATACGATTTCATATGGTTAGCTACTTAACAGTGGCTCAAAGCAGCACTGTCAACCAAGGCTTGTTCATAATGAAAAGCCGATTTGATCAACATATTGCTCTATTGAGGATATGACCATGCGTACTTTTGATTTTGATTTCACCCCCCTGTACCGTTCTGCGATCGGCTTTGACCGGATGGCTCACCTTCTGGAGTCCATGAATGCCGGGCATTCCCAGACAACCCGAAATAATGGCTACCCTCCTTACAATATCGAACTGCTGGATGAGAACGAATACCGCATCACCATGGCGGTTGCCGGCTTTGCCGAAGATGAACTGGAAATAGAAAGCCGTGAGGGTGTACTGATTGTCCAGGGCAAGAAAACGCCAGACGATACAGAGCGAAAATACCTCTACCAGGGCATTGCCGAGCGTAACTTTGAGCGCCGTTTCCAGCTGGCCGACTACGTCCGTGTCACCGGTGCGACCATGGATAATGGTCTTCTGCATATTGATCTGGAACGTGAAATTCCAGAGGCGATGAAGCCAAGAAAAATCAATATCGGTAAGAACAAGCTGCTGGAAGCTGAAGCCGCCGACGGTGCTTAACCATCATATTCTGAATAGCGTACGACAGTTATGAGAGGTGGCTTCTGCCACCTCCGGCAAAGACATTCCTCTTAGCTTGGCCAGATACTCAGCAACGAGTTTCACTCTTCCTGGCTCATTTCTCTGTCCCTGATAGCCATTCAATGGCATATCCGGAGCGTCTGTCTCAAGCACAATACTGTCGATTGGCGCAGTTGCTGCCAAGTGTCGTGTTTTACGGGCTCTCGGGTAGGTGATACCGCCACCAAATCCCAGCTTAAAGCCTAACTTCAAATATTCTCCGGCCTGTTGTTCACTACCGGAAAACCCGTGAATAATTCCGGCCCGCTCCGGTTTGCATCGTCGCAGTACTTTCAAAATGTCATCATGGCTTTTCCGGCCATGAATAATCAGTGGCATCTGGTGCAGGCAGGCCAGTTCAACCTGGCCAGTAAACAGCTCGAGTTGTTTGGCCTTTGTCTGGGGAGTCATGTTCCGGTCAAAAAAATCCAGCCCGGTTTCCCCTATGGCAACGACCCCGGCGGGACGTTGTTGTAATAGCGTATCCAATACATTCAGATGTTCGGGATGATGTTCAGAAATAAACCAGGGATGCAGACCAAGGGCCGTTACGATACTTACGGGACTCACTTGCGACAGTAATTCTGACTCATTAATCAGGGAAGGCCATTCCACCTGTTGAGTGGCAGGGATGCAGATATGACTGACTGCTGCCTTTTCTGCCTGACTCAACACCTGTAAACGGTCCTTATCAAAGACTGAAAAATTAAGATGGCAATGGCTGTCGAACAGAGACAGCGTATCGTTCTCTTTTGTCACAGCTGATTTTTCCTCTAAAAATGAATTTCAGGAGAATGTTCTTCTGTTTTCCGTTAGTAAAAAGCCTATAATGCCCGCCTGCAAGTAAATGTTGATCCAAATAATGATGAAAAAACTGTCAAGGCACTTATCCCGGTTTCTCCTTCCGTTAGCATTATTACTTGGCTTACTGCTGGTATTTTACGGATCCCGCTTGTTGAACAAGAGTGAAAATTCCGTCGATAAACAGAGGTTTCAAACGGTTGCTTATTGCAACACGTTCAAAGGGTGTCAGAGCAGGGTAGGGAATGGTTCGATCATGCTTAATATTTTGCCGGCGTCCATGCCGACGGGGCAGCCACTGGCTATCAGGGCAGAAGTTTCAGGGCTTGCTGCTGAAAAAGTCAGCATGGAATTTGTTGGGCGTGATATGCCCATGGGGTTGATGCCATTCAATTTACAGAAACAATCTGGACATTCGGCAGACGCTGACCTGTATACTGGTACCGGCAATATCACTTTTTGTACCACTGGCCGCAAAATGGTCTGGATCGCCAGGCTGAAAATGGAAACCAGAGAAGCGGTATATAATGTTCTTTTTGAACTGGACCCTTTAGAAGCAAACTCACAGCAGATTGCTATCCTCCCATAATACTTCTAATGAATAGTGGAGTTGATTAATGGAAAGCGGAACGATTATGTATACCAGGGTAGTCAGGGTTATGGGAACAATCGTACATAGTACGATGGCTCTGATGATGCTATTGACTGCGCACATTGCAATGGCTGCACAGGGCGGGCACAGTCATGCCTACGCTCACTCAAAAGAGCACTCTGAACCAGAGTTGCAGTTACTGAATGCCAGTGCCCGTGCAACCAAGCCGGGTATGTCCTCATCAGCTGCTTATATGACCATCTACAATGGTTCTCATCAGGCCGTACAGATTCGCTCATTGAGCAGCCCTGTTGCCAGGAAAACAGAACTCCATACCACAGAAATGAACAATGGCATGATGAAAATGCGCCGTGTGGATAACCTTACCATCAACCCGGGCGACAGGTTGGAGCTAAAGCCCGGTGGCTATCATGTTATGTTGATGGGCCTTAACAAACCTATAGCCAAAAACAGTGACGTGCCGGTGACGATCACTTTCAGTAATGGTGATCAGAAGACAGTGGTTGCTCATGCCACGGATGAGATCAAAGGCCAGCATATGGCGCATTGAGTAAGTGGAACTGTTGCCTGGTCACACACAGCGGCACAGATAAAAGACCTTAATCCTTAGCGTCTCTGTGCCTCTGTGATTAAAAGAGTATGGTTAAAAGAGGGTAACTCTTATCCCTGCTCCAACTCGCCAAGAATGGCTTCATGCAGTTCAGAAGGTGTCACAACAAGCCCTTCTTCTTCATTAACCGGGAACACGGCCAGCATGGTGTTATCCCGCTCCAGGCCAGGCGTCCAGCGCTCCAGCCACACTTCCAGGTTGATGGCTTTTGGCTGGCAGTCTGACCAGTCATCCACTGCCCAGGCTTTGGCGAAATCAGGGTGTGGCCAGATGGGCAGACACTCTTCACCATCACTGGATGACAGCTCTACCCAACCTTCCGGGCTGTGCAGGCTCCAGATCTCTTCCCAGTCCGCCACTTTTTTCAGAAAGTAATCATAACGCTCATGGTCAGCCAGCTTCTGAATGGATTCGAACTGTTTATCGTTGAGTTTGTAGGTCATCAGTCATCAACGCTAGTGCATAAAATAGTGGGGGGAGTGTATTACCTGCGCAGGATTGAAAGCAAATGGTGCGGTAGAATGGTGTTTTGAATTTTATATGACCCGCTTTCAAATAATACCGGAAGAAAAGCTCTGGAAGCTCTGTTTGGTGATGTTTTTTTCAACTATAAACAGTCAGTTAAGGCGTTGGCTCTAGTACACGGTTTCAATGTATATGACGGGTTCCCTCTATCAATGACGCCCAAACTCCGTTCGTCCTGAGCGGAGATTACACACCAAGCTTATCGAAATGGTGTACTAGGCTTACTACTACTAAAACGGTATAGTCCGCCCCCTGTTTTATAGTCTGTTTTGTGATCTATGAAGTTGTATAGGACACCGCTGAAGGCTTCTCTGTTGGCGGGTTTGGTTCTGGCAGCCAGAGAGCTTTGCTCATTTTGGCCCACTATGGCTTTCATGGAAGATGTTCTGTTTTTCCTGGCCGGTCTGATTGCCGGCATTCGATTGCCGGATCTGGATTTATTGATACCGGGGCTGTCCCACCGCTCAGCAATAACCCATTCCTGTATTCCTGCGCTGGTGATTTGGGTTTTCGGTTTTTCAGCCATTGCCGCAGGTCTGGCCCTGGGAATTGCCTTTCACCTGTCGTCGGATCTGCAACCCAAAGCCTGGACCGGTGGCGCACTGATCAAGTTTCCGTTGCTGGGCAGTATCGGGATGCTGTCGCCCATCTGGTTAATTGCCAATGTGATTGGTTGTCTGGCGATCTTTATGGAAGTGGTTTCCGGTGAACCTGTGGATGCCCGGCTGATGATAATGGCACTCTGTTTAATGGGGGCTGGCTGGTATTTTTTCCAGGAGGAAAAGCGCCCACTGTTACCGTTGATGACCCTGGGGTTTGCTATTTTGCTGGTTCATGCGGTACGGGGAGGAACTTTATCGGTAAAGCAGGTGTGGCAATATTTTGTTTAGGGTCTGTTGATGTTTTTGTTACCAGTTCAACAGACCCTCGGTTAGCCTCCTACCGGTCAGTCATGAACGAACTGATTATTGATCGACTGATAATGAAAACGGATTTTATGAAGCTGGCTTTCGATCTCCTGTTTGCTCATGTCCATCTCATCGGCCAGCTGATCCAGTGAGTTGCAGGTAAGCCTTAGCTTTTCGTTGACAATGCCCAGAAGGATAAAAGGGTTGAGGTTCTCGGGGGTTTCGAGTTCCATGGCGACGCTCCGTTCAAGTCAGCTGATGAAAAAATACAACTGGGAGGCTGACCGAGAATAGCGCCCGTCTAGGCGACCCCGTAGCGAGGATGGCAGAAAATTGAGGATAAAAAGTCGGAAATTTTTAGTGAATAGTGGTTCTATTTGCTAAAAATTTCCGACTTTTTAGACCAATTTGTTGCCACCGCAGTAGGGCAGTCTATTCTCGGTCAGCCTCCTGGCCCATGGCTGTAGTTAAAACATAGCTCAGCTATTTAACTTTGCCTGCCCGGGTTCTCAGTTGCTGTTGCCTGCGTTCGTCTTTCTTTAATTGACGACGATGGACAACGGTCTTGGCAACTTCTGCGCCCATATGGGCTTCACCTCGTGCCCTGGCCAGCTGCATCTGTTTTTCACGCTCCGAAAATCGTGCTTTCTGCTGTTCAGTCAGCCGATCAAAACAGTGCGGGCAGCTGACACCCTGCTGGTACATATCACTTTGCTTATCGGCTTGTGTAATGGGTAAACGACAAGCGTTGCACTGGTCGTAGGAGCCCGGCTCAAGGTCATGGTTAACCGTCACCCGTTCATCAAAAACAAAGCATTCACCTTCCCAGAGTGACTGCGCTTTTGGTACTTCTTCCAAGTATTTCAGGATGCCGCCTTTCAGATGGTAAACCTCGTCAAAGCCTTTTTCTTTGAGCAGGGCCGTGGACTTCTCGCAGCGTATGCCGCCAGTGCAGAACATGGCCACCTTTTTATGAGTCTCAGGATTCAGGTTGGCATCAACGTATTGCGGAAACTGCCGGAAGGAATCTGTCTTTGGATTGATGGCGTGCTTGAAGGTGCCCACCTGAATTTCGTAATCGTTACGGGTATCCACCACAAGGACTTGTGGATCACTGATCAGGCTATTCCAGTCTGCCGGTTCCACATAGGTCCCGACGGCCTTTTGTGGGTCAATGTCTTCCACTCCCATGGTGACGATCTCTTTTTTGAGTTTGACCCTGGTTCTTTTGAACGGCATGGATTCACTGAGGGACTCTTTGTATTCAATGGGGTTCAGACGGGTATCCCGGTTAAGCCAGGCAAGCAGCGCATTGATGCCTTCCCGGGTGCTGGCCACGGTGCCGTTAATGCCTTCCCGGGCAAGCAGCAGCGTCCCTCGGATATGGTTTGCTTCCATGGTTCTGAGCAGGGGTTCCCGCAGGCTGGTGAAGTTCTTCAGGGTAACGAATTTATAGAGGGCACAGACCACGACGTGAGCGTCTGTTTGAGTGTTTTCTGGAGGAGAGAGTCTCATTGTCTTTATTGTCCTTGGTCAGCGGTCCGGAGCGTAAATCCGGAGCCAGATCCGGGAAAGGAAGTCTAGCAGAGGCAGGCAGCCTTGAAAAATCCAGCCAAGGCTACAATAGTGCAGAATAATAATGGCAAGATTAAGAATAACACCATGACCCAACCTGTAATTGAACTGCTGCAATCACACCGCTCCATTCGCAAATTCACGGAACAGCCGATCGAAGAGCCCTTGTTGAGAGACTTGATCAGCGCAGGCCAAAGTGCCGCCACATCCAGCAATTTGCAGGGTGTCAGTGTTATTCGGGTCAGAAACCCTGAAACCCGCAAAGCCATGGCAGAGCTGGCGGGTGGCCAGACCTATGTGCAGCAGGCGGCTGAGTTTCTGGTGTTCTGTGCCGACCTGCATCGTTCCGGCTGGTGCTGTGACCAGTCGGGCAAAACCATGGCGGACGGGATGACCGAGCATTTCATTATTGCCACGGTTGATGTAGCTCTATTTGCCCAGAACGTAGTGGTCGCTGCTGAGTCAGCAGGGCTGGGTATCTGCTATATCGGAGGCCTGCGCAATGACCCGCAACAGGTCAGTGATTTGCTGGCGTTGCCGGAACATGTCTACCCCGTTTTTGGCCTCTGCCTTGGATACCCGGATCAGGATCCGGAGTGTAAACCCAGACTGCCGCTGGAAGCGGTGCTGATGGAAGAACATTACCAGCCTGTGAATAAGGCGCTGGTGGCTGAATATGATGAAACTATGAGAGCTTATTACCAGCGGCGGACCGGAGGCAAGCTGGATCGGGTCTGGTCTCAGGAGATGTCGGCCTTGCTGGGTAAAGAATCCCGGCCTCATATGAGGGCGTTTCTGGAGAAAAAAGGGTTCAGGATGCGCTGACCTTTTTAACCGAACTGAATCTCAGACGACAGATGAAAGGCTTGTGGTTCGATCCGCAAAGGCATTATTGAAAAGGGCTGCCGTCGGCAGCCCGGTTTTACTTGATATTGGTTAATACCCTGATCAAGGTTTCGCTCAGCTTTTGGCTGGCCTTGCTCAGGTTGTTCAGAAACTGTTCAACATTATCCAGTTCGATATCGATATCGATATGATCTGTCACGGATTTGATCGGCAGGAAGTCGATACCGTAAAGATGAGCGGTTGCAGCAACAGCGGCACACTCCATCTCTTTGGCCATTCCCTGGTTTTGCATAATCCACTGCCTGTCGATATCCGGCATATCGAGGGAGTTGCCTGTGGTGATCACTCCAGGCTTATGCTCAATACCCTGAAAGTATTCGGGGCAATAGGCGGTTGGATAAGCCCCCATGGCAAAACGGTCAAAGCCTTTCAGGGGAACCCGGTGGTCATGGTAAACCACCGGCTGGTCGGAAGTGATGATATCTGCAATATCAGCATCGGCTGAAAAAGCACCGCAGGTGCCCGCGTTAATGATCAGGTCCGGAGCAAACTCCACAATGGCGGACTGGGTACTCAGCGCGGCAAATTCGGTGCCTATCCTGTCGACACCGTACTCAGTGGATTTGCCATTCAGAGAGATAACGATCTCCTTACCGGCAAACTCACCCTGAAAGCGGGGAAAGTGACTTTGTAACTGCGGATTGGCGGGCAGTTCGTGCAGTCCGAGTTGATCGATGATTGGCCGGGCTTCCGCTGCCATGGCCATAATGATCAGAATTCGTTTAGACATTAGCTCTCCAGCCAGATATCCCGGGCCCATAACCAGATTGATGGCCAGCTGTCGTCAGTCACTTCACCGTCAGCCCAGCGAACCACTTCTCCTTCTTCGGAAATGCCATAGTACTCACCATTGCATTCACAAATGGGGATCAGCTCTCTCGGCAGACCTTCAGCCCAGGCATTGGCCGCGACTTCCGGCAGATAAGTATGGGATTGGGGATCGGTAACCGTCACCGGTTCAATGGAGCCATAAATAACATCACTGACGTGCAGCAGAAACTCCCGGAGCTCGTAGGGGAGGGGAATCAGAATCTGTTCTTCCACTTCAACCAGCTGGTCTTCATCCGGCAGTTCCAGTGGGACTGACACATCCAGAGAGCGTTCCCGCAGTTCTTCAATAATATCTTCCATTGTATGCGACCTTTGTCACCCGCTTTCTACGGTGGGAATATCCGGTAGGCAGGGTATTCCCGGCTTATTGCTTTTCATCCGGCTGAAATGAATCGGCCTGGTCAGGACTTCCGTTTTTTCCCGGAGAAAACAGCAGGCCTTTTCTTTGGCGCAGTACCTGAAGGCTTTCTGGTGCTGCCATTCCGTGATTTATTACCCGAACGCTGTTTTATCGCTGGCTTTCCTGTTTTCAGATCAGGTTTGCGCTTGTTTCGGGTTTTACTGACGGGCTCCTCAATCTCAGCAGGACGCACCTCGCCATCTTCGAAGTAGGGGAGAGGCTCTATTTCCAGTGGTTTTTTGATCAGCTGCTGGATACCGGCCAATAACTTTTTCTCTTCCGGGTTCACCAGGGAGATAGCCCTGCCTTTTTGTCCGGCGCGGCCGGTGCGGCCAATGCGGTGCACGTAGTCCTGGGGAACTTTGGGCAGGTCATAATTGATGACCAGCGGCAGCTGTTCGATATCCAGGCCTCTGGCTGCCACATCCGTCGCTACCAGAACATCAAAATAGTTATCCTTAAAATCCTCCAGTGTGCGAATACGCAGGTACTGACTTTTATCGCTGTGAATGGCCTGGGCATTGATGCCGTCTTCTGCCAGCAACTCGGCAACCTTGTTGGCGGCTTTTTTGGTGCGGACAAACACCAGCACTTTCTGCCAGCGACCACCATGGATGAGATAGCTGAGAATCTCCGGTTTGTCCTGCTGGTCTACCGGGTAGAAAGACTGGGACACGGTATTAGCGGCAGAATTGGGGTTTTCCAGTTCAATCTTGACCGGATGGCGCATGAAGTCATGGGCCAGCTGTTTAATGTCTTTGGAAAAGGTGGCAGAGAACAACAGGTTCTGACGTTTTGTCGGCGCGTTTTGCACAATGCGTTGAATATCGTCACGGAAGCCCAGGTCCAGCATACGGTCGGCTTCGTCCAGCACCAGTATTCTCAAACTGTCCAGCTGGATATGCTTCCGGTTGATCATGTCCACCAGGCGACCCGGCGTCGCCACCAGGACATCAACGCCTGCTTTCAGAACCTGCAACTGATCGTCAATATCTACGCCACCATAAACGGCAGCTGTCTTGATAGCCGTGTGCTTGCCATAGGTCTGAAAACTATTGTCAACCTGAATGGCCAGTTCCCGGGTAGGGACCAGCACCAGGGCGCGGATGGCTTTGCTGGCTCTCATCTGCGCCAGCCGGTGCAGGATTGGCAAGGTGAAACTGGCGGTTTTACCGGTGCCGGTCTGGGCAGATGCCATCAGGTCACGGCCAGTTAAAGCCATGGGAATCGCTTTGGCCTGAATCGGGGTAGGATTCTGGTAGCCCGCTTCGTTGACTGCCTGAATCAGCAACTCATCCAGCCCAAGAGCGGAAAAAGGTAGGTTATTGCTCATGTGATGTATTACTTCCTGCGCTTGGGTGGTTCAAAACCGGAATCGGTTGAGGTGGTGGTTGCAGTGGCGGGTTTGGCTTCGGCCGCCGGTGTACGACGTTTGCCCACGTTCTTCTGCTCCCGGTGACGTTGTTTATCTGCCGGTTGTTTTTTACCAGCGCCTTTTTTACCGGCCGGTTTTTTCTTGCCTGCGGCTTTGCCTGAGCTTTTCAGCTTTTTGGGGCCTTTATAGCTGCCCGGCAGTTCTTTGATGGTACGTTTCTCAAACCGCAGCCGGAGGTAGCGTTCAATACCCGACATCCGGTTCCATTCGTCCGGCCCGATCAGGGAGATGGCCAGCCCCTGTTCTCCGGCACGTCCGGTACGGCCAATCCGGTGGACATAGTCATCACCGTTACGGGCCATTTCCAGGTTGATAACCAGTTCCACACCTTTGATATCCAGGCCTCGGGCTGCGACATCGGTAGCAATCAGAATGTTGATCTTGCCATCTAGCAGCAGGCGCATAACGTGCTTGCGCTCCCGCTGGTCCATATCTCCGTGGAGTACGCCGACCTTCAGGCCTTTAACCCGGATTTTGCCGACAAACTCCTCAGCCCGGGCTTTGGTATTGGTGAACACCAGGGCTTTGTCATAGGTTTCATTCCGGAGCAGCCAGATCAGCTGTTTTTCTTTATGGGCGGTATCGTCCGAGAGAATAATCTGCTGGTGGATATTGGCGTGCTTTTCCCGGACAGAGTTCAGCTTCAGACGGGCAGGATCGTTCAATACCCGGTAGGCCATTTCACCCAGGCCCCGGACTTCCAGGGTTGCTGAGAACAGGAACGTCTGGCGTTCGCCATGGCACTCTTCCACGATGCTCAAAACATCGGGACCAAAGCCCATATCCAGCATGCGGTCCGCTTCATCCAGTACCAGGTATTCCAGGTCGCTGAAATCGTGGTTGCCGTTTTTTATATGCTCAATCAGGCGGCCGGGGGTGGCAATAAGGATCTCCGGGTTTTTGCGCAGAGTGTTCACCTGATGGCGGTAGTCCTCACCACCAACGATCAGCCCTGCCTTGATGTAGGTATAGCGAGCCAGTGCTTCACACTCTTTTAACACCTGCAGGCCCAACTCCCGGGTAGGCACAAGCACCAGTGCCCGGGTGCTGGTTTTGGGCGAAGGGGTGGTGTGCATATGGTTGAGCATGGGCAGCAGAAACGCTGCGGTCTTACCACTGCCGGTTTCTGCGCTGACCATCAGATCCTTGCCGGTCATGGCCAGGGGCAGGGTGTGTTCCTGAACCGGGGTGGCCTGTTCAAACCCGAGTTCAGAGAGTGCTTTTTGCACCCGTTCATGGAGAGCCAGCTCAGAAAATAGCAATGGGGAGTTCCTCAACCATAGGGGAAATACGGTTTTCTAGAAGGGGGATAAATGGTGATGTATTTTATGACTGATGACGTGAAAAGCCAATATGTGAAAATTCATAAATAGTGAGTGGTTTGCGGTGGCTGAAGCAATGGGGGTTCAGTTACCCAACTCCCTGCATTGTTATTGGCTATAAGGCTCCTTTAATATTACCATCCTGATTTTCAGGCATAGTCTTCCCCGAATGCGTTTAGATAAATACCTCTGCGAAAGTACCGAACTCTCACGTGCCAATGCCAAAAAGTGTTTGCACCGGGGTGAAGTGACCTGCGATGGCATTGTGGTGAAAAACAGTGCCTTCAAGGTACCGGATACCTGTGAAGTCCGTTTGCTGGGAGAGCTGGTTAAAGCTCGCGGGCTGCGCTATATCATGCTCAACAAACCCGAAGATACGCTCTGTTCCAATGTGGATGAGGTCTACCCATCGGTTCTCTCTTTGCTGGATATTCACAAGGCTTACTCACTCCATATCGCTGGCCGTCTGGATGCAGATACGACAGGGCTGGTACTGATTACCGATGATGGGCAATGGTCCCATCGATTGACCTCGCCCGTAAAAGTGTGTGGCAAGCGCTATCGCGTGCAATTAGCCGACCCTCTGCCAGAAGATAAGACTGAAGAACTGATTGAGCGATTTGCCAGCGGTATTGAGTTGAAAGGTGAGAGAGCACCGACCAAGCCTGCTTTACTGGAAGTTCTTGCACCCTCAGAGGTATTGTTGACCATTACTGAGGGTAAATATCATCAGGTTAAGCGTATGTTTGCGGCCATTGGCAATAAAGTGACGAGTCTGCATCGCGAACAGGTTGGGGATATTGCCCTTGATGTATCCCTGAGGCCCGGGGAGTGGCGCTACCTGACTCAGGATGAAATCGATTCAGTGTGATTGACTGACCCGGAAGAATAGCAAATAAGCCCTGTAATGAATGCCACCTTGCTACGGGCACTATGCTCAGACAGTCCCTAACCATTCAACTGTGGATCAGCTTGCGGACTTTTTTTGCATGGAGGCGGCAACGGTAAACAGGTAAGTTTCGAGGGCAACGGTGGCGCTAAATCCTTACCGTACAGGCACCAGACTTTAAATTGCGTGGCATCACGGCTTATGGTGACGATATGGCTGCTGTTGGCATTGAATTCTGCCAGGCCGAGCCGGTATGAGTGGTGCAGGGAGGCTTTTACCTGTAGCTCTTTGCGATCAGCCTCAATGCCAATGATCAGAGCTTTGCCGCTAGAGTCACAGATGGCAACATGGGAGCCATCGTGGTTAAACTGGCCTGAATGAGCCTCGCTTTCTGGTACAATATTGCCGATTTGCAACCACTGGCCACTGGCATTACGAGAGTCGATTCTGGCTTGGTGATTGACGCTGTGTGTTGGTGAGTTGTTTCCGGACAGGGTCAAAATTCGGCAGCTATCAGCGCTGAATTGGGTGTAGGTGATTTGACATTTATGGGTAATGGAACATTGCTGTGACCAACTCCTGTGGTCTACATCAAACTCGTAGATTTTCGCCGAGCAATCATCACTGGCTGTTATTATCAGGAGACTATTGGGACTAAAGCGGGCAGAGCTAACCCGCCGGGTATGGTGAATAACCGCTTTAAACTGCCAATTGTTGCCGATGTCACAACTGAAGATTTTGCAGGTATGATCGCTACTGGCCGTCACGACATGTTTGCTGTCAGGGCTGAAGAAAGCTGTCCAAATCTTTTCTGAGTGGATGATGTCGGCTGTTTTTGTCCAACGGCCATCGGCATTAACGCTGTAAATCGTTGCTGTCTGGCCGTCATTCTGATTATGGCTGACGGTGATGATATGGTTGCCATCCGGGCTGAACCTGGCTGAGAACACCCTGCCATCATGGTTCAGGGTGGTTCTTGTCAGCCATGTGCCGTTTGCAAACTCATGGATTTTTACGGTGTGATCATCACTGGCAGTCACTATCAGGCGGCTATCAGGGCTGAATTCAGCTGAATTAACAACACCCTCATGGGTAATCCTCGCTATTAATGCCCAGCAGCCAGTTTGATCCACTGAGCAGATGTATGCACTCATATCTTCGCTGGCCGTCACTGCATGGCGACTATCGGGGCTGAAGGTGGCCGACCAGATCTCCTTTTCATGGGCAACGGAGAGTTGCTCTGCCCAGCAGTCAGTGGCAGTACGGCTGGAGATTTTTACCGCCTGGTCGCCGCAGCGGCTCATTATATGGCGTTTATCAGCGCTGAGGGGGACCGCCCTGACGCAGCCCCAGCGATGAATGGAGATCTCCCTGTGGTCAAGGTTCTTCGCTGAAAGGACATGAATTTTTGTACAGCAATTGGCACTATCACAGTTGGTTACCAGGTAGCTGACATCATTGGGAGTAAGTAGGCATAGGTCAGATTTAAAGGACTTGCACTGAATGTCTGATACTAAAACCGGGTTAAAGACTGGACAGTCAACCATGAGTTTAGCCACCCGGTAAAACAGGCGTTGAGGGAACGATGTTATCTTTTCCGGGTTGCAGGCCTCAAGGTCGTCTTTCTCCTCCCCGGCCAGCTGGCTGCAAAGACGGCTGACCAGCACTTCATCCCGGGTAAACTGCATAAGCCAGGCTTTCAGTTTATGTTGACTGATGTTTTTAGCGATCCGGGTGAATTGCTGCTGTTGTGATGTCTCGAACTGTGCGTACCATGCCTGGCTCCTGACGTTCAGAAGCCTGGCGGCTAAGTTCCTTAAATCCAGACAGGTTTGTTCTATCGCCACAATATCTCTGTGTGATAAATAACCCAAAATCCGTAATAAAGGTTCACTTGGCATGGCCAGTAATGGAAAGCAGTCCCGGGCAGGAACAATGGTGACACCATGTCTGGTGCCATTTTCTGTCGAATCATTGGTCTTAAGTAACTGCTCATTTTTGACGGGCAAAACCTCAGTTTCTGTTGTCATTTTAGCGATTTTACGGGGCTGTAGAGGTAGAGGATCGCATGTAGAATTTGCCAGTCTTTTTTGAGGAGTTACGTTCTCAAAAGCTAAAGCGTTATAGTCATTAGGTTGGCCAACTTTATTATTGGTATTCATCTTTAAAACTTCCATGGTGTAGCGGATGGGTGATCGTTGTTAATGGCGTGATTTAACTCGTGCGGTGGCTTTGAGTCTTTCGGAGGGAACAGGGATTTAATATCTTCGATCGGACGTACATGATACTGGGTGAGGGTGTTTTGTAGAAGAATGTGACAGGTGTCAGCCCTGGAAAAGGTTACCGGAACTTTGTGGAGTTTATCGTTGATTGACTTGCCAGCAAAAAATCGGTAACGGTCTTCCTGGACTTGGAAGACATGTAACAGGAGGTAAGTGTTGCCGGAATTGCTACCGTAAGTCTGCAATTCGAAAGCTGCACCGACATTGTTCGCTGTTATTTTAGGGCTCTGCATACTCTTATTCCTTTAAGTTTGTGATTGGGTATGTTGTTGAATGTCAAACAGCAAACTTTTAAGACAGATTTCTGAAGAAAAAGTTCGTGGGAACCAGCGTGACCGTGTTGGTAGGATCGGGTTCAGTTTCATTTGCTGAGATCACCTTGTCGGATGCAACCGGGAAAACGACTGGCTTTCGATGCGCTGATGTTTGAGAACCTACCGATCTGTTTTCGGTCAGCGCGCTGGCTGGACAAAAAGACTGAAGTTTTACCGATTTACCGGGGATCAGGCTCAATGGTTTGGTATCGACGCCGGGCGGATAAGAAAAGGAGATCGAGCGGATATCGTGGTAATTGACCCTGAAGCATTCGGGCAGGACCCGGAACAAGTCCACTGGGCAGAAATGGAAAACTTTGATATTCGCCGATTGGTTAACCGAAGCCCGGGTCTTGTGCAGTACGTCATGATTAAAGGCAAAATTGCCGTTGATGATGAAAATCTGGCTCCGGAACTGGGTAAAGTCAGAGGGTATGGCCAGTTCATACCGGCCCGCTAGCGTTGTTCAGGGCTAGGTCAATTATACTAACGGTGCTTTCTGTAATCAGCCCGGTGATATGAACGTCAGAGCGTAGCTGTCGGGCTACGCTCTATTTCTACGGCTGAGGACGATTACATCACACGCATGCCAGGCTGGGCACCTTCGTGAGGTTCAAGAATCCACAGATCCTTACCGCCGGGGCCTGCGGCCAATACCATGCCTTCGCTCACACCAAACTTCATTTTACGTGGAGCCAGATTGGCCACCATAACGGTATGTTTGCCCACCAGGGCTTCTGGTGCATAGGCAGACTTGATGCCGGCAAAGACATTGCGAGGCTCGGGTTCGCCAATATCCAGAGTCAGACGCAGCAGCTTGCCCGCCCCTTCCACCAGTTCGGCGTTGACAATTCTGGCGATACGCAGATCGACCCTGGCGAAGTCATCAAAGGTGATTTCGTCAGCAACAGGATCTTTCTCTAACCATTCAGAAGAAACAGAAGACGTTTCAGCTGGCTTATTGGATGATTCCATCTGGGCCAGGACCTCCTTACTGGCTTCGATCATGGACGCTACTTTATCGGCTTCGACACGGGTCATCAATGGTTCAAATTTATTAACGTTGTGATCCAGGAGCAGCGTCTGGCTGTCCTGCCAGGTGAGAGGGGCAACATTGAGGAAGGCCTCCGCTTTCACCGTCATGGCTGGCAGTACCGGCTTGAGGTAGATCATCAGCAGTCGGAACAGGTTGATGCCGGTGCTGCAGCTGTCATGCAGAACCTGGTCCTTGCCCTGTTCTTTGGCAACCACCCATGGCTTCACTTCGTCAATCCAGGCATTGGCTTTGTCTGCCAGCGCCATGATCTCACGCATCGCCTTGCCAAATTCGCGACCTTCATAGTGCCCGGCAATACGCTGTGCCGCTTCCTGGAAGTCGGCAGTGAGTTCTGGTGCACTGTTATCAGAAGAAAGCCTGCCGCCAAAACGCTTATTGATAAAACCGGCATTACGGCTGGCAATATTGACCACCTTGCCCACCAGATCCGAGTTTACCCGTTGGATAAAGTCATCGGTATTCAGGTCAAGGTCATCGATACGGTTGGAGAGTTTGGCGGCGTAGTAATAACGCAGATACTCAGGGTCCAGGTGTTCCAGGTAAGTACGGGCGGTGATGAATGTGCCACGGGACTTGGACATCTTTTCACCGTTGATGGTCAGATAGCCATGCACATTCACACGGGTTGGGGTGCGATAGCTGGTACCGTGGAGCATGGCAGGCCAGAACAGGCAGTGGAAGTTGACAATATCTTTGCCAATAAAGTGATGTACCTCGCACTGGCTGTCTTTTTGCCAGTACTCATCAAAGTTCAGGTCATCGCGGCGCTGGCAGAGGTTTTCAAATGCCGCCATATAACCAATGGGCGCATCCAGCCATACATAGAAGTATTTACCGGTTTCTCCGGGGATTTCAAAGCCGAAGTAAGGCGCATCACGGGAGATGTCCCAGTCCTGCAGGCCGGCATCCAGCCACTCAGCCAGTTTGTTGGCAATTTCCTCGGAGATGGTGCCAGAGCGGGTCCACTGCTTCAGGAAGTCAGCAAAATCCGAGAGCTTAAAGAAGAAATGTTCACTCTCTTTGTCAACGGGAGCGGCACCGGAAATGGCTGACCGGGCGTTTTTCAGTTCTGCCGGTGAGTAGGTCGCTCCACAGGCTTCACAGTTGTCGCCATACTGATCAGAGGCACCACATTTCGGGCAGTCACCCTTGATGTAACGGTCGGCCAGAAACATCTGTTTTTCAGGATCATAAGCCTGAATGATATTGCGACTGACAATATGGCCTTTTTCCTTCAGAGCCAGGTAAATCGCTTCTGAGCGCTTGCGGTTCTCTTCTGAGTGGGTGGAGTGGTAATTATCAAACGCCACATGGAACTCACCAAAATCGCGAACCCGTTCGATGTTAATGCGAGCCACGGACTCTTCCGGTGAGATGCCCTGTTTTTCCGCATGGAGGCTGATGGCAGTGCCGTGGGCATCATCAGCACAAACGTAGGTGCATTGGTTGCCAGACAGTTTCTGGAAACGAACCCAGATATCAGTCTGGATATATTCCACCAGATGCCCCATGTGCAGAGGGCCGTTGGCATAGGGCAGGGCGCTGGTGACAAGTATTTTGCGTTGGCTCATGCGATTCTGTCTTGATGGTCGGATAAAAAACGGGAATGCGGCATTATACAAACTGTCCAGAGGAAAGCCTATTGGTGAAAAGTTCCATCGTTGACGATAATCATTTACCTCCCTGCTGGTTAACTACTTATTGGTGTTCCTGAATATCTGATCAGTCCTTTGACATCAGATTTCAGGAAAATAACCATCGGGGTGGCAAAAGACAGATGTACGTAACTGTCCCTTTACTTTAATAACAACGTTTAGTAAAAATCCGACTCGGCTTCAGCGTTTTTCAGTTCATCAAGCAGTGATGCTGTTTTTTGCTCATAGGGTGGAGTAGCAGCAGAATCTTGATGTTCTTCGTGCCTGGTCCCCGGCAAATCCACTGAAATCGTTCTTTTGCTATCAGGAAGATCTTTTATCACAGAGCTGATTTCGGCCCGTATGGGGTACTGACTTTTGTACCCAGAGCTTTTAAATTTGCTGATTTCAGCATTCATACGCTGTTGAATAACTTCCAGGGTCGTGTCTGGCGAAAACGTCTGTTTGTAAACTTCGTAATGTCGCCTTCGGTACTCGTAGGTGATTTTAATACTGCGAGTGCGAGGTCCGTCAGATAATGGCAATGGCGTACCCACGGTTGCTGCTTTTTTTGCTTCGATAACAGGCTTTGCCGGGCTGGAAATGGATGCGGACCCGGTTCTCAATGGTTCTGCCTGCGGTTTTTGTGTTTCTGTTTGAACGGAGGAGGGGGGATTTTGTTCCACCGGTGCGGCCCATCTAACCGACTTTTTTCTGGCTGTTGGGACTACGGTATCCTGAGCCCTGGTGTTTTGATTGGTGTCCAGTCTTTCAGGTGTTTTTTTTGCTGGTTTAAGGTGGGGGGTGGCCACAGATATAACACTTATTGTGAGTGTCTTGTAGGCAGGCTTTTCTTTTTGCACTGATTCGGAGGTTAGCTGAATATCATCCTCATTTTTCGGGCTCAATTTGGCTTCAGCCAAAATGTCAGTCTCTGTGGCAGAATCACTCAACGATGGGAGAACTGAGGCTTTATCCGGTTGGGTGCCCGTTTTCTCAGGTTTGTCATTGATTGCTGTTGCATCGATTGAGGTTGCATCGTCATCTTCTTTATCAGCCCCACTTATTTCCAACTCACTCACTTTACTTTCAAGGCTGTGCGTTATGGTTTGGGTAATCGGATTCTGATCTGCTGCTGGTGGTCCGGTTCTGATATCCATAGGCGGCAAATAACTCGCAGAATCTCTGGTTATGACTTCATCTTCGAGATGACCACTATCTTTACTGCCGCTGGTTTCAGGCCCTGATTGATACTGTTCTTGATTGAAAAACTCATGAGTGGTTACAAACTGCTCCACGGCACTTCCTGGTGATCCCTGGTCTTTCTCTACATCAACTGGATATTCCTGAATTTCATAGACACCTTCTGTAGGAGATGCGGATGAGGAGGTACTGGGTTGGTCATCCTGTGAGAGCTGGTTTTGTAAAGCGCTGTCCGTTGAGCCTGATGGTGCTTCCACAGTGCCGACATCAGGCTGTTCAAATGCAGAGTCAGCAGCTGGATCATCCAGAACGGTGAGTCCCGCCCGTGTTTCTGATGATGACTGCCCAGTGATGTCCGGTTCAGTGATTTGTGTTTTGAGGCTCTGTTGGAGTATTGGTTTAATTTCAGTTGCCCTGGCCTGTTGGGGCGGGTGGCTGCTGAGTGGGGATTGAGGCTGATCAGCACGATGCTCCCGTTTAGTGGAGGTTAAACGTGGCAGCGACGCTGTGTGTCCTTCTAATAAAACCCTTAAACGTTCAGCCTGTTCTTCTGCCCTGGCGATAAGGGCAGAAAACGACTGGCTGTTGCTCTCCTTATTGGTGTTCAGGGTGAAAGCTGACGGAGAGTGTTGATCCGGGATTGTTCGCTTTCTGGTCGGAAGCTGTTTGGCATGTTCCTCTCCTGAGGGATGCAGGTGAGAAGCGAGTTGCAGAGTATCAGAATCAGGCGAGAATTTAGCAGTCTTCATACCGTGGTAAAGCGTTTTTGCTTCTTCCCTGGACGACGCAGTGGGCGAATGGGGAAGGTTCTGCTCACGGGGACTGTGGATTGTATGATCGTAACCTGAACCTGGGTATTGTAGGTCCATTCTCACTCTCCTGATTAAAAAACCTCCTCTTCAGATCATTGAGACCCTTTGAAAGTTTCCTGAGTTGACTATTTTATCGCTAAATAAATATTCGTATTTTTTAATTCTTTTGAAATCAAGGCGCTAATTTTTGCAACTGATGATTATATTAGTGATCTACGGCCGTACAAAGATGGTTTTGTATCATGAATTTTTTAATTATGTTTCGAGGCAATCGTTGATAAAATAATGTCAACAAGACATGGGCTTGCATTCATCAGGCGACCTTCGGGCCTCACAAGCACTCTGGTTCGAGTGCGCTAATTGATCATGGGGCAGTGCTGATGGTTTTTGTGTCCTTTACTCATTGCCATGTCATGGCTTCAGCAGCAAACTTCCCTGTCCGGGCTGACGATGGTTATTCCTGTGCCGCTTTTTCTGTGTTGACGAAACCGTATGGCAAACAGGGTGATATCATTGATCAAGCTAGACCAGAAACGGGAAGGCAGGTATTGTTGATTACATGACTGACGAGAACAAACATTACATTCGCCGGCGCAATGCGGGCGCATTACCCTGGGAAATCGAGCCGGATACCCGCAAGCAGGAAGAGCATCCTGTGTTTGGTCAGGCTCAGCCTGTGATCCGTGAGGGTGCCCGGGTTCAGCCCTTGCCGGAAGATTTTGCTCCATCCCGGGAAATTCTGGAGTTTCTCCAGGCCCATCAGGGGATACCCCTGGAATTTATTGCTACCCAGCTGGTTGATTTCAAGTTGTACTGGCATGAGACGGGTGAGGCGCGAAAAGCCTGGCAGAACAAGTTCAAATCCCACGTCATTTACCAGTGGAAGCGGAATCAAAGTGAAACAGGGCAAAGATCTCATCGATCAACAGCTGAAAAGCTTACAGACCGGAGCTGGGACGACGGCTTCCAGTTCGAAGACGGCGAGTGAGCAGCTGTCCATCGCTCAACAAACGCCTGCGGCCTGTGATCAGGCAGCCTCTGGCCCTGGTACGCAACAGGCCCGTTCCGGGGCCGATCATGTTGATGCCATTAATGCGGTTTTCACGCTGCTGGAAGATGCCTATCCCCTGAAGTTCAAGCGGGCTTTCCAAACCCATGAAGATATCATCCGTGCCAAGCGGGTCTGGAAAAACTCTCTGCAGGAATTCAGCCCCCGTCGTATTTTGATGGCGGCAAAAAAGGCGCTGGATACCGTTAAATTTTTTCCCGATCTCAGTGATATCCGTGAGCTGTGCAAGCTGCGATACGATGAAGTGGGGTTAAAAGAGCCCCTGCAGGCTTATTATGAGGCCTGTTATGCCCCGCAACAGCACAGAGAATATCCATGGTCGCATATTGCGGTTTATCTTGCCGCCCGTGAAACCGGTTGGATGATGCTGCGCAGTGAGGAACAACGGATCGCTTTTCCGGTATTTGAGCGAAACTATGAAATACTCTGTAACCGGGTACTGGAAGGTGAAGATCTGGAGGCCAGTATCCTGAAAGGGATTGAAGATAGTCGCAGTAAAGAAGTCACCCGTCTGGCAGAAGAGGCGGCGCAACAGCATCAGCGGGAGACAATGATTTCTCAGGGTATTGATCCGGATAATGGGGCATCAGCCCGGGATCGGTTAAGGAAAGTGTTTGACCAGGGCTGATACTGAATCATCCCTGATGAAATGCAGGGCACCCTGAACTCCGCGAATCGACTGACTACTGTATTTGCAGTAAATCCTGCGGCGGTGATGTGTGCGAAAAGCGTGCCTCTTGAATTTCTCTCCTCAAACCCTTATTAAACCGAATATTATTTTCCCGCCGACTGGAGTGTGGCCATGAATCCAAGCCGAGCCGATATTGAAGCGGCGATCCGCAGCTATCAGGACCCTTACCTGAAAAATAATTTGCTGGATGCTGGCTGTCTTGAATCCCTGAACATTGACAATGGCAACGTCAACGCTTCACTGGTGCTGGGTTACCCGGCCAAAGGCCTGTGTCATGGGGTGGCCCAGATACTGGCCAGTAAAATCGAAGATGTCGATGGCGTTGCGTCGGTGGATGTTTCGGTCAACTGGCAAGTGGATCCGGCACCGGTTCAGGGTGAGCTGGAAACCATGGCCGGTGTGAAGAACATCATTGCCGTGGCTTCCGGTAAAGGTGGGGTGGGTAAATCCACCACCGCAGCGAACCTGGCACTGGCGCTGGCGGCAGAAGGTGCGCGGGTGGGTATTCTGGATGCCGATATCTATGGCCCGAGTATGGGACAGATGTTTGGCATTGCCGATGGCACCCGGCCGGATGTGAAGAATGAGAAATTTTTCGTGCCCATTGAGGCCCATGGTATTCAGGTGATGTCCATGGCGTTTCTGGTGACCGAAGATACCCCTGTGGTATGGCGTGGCCCCATGGTCAGTGGTGCGCTGATTCAGTTGCTGACTCAGACGATGTGGCATGACCTGGATTACCTGGTGATTGACCTGCCTCCGGGCACCGGTGACATTCAATTAACCCTGGCTCAGAAAATTCCGGTTTCCGGCAGTGTGGTGGTGACAACACCTCAGGATCTGGCGCTGATTGATGCCAGAAAAGGTGTGGAGATGTTCCGCAAGGTTGGTGTGCCGGTTCTGGGCGTGGTGGAAAATATGGCGGTTCATATCTGCTCAAACTGTGGCCATTCCGAGCATTTGTTTGGTGAAGGTGGGGGGAGCCGTATCGCTGAGCAGTTTGAAATCGACCTTTTGGGCTCCCTGCCCCTCTCCATGATGATTCGTGAACAGGCAGACCAGGGCGCGCCTACGGTTGTTTCCGAACCAGAATCACAGATCGCCATGATCTACCGGGATATGGCCAGGCATATGACGGCAAAACTGTGGTTACGTCATCAGCAGGCCCCGGCCGTGCCATCCCTGTCAGTGGTGGATGACTAAAAGTGTTTGATTTTCTGGCGGACTCTGTCCAGGAACTGGCTTAACCGGGGTTTGGCAATCTTATCCATGCGGTACAGAGTCAGCCAGTCAATATCCCGGCATTGGGTGACGGCCTTCAGGCTCAGTTTCATCATTTTGCGGGGTGGGTTACCGATCAGGGCCATCCGCCAGCGGGATGCGCCCTGGGTGGTAATGATCAGAATCTTCTTCAGGTTGGTTAGCTTTGGCTTTACCCCATCCGGGCCAAAATCGGCCACGACAGAGGGAAGCCAGACTCGATCCAGCCAGCCCTTCAGGATTGCCGGTGGTCCCATCCACCAGGTGGGATAGATCATGATCAGGGCTTCAGCCCATTGCAGTTGGTGCACATATTTCTCTACGGTAGTGGTGTTGTCCCTGTCCTTATAGGTTCTTCGCTCGGCGGTGCTCATTCTGGGGTCAAAATTTTCCTGATAGAGATCCAGCGTTTGTACCTCAAATGATTTTGCCCGCAGCTCATCAGACACCACCTGCAAGATGCTGGCGTTGTAACTCTCAGGAACCGGGTGGGCAAAAACAACCAGTGTTTTCATGCAAGCATTCACTCCATGCCTTTGTTAGTCTGGTCTGATTGTACCGCTTATTGAATGGGGCGTAACCGCTGTGTGTTCGTCTATGCTTGGTTGATTACCCGCGCTAAAAAGACCAACAGCATGGACAATTTCTTCCAGCAGTGGCGTACCTATCGAACCGTTGTTGACCAGGGCTATATGGGGCACAACAGTATTGCTGACAATATCCTCAGGCAGATAGAGCCGCTGCCGCAAGGTTTGGATATTCTTGATCTGGGTTGTGGCGATGCCGAGGTGTTTTTCCAGCTGCTACCGGAGCTGACGGTCAATGCGTATCGGGGCGTTGATAGTTCTGCTGCGGCTCTTGAGGTTTTGACCGAGCGTTTTAACGGCAGAGATGTTGCGTTTCAGCTTGACTGTCAGGATATGATGGATTTTCTATCGTCCTGTGATGATCAGTTTGACATTATTCTCGCCGGGTTTTGTATCCATCATCTGTCATTTGATGACAAAAAACGGTGCCTGGAGATGGCTTATCGCTGTCTTCGTGAGCATGGGGTGATGTTTATCTACGATGTATTTTTACAGCCCGGCGAATCCAGGCAGCGGTACCTTGCAAATTATCTGGCTTATATGCATTCCAACTGGACAGCCATGTCAGTTCGGGAGTTGGAGGCATTGAGTGCTCATATTACAGACTGTGACTTTCCTGAAAAGGTGCAGACGTTTCGGCAATGGTCAGACGATGCCGGATTTAAACAGGTCAGGAACCTGTGGGAAGGGGAGTGGCATTCCCATAAGCTGCTTCAGCTTAAACGGGGGTGATGGCACAGTGACGGTTACTCTCTGTTCATCCTGAATATTGATCTGGGTCAAGATAGTGGTTTGCCGCAATAGGTCATACTGATCCCGACAGTGTTTCTTCCGGGAGCCAGGGATATGAATAATGACAACCCCTTAGTTAGCATGACGGCTGAACAAATCATGTGTCAGAAGGTGATGACTGTTCCCTCTGACTGGTCAGTGGATCGGCTGGCGCGCTTTTTGACGGATAAGGCCATTTCCGGTGCGCCGGTGGTGAATAATGCCGGACAGTTGATCGGCGTTGTGTCATTTTCCGATATTGTCCGGCAGGCAGGCAGTGGTCTGGTTGATCTGGCCAGGCGGGATGATGATTTTTACAGCGCCATGATCGATGATTCACTGTCACCGGAAGATCAGCGCTCTTTTCATGACCTGGTGGATCAGTCCGTTCTGGTCAATGATATTATGACGCCGATGGTGTTTGAAGTGTCTCCGGATACACCGCTGATCCACGTCGCTGAAGCGATGGTTAAAGGGCGTATTCACCGGGTTATGGTTACCAGGGATCGCTCACTGAAGGGGGTAATCAGTGCGCTGGATCTGTTGAAGGTGATGACGCTTTAGGTGTTTGCGGAGTCTTGCTCCTGCATTTCCGGGATACTGTACATCCCTGTACCTTCCCTGGAAATAAAAAAAGGTACCGGTTGACCGGTACCTTTTTGAAGTTCGCTAACCGTGTAGTCCAATCAAATCAGAGACGATTAACGAAAGATCCTCATCTCAACCCGACGATTCTGCGAACGGTCGTTTCCTTTGTTGTTGAGGGTAACAGGGCTGTGTTGGCCTTTACCCGACGTTGTAATGCGCTCTTCTTCTATACCTTTATGCATCAGGTACGCTTTTACAGCCAGGGCCCGACTCTCAGAAAGATTCTGGTTTGCCCGGCTTGAACCAACTTTGCAGGTATAGCCCGTGAGTTCGATACGCCTGGAGTCACCCATCTGTTCTGCAACAGTATCCAGTAACTTGCGATCTTCCATATCCAGAACCGAAGTTCCAAAGTCAAAATATATGGCCTTGGGCGTCTTTTCCTCAAAAAGACAGAAGGGTAGATCACAGTTGAAAACGTTATTGGTTGATTGGTAATCACTGGCGGCCATTTCGCTGCTGGTTTTTTTTAAGCCGCAGCCTGTGGTCAGAAGGGCTGCTGTCAGAAGGGCGGTTATTTTGAGTTGCCTTATCATGGTAATTCTCCATCCATGGTGTTTAATGATGTTTGATTCCCTTTTATGGGAATTTCTATTGAGTATAGTGTTGTGCTTTCCCGTTGCAGGGGCCTGTTGGGAAATCTTTTGGGCAGGTGTCAGTAAGACTGATTTTTGACAGAGTGCGCGGGTTTTCAGGGATGAGCGGCAGGACTCAGGGAGCCACTTGTAAAAGTGCTGTCTCCTGGTCACATCTCCACTCCCCGGGGCATTCGACAGGTGTGGAGGTGCAACCCGGATTCAGCAATCATCAGACATGGATTTTCAGCACCGGTTAAATCTCAGTCAGTACCAGGGCTGCTGATTTGTAAGGCAGATTTTGTGCCTGGGCAACGCTTTCACAGGTAACAACACCCCGGCAAACATTCAGGCCTGCCAACAGATATGGATTGTCTTCCAGAGCCTTGCGAGTGCCTTTGTTGGCAATCTGAAGAACATAAGGCAGTGTTGCATTGTTCAGTGCCAGGGTAGAAGTACGGGCGACCGCTCCGGGCATGTTGGCAACGCAATAATGCACCACGTCATCAACGATAAAGGTCGGTTCGGCATGGGTGGTCGCCACAGAAGTTTCTGCGCAGCCA
This sequence comes from Salinisphaera sp. G21_0, assembly GCF_017744115.1. GTDB lineage: Bacteria > Pseudomonadota > Gammaproteobacteria > Pseudomonadales > Endozoicomonadaceae > Endozoicomonas. The sequence continues at coordinate 16,426 of NZ_JAGHQW010000002.1, read as the reverse complement.
CCCTGATCAATGGCCACATCGACAATAACAGAGCCTGATTTCATCCTGCTAACCAGCTCCCGAGTGATGAGCTTGGGCGCTGCTGCTCCGGGCAGCAGAACACTGCCGATGACCAGGTCAGCGGATAGCACATGCTGCTCAATAGACTGGGAAGTGGAGTATACGGTACGAACACGGTTGCCATATTGGGCGTCCAGCCAGCGCAGTGCATCCACTGAACGGTCAAGTACCACCGCCTCGGCACCCATGCCGACTGCCATCGCGGTGGCATTCTGGCCAACAACCCCGGCACCGATAATGACCACCTTGGCAGGTTCAACGCCGGGAACCCCGCCAAGCAGCATACCGCGTCCGGCCATGGATTTTTCCAGACATCGTGCACCGGCCTGGATAGACATGCGCCCGGCCACTTCCGACATGGGGGCCAGCAGTGGCAGTCGACCCCGGGCATCGGTTACGGTTTCGTAAGCGATACAGGTTGCCCCGGAATTGATCAGGTCTGTGGTCTGTGGCACATCAGGTGCGAGGTGCAGATAGGTGAACAGTGTGTGATGGGGTTTCAGTCTGGTGCGCTCAACAGCTTGGGGCTCTTTTACTTTCACGATAAGCTCAGCTGCCTGAAAAACCGCTTCCGCCGTGTCCAGGATTGTGGCACCTGAGGCCAGATAGTCCTCATTGAAGAAACCTACGCCATTACCGGCATGGTCTTCAACAAACACCTCGTGTCCGTTGTGAACCAACTCTTTAACAGCAGCCGGGGTCAGGCCTACGCGGTACTCGTGATTCTTGATTTCCTTGGGAATACCTATCCGCATATTCAACTCCATGATCCTATTAAATTGGGATATAACAATATTTAACATCAATTTTCACAGGATTTTATCTTAAATATGACTTTTTATTGGTTTTTTAATCTAAAAAATATTTTTGAATGAATTTTTTGCTCTGTGTTCAGGAGACATAACAGATAAAGCCCGATAACCGCCGGTAAATTAACGTGTGTTAAATATATTGAACATCACTCAGTGACTGGGCAGTATTGGCATAAAAAAGGCATAAAGAATAACAGAGCAAGTCAGTATTGCCTGGGAAGGACAGTCTTGAGTCCGACAGGCTAACGGGGCTGAAAGTGGGACTTGCTCTTAAAAAAAACCAGGGGATCCACCAATGCCAGATTTCAAAACAGAACTTGCTGACTATCATTTTATCTGATTGATCCCCGGCGCTCGGCAGAAGGCAAAATACAGCCGCCATTGGGATTTGTGACCGGCACCCGTGAGACCATGAGTCAGGTCTACTCCGTTGATGGCTTGGCGGATTTTGCCGGGTTTCTGGATGACGTTAATCAGCTGGCCAAAGCCCGGGGCGTTCCTGCTGACTCTGCGGTGGCAGAAGCTGCGCCGGGGCAGTTTGAGATCAATCTCAAGCATGGCAAAGATGCGATCGCCGCCTGCGATCATGCAATTCTGCTGAAGCGGTTGATCCGCGAACTGGCCGGACGTTATAACTATGAAGCCACCTTTATGGCGAAACCCTATGAACAGCAGCCGGGCAATGGGCTGCATATTCATGTTAGTCTTCAGGATGATTCCGGTGGTAATGTTTTTGCCAATGCAGAAGGGGAAGACAGCAAGATTCTTCAGCACGCCATAGCCGGTTCCATTGATATGATGCCGGAAACCGTGGCACTGCTCTGCCCTAATATAAACTAATATCGTCGTCTTGTTCCTGATATGTATGTGCCGTTACACGCTTTCTGGGGACACAATAACCGTACAGTGTCGTTAAGAATACCAGCTGGCGGGCGAGCCGACCGCCGTATCGAACATCGCCTTGCCGGGGCCGATGCCAACCCGTACCTGACATTGGCTGCTGTGCTGTCCGGCATATTGTATGGCATTGAGAATAAGCTGACGCCACCAGGGGAGGCAGCACCCGGGCTTGAAAACGAATACCCTTTGTTGCCCCACCGTCCTGCAGAGGCATTGTCCAGGCTGGCTAAAGGCACACTGCTTTCTAAATATATCAGTCAGCAATACATTGATCTCTATACCCTGTGCAAGCGGGACGAGCTGCAGGGTTTTGAGCGTCATGTGACGGCTTTGGAAACGGAGTGGATGTTGAAAACGGCATGATTTGGCCAGGACTGAACTGACCGAAACCTGTGAGAGGCTTTCAGATAATGACCCATGATGTACAGTATATGGAGAAATACCAACCTTCCTTGGTGATCGCAAAGAACCATACCAGACTACCGCCTGCCAAAAAGAAAAGATCGTCGTATACACATTCTTGCTGCGCACTGAAGGCACCGGTTTTTTGCGATCACACAGCATTGATAAGTGAGCTATATGCCCGGGATGAAACTGGATTATGTCGTGACTTCAGCAGGTAATATGGTGAACATAGCCAAGAGGAGCCTTGATGACAAAGAGCTTATGGAGACTCTGTCATCCAGAGCGACGTGCTCAGGGTGTAATATTTATTTTTTGCAGGGTACCAAAGTTGCGGTCTGCGGCCATCGGGTTTGTAACCAGTGCTGGATAAGTAATGAAGAACGCTGTCCCAATCGTCGGTGTGGCGATGACAAGAAACTGGAAAATTACGATATTTCCAGCATGGATGAGATTGGCAGGTTATTTGTGAACTGTCCGCTGAGTGGCTGTAGAGAAATACTCTCCTATGCAGAAACTGACGCACATATAGCTGCACACAACCTGCCGGAACCTGGTCAGAATAATGAATGACTCGGGATACTCGCTGCCAGGCTGAGTCGGTGAAGAGAGTTTGACGGGTAGGAAATGGGGCTTATCATGGGCGACTTTGGCCAATATGAATTGTGTTCTGTTTATCAATGATCAGCAGCACAGACTCCTGGACTGATTTTACTGTTTTTTCGTTGTTGTATATCTATGTCACTACTGAAAAAAGCAATGGCATCGCTGTCGATAGGTGCCGCAAAAGTGGATGCCGTGCTCGAGCAGCCAGAGTTGATTCCGGGCAAACGGGTGGATTTCACCATTCGGGTTAACGGGGGGGCGCTGAACAACAGATAACATCTATCTGAATATCTGCTGCCAATATTTTGCCGAGCTGGAAAAGCGTAAGGGTGGTGATGAAGGGACCGTGACTGAAAAGGTAAAACAGACCTGCTCTCTGAGCCAGTGGTCATTACCGGAAACCTTTATCATTGCTCCGGGTGAAGAACGAATATTCAATGCCAGTTTTATTTTGCCCCATAACACACCCCTTACCCCTGAATCTTTAACAAAATCCTGGCTTATTGAGAATACCCCTAACGTTGACACCAGAGACTTTGGCCGCCTCCGGGCTACTGCCGCTGGCTCAGACAGTCATGATAACGGCAATAAAAAAATCACGCTTGAACTATTATCCAGAGACCATGTCAAAAGTCCCTGTCTGAATATGTAAAAATTGATGCACGCTATCTTTGGAGTTTTATGGTTACAGATAGTATTTCAACCTTTTCGTGTCCTGTTTGCCTGGACAATCTGGGGGAAGAAGTCGCAGATCACCATGCCCCGTTTACCTTGGCATGCGGCCACGTTTTTGGTCGGTCATGCATCATCCAGGCAGGCAAATACGATATACGCTGTCCCATGTGCCGGGAGTACACTGTGCCAGATGAATTCACGACTTATTACGCCCGTGTAACGACGCGATTGTCGGACCGTCTGGCAACCTTGTCGCCTCCACCATTATGGGTGTACGAATTTGTTGACCAACACTTCGGTTATCTTTTAACTGCGGGGATCACCCTCAACATCAATAACTGCGCTGTCAGTTATCTTAACGGTAACCATGTTGCCGATGATTTGGCTCGGATTATTTTACTGAGTACCACTGAACTCTTACTCAATGAAGATAGACGCAACGCTGTCATTAACAGTGCCAGAAACGCAGGCATTGGTGTCTGCTTTAGTTACCTTATCAATGGCCCTGCTGCTATTGCTCCGGGCATTGTTGGCGCTGCAGCTACTGTCACGCCTGCTGTTATCGCATCCAGGCTGTGGCCGTAATGGCGTTGCAGTTCGATACCATCTGCCGACGATTTTGGACAGGTAGTTTTCCAACGTTCCTGTGTTTATGCTAACTGCCGTATCCGATACAACGCCTGAAGCACTGGGTGAGTTTGTGATTGCTTTCCTTGATCAGACTTGATCTGCAATTTTCTGCTGAGCCAGTGCTTCGACATCGTCGTTTTATCGACTATTTTTTATTGGCGTATTTCATGGAATCCAGAGCTACGGCAAAGATAATAATCCCCCCCTTGATAATAAACTGCCAGTAAGGGTTGATGCCGATATAAGTCATACCGTAGTTGATGATGGTAAAGATCAATACGCCGGTGACCACGCCCATGATACTGCCGACGCCACCGGCAAAAGATACTCCGCCAACCACACAGGCGGCAATGGCATCCAGTTCATACAAAAAGCCCAGGTTATTGGTGGCAGAGCCGATACGGCCTGCTTCCAGAAGACCGGCAAAGGCATAAAACACGCCGGAAAGCGCATACACCTTCAGCAGGGTAAGTGGTACGTTGACACCAGAGACTTTAGCCGCTTCCGGGTTACCACCGATGGCAAATATGTTTTTGCCAAAGACGGTTTTGTTCCACAGTACCCAGCTGAAAATAATGGCAATAACTGCATAGAAAGTGATGTAGGAAAGCCGGAAGTCACCCAGTCGGATAAAGCCCTGGGTAAATTCGGAGAACTGAGTGGCAAAACCGGCCACTGGCGAAGCACCCACATAGTCATAGTAGAGGGAGTTCACGCCATAGACGATAATCATCGTACCCATGGTAGCGATGAACGGCGTCACTTTCAGGTAGGCGACCACCAGTCCGTTCACCAGACCAATCAATGCACCAATGGCACAGACAATCATGATAACGGCAGGGATCGGCAGTGGCCCCAGCTCCGGGAAGACTTTGTTGACATTTTCCAAAGCTTGCAACAGGGTTGCCGAGATGACCGCTGCCAGACCAACCTGACGACCGGCAGAAAGGTCGGTTCCCTGGGTAACGATCAGACTGGCAACCCCCAGGGCGATAATAATTCTGACCGACGACTGTGTCAGGATATTGCTGAGGTTTCTTAAACTTACAAACGACGGTTCTTGTATAATGATCACCGCCAGAAGAATCAGCAGCACCGCATAGATACCACCTTCTTTTACCAGGCGCAGAACACTCAGTTGTTTTCCCGCCGTCAGACTGCTGGCAACACTCATGGCAGTCTCTCCCCTTGTTCGTTTCAGTAAATAAAAAATGCGTTATAGATAGCGTGCAGCCAGTTCAAGAATTTCGTGCTGCGTGGTTTCCCGGGTATTGACAATGCCGGCAACCCGACCATTACTCATTACCATGATGCGGTCGGTGACACCCAGCAACTCAGGCATTTCTGATGAAATCATAATGATGCCTTTATCCTTTTTCGCCAGGTCCAGAATCAGCTGATAGATTTCAAACTTGGCACCCACATCAATCCCCCGGGTCGGTTCATCCAGCATCAGGATTTCCGGTTGGGTCAGAAGCCAGCGGCCAATGACCACTTTCTGTTGGTTACCGCCGGAGAGTGAGCCGATGTGTGTTTTATGACCGGGTGTTTTTACCTTCATGGCATCAATTACCCACTGAGTATCCGCTCCCATGGTCTGATTACTTAATAAACCAAAACGTTGTTTGTACTTTTCAATATTGGCAATCAGAGCGTTAAAGGTGATATCGAGTGTGGCGTAGATACCCGTCGCACGTCGCTCTTCGGTGACCAGAGAGAAGCCATTCTGGATGGCCTGATATGCATCCTTATTGTCCAGTGTCTTTCCATGCAGCTTGATAACGCCCGCGCTTTTATCGCGAATACCAAAAATGGTTTCCACGACATCGGTACGACGGGCACCCACCAGACCGGCGATACCCAGAATTTCGCCTTTACGGAGTTCAAAGCTGACATCCTGTATGGAGGGCTGGTTTTTGGCGGTCAAATGTTCTACCTGAAGAATCACCTCTTTCGGCTGGTGATTCCGCTGAGGGAATCGCTGGGTCAGTTCCCGCCCCACCATCAGGCTGATGATCTGGTCCATATCCAGACCTGCCAGTGGCCGGGTTGTCACCCATTGACCATCCCGAAGTATGGTAATGTCGTCGCAGATAGAAAAAATTTCTTCCATCTTATGAGAGATGTAGACAATACCGCAGCCACGCTCTTTTAATTTATTAATGATGGTAAACAGGTGGCGGACTTCTTTTTCTGAAAGGGACGAAGTCGGTTCATCCATAATGACAATTTTGGCGTTGTAGGAAAATGCTTTGGCAATTTCTATCATCTGTCGTTTGGAAACAGACAGATCCGCCACCTTATCTTTTGGATCAACATCAATATCCAGCTCGTCAAAGATCTTTTTGGTTTCGTCGTACATGGTTTTGTAATCAATAAAACCATGTTTCTTTGGGTAACGACCCAACCAGACATTGTCCATCACGCTGGATTGCAATACCTGGTTCAGCTCCTGATGCACCATGGAAACACCGTGAGTGAGTGCTTCCTTTGATGAGGTAAATTCAGTGGCCTTGCCTTGAAAATAAATACTGCCTTCGTCTTTTTCATAAATACCGAAAAGACATTTTAAGAGTGTTGATTTGCCGGCACCATTTTCCCCCATCAGGGCATGGACGGAGTGAGGACGCACTTTTAGATTAACCCGGTCCAGGGCTTTTACTCCGGGAAATGATTTGCTGATGTCGGTCATTTCCAGAAGCCATTCACTGTCGTTAATCAAATGGTTGCTGGTATCCATAGCATTCTGACTTTTCAGAGATAAAGAGCACCCGGCAAGGGCATCGGAAATGCCTGGCTGCTCTTTTGAATAAGAAACGGAGTTGAAAGATTTGGCCTGGTTTCCTCTCGTTCCCATGCTCCTGCGTGGGAACGAGGGGTTAGTCAGACCTTAACCTGCCTGTCACAAGTCGTCTTTATCGACACCCACGTAAGGTACGCGAACGATTTTATTTTCGATATTCCAGTTGGTGCCTTCACCTGCGCCTTTGCCATTGGCCAGGTTATTGGCTAACTGAAAAGCGGCTTTGGCCTGGTTATTGGCGTCGTTCAGTACGGTTCCCTGCATCTGCCCGCCTTTAATCAGTGCCAGTGCTTCTGTCAGGGCATCAACACCAAACACGGGAATGGCGGATTTGCCAGCGGCTTTCAGGGACTCGATAGCACCCATGGCCATGGCATCATTGTTGGCGATAACCACTTCAATTTTGTCGGCATTCGGGCCAGAGATCCATGCATCAACCTTGTCTTTTGCCATGGCGGTATCCCACATGGCGGTATCCATATGGAGTTCTGCCGTCGGGTAGCCCCGGTCATTCAGGGTAGAGATGACATAGGACGTTCTTGCTTCTGCGTCCGGGTGGCCGGGCTCACCCTTCAGTAATACATACTGGATCTTGCCATCACCGTTCAGATCCCAGGCTGAGGTTTTGGCCCAGTGCTCAGCAATCAGTTCTCCCTGGATAATGCCCGATTCCTTGGAGTCAGTGCCAACGTAGTAAGCATGCTTATAGCTGGCCAGGGCTTCAGCGGTGGGCTCTTTGTTGTAGAAGACAATGGGAACATCATCGTACTTGGCTTTTTGAATGATGACCGGAGCGGCGGCAGGATCCACCAGATTAATCGCCAGCGCATCCACCCCTCTGGCCAGCATAACGTCAACCTGGTCATTCTGCTTGGACTGATCGTTCTGCGAGTCGTTCATCAGCAGTCGAACACCGTCAACCTTGTCGGCTTCTGCTTCGATAGCCCGGCGAACGCTTGCCATAAAGTTATCGTCGTATTTGTAAACGGTAACGCCAAGGGTCGTGCTGGCCTGAGCGGCACTGCCAATGGTCATCGCTGCCATCATGGCAGCCAGCGCTGTGACTTTTTTCATGGTTGTCCTTCGGTGAATTTCTGTGTGTTTTGATGGTATCAAATAGTGCTTGCTGTTAGGGTAAGGCAGCTCAACGAAATGTAACAAAGTCTTAAAAAAGTGATCATAAAAAGGTACGTCGATCGACGTTCATATTGTCAGGGATCAATAGTTTTGCTCAGCGCTGATTGGGATAATCCTGCCTGACGACGTGGTCATTATATGTTTAGGGGGAACGATGAGGGCATCGCACCGGATTTTTGTGGTGGATGATGATGATGGCATTCGGCAGTTACTGGCTGAATACCTGACAAAGCATGGTTTTGCTGTGGAAACATCACCGGATGGTGAGTCTTTTCTGGAACGGTTCCAATCACTGTCCGTGGAAGAAACCCGGAATGCGCTGGTGGTGCTGGATATCATGATGCCGGGTATTGATGGCTTCGATGTCTGTCGGAAGTTGAGAACCTTTACCAAAGTCCCTGTGATCATGCTCACTGCCGTATCCGATGAAATGGACCGTATTGTTGGTCTGGAAATCGGGGCAGACGATTACCTTGCCAAACCCTTTAACCCGAGGGAGCTACTGGCCCGAATTAAAGCCATTTTCCGGCGCAGTGAGCAGACCGCTGAGGCGGTGCCGCCTTCACGGTTTTGCTGTTTTCATGGTCTTTGCCTGGATATGGTGACCCGGTCATTGTCTGATACGGAAGGTGAGCCCCTGCCGCTCTCTGGTGCTGATTACAATCTGTTGATGCTCTTTGTGAACAATGCCGGCAGGGTGTTGAGTCGTGAGTATATTGCTGGCGAAACCCGCAAACGCGGTTCAGATCCACTCGACCGTTTTATTGATGTCCATATCAGCCGTCTCCGCCAGTGTCTGGGTGATGATGCCAGGTCTCCGGCGATCATCAAAACCGTGCGAGGTGCCGGATACCTGATGGCCACCGAGGTTCGATTTTCCCATGATGCCGCCGTGCCTGTTCTTTCGTGAGCGTAAGGATGACCGGCGTCATAAAAGAGTATTGGCAAATCCTCAAACACCAGCTTCATGAGTGCTCACCAAGGACGCTGGCCGGCCGTTTCCTGATGGTGATGTTTGCCCTGGTGTTCACCTCCCAGCTTCTGGTGAATCATCTCTGGGAGCGGGAAACCGAGAGTGATCGGCAGGAAGCGCTTGCCAGAGTATCAACCAGTGTGGCGCTGCATCTGTCGGCAACTACTGAATACTTTGTTACATTGCCTGCCTCACTCCGCAAGGCCGCTATCAACAAACTGCGTTACATGGGAGGAGCCCGTTACTTCATAACCCTGAATCCGGAGTTTATTAAACTGGTGCCTTATGAGAACTCATTGGCCCATCAAACGGTGGTGAATGTCTTTAAGGCAGTACTTAAAAACGCCAATCATATCAGTGGCCGGGTCGAGGTGGCTTTTTCCCGACCGGAAACGCTGAAGGTGTTTGATAATCAAACGCTGCTGCAGGATCTGCCTGATAATCGTGGCCGGGAAACGTTATTGGTTGAGCCTCTGGATCTGCCGGTTCTGGTGATTCAGGTTGAGCTTGAAAACAGTGAGTGGCTATACCTGGCAACCCTGATGCCAGACTCATCCATTCTCTCGGCTGATGACTCATCCCCGGCACCTTTGCAAACTTCTTATTTGATCTGGATGCTGGTGCTGCTGGTATTTGCGACCATGGCTATCTATTTTATGGTTCGCCCTTTTGCGGCGTTATCCAAAGCAGCAAACGATTTTGGGCGGGATCTGGAGCCTGTGGCCATTCCTGAACGGGGCTGTCTGGAGTATGAAAGAACGGCCCGGGCATTTAACCAGATGCAGCAGAATATCCGCCATTATATGAATGACCGGAAACAGCTGTTTTCAGGGATTTCCCATGACCTGAAAACGCCGATTACCCGACTGCGGCTGCGAGCCGAAATGCTGGATGATGACGCCCAGCGGGAGCCGTTTATCCATGACCTGGAACACCTGGAAATCATGGTCAAGTCGGCCCTGCAGGTGGTCAGCAATACCGATATCCATGAAAACCCCCGGGTGGTTGATCTGGAAAGAATGCTTAATGACATTACACTCGCAGCCCAATCGGTTGGGCAGAGGGCCTGGCTGCATACACCGTTCCTGAATCATCCTGAGGGTGACGGGCGTTATAACATTACCGGCAAACCTCTGGCACTTAAGCGGTGCCTGGAGAACCTGATTGGCAATGCGATTGTTTATGGGGCACCGGCCAATATTTATATTGAGCGGGTAGACGATCAGGTCATCATTACTGTCCGTGATAATGGGCCCGGTATTCCAGAGGGGATGGAAGAAACGATTTTTAAACCTTATTTCCGGCTGGACTACGGCTGTCAGAAGAACCCGGATGGTAACGGTCTTGGGCTGATCACCGCTCGCCACCTGGCGCGGATTCACGGTGGCAGCCTCAGACTTCGTAACCATCCGGAGGGTGGGCTGGAGGTTACCCTGACACTGCCAGTCGCCTGATTTTATGACAATTGATGTTTATTCGTTGATGGTTTGAACCACCTTAACCGGTTGGCATTGGACACCACGGTTACCGACGACAGTGCCATGGCACCACCGGCGATGACCGGATTGAGCAGCATGCCGGTAAAGGGGAACAGGATGCCCGCGGCAATGGGTATGCCTAATGAATTGTAGATAAAGGCACCAAACAGGTTCTGTTTGATATTGCTCAGTGTTGCTCTTGAGAGTTCAATAGCATCTGCGACACCGTGAAGAGATGCGCCCATCAGGGTCACATCCGCCGATTCAATGGCAACATCCGTCCCGGTGCCAATGGCAAAGCCAACATCGGATTGGGCCAGGGCCGGGGCATCGTTGATGCCATCACCCGCCATACCCACTTTATGACCGCTCCCGGATAGAAGATGCTGTAGTTCTTTCACATGCCCGGCTTTATCTTCAGGCAGAACTTCGGCATGGAACTCATCGATGCCCGCCTGTCTGGCAATGGCCTGTGCTGTTAACCGGTTATCTCCGGTGAGCATAACCACGGTAATACCCAGTTTATGAAGCCGTTTGATGGCTGCCTGTGAGTCGGCGCGGATAGGGTCTGAAACTGAGATGATCCCGGCCAGACAGTCATTAATCGCCATAAACATCGGAGTTTGCCCCTGTTCTGCCAGTTGTTCCGCTTTATCGACCAGGCTTTCGATATTGCAGCCATTGTCGGCCATCAATTTTTTATTACCCAGCAACAATACCTGACCACCGACGTTACCAGAGACGCCGTGACCGGGAATGGCCTGAAAACTTTCAACGGCTTTCAGTGCTATTTGTTTTGACTGGGCGGATGCCACAATTGCTTCAGCAAGGGGGTGTTCAGAGCCCTGTTCCAGGCTGGCTGCCAGGGTTAACAGTTCGACTTCGGTGTATGGCTTCAGGCTGACAATCTCAGTAACGGTGGGACGGCCTTCGGTAATAGTGCCCGTTTTATCCAGAACCAGCGTCGTCAGTTTACTGGCCTGCTGCAATGCGTCACCTTTACGAATCAAGATGCCCAGCTCCGCAGCTTTACCCACTCCCACCATAACTGACATGGGAGTGGCAAGGCCCAGTGCGCAGGGGCAGGCAATGATCAGTACCGTGGTGGTGACCACCAGCGTATGGGCAACCCTGGGCTCAGGTCCTGCAAAAAACCAGACAGCTGCCGCCAGCAGGGCAATCAGGATAACGGCAGGAACAAAAATGCTGGAAATTTTATCGGCCAGTCGGGCGATCGGCATCTTGGCACTCTGGGCTTTTTTTACCAGGGCGATAATCTGGGCGAGTGCCGTTTCACTGCCCACTTTTTCAGCAGTAAACAACAGTGAGCCATTTTTATTCAGGGTGCCGGCACTAATGGTATCACCCGCCTGCTTTTCTATAGGGACAGGCTCACCGGTCAGCATGGATTCATCCACAAAGCTCGTGCCATCCACAATGCTGCCATCCACCGGAATCTTCTCTCCGGGGCGTACCCGCAGTGTGTCGCCTTTACGCACTTGCTGCACAGGGATATCCAGCTCTTTGCCAGCACGAATCACCCGTGCTGTCCTGGCCTGAAGCCCAAGCAGTCGTTTTACCGCTTCACTGGTTTTGCCCCTGGCTCTCAGTTCCAGCGCCTGGCCCAGGTTGATCAGGCCGATAATCATGGCGGAAGCTTCAAAGTAGACATGCCGGGCACTGTTGGGCAGCCAATCCGGGAACAGTACAACAATCATGGAAAACAGCCAGGCGGCACCGGTGCCCAGTGCCACCAGAGTGTCCATATTGGCATTGCGATGTTTCAGGGACTGCCATAGTCCTGTGAAGAAGTGTCCACCGGAGAAATACAGAATCAGTCCGGTAACCACGCCAACCACACCCCAGGCAATCTGCTCCTGAGGGCTGTTGATGCCCATCTCGCCGGTGACCATTCCCCAGATCATCAGTGGTATCCCGAGGCCCAGGGCGATGGCGGTATGTTTCAGCAGATAGCGATAACGTCGCCTGTCTTCTGCTTCCCGCTGAGCCTGTTGTTGCTCGAATGAACCCTCTGCAAGGTTAAGAACCGTGCCGGGAAACCCCGCCTGTTCCAGCGCAGAAAGTACGGAATGGATCTCTATATGAATATCCGTACCGCCGGTATTTTCCAGCAGAACGGTTTTATCTGCCAGATTAACGGTTACCTTAACCCCATCAATGCCCTGCAGTGATTTTTCAATTTTGCCAACACAGGAGGCACAGTTCATGGCTGCGATGGCAACCATTGCCGAGGTTTGAACTTCCGAAGCAAGCTCAGCGACAAAGCCAACACTTTCTACTGCACTTACTAACGCTTCTGAAGAGGCGGTTCCGGCAATCCGGGCAGTGCGATCGGCAAGATTAACACTGGCGGCAGTAACGCCGGTCACCGCAAGCAGGGCCTTTTCTACCTTGCCAACACAGCCGGCACAGCGCAGACCACTCAATCGCAATTCGGTTTCTATGGCGGTCATGGATTATGCTCCTGTGGCCATTCTGTCACTGACTGATGCAGCATAACCCTTCCCCTTACAGGAAGGTAAAGGCTTAGCTGGTCAAACCGTTGAAATTTTATATTCTACTAATTTTTTGGACAGTGAGCCCTGTTGTTGGAAAATGGCTAAAATTTCATCCAGTTTTTCTTCAGAAGACCCTTCCAGTGCAGTGCGCAGCTGGCCCGTAGTCATAGGCTCAGTGCCAAGGCATCTCTGATACAGTGCCTTACCAACGCCAAAAACCATCCCCGCGGCCTTGACCAGACTGAAGGCTTCCATAAATTGGGCTGTCATGGTCGTCCCGACCGAAAATTCATTGATTGTGGCATCTCTGTCAGCCCATTTTGCTAATCCATCCAGTTGATCAGGCGATACACCCGGATGCAAAGTGCCGTTAAAGCGAGTTTCGTTAGCCATCAGTCTGAATGTATCAGCCCTTTCCCGTGTATCACCACTGAGGCCCATTTGGTAGACAAAGGCACTGTAAAGCGCAAAACTGCCAACGGTTAAGCTGCCTGCCAGGCCCAGGAGTGCTTTAGCCAGGGCGACTTTGCCAACTCTGGAGTCTGGTACAGAGCCAAGCGTGGTGAGAATTTTATTGATCTTATCAGAGATACGTTTTTCTGAATCGGTTAGTTGTGTTTGTTTGCCCGCTTTTTTCTTACAAAAAGCAGACGTTAAACGTGCAGTTTCAAATATTACCGTTTTAATTGAAACTAAAAATGTCGCCGTCATATAAGTTTCAATAATGGTATTAACCAGTGCGTGAGGCGACATTATGATAATTTTTGCTGCCTGGGCCCCGTAAGAAAAGGCCCATGATTCTGGCAGAATGAGTTCCGGGAGATCATTGGTCCATTGTTCAACACCCAGTGGTAAGGCATAGGCCGAAACCAGAGAAGCAATGGCAGCGGTTTGAACAAGATCAGCGGTCAAAATATTCTCAGCAGCAAGATGGCATCGCTCTGCCTTGCCTATTATTTCCCCGGCTTTGTAGAGAAGATTAAGCGCTTCACAGCCAATGGCCAGCATGGTAATACCTTCTGAGGCAGTACCCAAAATGGCAATAGTCAGTCCAAATTCTTTATGGGAAGCAATGCCAACCCTTGCCATGTCGCTGGCCGTGGCCAGGAATAATGCAGGAAAATAATATTTATTGAAGGTTTTTTGTGCCCGGGATAATTTTGTTGAATACTCTTGCCAGCTGGCAGGTGCTGCTGAAACTGCATCTAATGTTAATGCAGCAGTACTGAAGGACCCGATCAACGTCACAATAATGTCACTGGCTGTGGATTGTTTATCAAGAATAAAACTGCTGTATCTGCCAAAAGCACTGAAAAGACACAGACCTGTCAGCACCCCATGAAGTACTGATTTCGGTTTTTCCGCTTCGCAGATAAAACGCTGAAAAAGAATTTCAACGTCATGCTTTGGCCTCTTGAGCTGCTCATAAAGTTTTTCGATGATAATCGTCTTGTTTTCTTCCCTGCTGATATGTTTCAGAATGGATTCAATCTTATCGTGCTTTTTTTCAAATCTTACAGTGCTTCTTTCTCCCAGATTTTTGTTGGCTTCAATGGTTTGTAAAGTATTGAATATTTGATGGTGATCGTTAGCTAAACGTTCAATGTTTGATTTTGCATAATTCCAGTGATATTGGGCACTCTCCGTTTTTTTTTGAAAGCTGTTAATCTCATTTTCAGCCTCTGGTATTGATAGTTCAGTGTGGTTAGTTAAATGCTGGATGGTCAAACGTTTACCAGGCTCATTTGCCAGGGTGGATTGGATTTTATGGGCCTGTTGTAATATTTCAAGGGGGGAGGAATGGTGCTCTTTTGGGGAATGGTTTTCTTCATCGACTTGCCGTCTTTTCCGAAAACCACTGGATAGTAGGGAAACATCACCAGATGATGAAATAGAAGTCGTTCTATCCAGTAATAAAGGGCCTGTAATATGAGCTCCTTTAGAAGCCAGCCCAATGGTGTGTAATGCTGGAGCATTGGTCACACCAGCTTCTGAACCATCCTGCAAGGGTAAAATATCAGTGACCTCGGCATTGGATGAACTGTTCTGGCTCAAATTCAGGACACTGAGATGCAGGGAAACCTTGGATGGTGAATTCATTGATGAATCCTGTATCGAATTGTAGTTGATTTTTATCAGGTCAATACTATTGGGTTAACGTCTTTGTACTTTAATGATGAATTAGAGTGCAGTAAAACTGACCGTGCCCAGAGAAAAAAGACATGCAACTATTGACTGGTAATTTCATACACTTTTGTTCTCATGCACAGCTTCTGGCTATGAATTTGACCTTTGTCATTTACCGTCCACTGCGGCTAATCCGCCACAGATGGATGGACACCTGATCTATGCCATTAAACGTTCTGTCGCCCCAGCTGTACCACCGGACTATTGACTCTCCCGGAGCCCGTCGACGGCTGCGCTGGAGCTGCGGGTTGATGATGGGGCTGCCGGAATTGCAATGGATGCCTGAGTGCGTTCAACAATAGCGGTGTTGTTGATGAGTCCGGATTTGCCTGCCTGAGGGCCTTATAGCTTTTATAGGTACAGACTCCATAGGCGGCTATTGTCAAAGCAGCGGGTAAAGCAAACCAGGCATAAGCCGGGGGGCAAAAGTATCGCATAAATCTGCCCGCTCATCCGAGTGATCCGAACAATCAAAAGCCCCATCGCACACTTTATCCCGAGGAAGACATCTGCTGATATCGCAGCGGAAATCACGCCCTAACTCTGCACATCTGGCCTGAGGGCATAAATCTGCCCGGTCATCCGAGTGATCATCACAATCATCTTTCTGATCGCACACTTTATCCCAAGTAAGACATCTGCTGCTGTCGCAGTGGAAATCACGCTTTAACTCCTCACATTTTTTCTGATTGCATAAACCCGGCCCCTCATCGGAATCATCACCACAATGATTATCCCCACGAAATACCCCGTCACAGACCCCCTTGGTCTTAATGCACTTTTTGTTGTCACAGAAAAATCACCCCAGATCTTCACATTTTTCCTTAGTGCATAAATCTTCCCGCTCATCCGTGTCATCAAAACAATCATCATGCCCATCGCACTCATAATCGATATAAATACATTTGTGGTTGTCGCAGCGGAATCCACGACCTAACTCTTTGCATTTGTCCTGAGTGCATAAATCCGCACCCTCATCCGAGTTATCACCACAATTATCTCCCCCATCGCATACCAGATAGTGAGGAATACATTTATCTGCCTTTCACCACCCCAATCAGGAATATACCGACTCATATAAAATGCCTAAAACTTGAATGATCGCCCGTTGTCTTTTCTTCAAACCGACCACACGTTGTTCCTGATTATTGACCGTTAATACACTAACCCCTTGAAAACAGAAAAACACCCATCTCGCCGTTGGGTTCTGGCAGGGCTTTTTTTTCTGGTTTAAGAATACACGG
>NZ_JAGHQW010000029.1 GCF_017744115.1 Salinisphaera sp. G21_0 | reverse complement strand
GGCAGTCTCTTCATGATGCAATCCCGTCATCCTTGAAAGGGTCTCAAGAACGAGGGTAACGGTTATTGAAATAGACTGCGCCGCTGGCTGGAAAAGGGTGGCCGGATGTTACCGGAATAGGTGGCCGAATGTTTCCGGAATCAGTGGCCGGATGTTACCGGAATGGGTGGCCGAATGCTTCCGGAATACCCAAGGTGAGAAACCGTATGGGCAGGAATGGGTAAATTCATGGAATTTACTGTAGTCGGTTTGCCAATATTTTGTTGGCTGATTAATCATTTTTTACGGTATCTTTTGTATTGACGAATTGACCGTGTATCAATGCCTTCGAGAATAAGCTTCAGATCCGTTAACTCCAGAGCCTGTTTGATGGTTTCACCAGCGTTAGCATGAAACTGGCCCTGTTCAAGTCGCTTGCTCCAGATGCAGTAACCACTTCGGTCAAAGTACAACACCTTACATTGGGTGCATTTTCGATTGAGAAAGACAAACAACTGACCACTGAGAGGATCTTCTTCCAGCCTGGTTTTAACCAGGGCGGACAGTCCGTCGTATGACTTTCTCATATCAGTGGGCCTGTTATAAAGCCAGACCCGCACTTGTGATTCGGGAAAAAACATAATCAACGGCGCATGCGAAGCACCACACCTCCCGGTAGTTCAAGTTCCATATGCCAGTCATTTGCTGCAGCGGCACTCGAGGTATCCGTTGGTATTTCAATCCAGTCTGATTGGGGTTCAACCTGAAGGTTGAAAGCGCTCTCCTGTTCTTTTCTTGAGCTTCCGTTTCCAGTGTGTAAACGTGGAAAGACTGATATTACGAGATAGACAGAATGCTTTCTGGTTTAAGCCGCTTTCATATTGCTGATCAATGATTTTCTGCCACTGTTCCGGGCTGGGACGGGAAACGCTTTTTTCTGATTGAGCCACTGTGTTGATCTCCTGTATTGGGTACAGGAGGTAGATTGGCAGTCAGATGATGAATTTTGAAGACGTCGTTAATTGAGCGCTTACCAGCGTGCCAATGGCCCGATAGAAACGATTATTACATTGCATGGTTTAAACCCATTCCTCTCTTCTATCAAACGTCCCATGTGTAATCCTTTCCATAATAATAATGCTTGAGTAATTGCATTCCAACGAGACTATGAGCTTCTCTATAGTATGATGGGTCTGGATTATGACAACATTTAGTATTTGGCTTTTGATGAAGGTTTATCTCTTGGATTCTCTTTGAAGCGGCTCTTAAAAAAGCATCTTTAGAGTGCTCTGTCACAAAGAAACAACCATTGTCACCTTCCCAGGAAACAACTTCATCATCAGGTTTCAATAGAGAATGATAGTCAGAGGAAATTTTTACGATCTGTTTTGATAGATATTGATAATTCAATTTTGCTTTACCACTTAAAATATAATCAAATAGCTTTCTCGCTTTCTCCTTAGACCATTTCTTTGAATTATTTTTATTTAAGTAAGGAAAATCAGAGAAAAATGACCTATGCGCCTTTAAACGCTCTCTATCATAATCAGATAGTTCTTCTACAAACCAATCACCACAATGAAAGGTGATGAGTGGCAATTTTTTTGCCATTATTGGCAGAGTAAACATCCCATGTCTAGCTAATATATAAGGTGGTTTGGATAACCATTGATTATCAATATCTGAATAAAACAAATGATTAACGCCGAGCTTTTCTAAACGATCAGCCAGTTGGGGTTTGTTTTCAGACTTTGCCTTATCCATGCAAAAACTTATAGTCTTAGTAATGTTTTGAGATACAACAATTCTAATAGAATCCAAAAACCTAACGTCCATAGATGAAGCATATTCCTTTAATTCTATTGGGAATTCTAGCTGTAGGTCTGTTTCCAAAGAGACACATAAGATATTATCATGTTTTTTAAATTCACCCTTCATCTGATCAATTTGAGATTCTCTTAGCTTCATATCTGAAAACACTATAAGCAGTGGGATATCATTTTTACTGAGTTCAGTTCCTTCTTCTAATATCCTTTGAACATAATTCATCCCCTGGTATTTTTCAGGATTATTCAAGCCATTAAATATGGTGGTACCATGCAGTGCGACCCATGTGTGAAAGACCGGACATGGAGGGCATACCTTTAAATCCATAGCAGTGGCTTTCTCTAATGAATCAATACCTGAAAACTGTAAACTATCAGCCATGTTTTTCCAGGAGTCCTCATCAATTGAATCATGAAGCGTGGGATCTACAGTGAGGACTATATTTTTTGCAAGGTCGATGTAGTGATTATCCTTATCTTTTTCGGTCATAACCTCAGAAATGCACCTTGATGAAAGCCCCATATTTCCACAATTAATTTCTTTGTGTCCTGCTGCGCCTGGAAGATACTTCTTATCATCACTATTTGTAGATAAGCTGTTTGCCTCCATTTTGGAGTGTTCTGGGGTATATGCCCCTGGCAATAGGGACGGGTTTACTAATTGATCCAAGTCTTTATTCCTTCATAATTTTTAGTATTTTGAGCCTTGTAACTTGTTGGTAGCAAATTATTGCTAACAAGTGTGTAAGAATGCCTAACAAAAAATTCCCGAAACATTGAGATTGAAAGCTGGAGGCGAGATAAGGTGAAACAAGGCGGATTACAGGCGGATTACAGGACATCCAAAGAATCTAAAGCCAAAATAACCAAATATCACGACCGGGAGTATCCAAAAAAACAGTTTTTTTGTCGGTAATCAATGTCCAGAAAGGACAAAGGCAATCAGCGCTTTGATAAAACATCATTTATGAGCAGCCAGGCTGCTCAGGACTTGGGGAAAGCAGGGGTCATATATGGTCCGCCCCGCATTGCAAGGAAAAGTTTTCCATCATGACTAAAGAGTAATGCTTCCATTCTCTTAATAAAGAGACCGGCCTTTGGGGTGAGGTCTCAATGCCTCTGGCCCTGATGGAATCCGCTCACTCCTACCTCATCAGGTCTTCGGCCTCTTCGGGCCCTGACCCCGGTCAGGTTCAAGGGAGTGCAGGTCTTACCTTTTATGCCATCATTTGAACTTTATCCACGCAACTCGTTGCAGGCTTCTTACACTGATTAACCGCTTTTGCTTTTCTTGTCTAACGACAAATGTTTAATAGTTTAATATCTATGTTCATGCAGCTGCCTTGTACGACTCTTTCTTGGTTAACACAGCCCAGGCAATGCGAGCGTTTTTATTGGCAACAGCTACTGCTGATATATTCTTGCCCCTGCGCTGATCAAGCTCTTTAATCCAATTATTACGGCGATCGTCGTGTTTGTCGGCTACCCTGACAACGGTTCTTCCACCGTGTATGAGCAGGGTTCGCAGGTAGGTGTCACCCCGTTTACTGATCCCCAGTAAGGTGGGCACTCCACCGGTAGAATGCTGCCTGGGTGCCAGTCCAAGCCAGGCTGCCATTTCCCGACCATTTTTAAATGCCGTTATGTCACCAATCGCTGCATACAGGGTTGTAGCACTAAGCAACCCAATGCCGGGTAGGGTTAGCAATAGTTTGCAAGCTTCATTATTGGCTGCAATGGTTTCGAGCTTTTGTTCAAGCTTTTCTACTCGCTCGTCCAGGTGTTTCATCTCTTCGTACAGTTCACTGAGCAGTTCACGGAACAACACTGTTAAACCGTTTTCAGCATCTTCCAGAACCAGGGGGATCTGTTTACGAATGAAGGCTATGCACTTGGGAATAATGACCCTGTATTAACAAACCTCTGATCTGGTTACCCAATGCAGTCCTTCTGGCCACGGCCTGGCTGCGTATTCTGTGCAGGCTCTGAATATCCTGCTGCTCAATCGTTTTGGTTGGTACAAAGCACATGCTGGGCCGTTGCATTACTTCACAGATAGCCTCAGCATCAGCAGCATCATTCTTGCTTGACTTTACGTAAGGTTTTACGAACTGGGGGCCATAATAAGTAGTTAACCTCCACAAGTTTCCATGCCAATAGCGCATTGAGGCAGATTAGCAATAAAGGGCAAGAGTGCTTTGCGATTAAGTTTCTTTTTGATAACCACATGACCTTTGGCATCAACACCATGTAGCTGGAAACTCTTTTTGCTCAGATCAATTCCGAGAAAAGCAACCTGGCCTTTTTGATTAGTTCCTGATTTGTTAACCTTGCCCATGGATGGTTCGCTCCGTTTCTTATTTTGAATGATGTCCTACCAAACTCATTCTATTTTGGCTCATTTGAAGCCGTTTTGGGAACGGGGCGGACCATTCCATTAGGCCTTGCATTGTGCAAATATCTTTTCTTATTAGTATAAGCAACAACTGTCATTTATAATTAAATACCTGACCCTGGTTTTTCCCTCAATTCAGAGGTGAGGTAGTCAATATGGATGGTCGCAGGCTTTCAGACGCTATCAGGTAGGAAAATCCGCTTTAAACAATCCGGGTAGTTATGGAGCTGATTAGATGAACGGCTTTGGCCTGCAATAGCAATAAAATTCAATAATTACTGGCAAGAAAAGAGAGGATAATTTGTAACTGTTCAGCACCCCTCACCTAAATCTGGAATTTTCTGATTTTTATACCAAACTCTCAACCAATATTTTTTACCAACATTTGCCAACATGGTTCCACAGTCACCTGCAACTTTATCGACTGAGGTTCTCTTGAAAGAGAATACGCAGCTTCGCATAAGATTTGCCTGCCTGGAAGAACGATGTAGAGAATTGGAAGACAGGGTTGGCAAAATCAAAACAACAGTAAGCCACCACCGTCTGATGAAATTACTCAGTCTTTCCTGACATTATTGCAAGGGCTTTAAGATCACCGATATGCAGCGAATGCCGGGGGGGTTATCCGTGAACGAATTGAGAAGATTTATGACCACTTACTTCAGCGTGCTTTAACAGTCGCCTAGTCGCCTATATGGAGAAACATCGGCAAGGGCCTGGGCGTAAAAAAAATCAAACATACCAAAGCCTACGACCTGTTTAAACGACTCATTGAGTTCAAAACTGAAACATTGCGCTTAATGTCAGATTTTACAACCCCCTTCGACAACGATGGCAACGAACAGGATGTTCGAATGGCCAAATTAAAGCAGAAAATCTCAGGCTGCTACAGAAATCGGAGCTATTTGTCGTCAGCTACTTATGGGTATATACCAGTCTCTACTTAAAGCTGTTCAGAATTACAGTAATATGCCTTTGCTGGGTGCTGAACAATTACGAGGAAACTTACCTTGCAATTTTGAGGATTAAACAGTGCAAAGCCTTATCTCATCATTTAGACACGCAACTTCTATGTCAATCAGCAGCAATGAACTAAACAGGCTTCAGAGCGACCTGAGTTATACGGGAACCCGGCGAGATCAAGCGGTAGAGAAAATCAACAGCAACAAATTTGGCCGCAGGATAGGAAAAACAAACAATACAGAAAAGCAAAACACTATTCGCACGTTGTCTCGTGAGGCCAATACACATAATGTCCCCATGGGTAAACGCTATGTTGCCACTGACACAAAAACTATACTGCGCACCGAAGGACTGACATATTGCACAGGAATAGGACTCCTGGATAAATTCGACCAAAACAACGGCTACTATCAAAACAGAAGCCTGATGCATTTGATTGGAGGAAGCATTGATGATACCGGTCTGATTCTGGCAGATCCTAATCCCGCCAGTTTAATCAATGAATTTCTTGAACGTTCCACCACAGAAAACCCGGGCAAGGCAATCTTGACTTTTGGAGAAGCAAACAGCAGTGACTATATGAGAGCAATGCTCCTGAGACAAGATCTGAATGGTGCACAACCATTAATCAGCCTGCTTTCGGCATCTGACATTGACTGCCAGATAGTAACCTCACCCCAAGTATCCATTGAACCTGACGGCACCATATCAATATCTTCTATACCTCAAGCAAGAATCCTGAATGAGCGAGAGGTTATAAATCTAAAAAAACTGGCAACGGATGATGATCCAACTTATAAGTCAATATATCCAAAAGTTGGATAGTCGCACGAATGATTTTTTTCAGGGATAAAAAACGATAATCATCACAGTGCGATCACGCAATGTTATATGGGGGCTCTGCCAAGTTTGCGGCGAACGCCCTGCCAGCCATATATTTGTCGCAGTATTATCATCAACATGGCTATCTAAAGAGACCATTGATGCCTTCGCTGATCACCAGAGCAGGAAAAAAATTCATCAAAACAGGTGACTGTCTTATAAAGACAGTCACCCGATATATAAATTGCTTACCGAAGAAAGCAGGGGTCATATATGGTCCGCCCCGCGATGCAAGGGAAAGTTGTCACAATGGCTTTTAAAGAGTAATGCTTCCATTCTCTTAATAAAGAGACCGGCCTTTGGGGTGAGGTCTCAATGCCTCTGGCCCTGATGGAATCCGCTCACTCCCACCTCATCAGGTCTTCGGCCTCTTCGGGCCCTGACCCTGGTCAGGTTCGAGGGAGTGCAGGTCTTACCTTTTATGCCATCATTTGAACTTTATCCACGCAACTCGTTGCAGGCTTCTTACACTGATTAACCGCTTTTGCTTTTCTTTTCTAACGACAAATGTTTAATAGTTTGATGCCGATGCTCATGCTGCTGCCTTGTACGACTCTTTCTTGGTTAACACAGCCCAGGCAATGCGAGCGTTTTTATTGGCAACAGCTACTGCTGATATATTCTTGCCCTTGTGCTGATCAAGCTCTTTAATCCAATTATTACGGCGATCGTCGTGTTTGTCGGCTACCCTGACAACGGTTTTGCCACCGTGTATCAACAGGGTTCGCAGGTAGGTATCGCCCCGTTTACTGATCCCCAGCAACGTGGGCACGCCACCGGTCGATTGACCAAGCCCAGCCAGGCAGCCATTTCCCTGCCATTTTTAAATGCTGATATATCACCAATCGCAGCAAACAGTGCCGTAGCACTGAGCAACATCTTTTTAGCCGGGAAATTCCTGCTTCAATACCTGCCCGGAAGCGAAAGAGCGTTTTATACACATACTGACTTTTAGTCATCTCTTCGACTTCAAGTCCACGTTTTTTATTAAAAGCCACATCGCTGATTCCCATGGCTTTGGCTTTTTACAAATTTGCGCGACACGCGTATCCGCCGTCACTGCTTGTCTGGCGAGGTACACGTCCATAAAGTTATTTTTGTCTTTCCATCATCGGAATGAATCGGTCAGAATCCGCTGGACTACCTTCCTCGATAACCAGATCCGGGATCAATCGACTTTTTCCCTGAACCAGGTTCAGTTTATGGCCATACTTGCACTTGCCGCCTGTCTTTTACGATGATATCCGTATGGGGTTCATACAGGCTAACCACTTTCTCCCGGGCTGGCACCTTTTCACCCTTCAAGACCCTGCGCTCTGTCTGAGAGACTATTGCATCCACCAGGGGCAACAGGTGATCCACATCAGCCTGCCATTTTTCGGCATCATCAGCCAGGAGGCACTGCCCCTGCTGACGGGCGTCTGCAAGCTTGAAAGTTGCTACGATATGCACCTTCCGGGATTTTCGGGTCAACTGCAGCAGTTTTTTATAATGCTGATGCCGTTCTTCTTTACCAGCGTAGATGCAGTAAGGAGGCTGATGAGCCCATGCAAACTGGAGCGACTTGGGTGCTGGTTTGGTTCGAGGCGACAGAAGTCTCGAAAAAGCATGGAGTCCATCAAAACAAACGACAAGTAGTCATAATCACAATTCAAATACAGTTTCAGGAGTGCCGCACGAAGAACGGATTCTGCTGATAGTCCGTTCCGCCCAGTGTTCTGTTTATCACCAGAACTTAAGTCCTCATAAATCCAGTCATTGAACTGTGGATGGGCATCAAGCCATTGCGAGATACCGGAAAGCTGAGAGCAGATTTCATGAGGTATGTAATAGAGTTCCATACTACACTGCGGGTTGCGTTTTTTTCGCATTTGGAGCCCTCTGTTTTTGGCAATCCCTTATGTTTCTTGGTCTTGGGAAGTTTAGTCGCCAGATAGCAGTAGGGCTCCACTTACTTTTTCAGGATAAAATCTACAGTTTTCAATTGGTTGTGTTTTTGGACGAGAACCAGTCAACCAAATGACTTTCCCCAGGAGGCTATGGTCAGAAAACCGGATTATCAATTTCCGACAAGAGCATCAGGCATCCAGTAGAATGTTCTCCTCCTGTTGATATTCCAACAGCTCATTCAACCGATCCTGTGCATGTGTTGATCAGCGGTTCCATCTCCTGCTCTTGCCCGGTAAGGGATTGTCCTGAAATATCTTCCATATTTCTACAGACGCTGCCCGCTGCACGCCTCCCGCTTCCCGAAAATCCGGAACCGCTTGTGCTTATGCGGGCAGCGGGCGGCGACATTTTCCCGGACTGAGTAAAATGATGAAGTTATTCTGGGACAAACCCTTAGAGCGGCAAAGGACAAGCGAGAACGGGAGCATGTTTATGAAATATCCGGGTTAGGGTCAGCTTTGGGTGTATCCAGCAATTCTTCACCAAACTCAATAAGCTGTTCATTATAAGCCACTCTGATTGGGAGTGCCTGACCATTAAATCAATTCAGATACCGTCTATACTATTTTCACTAATATCCGCCCCCGCCGTCATCAACGGTTATGTTTCGTTACCCCTGAAGTTACCCATAAAAGAGTCCACCATGCACGAGATAAAGCAGATTGATGCTCTGGCCCAGCTTTGTGGTATTCCCGCCCATTATATTGATGCAGCTGGCAATCCAGTCACCATTGAGACGGACTATAAACGCAATGCGTTAAAAGCCATGGGTATTGCCGCCGGTAACGAGCTGGAAGTCCAGGCCTCAATCGACAGCATGCTCCGAAAGCAATGGTCATCATTGATTCCTATTGTTCACGTGGTTCATTGCGGAGAGCTTTTTACGGTTCCCGTTCAGGTTGATGAAGCCCATCGGAATAAATCGCTACATGGTGAAATCATTCTGGAAGACAGCCGCTCAATACCCCTCGCCATAAACCTGTCAGAACTTCCGGAACAAGACAGGCTCTCGGTGGATCAACAGGAGCGGATCCGGCTGCTCTGCCCTTTGCCGGAAGATCTTCCTGCAGGCTACCATGAGCTATCCGTTGCCCTGGAATCCCATCAGGAAAGTTGCCGCCTGATCGTCGCACCACAGACCTGCTACGAGCCTGATATTCTCAGCTTTGAACAGCCCGGCCCTACCGAAAAAATCTGGGGCGTCAGTGTGCAACTCTATACCCTTCGCTCAGAAAACAACTGGGGAATGGGGGATTTCAGTGACCTTAAGCAGCTGGTGCATAAACTCGGACCACAAGGGGCTGATATTGTCGGCCTGAATCCAATTCATTCGCTCTACCCGTCCAACCCGCTGCATTGCAGCCCTTACAGCCCATCCAGCCGAAACTTTATTAATCCACTGTATATCGATGTTACGGCGTTGCAGGAGTATCAGGATTCGGCGGAAATACAGCAACATGTGAACAGTGACGACTTTCTGCGTCAGTTACAGAAAGCCAGGGACAGCTCACATGTGGAGTATGACCGGGTTGCCTCGCTGAAATTTTCTGTTCTGGAAATGGCTTTCAACTTTTTTGAGAAACACGCTTCTGGTCAAAAAGCTTCTGGTCAAAAAGAGAGCACCAATCAATCCTGCAAGTCAGCGGACTTTGGCCATTACTGTGAAGAAAAAGGTCAAGACCTCGAACTTCAGGCCACCTATGAAGCCCTCTTTGAACACTTCAGATCCAGAGATATCCATAGCTGGGGCTGGAACTGCTGGCCTGCGGACTATCAGGCCCCTGACAGCCCAAAGGTAAAGGATTTTGTTGCCCGATCAAAAGAACGAATTCGATTTTATATGTACCTGCAGTGGCTGGCCGAGCAACAACTGGCTGAGGCTCAGCAAGCCGCCATTGAGTCCGGCATGCGTGTCGGTATTTACCGGGACCTTGCCGTAGGCGTAGACCGGGGCGGTGCCGATGTCTGGGCCCACCGTGACGACTATGTTCTCAACGCCAGCGTCGGCGCTCCCCCCGATACCGTTGCGCCACAGGGGCAGAACTGGGGACTCCCGCCCTTCAACCCAAACAGGCTGCGGGAGCAGGCGTATGCACCATTTATCGATATGGTTTATGCCAATATGCAGCACTGCGCTGCACTGCGGATTGATCATGTGATGGGAATACTCCGGCTCTGGTGGTGTCCGCCGGATAAAACCGCAGACTATGGCGTGTACGTTAATTATCCACTGAATGACCTGTTAGGCATCATTAAACTGGAAAGCCAGCGACAGCAATGCCTGATTTTTGGTGAAGACCTGGGAACCGTACCGCCGGAAATAGAAGCAGCGCTGCCACCAGCCCATTGCTACTCCAATGAAGTGGTGCTCTTTTCCAGGGTCGAAGATCATTTTCTGGCACCAGAAAAGTACAAATCGCGAGCCCTGACCTGTATTTCCAATCACGATATTCCCACGCTCAGGGCCTGGTGGAACTGTAATGACCTTGATCTACGACAGGAGCTGGGTATCTACGACTGGGCCAGAACAGAGCAGGAAAAAGTTGCACGCCATGAAGACAAACTGGCTCTGCTCAACACACTTGCCGATATTGGCGAAGCGCCTCATGGCGTAGACCCCAGTGATTTAAATTCTATGGGCTATAGCCGGGAACTGATGGAAAAGATCCATTACTACCTGGGCAAAACCGCATCCAAAATCATTGTTATCCAGCTGGAAGATGTGCTTGAACTGGATACACCGGTGAATGTTCCCGGAACCAGCAGCGAGTACCGTAACTGGAGCCGCAAACTGACCCGCAATATCAGCGAGATATTTGCCAGTGAGGAAAACCGGGTATTGTTCAAAAATCTTGGGCTGACCCGCAAGGCATGAAAAGAATAACTGACTACAATGTCAGTAATCATTGGTCATCGGATATGAGGAGTAATGGTAACGATAAACTTCCCCCCTGAAAGCAGGGATGGCAGGATACTTCTGGAGCCCAATAACTCCATGAGCTGGCACCAGAATCTGCTGTTACTGGGGCTGATAACCGTAGTGTCCCTGGCCATCGCTGTCGGCTTCTATCTGGCAGGCGCTAGAGTGATCTTGCCTTTTTCCATACTGGAAGTGACTGCCCTGTCTGTCGGTATCTATTACTGTGCATGGCAGCGTCAGCGGAAAGAGCTGATCACTTTTCAGGAGCATCAGGTCACGATTCAGAAGGGCTTTTATCAACCACTGAGCACCCACCATTATCACCGCCTGTGGTGTCAATTGATCATTCGCGAAGCGACTCATCCATGGAAAGCGCCCTCCATTCATATTCGTTCTCACGGCAAGGAACTGGAGCTGGGATCTTTCCTGAACCAGCAGGATAAACTGATCTTGATTGAGCGCCTGAAAAGACTGTTCAGCAACGCTTATACGTCTCAGTGAACACAGAGAAGCAGCACTAAAGTGAACATTTTTTTGCCCATATCCAAACCCTGAACTAAATTCTTAAAAGACTCTGGCTAGCTGGTTTTCAGCCAGAGATAAAAAAATCGGGATACCCTACAACCTTTCGTCGAAGCTGTGTTACGTCATTCAATACGGCCCAATTTATACGACGCAACTATTACTCTTTTCCTGCACGGAAAGCGGGCCTTGCTTTTTCAACACACATTAACTGACGGCTACCAGCTTTTATGTATGCTCGTTCACTAAGGGTGACGAGGCTATTTCAACAACATCACGCCTTTATTAGCGGCAGGATGATAAAGAAAGCCGGAGCCAGAAAAACACACACAAGGTAGGCTAAGCATGCTTTCCAGGCATCAAACACCTTCAGCCCTGAACACCGGGTTGGGAGCGTTATCTGAAGCAGTTTCATCCATATCCCGTCGTTCGTGCCAGTATTGTGGTGCAGTGGCTATCGCGTCAGCCTCAACCTGCGCGCTGGCGGTCACCGGTGACGATATTAACTTCAACGGTTATGCCCGTTCCGGTATTGGCAGCACTGATAAGGGTGGCCAACAGTTATGCTTTAAGGCTGCGGGTGCACCCTCTAAATACCGCTTGGGCAATGAGTGCGAAACCTATGCAGAATTGAAGTTTGGTGCAAATCTTTTTGACCAGGATGGTGTGCAGTTTTACCTGGATACCAATCTTGCCTATAAAGTTCGCCAGCAAGGGGACTATGAAACCACTGA
This sequence comes from Salinisphaera sp. G21_0, assembly GCF_017744115.1. GTDB lineage: Bacteria > Pseudomonadota > Gammaproteobacteria > Pseudomonadales > Endozoicomonadaceae > Endozoicomonas. The sequence goes on along the minus strand of NZ_JAGHQW010000029.1, from coordinate 64,394 downwards.
ACCTGCTCTTCGGGAGATGAACATTAAAGCAAATGGCGTCTTTGGAAACGCGCTTCCCGGTTCAATGTTGTGGGTCGGCAAACGTTTTTATAATCGTCATGATATCCATATAATTGATTACTACTACTGGAACCTTTCTGGCCCAGGTGTAGGTATTGAGAATATTGATGTCGGTATGGGTAAATTTGATATTGCCTGGGTGCGAAATCAGAATGGGATGAAATACAACGACTGGTCAAATAATTCATATAAAAGCCAAGACATCACCACTAATATTCTCGATTTCCGCTGGAATGATATACCGATTATGGACAACATGAAGCTGGAACTGGGACTTGACTACGGTATTGGCAGCCCTCCGGATAAGCTTCCGGAAATTCCCATAAATGGTATACCTGAGGGTAAAAGTTACTTCGATAAGAATGGCTGGATGCTTACCGGTGAACTGACCTGGGATGTTATGGGTGGCTTTAATAAATTTATCGTCCAGTACGCTACTGATGCCATGACTGGCCCGGGCGCTGGTACAGCTGGAATGTATCTGCAAACCACCGACTGGTTTAAAGGCAACAAACTGTTTCGGGTGATGGATCATGGCGCGGTATCCCTTATGCCCCAGCTGGATATGATGTATGTGCTTGGCATCACCAATGTTAAATACGATAAAGACACGATGTATCCCAACTATGGCAAAAAAACCACTTGGGTAACTGCCGGTATTCGCCCTTCCTGGAAGTGGAATGACTTAACCAGCACTACCGTCGAGCTGGGTTATGATCAGGTCAAGAATGCCAATTCATCATTTGACGGTGTCAGCAGCGATCTGTTTAAAAGCAAACTGCTGAAATTCACCTTGGCTCAGCAATTTCATCCACAGTTTGGAAATTGGGTAAGGCCACAGATCCGTGTTTTCGTTACCTATGCCAACTGGGATGCACCCGACGCAATCAATACAGGTCCCGGAACAAACAGCACACCGTGTAATAATTCAGCCCAATGCAATGCTCTGGGCCTTGAATATTTCGATACCATGACCGATCCATCGCAAATCCAGAACGCCTTTGATACAACCTCTGATGGCATGACCTTCGGTGCCCAGATGGAGATCTGGTTCTAACCTGACTGCCTGGCTGCGGAGTACATCCTTAGTAACTTCCCAGTTCCGGTCACCCTGAGCTTGCCGCAGGTTCGGATAAACCCACCGCGGCTCAGAGGAAACCGGAATCGTCACTCTGAGGAATTTCCCATTAACATTTCCCTACCAGTTCCATTCACCCCGAGCCTCCTTCGACTCCGCTCAGGATGAACGGATGAAGGTAAGCAATGATTCTTAAATGATTGGGCCATTTTGAACCTGGACTCCGTTCATCCTGAGCGGAGTCGAAGGATGGCTGGCACGATGGATGAGGCCGGAGTTCACGCCCTTCGACAGGCTTGGGACGAACGAAGTTTTGAGACTCAGAAATGTACAATTTATTTCGTGACGATTCCATTCGAGCTCAGAGTTCAACCCAACACCCTCCTTCGCCCATGTCGGCTCCCCTTAACAGCGAACCGGACCAACTACACTAACCAACAGGAGACACCATGAAAGCCGCCGTCATCCATCACTTTAAAGAACAGCTCACCATCGAAGACCTGCCGGTGCCAAAACTCGGTGCCCGGGATGCCCTGGTAAAAATCCATGCCTGTGGCGTTTGCCACACCGACCTCCACGCCTGCCATGGCGACTGGCCGGTTAAACCGAAACTGCCGCTGGTGCCGGGCCATGAAGGCGTCGGTACCGTTATAGAAGTCAGTGACCAGGTAGGTCATATCAAAACCGGCGACCGTGTGGGTATTCCCTGGCTCTACTCCGCCTGTGGCTATTGCGAATACTGCCTGGAAGGCAAGGAAACCCTTTGCCTGGCCCAGCACAACGCCGGCTACTCCGTGGACGGAGGCTATGCCGAGTTTTGTTTAGCCGCCGCCGACTATCTGGTCAAGATTCCCGATGGCATCAGCTTTGTTGATGCTGCACCACTGTTCTGTGCCGGGGTTACCACTTATAAGGCCCTGAAAGTCAGCCGTACCAAACCCGGTGACTGGGTGTCCATTGTCGGTGTGGGCGGGCTCGGTCACCTGGCCATTCAGTATGCCGTGGCCATGGGGCTTAATGTGATTGCTGTGGATACCGGGGCTGATAAGAAAGCATTATCCCTGGATCTGGGAGCCACTCACTTTATCGACTTTATCAGGGAGCTGCCGGAAGAAAAAATTCGCTCTCTGCTGGGTAACGGTGTTCACGCTACTGTCTGCACAGCGGTCTCCAAAGCGGGTTTTGAAAGTGCTTATCGCTCCGTGCGCAGGGGAGGAACCTGTGTCCTGGTCGGACTCCCCCCGGAGGAGATGCCCATTCCTATTTTCGATACGGTAATCAACGGCGTTTCTGTTGTTGGTTCCATCGTAGGTACCCGCAAGGATTTACAGGAGTGCCTGGAGTTTGCCGCCCAGGGTAAAGTGAAGGCGATTATCCAGAAACGAACCCTTGAAGAGATCAACGCGATTTTTGACGAAATGGTGAAAGGTGATATTGCCGGGCGTGTTGTTATGGAGCTGGCACAGTAGCATCCTTTTTTACCACGGAGACACAGAGACACGGAGGAAAAGATTTTTGCGGTTCTCTGTGGCAAGGTTTTTCTTGGTATCCGAAATGTGGATGGACGGAACTTGGGTAAAATGGTCTACCGTTGTCGTTTTACCCGTCCTGCCTCAAACTTCTCCAGCCGTTTGTCCCAGGTTTTGAACCGTGTTCGGCAATAAGCATCCAGTTCATCGTAGGTCTGGAAATACAGATCACAGCCGTCATTGACAGGCGCATCAAACTCACAGGCTTCGTGACTGTGTTCCCGGCAGATAATGGGGCGCCGTTCATAGATACCACAGCGATTATCCGGCAACAGGAATTCACACCGGGTCTGACAGAGCAGGTACCAGCCATTGCCATCCTTGAAAATATGCACGCCCTTATGGGCCACCTGCCAAAGCAACACATCAAACGCGTGCATACTGCGGGGAGTGTCCAGTTCCTGGGTAATGTAAGAGCAACAAAGGGCAGTACACTGATCACACTTGTTGCTGGAAGTGATGTCCCTGGTTGCGATCCGGTTAACCATATCTGACACGATAAGTAATAAGTCCTGTTATTTTAAAAATTATTCTACTGATCCTGGCCACTCAAAGCGAATGCTCGATAACAGTTATTCCAGGACCGCCTCCCGGGGGAAGGGCAATCTATCCTTTCTTCGTTGCGATGTGTACCAAATGGTCTACACTGACTCGGTATGAAATAACAAGGCATATAGAGGAACATAGAAATGCGTAAAAGTGAGGTAGTCAAGGCTAGAATCGAGCCTGATGTAAAGGAACAGGCTGAAGCGGTATTCAGGCAGCTAGGTTTGAATACCACACAAGCAATTACTTTATTCTACAAACAGGTAGGGTTGTGCCAGGGGATGCCATTTGATGTTCGCATACCCAATGATGAGACTATACAGGCGCTTGCTGAGTCCAATGCAGGCACAGGCTTAAAGGAGTTCAACACACTTGAGGATATGTTAAAGGACTTGGATGACGAATAATGTTCAAGCCAGTATACACGTCGAAATTCAACAAAGACTACAAGAGAGTAAAGAAGCAAAACAAGGATATGGACAAGCTGGTTAAGATACTGAGGTTGCTGGTCACTCAGACACCTTTGCCTGCAAGGCATCGTGATCATGCCTTGACAGGAAGCCTGCACAAGTACAGAGAATGCCATATCGAACCTGACTGGCTATTGATGTATCGGGTAGATGGACAAAAGATAATTTTTGAAAGAACCGGGTCGCATTCTGAATTGTTCAAATAGCAACATAACGCATACTTAATCCAGTAGCCTGTCGGCTGGATACTCTTGATAGCTCCGTTTTGATTGCACATTTAAATTTGCCAGAAAATTCTTGTCCAGAAACGCATCAGCCAAGATAGACCAATTGTACAAGCGTAACTTGGCAACGCACTTGAATTCAGGCCACAATCTTCACCGGCACCCGACGACTGCCCCAAATACCCGGCTGCTGTTCAAACACACCGGCAACCGGCGTTCCACACTGCTGGCAGACCCCCTTACCGTCAGACGCATCAACTCCCCATTCCCCCAGCACATACCAGTCACGCTCAATAAGCAGACTATGGCGATTTTCATGCCTGCCATGGCGACTGGCCGGTTAAACCAAAACTGCCACTGGTTCCCGGCCATGAAGGTGTGGGTACAGTCACGGAAGTCGGTGACCAGATCAGTCATATCAAACCGGGCGACCGTGTGGGTATTCCCTGATGTTTATTAACCTTGGGAAGAAAGCTCCGATGGTGAACCTGTTATGGGTATGAATCAATACTGGCCTTAAGTAGCTAACCATATGAAATCGAATATTTCTGACTCCTTGTGCTGGCACTCTGCTTCGTTACAACTCCGGTCACATAGCTACGGCTATGCTCCCTCCGTTGTGCCTCGCATAGTACCAGCCCAAGTAGCCAGAAATATTCGATTCCATATGGCCAGCTACTTAAAGAAGAAACATAAAGTGAACTAATACCAATAATTATTGTCAGACCAACACAGAAAGTTGAATCATTTAGTAATCAGCTGGTAGATTGAAGGCAAACAAAATATGCAAACGCAGTCTACACAAACACATGAAGGGTGTTGCACTCCTGGCTGGTCCGTCAGGGATATAGACTATCAAACCGTTGGTTCAACTCTTGGCTGTGCTACAGGCTGTGCTACTGGATGCCTTATGGGTAAAACCCTTTCATATTGTTGTATTGGCTGCATGATCGGCAAGACAATTAATTATTTATGTCAGAATAGGCATACCCTTCGAACTTTAGATAAATTCGCGGATGTGAAAGAATTGAATGAAACATCCAATCACTTCCAAAATAGAAATTCTTCAGACAAAGCTCCTGTCACTACTCAACCAAGTGATCAAAATCACCCTCATGCCAATTAATTCTGGACTTGTCAGGCGGCGCGTTCAGGAGGATGTCCGAGAATAGCGTCCGTCCGGATGTCCTGTAGCGAAGACGGCAGAAATTGAGGATATGTTAAGTACTTAAAGAACTTGGATGACGAATAATGTTCAAGCCAGTACAAACCTCGAAATTCAGGCCACAATCTTCACCGGCACCCGACGACTGCCCCAAATACCAGGCTGCTGTTCAAACACACCGGCAACCGGCGTTCCACACTGTTGGCACACACCCTTACCTTCAGACGCATCAACCCCCCACTCCCCAAGCACATACCAGTCACGCTCAATAAGCAGACTATGGCACTGATGACAACGGGTACTGCCGCCATCAGAATCATGGACATTGCCGGTGTAGGCATAGCGAATACCATGATTCAGTGCTATTTGTCGGGCCATGGTCAGCGTAGCGGCAGGTGTATGGGGGTGATCCCGCATTTTCCAGTCGGGATGAAATGCGGTGAAGTGAATCGGAACGTCCACGCCCAGGTGTTCAACAATCCATTGACACATGTCGTTCAGTTCATGCTCGGAATCATTTTCACCGGGAATCAGCAATGTGGTGATCTCAAACCAGACAGAGGTTTCATGTTTGAGGTATTTCAGTGTTTCAAGGACCGGTTGCAAAGCGCCACCACAGATTTTTCGATAAAAATTTTCACTGAACGCTTTCAAGTCAATATTGGCTGCGTCCATATAGCGGAAAAACTCAACACGGGGTTCATCACAGATATACCCGGCAGACACCGCCACCGACTGCAAATTTCTTTCATGAGCCGCCCGGGCAACATCAATGGCATATTCAAGGAAAATCACCGGGTCATTATAAGTAAACGCCAGCGACCGACAGCCCAGTTGCTCAGCCGTATCCGCCAGTTCCTCGGGCGATGCCTGGTCGGCCAGGGTGTCCATCTCACGGGATTTGCTCATATCCCAGTTCTGACAGAATTTGCAGGCAAGGTTACAACCCGCAGTACCGAATGACAGAACCGGGGTTCCCGGAAGGAAGTGGTTCAGTGGTTTTTTCTCAATAGGGTCAATACAAAAACCGGAGGAGCGGCCATAGCTGGTAAGCACAATCTGACCACTTTCACAGGCACGGACAAAACAGAGCCCTTGCTGCCCATCCCGAAGTTTGCAGGCCCTCGGGCAAAGGTCACATTGGATTCGTCCATCCTCAAGCGCATGCCAATAGTTGGTTGACACATTTCCTGAAGGTGTTTTTTCCCTGAGCATGTTCCATCTCCAGACCAGGTTCACTGCCTGATTGTCATCCTGATGATAGTAACCAAGGCTATAATTATAGGCTCTGCCGACATTATTTGAGCGATGCAAATAAAGAGAGTGGTTTATTTCGCTTGAAATGTGCCGGTAGGCTCAGCCACTCCCGGGGGAGAACCCATAATGATTATTCGCCAACCCGCTGTAGCCGGAACCTTTTACCCTGACTCACCCAAAGCCCTGGCCAACTCGGTCAAAGAGATGCTCAGCGATGCCCACCCCAGGGATTTCTCACCGAAAGTTCTGGTTGTTCCCCATGCCGGCTTTATCTATTCCGGCCCGGTTGCGGCCAGTGCCTACCGCCTGCTGAACTCAATGCGCCAGAATATTCGCCGGGTTGCCCTGCTCGGCCCCAGTCACAGAGTTCCGCTGCAGGGCATGGCCCTGCCGGACTGTGAAGCCTTTGCCACACCGCTTGGTCATATTCCGCTGGATATTGACGCCATGGAGGAACTGAAACAGTTCAGCCAGGTAGAGACCGTCGATGAAGCCCATACCCACGAGCACAGTCTTGAGGTCCAGTGCCCGTTTCTGCAGGAATGTCTGGATGACTTCAAACTGATTCCAATCGTTGTTGGCGACACCAGCCCTATAGCGGTTGCTGAGGTGATTGAACACCTCTGGGGAGAAGAGGAGACCCTGATGATTATCAGCTCCGACCTCAGTCATTACCACACCTATGAAGAGGCCTGTTACCGGGATAACCAGACGGTTAAAGCCATTGAACAGCTCAGTTGTAATTTGACCGGTGGACAGGCCTGTGGCTGCTATCCTCTTAATGGCATGTTGAAGGTTGCCCAGCACCGGGGGATGGATGTTATTACGCTTGATGTGCGCAACTCCGGAGATACTGCTGGCGATAAAAGCAGGGTAGTGGGCTATGGAGCCTTTGTTATTCAATAGCGCGATTATTCTGCAGAATCCGCCCTGCACACATCCACAAATCAGACGTTCAACTGCTGTCAGATAACATGAAGCCGTTATTCAGTGGTCCCGTTGAGTGGCGATAAAAATCAGAAGGAGGCTATTAATGCCTCTAACGAAGGAAACGGAAATTTTTACTGTGCAAATTGCCCCTACAGAAAGTCAGAAAAGAGAATTATTGCGCCTTGCCCGCAAGACCATCAGTGAAGGCTGTACCCGGAGCCTGCCACCAGAACCATTACCTGAAGAAGACCTGGCAGATTTCTTTCTGCAACAGGCAGCCAGCTTTGTAACACTGAAAAAGCGCGAGGAACTGCGGGGCTGTATTGGTTCAACCCAGGCTTACCGGACACTATTGGATGATGTGATCCACAATGCCTTTGCCAGCGCATTCCGGGATCCACGGTTTCCCCCGGTGACGGAAAGTGAGCTGACCGATATCAAAATTGAAGTTTCCGTGCTGACCCCTCAGGAACGCATGGACGTTGCTGATGAGAAAGACCTTTTGCAGCAGCTGAATCCCGGCATCGACGGATTATTGATTCGCAATCCCCAATACAGCGCAACCTTCTTACCGCAGGTGTGGAAACAGCTGCCTAACCCCCGGCAGTTTCTGGCCCATTTGAAAAGCAAAGCCGGTATGACTCCGGGGTTGTGGCCGGATGATATGGAGTGCTTTCGTTATCAGTGTGTTAAGTTCAAAGAGAGGAGGCACTGAAGCTGGCCCTGTTAACTTGAATGGCCAGCTTTATAAATCAGTCACCGGGACAGGACTGCCCGATGACCATCAGCTTTTAAGAGCACGCTTTTAATAAAACGCTCTTAATAAAGAGCGGCGATTCGATCAAACCACTTCAAACAGAAAGTGATTTTTCTTACCCAATTTCACCAGGAAGAACCGATCATACATGGCACCCCGGGCTGCAAAGCATTCTGCCAGGTTCATATTATCTGCCGAGCCACGGGCGACACCATTAAAGAACACCGCGTTATTAGCCAGCGCATCTTTAACCTGCTTGCCTGACTTCACCATGCCGACTTCTGCAAACAGCTGCGTCATAGCCTGGCCTTCCAGCCCGCTCCGCTCGATAGTAGCACTGGGCAGGCCATCCTGCTTCAGCTGCTCCATATCGGTTTCTGACAGCTGGGTAATGTCCCCGGAAAACAGTGCTTCAGTGATGCGCTCCGCCGCCTTGAGACCTTCCTCACCATGCACCAGGCGGGTAGCTTCACGGGCAAGAATCCTCTGGGCTTCCGGCCTGCCCTGACGCTCAGCATCCGCTTGCTCAATGGCCTCAATATCTTCCATGCTCAGGAAGGTAAAGAACTTCAGGAAACGATACACATCGGCATCAGCGGTGTTCATCCAGAACTGGTAAAAGGCATATTGGGAGGTCTTTCTGGAGTCCAGCCAGACCGCACCGCCTTCTGTTTTACCAAACTTGGTGCCATCGGACTTGGTAATCAATGGTACCGTTAACCCGAAGGCACGGGCCTTATTCTGACGTCGGGCAAGGTCAATACCGCCAACAATATTACCCCACTGGTCACTGCCACCGATCTGCAGGGTACAGTCATAACGGCGGTTCAGCTCGGCAAAGTCCATGCCCTGCAGCAGGGCGTAGGAAAACTCGGTAAAGGAGATACCGGAGCCTTCCCGGTTCAGCCGTTGCTGTACCGACTCCTTGTTGATCATGGCATTCACCGCAAAGTGTTTGCCGATATCTCTCAGGAAGTCCAGAACATTGAGGTCGCCGGTCCAATCCAGATTATTGGCCACAACGGCGGAGTTTTCTCCGCAATCGAAGTCGATAAACTGACTTACCTGTCCCTTGATTTTCTCAACCCAGCCCGCCACCACATCCGGGGTATTCAGTTGACGTTCGGCCGCCTTGAAGCTTGGGTCACCAATCAGGCCGGTGGCCCCACCCACCAGGGCAATGGGTTTATGACCCGCCTGCTGGAAACGCTTGAGCACCAGCAATGGCACCAGATGGCCAAGATGGAGACTGTCAGCCGTAGGATCGAAACCACAATAGAGCACCCGGGGCTGTTCGCTCAGATGAGTGTCCAGTTCCTCAACAGCAGTGGTCTGCGCGATGAGCTGGCGGGCCTGAAGATCTTTCAGCAACGGGTTTTGACTATCGGACATTTGCCTTTTCCTGCGACGATTCGATGATTCAACCGGAATACTGCGGTGGATGCCAGGGGCTCTGACACAAAATCAAGAAACAACTCCCTGCCCCGGTGGACAGGAAACAATCAATAAAAAATCAAGCCGCCCAAAATACAACAAAACGTTGCCGGAACAAATGCCCGACCTCTAAATAAGGTAAATTTCAGTCTATTTTTCTTACCAGGCCTTTACTTGATCAGACTGGAACTTACGTTAAATCCTAACTGTCGAATCAGGCACTGTTTGATATTTCTGCCAGGAGGCTGTCCGAGAATAGCGCCCGTAACGAGGATGGCAGAAAATTGAGGATAAAAATTCCGTTTTGTGAGGTGAATAGCGGGGCTATTTGCCGAACAAAACGGAATTTTTAGACCAATTTGCTGCCACCGCAGTAGGGCAGTCTCTTCTCGGACAGCCTCCTAGGTCTCCACAATACCGGCACCATCATAGCGAGAGGAGAAGTCTTTGGATTATCCACAACCACTGTCGACACCAACAGCTTCAACCTACTCTGCTGCTCTACCGGCAACATCCGGAGCCTCCCGGGAAAAAGAACCTTTGTACAAATCCGGGCAGACGGGTTCAAATTTTTCCGTGGGTGATGCTGCCTGGGTGGTCATGCGATCCCTGTCAACAGCCGCCGAGTGTCTGAATTTTGTCTGCAGAAAAGTGGCCGTCCTGTCCAGTGTTTGTTTTGGTGGTTTTACCGGGCTGCTGCAATATGCCCATGAGAACCTGGGGGATAGAACGGTTCAAAAGGTACCAGGGTCAGACAATAACAGAATTGACCAGCAGCCCGCTGGTGATAAACAGCCCGGAGATAAAGCACAGCAAACGGCTTATCTCCAGAATCCCCCGGTAGAAGAGTACGTCAGGCAAGGTGCAAATAAGTGGAAGCACTTTGTGGAGTCCGGCACTTCACCGGATTCTGAATACACCTGGATGTATCTTGCCGGCATGGTCATGTCCATAGCCCTTTCCATATCTGTGCTGGGTATAGTGGGTACAATTCTTCTGCATTCGCCGCACTGGCTGTTTAAGGCAGAACCTTATATCAATCTCAATACACCAGCGCCCCCCTCGCCTCAATCACTCTTCCAGTCAGCTGCCACTCTGCCTTCTGACCATCTGGAAAGACAATCGCCAGCCCTTGATCCGGCAGCGGATAACCGACCTCTGGATAACCCGGCCAGCCAGTCCACACATCCACATGTCGAACTACCGCCAACCGCCGCGGCCTCAAGCCAGAGCCCTCCATCAAAGCCTGCAGAAGAAACAAGCCACAATAGCCAGGGCTCCCAACAGCAACCTGAACCCGAAAACCAGCACCGCACAGCTTCACTACATGAGCCACTGACTGCCAATGCTCAAACCACTCAGCAGTCAGCCGCCAGCCCTGCACCCTTCTCAAAAACAGACCAGCAACCCTTATTACAAACAAGCCCGCACCCATCTGTTAACCCACCCACAGGCGATCGCATTCCAACATCCGTTTCAGTACATAAACTCTGACGATGAACAACCCTGCATTTTCATTCCCTCTTGGAAAGACAAACCACAAGGCAATAGAATGATTCGTGATAATCAAGACATTAATGAAAAAACAGAATAATTGACCTTGTATTGACGTACCTTTTCTGACGGATATGACTTACGATATTTTTTATCGTTATAATTTACTGATAACCACACTGAAGACAGCGTTAAAATCTTAATGAATAAAGCCATCCCGAGGGGCGCAACACGGATCAACCAGCGCCTGAAACAGTTCCCCAGGCGACACTTGCTGCTGGCAAGCACCATCGCTGCCAGCGTCATGGGATTGATGGCTCTTCTACCTTCTGGTGACGTAGAAGCCAGGCGCAATGAAATCCCGATGTCCATTGATGCATTCCAGCCTCAGGAAGCCAACACTGAGCTGACCAGCAGCCCCACAATTCCCGAGTCTTCCCAATTTGTCAGCAATCAGAACGCTGATCAATCAGAAACAGCAATCAAAGAAGTAGAACAGGAAGCAGAAGCCAAAGCTCTGGCAAAAGCCGCCTACGACCTGGAGCAAAAACTGGGAAAATGGCACAGTGTCACCATTAAATCTGGTGATAATTTATCGGTGTTGTTTAATAGCCAGGGATTAAATGCCAGTGTTGTTTACCAGGTTGCCAACACCCCCAAATATGGCGAAACACTGGCCAGCATACGTCCGGGGGAATCCCTGGAATTCCGAATTAATCAGGAAGGAACCCTGACCCAGCTGCGCTACGTCAAGTCCAGGCTGGAAAGCATTTTCTTTAACAGGGAGGACGATGGCTACCGGGCAGAACAGGTGACCCTGTCACCGGAAATCCATCCCACCTATGCCAGCGGCATTATTGAAAGCTCTCTCTTCCTTGCCAGCCAGAAAGCAGGCCTGTCCCAGAATCTGACCATGGAGCTGGCCGGAATTTTTGGCTGGGATATCGATTTTGTTCAGGATATCCGCAGTGGTGACAACTTTAATCTGCTCTATGAAGAGAAGTTCCTGGAAGGGGAAAAACTGGGCGATGGCAATATTCTGGTAGCCAGCTTCACCAACCAGGGAGAGACCTATACCGCCATCCGTTATACCGACAGTAACGGCGATACCAACTACTATACCCCGGACGGAAAAAGCATGAAGAAGGCGTTTCTCCGCACTCCGGTGGATTTTACCCGTATCAGTTCACGATTTAACCCTAACCGCCTGCACCCGGTGTTCAAGACCAAACGCCCTCACCGGGGGGTCGATTATGCCGCTCCGATGAATACCCCGATTAAAGCCGCGGGCGATGGTCGTGTGCAGTTTTCCGGCTGGCAGAATGGTTTCGGCAATGTGGTATTTATTCAGCACCCGAATAATGTGGTGACCGTCTATGCCCATGCCAATAAACTGGCCGGTCTGAAAAAAGGCCAGAGAGTTCGTCAGGGCCAGACCATAGCCTATGTGGGCAAAACGGGCTGGGCCACTGGGCCTCACCTGCATTATGAGTTTCGTGTGAATGGCGTGCACAGAAACCCGATGACGGTTAAGCTCCCGGATGCAGCCCCTATCGCCAAAAACGAGATGGCTAACTTCCGGAAAAAATCCGAACTGATGATTGCCAGGCTTGAGAAACACAGGGAAACACTGCTGGCCACGCAGTAACCTGCAAGTGATTGAAAAAACCGTAATGTGGGCACGTAAGGCGCAAAGCTATCTGGTTGTTTACTTTGCGCCTCACTGTCTTTGTCGTTAACAATAATGTCCCGATAAACCTTCCTTCCAGAGGCGAACCATGTCAGATATCTATATAGGGCTTATGTCAGGTACCAGCCTCGACGCCATGGATGCTGCCGCCGTTCACTTTGCTGGAAAGAGTCCAACTCTCCTGGCCCATCACAGTACTGAGTGGCCCGCTGAGCTGAAGCAAAAAATTCAGCAACTCTGCCAGCCAGGTCATGATGAAATCCGTTTGCTGGCGGAAGTGGACCCGGCCATTGCTTATGTCGCTGCAGAAACGGTCAATGCGCTGCTGAACAAAGCAGGACTGACCGCTGATCAAATCAAGGCCATTGGCAGTCATGGCCAGACCATCAGGCACATACCCGAGTCAGGCTACACCCTGCAGATCGGTGACCCTAATATCCTGGCAGAGCAGACCGGCATTACCGTTATTGCCGACTTCAGACGCCGGGATATGGCCGCCGGTGGTCAGGGAGCCCCGCTGGTACCGGCCTTTCACCGTGCGGTTTTTACCAGCGAAACCTGCCACCGGGTAATCGTCAACATTGGCGGTATCAGCAATATATCGATCTTGCCTGCTGAAAGCGGTGAGCAAAAACCGGTAACCGGCTTTGATACCGGTCCCGGGAACCTTTTAATGGACTATTGGTGCCAACAGCAATGGGGGCAACCTTATGATAAGGATGGCTTTCATGCTGCCCGGGAGCCCCATGACCCGATCCTGCTGGAAACCATGTTAAGCGACCCCTTTTTCCGGTTACCCGCTCCCAAAAGTACCGGCCGGGAACTGTTCAACCCTGCCTGGCTCAACGCAATGCTCGAAGGCTTTCGTGGGCTGTCCCCGTCCACCATACAGGCAACCCTCTGTCGCTTAACGGCGCGTTGCATTGCCGATGCCATAAAGCAGCATGCCCCCGATACCGATGAAGTGTTTACCTGCGGCGGCGGTGCCAATAACAACACCCTGATGGCAATGCTGAAAGAAGAAATGCCCGGTACAAAGCTGGGATCAACCTCGGCGCTTGGTGTTAATCCTCAGTGGGTAGAAGCTACCGCCTTTGCCTGGTTAGCAAGACAGAATATGTTACAGCTACCTGGCAACCTGCCTACAGTTACCGGAGCATCGGGTTTGCGTTTGCTCGGTGGACGTTATTACCAGTGACAGCGGCAATGCATTACACGATGGTTTCCCCGGAAACCTCAGTGCCCGAAGAGTTGACTGGAAATGTACTGATAACCTCCGCCAGCGTCTGAACCAGCCGTTCTCTCTTTTCAGGAGTATCATCAGGGATTTTACCAGTAACCATATTATTGATTGATTGCCTGATTCTACCTTCATCTCCGGCTCCAACATTGTTGGCAAATGCCCTGAAATCCAGATAACTCATTTTTGACACGTGCCTCTTAAATGCCCTGCTTACCTCAGGTTCAAGGGACTCAAAGGCATTATCTTCAATAAATTGATACAGTCTGTCAGCATCATTCCCTGCACAGGGGTAGAATGCCGTCTCATCAAGCGGTTCACCTGCTATCAGCAGGGCAGGTGAACCACTATGTCTGGAAGACATATTCACCATATCGAAGCTTTCTGATGGAAAAGCAGCAGGCACAGGCGTAACCTCAGCTTCAACATTGACTAAACAGGGTAAAAATGGATGAAATTCTTCCTCATCACTGTCATAGGGAAGTGGATATTCCACATTAACTGAAGAACCGGCACCCTGATTAACGCTTTCCACATCCCATGACCCGGCTTGCTGATAATCCGCTTTTAGCAGCAGGTCAGGCCTGGTATCGCGGTTGACTGATTCCCTTTGCCGAAGGGTTGAAATATCTTCCATGGAGATTTCATCGGACTTGCTGTTATTTATTTGATCTTTAGGACCAGGTTCTAAATCCAGAATTTTACTGCTCTGACTTTTATCCGTTTTTTTGGTATCACTACCGGAACAAAAGCGTGTCAATAAAATACCAGCAACCCCCACAGTGATAAAAAATAATCCAGCGACGTATAATCCGCCAATACCGGAAGAGTCCTCATTATTCTGTGCTGAGGAAGTAGAGATAGCATCTTGTAATAATGCCTTAGTGTTTTTATTAAAAGTCAGATTTGAGGGAGGTGTTGAATTATAATGGTTGCCAGTTGCAACCATTGATGAAGAACTCTCATTCAAGCTAAAAATACCACTCCCGGCAGCGAGCAGAAGTGCCAGCCCAACAAGTGCCAGACAGGTTCCTCCACATATAGCCTCAATGGTTTCATCCGTTTTTTTCCCCAGCAAGATTGCTTTACAACCGGGTTGGGTCACTTCTCTTTGCGATATGGTTTTACTGTCACTCCGGACTCCGGGTTCCTCGATCGGCTCCGTTCTGCAGTTAACAACGGCGTCTGAATCCTCCTTTACCACCGCCCTGGTTCCGGTAAAACCTCTAGATTCAATGGCGTCCTGTGAACGTGATGGCTTCAGCGTGCCAGCAGTAGGATCAATAGCCTGTTGATACTGAACTTCATTACCTGAAGCTGTGCCTGTAATGCCCATAGTACTTTATTACCTGATTATCAGTATTTTTTTCATAAGATGAGAGTCAAAACAATCCAAACAGCATTTAAGCAAATAATCTGCACAGGATCCTTTTGTTTCCTAATAAAGGAAAACAACAACAACACTTTTATAAAAATTATTAGTCATAAACTATAATTTAATATTTCAATAATTAGATAATCCCATGAAAAAATTCAACGCAAGCTCAAATTCATTTATGGTTATTCCCGAAGCGTTTAAGTAGCTAGCCATGATACATTAATGGAAATTTATCTTGTGATTTTTCCAGTGTTTTTTTTGATGAGGATTTTTTATTCACAGACTTTAAAGCTTATGTATAGTCGGAGAAACGGAAGGCTTATGTTAATGCTTACTACAAAGCTCTCAGAAAGACCGGCAATAAAGAAAAAGCAAGAATCGCCGTTAATCAAGCTGCCGACTTTATAAAAAATCGAATAAAAAAATAATTAGATTAAAACAACCTTTATTCCCCCCCCTTCCAAAGCGTTCTACTTCGTTATTTCTGATATCCATATCAATTATCTATGCACTTTCGGCATAAACAGTAAACGGTTTGTATCAGAAGGGAACTTTTATAAAGAATGATAGGTCTTAAGCTTTAATTCAATAACTCAATAACTCAATAATTCAATGTACACAACCGATTTAGACTCAATTGTCACTTCTGACTACTCATGGTTACAGGAGTTTCTGGATGCACACTCAATACCAAATAATCCTTTCGATACACAGCCAACTATGGCTGGCCACTCTATACATACACCTGATTCATTCTATGATGGGTATTTAAATCAGGATGTAATAGATCTGGACACACTACCGGCTCCACATTCACTGAGTGATTTTTCAATTTCTCATTTACCATCCACAACAAACTTTGAGCAAATAACCCTTAACTTACTTCCGGAAAATTCATTAGCTGTTTTTTCTCAGCCATCATCACGTCCAGTTGCTAAAGTTGATCCATTACATAAAGACCCTCAAGAGCAAGTTACAATTGAAACCAGTCAGTTTAAAGCACATGAATCGTCCGGTTCTGATGAACCTCGGCCCCTCACGCTCGCTGTACCTCACGAGCAATCAGGGAAAATCAAGGTTGCCAAAGCCCGGACACAGTCCGAGAAAGAGAAGGATCGCCGGAAGGCTTACGAGCAGTCCGAGAGAGGGAAGACTGTCAGGAAGGCTTACGAGCAGTCCGAGAGAGGGAAGACTGTCAGGAAGGCTTACGAGCAGTCCGAAAAAGGAAAGGCGTACCGGAAGGCTTATCTTGATTCCGAGAAAAGGAAGGCTGCCAGGAAAGCTCACGCACTGTCCAAAAAAGGTAAGGATTACCAGAGAACTTACAGACAATCTGAGAAAGGGAAGGCTGTCAGGAAGGCTTACCAGCAGTCCGAGAGAGGGAAGGCTGTCAAGAAGAAATACCAGCAGTCCGACAAAGGGATGGCTGTCAAGAAGACTTACCAGCAGTCCGAGAAAGGGAAGGCTACCAAGAGAGCTTACGAAAAGAGCGAGCAACGGAAGGCTTATATTAAGGTTTACTACAAAGTTCTCAGGAATACCGGTGATAAAGAACAAGCAAGAATCGCTGCCAAGCAAGCTGCCGCCTTTGTAAGGAAATCGAATAAAGCAAAAAATAATGAGCTTGAATCTACCTCTATGTCCTGAAAGAGGTAGAAGACCGTAACCACTGACTACGAAATAATTACGGCATGGGATGAGTCTTTACCGGGCAGGAGTGGAACCTGCTTTCAACGAATGATTTCAGCTCATGGAGCCTCAAACTCTTGGGCTTAGCCTGTCGCGAAGGAACTTTTATAAAGAGAAGTGATCCAAGGTATTATTGAATAATTTAGTCATCCTATGTTGAGCATTAACAATAACTTACGACAGGTCTGTTTTTGTGGCCTCCTTGGCTTGGCTCCTGTCGCCCATACTCAGGCCAATGATCAATCTCGCCCTGTCGTTTATCAACAAATTCCTGTTTCTTTAGCTTCCCCCCAGCCAAACAATTTAACTAACGGGCTGGAAAGGTTATCCAGCCGCAATCCAGCAGCAAAAGACTCAAAGGGCAAAAAATTTACATGTAGCCGTAAAGGGTGTGGTGAAACATTCAGATTTGATGCTGCACGTTGCCTGCACGAGAGATCGATTCATCTGATTACAAAAAACTACAAATGCCACATATGTAAAAAAAGGTTTACTCAAAAAGCTGGTTTAAAAAGACATGCCAATGTCCACTCAGGGGTTAAACCATATCTTTGCCTGATATGCGTTAAATCTTTTTCTCAATCTTCTAACTTATTTACTCATATAAAAAACTGCCATCAGATTCAGCCTGTAAATCATGATAATTGGGTTAAAATTGAGGAACATGGGTAAGTAGTTCAGTCAGGGCCAGATCATGAAAAACTGTTGCTATACACTGATCACCTGCTGCCTGGTTTTGTTTTCCCTGCAAACCAGTGCGCACCATGAACCGAATATAAGCAGTCCTGTATTAATCAAACCTGAGCCATGGAGCCCCCATACCTTACTGGTATTTGGGGACAGCCTCTCAGACAGTCATGGTGATGATTTTCATACACCTGATTCAGCGCTTTCTACCTTCAATCTGCTGAAAACCCTGAGGGGTGATTTCAACCCGATGGTCGAAGAGCCACCCATTGATCTGAGCCAGTTCTTCTCCCGCGCCAGCAGCATCCGGAATATTAAACAAACATTTGCACTTTACCGGATAGAACTTCAGGCAGAAAAACGTGAACAAAGCTTTATCCGGCGACTAATGACCGGGTTGGAAGAGCATGCTGTGAACCAGCTGGAAACACTGCTGACGAACATACTGGCAGGCCTTGAATACATGGAACAGAAGCTGGACAGTCCCCTGCTGGGGGCGGTACAACGCACCACCCGCTTTCTCCGCAATATTCAGCATTCCTATATTGCCCGTCAGATGCCCTCCATCAAAAGTATCAGCAGACTTCTGGCCAATAAGACCGAGGCCCTGGGTGAAATTATCAGGGCAGACCTGTTATCTATGATTCCTGCCGTGGCTGAAGAGACCTTACTGTCAACCACCAGCCAGTTTGCAGACCAAATCCCTCTCCTGCCGGACAGCCAGCACTACGAAAAAGGGAAGTGGACCACCGGCAGAGAGATGGATTTGATGTGGCCCGAGGTGCTGGTCAGAATGATGTCATACCCGAATCAGCACAAAGTGAAACTTGATAACCGGGCCATGGCGGGCAGCTGGGTACTCTGTGCTGAAAGTAAGCTGGGCAGACCCGGTGCCTTCCTGAGTTCTGTGGAGGGGGTCATGGATGCTGTTGTCACGCTCTTTCAGGGCAGCCTTATACCCCCTTGCGAGGGTCTGATTGTGCAGTCCTATCTGAGTGAGCGCAATGGCAAGGTCGGTAAAGACACTTCCAGCCCACTGATCCTGCCGGACACCCTGGTGGTCTTTTTTAATGGCGGTAATGATTTCCTGAATAACTGGCAGGAACCTGACGATATTGCCCAGGAACAGGCACAGGATATTTACAATGTGCTGCAAGCAGGTGCTCAGCGGGTTATCGTGTTTTCACTGCCCGATATCACTTCCACGCCCAGGTTTCTTAACGCCCCCGAACGACAGGAAATGCATGAAAAATGGCGGGTATACAAGGCCAGCCTGAGTATGAGAATCAACCTGCTAAGGGAATCATTTCCTCAGCACTCTGGTTATCGTGTCATGAAGATTGATGGTGAAAAAGTGTTTGAAATTCTGCGAAAAGATCCACAATGGGATTTTGTGCACCCTATTCTGAATATTCCAATACCGGGTATAGATGACGATGGAGAGGTTGAAACAGATCGCCAGGCCCTTATTGCACAAAAGCGAAAAGAGGCTGAACAGCAGCGCAACATTATTACCCGGGAACTGCTAAACAATGCGGCATTTGATGACAGCTGGCACCCCGTCCGCAATCATTTGTCTCAGATAACTCCGGGCAAAACAGCATTTTACAGCGACAGTGTGCATCCGAGTGCAGAGGCTCATTACGCCATTGCAGAACAGGTGTGTCAGATCCTGGAAGACCGGTTTAATATTCCCTGCGATACCAGCAACTACCCTGAGGCACTGGCCATAAAAGAGGCACAACATCGCAAACATCCATTTGTTTTAAGTAATTGAAGCCAGTGTTTCCTGAAAACGATTCATCTGACAATCAGGGCAGATAAAACCGACCAATACTCGACTTGACATTTATTTTTCCTGGGCTTTTATAGTGGCATCGTGCGAGTTGATCAAGACTGTCTGGTTACAAAATGCGAGCATGTCAAGGTAATCCCCAATTTGATGAATACAGTAGTAGATCAATTAGCAGGCCGGGGTCCCAGCGTCAGAATGATGTCGGTACATGGCATACTAATTCAGTTTCTGTAGAAGAAAATGTAGCCCACTCTATTCAAGCCTTACCTGAGGGTGGCAGGCAGGAACCAGCAACAACATCAGCAAACAAGCCATTAGAAGACAGGCAAATATCACAAAGTTTTCAGGTAACACATTCCCCGGATGGGAACGCTGCAACGTGTCCGGTTACCCCTGTCTTTGTTGAATCAAAGGGGCAGATGTACAAGCTGATGCAACTACCCGACTTCGTTAAACTGCGTGACTTCGCCGGGAGCCAGGATGGCAAGTGGACAACAGTATATGAGGATAGCCAGAAAGCTCTTCTCGTGGAGTCCAGGCCAGAGGATCTGAAGCCTGGTGAGAAAGGCACCGGATTCAACATTGTCCGTGCAACTGTCCAGTGGGACGATATTAATCCCGAAACGCTGTTCAACACACTGCATGATGCAGACTACCGCAAAACCTGGGACAAGAAGATGGTTGAGGGGCGCGACATCTGTCAGCTGGATTCCCGGAATGACATTGGATACTACGCAGTGCAACCCCTTTGGCCGATCTCGAAACGTGATTTCTGCAACATGCGCTCCTGGATGGAGTTTACCAACGGTGAGTATATCATTATGAACCACAGCGTGGACCATGCAGACTGTCCTGAGCGGGAAGGGTTTGTAAGGGCTCGCTCATTTATCACTGGGTATTACATGATACCGACCCATTGTGGCGGGACTAAACTGATATTTATCTCGCACTCTGATCCAAAGGGTTCCATACCGGCGTGGCTGGTTAACAACCTCTTGGGCAAGGTGATTCCTGACACTATTACTAACTTGCATGATTGTGCCCTGAAATACGATACCTGGGCTTCAGAGAACCATGGCTCTGATACAAACTATAAATGGCGTACACCAAAGATCAACTGGAACGACTTTACCCGGGAAGTCCAGGATAATTATGATGACTGATCCTTATAAATCCATTAGTGTTATTTTAGATTTGACTCCATGGCAAACCTCTTACCAAATTCACGAACTCTTATTTAAATGATGACGCTCATGTAATTTCATATTTTTCTTTGTGATAAATCTCCTGCCACAACCCACAAACTCACATTTATGTGGTCTCTCCCCCGTATGAAGGCATTGGTGTACTTTCAGATTTTGCCTCGTGGCAAACTTCTTATTGCAATCCACATACTCACATTTATGTGGTTTCTCACCCGTATGAGTGCGCTTGTGTATTTTTAGACTATGCCTCCAGATAAACGCTTTTCTGCAACCCACAAAATCACATTTATACGGTTTATGCTCCGCATGAATGACCTGGTGTCTTTTTAAATCAGGCCTCCTGGCAAATGCTTTTCTGCAACCCTCAAAATCACATTTATACGGCTTATGCCCCGTATGAACGGATTGGTGTGTTTTCAGATCATAATTCCTGGTAAATGCTTTGCCGCAACCAGCAACATCACATTTAAAAGGCTTCAGCCCTTTATGAGTAAGTTGGTGTATTTTCAGATTATTGTTTCGAGTAAATGTTTTACCACAACCATCCCATCTACATCGATAAGTTTTTCTTTCTTTTAACGGCAGGGCTACTTTACTGGGCGGCCGACACTGCTGTTCACTGGCCTGTGATTTTTGCCTATAACATTCAGCCAAGGGGTAAAACTCGTAGCGTTGACTGTTCTGACCCGATCCTGAAAACTGTTGATCCTGTCTGCCAGAAACCTGGTTTGCCAGGGTGGTTAATGTGCATCTTTTCTCGCTGAAGTCTTGAGTGACACACTTTTCTTCGCCGGGCTGACGTTTTATGCCAGGGTAATAAGGCTTGACTTGAGCTTTTACCTGTCGGTTAAAAGATGTTGAAACCGATGCGGTTTGCCCGGAACTGGCCTTGGTTGCTAAAAATTGAGCGATAAGTTCAACTTTCGAGCCGGACTGGTTAGCCGTGACATTTACTGAATTCATGAATTTGTCATCTTTTTTGATTGATACTTGAATTATAACAAATTCATGGTTGTAAGGTTGCATGATGCTTCATCCGGAATGTGGATAAATCATCCGACTTGAGTAGCAGAATGCATTGAAAAGTAATGATGCCCACTTCGGATGTGACCGGGGCAGCTTGCAAAACCACTTTGCTTTCACGGGCAACATGAAGAATGGCGTTTGAGAAGCAGGCAGCATAACCCGCGGCAAACAGCTGCTCAGGATTCGTCGCCGCACCAGTACCACCCATTTCTTTTGGGTAGGACAGCTCCAGACTTAAAATAAGCTGGATCTGACGTATGCCCAATATCTGGTGATGATGGTGTTGTGGGAAAATGAAATGTAAAATCCAGCTTGACCTTGATGAATTAATCACTTTAAAAAAACTGTGCGAAAAAATAGTTGCAACGCTGTAGAACGTTAGCACAAAAAAGGCCTGACACCCCTACAATGCACACTCTCTGCCCTGGAAAGACATACCGGTGCCTTCAGGATGTGACACAACCGTTAAACACTGTGCCGTCGACTCAATGTCTGGCGGGCAACGGCGTTGCCGGGATTATTAGATAACCTGACGTTATTATCTTGATCGTTGGTTTCCAACCACTGATTGATTGAGGTTGCTGTGGGAGTAACGGTGTGATTATCCGCACCCGGGAACAACGCATTCAAACCATTGGTAACATTTCGCACACCATCGACAACCGCCAATAATGAATGGTGGATTGAATACCCACATAAGTAACCCAGGCCTGCGCCAACCGCACTGGAAGCAGCCAACGTCACCAAGCCCGGATCCTGAACTTTTTTAATGCAAATAAGAAACCCTGCGAACACGCCATAGCCTGTAAGTGCTTTTACCAGATTAGGCGTTTCAGCTTGCTGCCCACGAGTAGCAGGCGTATAAGAAATGCTTATGTTCATTATTCTTTTCCTCAGGATCGCGAAAGTCTCAGAGTAGCACAAGAGACAGGCAGTAATTAATTTGGAGGCATTGTGGAGTTTTCAGTTTACCACCCGGGTGACATTGACGAGATCAGACATCTCTTTACCAGGACATTTACTGACTCGGAAAGTGAGACGGAAGGAGCAATAGTCGGCAACCTCGCTTATGAGGTAATGAAGACAACAGACGACAACGACTTGTTTGTTTTTGTTGCCCTGGACCATAGTTGGCAACATGGTGAACAGGTTGCAGGCTGCATTATCTTTTCCCGGTTAACGTTTGACAGTGGTATTGATGCTTTTCTACTGTCGCCGGTTGCTGTCGGCACTGATTACCAGGGTAAAGGTACCGGTCAGGCATTGATCCACTTTGGCCTGCGTACATTAAAAGACAATGGCACAGAGTTGGTATTCACCTATGGTGATCCTGATTACTACTGTCGAACAGGTTTTGCGCCTGTCAGTGAAACCGTGATCAAAGCACCACTGCCGTTGTCCCATCCGGAAGGTTGGTTAGGCCAGTCGCTGGTTAGTAAGGAGATTGAGCCAATCGCTGGCAAACCACACTGTGTCGAGGCGATGAATAAGCCGGAAATCTGGTAATCACGCAACAGGGAAGTCAATGTCTGCCGCTGACAGGAATGATGTCATACGATCGTACAAAATAGCCATGGTAGCAGGCACAGCATCACGGATGATTTTCTCCACGGCATAAGCCGTTGCAACATTCTCAGGCCAGGGCTTGCGAAACCTCAGCGCTGATATCCAAGCATGGTGACAACATGCCAGGCCTCCAAAACTTCACACAAGTGCTTTGGCAACATTAAGCGAATAATGGCTGAAATACTTTTCCGAGGGACATCAAAAGAACACCCCCTACTCGCCTGAAACCGGCTGGTTATGCCTTCGATTGAGCAAATCCGGCCCTGATCACGGCTTCAGGAAATCCGATAATTTTCAACTAAAATAAGGATTTACCATAAGGAAATAGCATTTTTTCATCTTTGTCGGGAACTTGTTACTGATAAAGCGTTCCAATTAAGTAAGGGGGCATAAGTCAGCAGAGCCGTTTCACTTTCATATTGAGAGGAGAATGTATGATGCAGAAAAATTTAGCCCCTCAAATACTGATAGCCCTGATACTGGGAATGGCCACTGGCATCATCATCCAGTTGGCTGCCTCTCCCGAAGGCATTATCCAGAAATACCTGGTCAGTGGCCTCTTTCATGCCGTTGGTGTGATGTTCGTGGCAATGATAAAAATGCTGGTTGTCCCCCTTATTTTTGTCTCCATAGCCCACGCTGTGTGCAGCATTAACGACATCACCCAGGTCGGTAGACTGGGGGTTAAAACCTTTGGCATCTATCTAGGCAATACATTTTTTGCCATCCTGTCAGCCATTGTTATTACATTGATGGTGGCACCGGGGACCGGTGCCAATCTTGGCCACGTTGGCCAACTGGTTCGCTCTGGCCAGTCGGAACTCCCTTCACTGCTGAATATGATTATTAACGTGGTCCCAGTGAACCCCTTTCAGGCGCTGGTAGAAGGCAATATTCTGCAAATCCTGTTTATGGCAATCATTACCGGGATTGCCATAAAGAAGCTGGAAAACCACGAAACCCACAGTGTCAGCAATGCTATTTCCCTGGCCAACAGCGTGATGATGAAACTGATTGGCATGGTGATGAGCATGGCTCCTATCGGGGTTTTCTTTCTGACCGCCAAACTGGCTGCCACACTAAACGGCAGCAGCATTTTAAGTGTGTTGTCCTATGTGCTGACCTGCCTGCTCATTATGTGCCTCTGGCTGTTTGTTATTTATCCGGTGCTGATTGGGCTGGTGATTAAACGTTCCCCGCTGGTGTTTATCCGTCACACCCGTGAGCAGGTCATTTTTGCCCTTTCTACCGCCAGCTCTAACGCCTCCATCCCCATTACTTATCAGACACTGATCGAAAAGTTCCAGGTCCCGGCACATATCGCCGGTTTCACGGTTCCCCTGGGAGCCACCATTAATATGTCCGGTTCTGCTATCTATATGAGCGTTGCCGCCCTGTTTGTGGCCAATGCCTGGCATATTGACCTGAGCCTTCTGGAAATGGGCACCATGGGCTTCACCACCTTCCTTCTGGCCGTTGCTACTGGCGGTATACCCGGCGGTGCAGCAGTCTCCACCGGAGTACTGTTACACACCATGGGGCTACCCGTTGAAGCCATGGCGATTATTCTGGCGACTGACCGGATTACCGATGCTGGCTGCACGGTCACCAATGTTGTTGGCAATACGGTTGCCGGCATTCTCTGCTCAGTGGGTGAAGCCCACCCTGAAGCCAGCGAAGATAGCTCAACAATAAGTGAGAGTGTTGCCATCGATTCTGATGCGTTACCGGGCAAACCTGATGTTTGTTAGAACACATTTTTTTCCACGGAATATGATGAATACTGGTCTTATGGTTAATAATGAACGTCCATTAAAGACAAGGACGATAAACTGGTATAATCTGCCGAATATTTAATAATTGGGTATGGACCATGCATCGATTTCACGGCCTGTACGGTATTACCGATAGTCAACTGCAACCTGATGACAGAATACTGTTCGAAACGGTAGAGCAGGCTCTGATGGGCGGTATGAAAATCTTGCAATACCGCGATAAAAGCCTTGATTCCGGTAAAAGACTGCGACAGGCCGGGGCATTGAAGGTTCTCTGCCATCAGTACCAGGCCATGCTGATCATCAACGATGACGTTGAGCTGGCTCTTGATGTGGAAGCCGACGGCGTTCACCTTGGCCAGCAGGATGACAGTATTGCCGATGCCAGAGCCCGGCTGGGTGATTATGCCATTATCGGCATCAGCTGTGAGGGCTCTCTGGAAAAGGCAAAAGCGGCTGTTGAACAGGGTGCCAACTATATTGCCCTTGGCAAGTTTTTCCCCTCCCGAACCAAACCCGATGCTAAAAATGCCGAGCTTGCCATTCTGTCACAGGCACGGGAAATGTTTGACCTGCCCATCGTCGCCATTGGCGGCATTACCACGGACAATGCGTCTGAGGTGATTTCTGCCGGTGCTGATATGGTTGCCGTCGTTAATAACCTGTTTGCGGCACAGAATATTCGGGATCGAGCCCGGAATTTTATAGCTCTGTTTAACGATACACAGCGTAAAGCTGTTTAACCTTCCACAGTTGCACAATAAAGAATAGCGGCCAAAACCCCGGGTTTAAGCCGCACAGCCTATGTTAAGGAATTGCCACCATGTCTCGTTCTGAACAACTTTTTTACGATGCCCAGACGGTCATCCCCGGGGGAGTAAACTCACCGGTCAGAGCATTTAAAGGAGTTGGCGGCAAGCCCATCTTTTTTAAAAAAGCCCGTGGCGCGCATCTTTATGATGTGGATGGCAGGGAATACATTGACTACATCGGCTCCTGGGGTCCCATGATCCTCGGCCACAACCACCCGGATGTGATCGCTGCCGTGCGTGATCAGGCCCTGGCTGGCATGAGCTTTGGTGCACCCACGGAGCTGGAAACCCGCCTCGCCAAGATGGTACGGGCGATGGTACCTTCCATGGAGCTGCTGCGCATGGTCAACTCCGGTACTGAAGCGACCATGAGTGCCATTCGTCTGGCCCGGGGCTTTACCGGTCGTGACCGAATCGTCAAGTTTGAAGGCTGCTACCACGGCCACTCCGACTCCCTGCTGGTAAAAGCAGGTTCCGGTGCCCTGACCCTGGGTGTGCCCAATTCACCGGGAGTGCCCGCTGCGCTGGCGGAAAAAACCATTACCCTGACCTACAACAACCTTGCCGAGGTGGAAGAAACCTTCCAGCAGGCAGGCAATGAAATTGCCTGTATCATCATTGAACCGGTGGCTGGCAACATGAACTGCATTCCACCCGTTCCCGGTTTTCTGGAAGGCTTGCGCAAGCTGTGTGATGAATACGGCACTGTTCTTATATTTGATGAAGTCATGACCGGTTTCCGGGTTGCACTGGGTGGTGCCCAGGCCTATTACGGCGTAACGCCGGATCTGACGACACTGGGTAAAATTATTGGCGGTGGTCTGCCCGTGGGTGCTTTTGGTGGTCGCAGGGAGATTATGGAGCATCTGGCACCACTGGGTCCTGTCTACCAGGCCGGAACACTCTCGGGCAACCCGCTGGCCATGGCTGCCGGTCTGGCCACACTGGAAAATCTGTCTACCCACGGCTTTCACGAATCCCTGACGGAGAAAACCGCGTTACTTCTGCAAGGTCTCAGAGAAAAAGCAGAAGCCGCCGGTATTCCTTTTACCACATCCCAGGTAGGCGGCATGTTTGGTCTATTTTTTACCGACCAGAATCATGCCGACAATACCATAGACAGCTTTACCAAAGTGATGGCCTGTGACACCGGGCGCTATGCCAAATTCTTCCATGGTATGCTGGATAATGGCGTATACTTGGCACCCTCAGCATTTGAGGCAGGATTTATATCCATAGCCCATGGTCAGGCAGAGCTGGACGCTACATGGAGTGCGGCAGAGAAAGCATTCGCCCGATTATCCTGAGCCCGGAAGCCTGATCTCCGGAGTATTGTATGAAATGGGTTACTGTGTTCTTAATGAGCGTCTGTTCAACGCTGGTTTATGCTGACAGTTCGCTTGAGACATCCACCGAGTGGCTGACACTTCTTGATGCCATGGCATATCGGGATGGCTGGAATGCAGCATCCCCCTTTCTGCAATCACAGGTTACTGAGTATGAGTGGGCAACCTCTGTTCAAGCAGTCCGAAATCCGTTAGGAGCACTGACTGCCCGCCATTTGATCACGTCAACTGATCACCATGAGCTGGCAGCGGTACCGGACGGCCAGTACCGGATACTGACCTTTAAATCCAGCTTTGAAAATAAAGCCACCGCTATCGAAACGGTCGTACTATCAAAGGGAACCGGGCAGTGGCTTCCCGCTGGATATTTTATTAAATGACTGGTTAAGCAATTTTGCAAACAATGAGTTCTCTGGCTATTTCTGATGCCGTGCTGGCCTTTGCCTGCCTTTTTGCTGTTTTTCTTATGGCACAGCAAAAGAGTTTCGCTGACGTTCATCGCTTTTCTGCCACTGCTGCATTGCTGGGATTCCTGCTAATGGCACTGGCATCCATCACTGGTAGCGTACGTTATGGTATCTCCAGCGCATGGTCAGGCCCCCACGAGATGCTGGTGAATGCTGCCATGTTTCTTGCGCCGCCTCTGACCGGCATTGCCACCTGTCTTGGCGTTAGCGTCAGCAGCTGGAGTCGGGCCGCCTGGGGCAGGCTGATATTGGGTGTGTGCGTGGTTTACGAAGTCTGTCGGTGGTACGGTTTAGACATTATTTACCGTGACCTGCAAATGGCCGTGCTGCTGATTTTCGCGTCATTTCTGCTATTGCGTTCATCGGTGGAGTCCGGTCCGAAGTGGCTGATCATCGCTTCTGTTACCAGCTATTTTACCGGCGCGCTGATCATCGGTACTGAAGGCACACTGGCTGGCTATCTGAGGCTGGATTTATTCCGATACCTGATTGGACTGGGCAACCTGCTGTTGAGCAGCGGCCTGTATCTGCTCTTTAAAAACCGGTATCAAAACGACAAGCAACTATCGGCCTGAGCCTTATCAAGCCGGAAACCAAAGCAATATCACGCTCACAGGTAATACAGAGGATCGGCAATACGTTTTAACGCAAAAAACTCATGCCCCTTGTCATCATAAATTTTTCTTAGCTTGTGGCTGCTGACCAGGCCACTCAACTCAGAAAAAACATGGCCAAAACCGGAGCATCCGGAACGCAGGCGCTTGCAGGCCTCAGCGTCCTTTTTTTGCTCCGGGTTCTGATGGTGCCGCTGAATCAGCATCTCCTGCAACCGGCCACTGAGGATACGCTTCTCTATGGGCTGTACCAGGTAACAGGCCATGGCCCGGGAGACCCAGTCCAGGGCAAAGTGCAGCATTTGCCATTTTGCCTCCTTCTCATGATTCAGCTTGTCACCGGCCAGGATGACCGCGTTCATCTGCTCGGGAAAAATACACTGCCGCAAATAGAACCAGGCCGCATCTTCGCAAACACGCCCATAGACCCGGTCCTGCATCAGCCACTGTTCAATACACAACTTCTCACTGACAAGATCACTTTTGTTCCGATGGGCATTAATCTCCCGAATAAACTTCTGAACCATCAAATCACTATCGCTGAAGCGTCCCTCCCTTGGCATAAACAGCTGCCGTGGGGGCGTTGTCCCGGCCACCTTCTCAGGCGCTGGCCTCAAAAGTGTAACAGGTGAAAGTTGGTCTACCTGTACCGTTTCCGGGGGCTTATCCGGATGTGCGCTGTCTTCAGAATCTGATTGTTCAGGCAAATCAGACACCGACGGCAAATGCCTCGGCTCAACCAGCCGGGAAACTTCAGGTGTTTGCTCCGTATCCGGGCTGCGCTGCTTCGGGGCAACCACGTCCCCTCTGAACTCGGTCCTGCTGCGCTGACGTGGTTTTCTTTTTTTCCTGCTTTTCGTGCTGTCAGCTTCAACGACAACCGGCGTTTTAACAGCATCTGACGCCGCAGTACTGGTTACGGCAGGAATATTTAACTCACAGATTTCAATTAATGAATCCAGCCTTCGCCCGAGGGACTCTGGCAAACCGGGTAAGCTGCGCAGCTGTTGATACAGTTCCCGGGACTTTTCAAACCGACCAAAACCCAGGTTAATATCACCCGCATCTTTGAGCAGCAGCGGGGACAAGCCACTGTCTGCCGCATTAGCCAGATGTATAAGGGCGATCAGGGGATGTTTTTCAAACCCTGTGGAACAAAGGTACATTAGCCCTTTGGTCAACTTCATGAGCCCAATGACAAAGCGTGACTCCTTCGCCTCAAGATGTTGCTCGAAGTACTTATATAGTTTTCTTCTCGTATCCCCCTTGCCTGCATCCTTGAATACCCCGCCAAGCAGATTATTTATTGTGCCTTTCGATACCCGCAACTTCGCCCCCGATTCCTCAAACACTTGCTTGAGATCGTTATGGTTATAGCGGTTGCGCCTGGAGCGAAGTTCGAGCCTGCCTCCTTCCTGTCGGGAACGAATAATGTCACTCCAGTCCAAAGTAATGATCTGCCTCAGCACTTCCGGATAGTCAGCAAATGGTTTGAACTCAGGTTTGGTGTTAGCACCCATTAACAGCCCCCCCAAATCCATCATAAACAAGTCCCGTGGCGTCATTTTTTCAAGACAGCTATTGAAGTTTTTGTTAGTCAGCTTGAGGAGGGTAGTGAATACATCCATCAGCTCCCGGGCAAAAGTCCGTTCCAACATAATCATTTCATTGCTCCGATTCAGGAACGGGACCAGCAGACGCGGGATAAGAAAGGGTGAAACCAGCAGCAGCTTATCCGTATTACAACTCAGCTTCACCAGCAGCCAGGCGGCGGGAAAAAATTCAGTCTCCCGGACCAACTGAGCAAGCTCCTGCACCTGCTCATAATCCATAGAAGATGGTGACTGTCCGGAAATCAGCAAATATAGCTCAACAGCCCTGAGATAAAGGTCGAGAAAATCCTTATCAATATTCTTAAGCTTTGCCAGGATGGGTTCAGTGGCTTCAGGCTCCCCGGCATATTGAAAAGCCAGAAATCCTGACAACAGAAAATTGCATTTCATACCATTACTGACGAAGGGAGACAGTTGATCTTCTTCATCACAAATGCATTCAGCTAAAATGTGCATT
The DNA here is from genome assembly GCF_017744115.1 of Salinisphaera sp. G21_0. Classification (GTDB taxonomy): domain Bacteria; phylum Pseudomonadota; class Gammaproteobacteria; order Pseudomonadales; family Endozoicomonadaceae; genus Endozoicomonas. The sequence goes on along the minus strand of NZ_JAGHQW010000029.1, from coordinate 34,090 downwards.
ATCGCCCGGCTATCGAAGGGGTGCGATGTACCAAAGGCGGACATTACCGCGACCACTTTTTCCCGGCTCGATAAATGGTTGTTCTTTTCGCTGTTAACCGGATTTCCCATTAACAGCCCGGGGCCATGATCAGCAACAACGTTTGCAGCCCTGCGGGGAGCAGCGTCAGGGAGCGTAGCATCAGGGAGCCCTGAACATGCCGGTGATGAGACATTAACCACTGCCAACTCCCGTCCCCACACTATGGCTGGGGCAGAACCAGAAGCAGACATCGCATCACTGTCCCCGGGGACAGCACTGCCAACTTCCAGTGACTTAAGAGAATCTGACAGTGAATCCATAATATCCCCCCACTACCGGCACAGGCCAGAGGATGGCAGTGCTGATGCCATGGATGCGAGCTGTGCATAAGACTGCCTAACCAGCGGTGAAGTTCAGTCCCTGCTGGGAATATGGGGCATCACGGGGAAGGGGCGGACATTATCACCCTGTGCTTCGGAAACCTTGCCGGTTCCCTCTTTTTCCACCTCATCAATACGAATAATGGTATTCAGTGGAATGTAACTGCGTTTTACCCCTTCAAAAGCTGCCTTCAGTTTCTCTTCGCCCGGGTCAACCAGTAGCTGACTGCGCTCACCGAAGACAAACTCCTCAACCTCAATGAAGCCCCAGAGTTCACTCTGGAAGATCTGTCGGGCGTAGATTTCAAACACTTCGCCCTGATTTTGAAAAATCACACGGAAAATGGGGGTTTTCGCCATTAGGTTCTAGTACCACGTTAATTCTGCCCAAACGTTTTACGGCTTGAGCTGACCATAGGATTTCAGGGCGCAGATCATAACACAAAGCCTGACCGCAATGGTTTGCTTAAATACACTGGAATGTACAAATCTGACCGGATCGATCATTCGTCATCCCACGCCCGAACTCTGCAATGACCACAATACAATCTATGCAATCACGGTTTAACCGGGCTCATCCTTGACTATCCTCCATGGTGCAGGGTAGCTATAATGCCCGGTTTATGAACAACAGGCTTAGCCTCGCTGAAGGTTTGAGCCCCCCAGGAGATTGTCCGGGAATAACGCCTGCAGGGCTGATTATTCCCGGACAGCCTCCCGGCACAAGCCAGTAAAGTGTGAAATGAGCAAAAAACTGTATATCAAAACCCATGGTTGCCAGATGAACGAGTACGATTCCGCCCGTATGGCTGATCTGCTCGGCGAAACCCATACCCTGGAGCTGACGGACAATCCGGAAGAGGCGGATGTCCTGCTGGTAAACACCTGTTCCGTGCGGGAAAAAGCCCAGGAAAAGTTGTTTCACCAGCTGGGTCGCTGGCGAAAACTGAAAGAGAAAAACCCGGACCTGATCATCGGCGTTGGCGGCTGCGTTGCCAGCCAGGAAGGTGATGAGATCCGTAAACGGGCCCCCCAGGTTGATGTGGTGTTTGGCCCACAGACCCTGCACCGTTTGCCGGAAATGATTGATGCCAGCCGGGCCAACCATATTCCCGTAGTGGACGTTACCTTCCCGGAAATTGAAAAGTTTGACCGTTTGCCGGAACCCAGTGTGGATGGTCCAACGGCGTTTGTTTCTATTATGGAAGGCTGTGACAAGTACTGCACTTACTGCATCGTTCCTTATACCCGTGGTGCGGAAATCAGCCGCCCCATGGATGACGTTATTGCTGAATGTTATGGCCTGGCGGAAAAAGGCGTTCGGGAAATCAACCTGCTGGGGCAGAACGTCAACGCCTATCGTGGTGAAAAACACGATGGTACGGTCTGTGACCTGGCAGAATTGATCACGGTGGTGGCTGCCATTGACGGGATTGACCGTATCCGCTTTACCACCTCTCACCCACTGGAGTTTTCAGACAGCCTGGTCAATGTCTACGCCGAAGTTCCCGAGCTGGTCAGCCATCTGCACCTGCCGGTACAGAGTGGCTCTGACCGGGTCCTGCAACTGATGAAACGGGAGCACACCGCAGCAGACTACCTGAAGAAAATACGACAGCTGCTGGCTATACGCCCTGACCTGAAGCTCTCCTCAGACTTTATTGTCGGCTTCCCGGGAGAAACCGATCAGGACTTTGCAGACACCATGAACCTGATTGCGGAAGTGGGCTTTGATGCCTCGTTCAGTTTTATCTTCAGCAAGCGCCCCGGTACTCCCGCAGCCGATATGGAAGACAATGTTCCCGAGGAAGTGAAGAAACAACGCCTGCAGATTTTGCAGAACCGCATTAATCAGCAGGTTATTCAGATCAGCCGTCGTCTGGTTGGCAGTACCCGGAAGATTCTGGTGACCGGTTATTCCAGGAAAGATCCGGGGCAATTATCAGGGCGTACCGAGTGCAACCGGGTAGTGAATTTCCAGTGTGCTGACCCTCGCCTGATTGGCCACTTTGCGGATGTCGAGATTGTTGAAGCGTTGCCGCACTCCCTGCGTGGCACGCTGATCAGTTCCGAACTGGACAGCGTGGCCTGAGAAGAAGAGGCGTAATGCCTCTTTTTCTCAGAGGGAACCCTGACTGGCTTACATTCAGAGACCATCGTAATATCTTACCTGAATCCACTTGCAGTAAAGGCTAAACACTGACTTTGAATACCAAAACACAAGGACAGGACTCTTCCGGAAGTAACAACGCCTCTGGCCATAACGCCACTGATCAAAACGTCTGCCGCTTCTCTCTTGAGCCTGATGAGCCACAGAGGTTCGCCGAACTCTGTGGGCAATTCAACCAGCACCTGAAACAGATCGAAGAACGTCTCAGCGTCACCATCCGTCATCGCGGTAATGTCTTTGCCATCCATGGTGAAAATGGCCGTGCTGAGGTAGCGGGCGAAGTAGTCAGGCGACTGTTCAGAGAAACCGGTAAGGACGAACCCCTCAGCCCGAACACGGTTCACCTGTTCCTGCAGGAATCGGCCATTGAGTGGATACACGAAGAACCCGAAGACAAGCTGATCTCACTGCGTACCCGCAAAGGCCTGATTACGCCCCGGGGTCCTAACCAGCAAAGTTATGTAAAGTCGATTCTTCAGCACGATATCAATTTCGGTATTGGCCCTGCGGGCACCGGGAAAACCTACCTGGCCGTTGCCGCTGCGGTACAGGCCCTGGAAGAAGAACAGATCCGTCGCATTCTGCTGGTGCGTCCTGCGGTGGAAGCGGGGGAAAAACTGGGCTTTCTGCCTGGCGACCTGTCCCAGAAAATCGATCCTTATCTCAGGCCGCTCTACGATGCCCTTTATGAAATGCTGGGTTTTGAGCGGGTTGACCGACTGATAGAGAAAAATGTTATTGAAGTTGCCCCGCTGGCCTATATGCGGGGTCGTACACTCAATAATTCATTTATTATTCTTGATGAGTCCCAGAATACCACTCAGGAGCAGATGAAGATGTTCCTGACCCGTATCGGCTTTGGCTCTACCGCAGTGATTACCGGTGATATCACCCAGGTTGACCTGCCCAGGGGGACACGCTCCGGTCTGGCCAGTGCCATTGAAGTCCTCAAAGGGGTTGACGGTATCGGCTTTACCTGGTTTAACGCCAAGGATGTGGTACGCCATCCCCTGGTACAACGGATCGTGCAGGCCTATGACCGTTTCGACAAACTGACCCAGGAGCAGTCAACAGGAAAGCATTCCCGACAGGGTAAGCAACCTTCTGCTCACCAATCTGCGCGCGCTCATCCGGCTGAAGGCTCTTTACCCGCTGAGGGCTCTTTACCCGCTGAGGGCTCTTTACCCGCTGAGGGCTCTTTACCCGCTGAAGGCTCTTTACCAGCTGAAGGCTCTTCATCACCCAAAGGCGCACAATAATGGCCTCGGTTCATATCGATGTGATGATTAACAGCCGCAGCACACAGCTTCCCGAACAGAGTGATCTGGAAAAGTGGGCCGCAGCTGCCGTTGGCCAGCACCGTCAGGAAGCTGAAATCAGCCTCCTGATCGTCGATGAAGATGAAGGTGCCGAGCTGAACCGGCAATGGCGGGGCAAGGAAGGGCCGACCAATGTACTGTCCTTTCCTTCCGATCTTCCTGCCGAACTGGAGTTGCCATTACTGGGTGATTTGATTATCTGCGTCCCGGTTGTTGAGCAGGAAGCTATTGAGCAGAAAAAAAGTCTCAATTCCCACTGGGCTCATATGATGGTTCATGGCACACTTCACTTGCTTGGCTACGATCACATTGACGATCAGGAAGCCGAAAAAATGGAGTCTCTGGAGACGGAAATTCTTGGTCAGCTCGGCTATCCTGATCCCTATCAGGACAGAGAGTAATCCTGACAGGCTTTGGATCACGTTTAACACATTCATCAGTAAACCGCCCACCGGGAGGTGGGCATAGCCGTGAAGACAGAGGGCAATGAGCGACGACCATTCGACGGAAGATCATCCGTCACCATCATGGATGGACAAACTGACCAGCATATTTCACCAGGACCCCAAAGACCGCAACGCGCTTCTGGGCATACTAAGAGATGCCGGAAGCCGGGGCATGCTGGATGATGAAGCGCTGAGCATCATCGAAGGCGCTGTTCAGGTCGCGGACATGCAGGTTCGTGAAATCATGATCCCCCGCTCCCAGATGGTCTGTGTGGATGAAGACCAGAACCCGGAAGAGTTCCTCCCCCAGGTTATTGAGTCGGCCCACTCCCGCTTCCCGGTTATTGGCGATACCAAAGATGAAGTTATCGGTATTCTGCTGGCCAAGGATTTGCTGCCGTTGATTCTTAACACCGGGGGCAAATTCAATATCAAGAACCATTTACGACCAGCGACTTTTATCCCGGAAAGCAAACGCCTGAATGTTTTGCTCAGGGAGTTTCGCACCAACCGTAACCACATGGCTATCGTTATTGATGAATTTGGTGGAGTGGCCGGACTGGTCACCATTGAGGATGTGCTTGAGCAGATTGTTGGTGATATCGAGGATGAAACCGATGTTGATGAAGATACCTTTATCAAACCGGCGGATGACCTTGAACACGCGTTTATTGTCAAAGCGCTGACGCCCATTGAAGACTTTAACGAGCAGTTTGCCACCAGGTTCCCGGATGATGAGTTTGATACCATTGGTGGTATCGTCATGCAGGAGTTTGGCCACATGCCAACCCGCAATGAATCCGTGGAAATTTCCGGTTTCCGCTTTGATGTACTGAACGCCGATGGTCGTCGGATTCGACTGTTGCGGGTAACCCCCTGCTGATGCCTGCTGCGACGTCCCGTTCATCTCTTCAGGTTGTGCGCTACCTGCTGTCGCTGGCCGCGGGTGCGGCCGTGCCCCTGGGCTTCAGCCCTTTTGACTTCTGGCCAGTTCCCATGCTGGCTGTTGCCATTATCTTTCTGTTGACCCGAACATTACCCATCAAGACCGCAACAATGTGCGGTTTTCTTTTTGGTGTCGGGATGTTTGGGGTCGGCACATCGTGGATATACGTCAGTATCCATGAATTTGGGGCCGCTTCCCCCATGCTGGCCGGACTGCTGACCGGGCTTTTTGTCCTGGGCATTTCCGCCCTGATGATCATGCCGGCCTTCCTGCTTTACAGCTGGCTTAACCAGCGAAAAGCCGGGGCACTGCCACCCTGGCAGCAGGCACTGATGTTTTCAGGCCTCTGGGTGCTGTTTGAGTGGGTGCGCAGCTGGTTGCTGACTGGCTTTCCGTGGCTGTTATCAGGCTATGCACTTCTGGACACGCCCTTTGCTGCGCTGGCTCCCGTTATCGGAACCTATGGCTTAAGCCTGCTGATGGTAGCCACAGCCTGCCTGTTGTTTGCCCTGATTATTCCGGCTAAACAGCAGCGAACACCCAATATTATTGCTTTATTCATCGCCCTGGTATGTTGGGGACTTTCGTGGCCGCTCAACAATATTGCATGGACAGAAAAAACCGGCGATATTTCCTTCAGCGCAGTACAGGGAAATATCCCCCAAAACCTGAAGTGGGACCCTGACTTTATTCACACCACCATCATTAATTACATTGGCCTGAGTGAAGACCAATGGCAGCAGGAATTGATTATCTGGCCGGAAAATGCCATTCCACTGTTTTATAACCGTGCCCGGGGCTTGATGGCTCAGTTGGACAGAATGGCTCGTCAGAATAACAGTACTTTAATTCTTGGCATGCCAGTTGATGATAATGCTGGCAGCGAAACCCGTTACTTCAACAGTATTCTGTCTCTGGGAGAAGGCTATTTACCCTCAGAGGGCCCTGGCCGCTACGACAAGCAGAAGCTGGTGCCATTTGGTGAGTATGTTCCCATGGAGTCCCTGTTGCGCGGGTTGATTGATTTCTTTAACCTGCCCATGTCTGAATTCTCCCGTGGAGACTCAGACCAAACCTTACTTAAGGCGGGCGAGGTAACCATTGCCCCTTATATTTGTTATGAGGTGGTCTACCCGGACTTTGTTGCACAAATGGCGCAAGAGAGTGGGCTGCTGATTACCATCAGCAACGATACCTGGTTTGGCAAATCCATTGGCCCTGTCCAGCATTTCCAGATTGCCCGGATGCGAGCGCTGGAAACCGGGCGCTTTATGATCCGGGCCACCAATGACGGCATTACCGCCCTGATTGATGAAAAGGGACGTGTGGTAAAAACCATTCCGCGCTTTACCCATGGCGTTTTGTCAGCAACCGCGGAGGTTCGCGAGGGTCAGACACCATTTATGATGTACGGCTCCTGGCCGGTGTTACTGCTAAGCTTGCTTCTGATTTCTCTGCCGCTGTATGTTAACCCCCGAAAAAGAAGTCAGTGATGCCGTGTAGGCAGACCACTCAGGGTAGGCATTAAGCGGCTACTCCCTCTTCGGGAAGTTAAAGATGGAACCACGAAGGACACAAAGAGCACGAAGGAAAAGAAAATCTCTTCTTTGTGCTCTACGTGACTTTCGTGGTTCCATCCGAAAGCCATTGAAAATGGTAATGTCCACCCTAAGAGGCAGACCTACCCTCCCCCGGACAGCCCCTCAGGGGGCCATTGTCTTCCCAGGAGGACTTCCCTGGTTAAATCCACCTCCTGCTGAAATTGTTCAAACGCAGCGATAAGTTCAAACGTAACAGCTCACCATGCCATAATCCCTACATCGCATATTTCAGCCTCTATGGAAAACCTGAAAGAGAAGGAATGCAATATTTATGAATCTGTAAGTATCTTTTTTTGGCTCAGTTCCACGAGCAGTTTGAATTTGAACAAACCAAGGTTCTTATAGAGTCAAAAGGCGGGATTTTAACAAAACTGGAAGAGCAGGAGATATTGCTGATGTGTTAACACTGATGTTTTAACGGCAACTGTCAGAATAAGCAAGGTTTATGGGGTACGGGACTCATTTCTTTCGCCATATGCTGCATCAGCCACGACAATCATCAATGGAACAACAGCCGAGCGATTATTCGTCAAAATAGCTGGGCCAAAACAGTTTAATCATTTTTTTCGAAATAATTACCAAACGTTCAGGCAATGGGATAGCTTTTATCTCTTTTATATCATTATCAGTTAGTTGTTTATGACAGAGAGTGCAGGTTTTTTGGTTATGACTTTCCAACCTGTTCAGTAGGCACGATCTGCCAAATGCATGCCCGCATGTCAGGTGAATGATTTCGCATTTCTTTGAGTCAAGACATATTGAACAGTTAACACCGTCAACCCGTATAAAATTGTCCATTTCAAAACACTCATAAAAAACAATCCCGGCTGCTTTGTCCTGGCCACCGAAGATGCATACGAATCCTCACCTCAACGTTATATTCCGCCGGAACTCGTGTACACCAAACATTACCATGCATTCGTAAACAGGATTTTGCTCGAGACGTATGAGGCAAAGGCTCTTCGTCAGGCGAAAGCAGCGGAAATGAATTCAGAAAATGGTGTTATTTACCGGTTAAACCAGTTGCTGGCAAAACTGCCTGAACAGCGGGATAGTTATCTGGATTCGATCAACAAAATTACACGTCAGCAACAACAGCGAATACTCAAATGTCCTTGTAATTTCTGGCCAGATGAAATCTTTAATTTGCACATTAGTAATGGCTTATTTGAGGAAGTTGGCAGAATTTTCGAAAGTATCAAATGTGAAGTAGAAAATAATAAATTGGAGATGATTTGCTGGCATGTTTATCGCCAGGATATCCCCCCTGCGCCAGAATAGTTGTCGCCTCTCCTGAATGTAAGTACCTGACTTATCAAGATGCTCATAAACACTGATCGGAGGAATCAAGCAGAGCCTGATTGCCCTCGGCTGATTCCTGATAAGTCAGTCAAAGGGTCTTATGAAAAGTTCAATAGATAGACCACCTGAAAGGTTAACTGTGTTACGGTAATCCTTCCCCCTGATTCATCAGCACTTTAAAGCGTTCATAGGTTTTCCAGTTTTCAATAACACGAAAAGTGCATTCATCACAGACCGTCACACAGTCGGCTTTTAATATGCCATAATGACACGTTTTAATGTATTCGTTCATCCGTTGAGGATCAGGATAACACTGACAATTCTGTAATTCCTCATTCAACCAAAACTCTATGAGTTCTATTTCGTCTTCGCTCCAGCCAGCACGCAAGGGTAAACACGCCTTTATAAAAAATTGTTTAAATTCCTTTTCCTTTTCGCCATTCAGGTATTCCAAATCATCGCTTCCAAGCAAAATGATTGCGCTATGGAACCTCGCTAAGGCTTGATACTCATCGGGAGCAAACCACTCTTTACCGGACCAGTCTTTGTTCAGAAACTCAGTCAGTTCTGCAGGCAGTCTTGCCAAGATTGAATCAGTCAGTGACTTTTCTTCCTCCTGAGTAGGAGGACTTTTTCTTCTATTTTCTACCCATTCCTCATACAAAAATTCACTTATGCGTTTATAAAGATTGTTTTTAAGCTCTTCTGGATTAATTTTCAAATCCAGACTGGGAGTGCCTCTGTCAACTGAATTGCAAGGATAAACGAGCAATAAATCATTTTCCTGAAACTGCACCTTTGGTTGTTTACGCTCTGTCTTTACGGAACAAGAGGTTAGAGAAGCTATTTGACGATTATCCAGAGAGCGCCCCGGGCCCTCTTCGGAATCAGGAAATTGCCGTAAACAGGCAGGAATGTCCTGAGCTTTACCATTCGACTCAGTAGATGCAATAGCCTGAGGGCTGTCAGATTTGGGCAGAGTTGACTGGACAGGGTGATTTGTTAATGGATGCATAAGTATTAATTTCCTTCTGAGTAACTTAACCCAACTTGCCGACAAGTACGGTAACTCTTCGCTAAAACCATAATTCAAGCATCAAAAGTCATGTATTCAACTCCTTGGCAGATGCTTGATATCTCCCCTGAACCTGAATGCACTTCGGGTCAACCCGGCACCCCCTTCAGTCTTGTTCATGTCAGCTTGACCAAGCAGGAATACATTGATCTCAAATGGCAGGTCAATCACTATCAGGATCTGTGGGAACGAGTTCGAGATCGTGAGCGCGAATTGACAGCAGCCATTGCCTTGATGAAAAAAGAACATAAGGCTGAAGTCGAGCAACTCAAAGTGTTGGAGAGCCTGGCAAATCATTGGGAAGGGCTTGTCCGGTTTATTCAGAATCCGGATGTCTCTATGGACAGCGACGTCCCTTTCACCTCTTCAGGTTGTGCGCTACCTGCTGTCGCTGGCCGCGGGTGCGGCCGTGCCCCTGGGCTTCAGCCCTTTTGACTTCTGGACACGCCCTTTGCTGCGCTGGCTCCCGCTATCGGAACCTATGGTTTAAGCCTGCTGATGGTAGCCACAGCCTGCCTGTTGTTTGCCTTGGTTATTCCGGCTAAACAGCAGCGGGCACCCAATATTATTGCTTTATTCATCGCCCTGGTATGTTGGGGACTTTCGTGGCCCCTCAACAACATGGCATGGACAGAAAAAACCGGCGATATTTCCTTCCGCTCGGTACAGGGAAATATCCCCCAAAACCTGAAGTGGGACCCTGACTTTATTCACACCACCATCATTAATTCCATTGGCCTGAGTGAAGACCAATGGCAGCAGAAATTGATTATCTGGCCGGAAAATGCCATTCCACTGTTTTATAACCGTGCCCGGGGCTTGATGGCTCAGTTGGACAGAATGGCCCGTCAGAATAACAGTACTTTCATTCTTGGCATGCCAGTGGATGATAATGCTGGCAGCGAAACCCGTTACTTCAACAGTATTCTGTCTCTGGGAGAAGGCTAAGTAGTTGGCCAAATGGAATCGTATATTTCTGGCTAAGTGGGCAGTTACTATGCAAGGCACAACGCAGGGAGCATAGCCTTAGCTATGTGACCGGAGTTGTAACGCCGCAGAGTGGCTGTCCACTTAGTCAGAAAATAGGATTTCATTTGGTTAACTACTTATTTACCCTCAGAGGGCCCTGGCCGCTACGACAAGCAGAAGCTGGTGTCATTTGGTGAGTACGTTCCCATAGAGTCCCTGCTGCGCGGGTTGAATGATTTCTTTAACCTGCCCATGTCAGAATTCTCCCGTGGAGACTCAGACCAAACCTTACTCAAGGCGGGCGAGGTAACCATTGCCCCTTATATTTGTTATGAGGTGGTCTACCCGGACTTTGTTGCACAAATGGCGCAAGAGAGTGGGCTGCTGATTACCATCAGCAACGATACCTGGTTTGGCAAATCCATTGGCCCTGTCCAGCATTTCCAGATTGCCCGGATGCGAGCGCTGGAAACCGGGCGCTTTATGATCCGGGCCACCAATGACGGCATTACCGCCCTGATTGATGAAAAGGGACGTGTGGCAAAAACCATTCCGCGCTTTACCCATGGCGTTTTGTCAGCAACCGCAGAGATTCGGGCAGGGCAGACGCCGTTTATGGCCTATGGCTCCTGGCCGGTGTTACTACTTGGCTTCCTGATGGTTATACTACCGCTGTATTTCAATCCCCGGAAAATGACGTCAATAAAGTGAAGCAGTATTGCAGAAAACCGATAGATTTTTAAAACAGCCTCTTAATGCCTACCATAAGACGCCCTGAAAAAAACAAGGTGTTATCACAACTAACTAATCGGTTTGTTTTAGAATATTTCCTTCTTCAGGTCAGCCTGAACTTGTCAGAGTGACAGTAGATAAAGGACATAGTAGAGAATCCCATTATTTAACCTGGGTAACGTCTGATGAAAAATATTGTAAGGTGGTTGCAACGACCAAAGGTCGGGTTGAAGTTCAACAACACAATACTTCCGAGTCAGATTCGAAATATTTTAATCTTTTTCATTAATAGAAATTCTGAAACCGGTCTTCTGGCCGGTACTACTGCCTGGTTTTTTCTGTTTATTTTAATTCCTGAAAATAACAAAATAATGGTGAAACCCTGCCCTAAGGAGTCATTGTCTTCCCAAGAGCGACTTCTCTGGTTAAATCCACCCCCTGCTCAAATCGTTCAAACGCAGCGATAAGTTCAAACTCTATCGTTTTCAGCCTACTCTGTCTTTCAGCTTCTTCCAGCCCGGATAATCCCAGATATTCCTCAACATAACCCATTATCTGATCGATCATCCGGTCATCAGGCTGGAGATGATCCAATGGCGAATTACCCCGGTCATCCAGATTTTCCAAACTCGGCCAGGCTCCTTCTGCTAACAATAATGCAAATACTTTAACCCTCTCGGGATGTTCACTTCTGCCTGCGTGATGAAGTGGCCTTACACCCGCATTGGTCGGATGATTGATGGCGATTTGATAGTCAGGATCAGCCCTGAACATATCACAGTACCACCGCACCACCTCCTCCCTGCCACCGGCTGCCAGATTAAACCGGTTATTACCCGTATTATTGGCAGCCTGCCCCTTTAAATCCCCCGGAGTTAATAGTGCCTTGATGGATTTAAACAGTTGGTAATATTCCGCCCGCAGCGCTTCGGGAGCATTGTTTAACAGAAAAACCAGTATTTGATCCGGACAGTCGCTGTTGATTGCCGGACCCACTTTACCAGCAACTTCATAGGCAATTTCATCGACTGATCTGGCCCCATTGGGTTCATTAAACAGTGATATAATCCGCTCACGGGAAACTGAATTACAAATCACCTGAAATGCCTGGGAATCTGCTGCTGCACATGCCCAGTGAAGAGGGTTCATGCCAAAAGGGTAATCAACATCCCTGCCGATACGTAATGCCTCAACAGCCACAGAAGCCAAAGGTTTTGCCTTATCAGCAAAATCAGATACATGTCGGCACCTGGAAAAATCAAGCACTCCTTGCTCCATCGTTGAAGCAATGCCACCACTTGCAATCGCCTCTGCAGACACATCTCTGTAAGGATCAACAGGCTGAGTTCCCGGGGCATCCATCAAAATAACCTCTCGACGCTGAAATAGTTTGATCCTTTGATTAGCAATCCAGCAAAAAGTTTCGTCCAATATTCCTTATATAAAAATGGAACCGGAAAGTCGCTACAAGGTCAAATGGCGATATTTAAAGTCCAGGTGTGCAGGGTGTCTTTTGAAAGCAGCAGCATCCACTCATTCCCCCCCGAAGCCTGCGGGCCGGGTAAATCAAAAAACCGGTTCAAACAGGATTCCTGACCGTGCCGGATGTTCATTTAACGGTAAAAGTGTCTCAACGCATCAGTTTCATAGAGGCACAGCCCCACCTCTGAATGATGCCAGGCGTATTGAGTTTGCCTTTTGGAATAAAAGGCCATTAAAGGGACATCAAATCACCCCGACTGAGGTGATTAAAGCCTATGGCAGTGACTGTTCGTCTCTCAGAGCTGGCTTCTTCCTGCAAAGGCTTTGTGCAAAGAACATTCTTCTTGACAATAGAAAAGTCACCCCGGAGCAGGTCATTCAAGAATTCAACCGACAGCCAGATGGCAATAATAAGTGCAGATTGGCGATAGCACGCTATAGAGAGGAATTTTGCCTGAAGGGCCTGCCATTAAATGGCAAGCCGGTCACAGCGGATACGGTGATCAAGGATTTCCCGAATACTCCGCAAGGCATACTGGGAAGAGCGCGTTTTAAGCAACAATGTTGCCTTAGCGGCCTGCCATTGAATGGCCAGCAGATTACACCGGATGAGGTGGTTAAGGCTTTTCCGGACAGTCAAGTCGGTAAACTGGGGGTAGCGCGCTTCACCGCAGAATGTTGCCTGAGTAGCCTGCCGTTGCATGGCCATCGGGTCACAGCGGATGCAGTGGTTCAGGGTTATCAGGCAGCCGGGGCAACACTGGAGCTGGCACGCTTCAAAGCGCAATGTTGCCTGAAGAGACTACGGTTGGATGGCAAACAGGTCACACCGGATGCGGTGGTTAAGGCTTATCCGGATAGTCCGGCCGGAAAACTGGGGATAGCGCGTTTCAAAGCAGAATGTTGCCTGAAGAACCTGCTGCTGTACGGCCGACAGGTCACACCGGATATGGTGGTCAAGGATTATCAGGCCGCCGGGGCATCACTGGAGCTGGCGCGCTTCAAAGCAGAATGTTGCCTGAAGAACCTGCCGTTGTTCGGCCGGGAGGTCGCACCGGATGCGGTGGTAAAGGATTATCAGGCCGCCAGGGCACCACTTGAGATGGTTCGCTTCAAAGCAGAATGTTGTCTGAAAGGACTGCGGTTGAATGGTCGGCCGGTCTCACCGGATGAGGTAGTTAAAGGTTATCAGACCACCAAAGCGCTACTGGAGCTGACGCGCTTTAAGGAACAATGTTGCCTGAGGAACCTGCCGTTGAATGGCCAGCTGGTCACAGCGGATGCGGTGGTTAAGGGTTATCAGGCCGCCAGATCACTACTGGAACTGGCACACTTCAAATCGGAATGCTGCCTGAAGGGCCTGTTGTTGCAGGGCCGACAGGTCTCAACGAATGAGGTGGTTAACGATTTCCTGGCTAGCCGGAAAGGCAAACTGGGGATAGCGCGCTTCAAGGAACAATGTTGCCTCAGGGGTTTGTTGTTGTATGGCCAGCGGGTCACGCCGGAAGAGGTGGTTAAGGATTTCCCGGATAGTCCGGAAGGCAAACTGGGCAGGGCCCGCTTCAAGGAACGATGTTGTCTGAGGGGCCTGCTGCTGAATCGCCTGCCGGTAACAGCACATCAGGTGGTTAAGGATTTCCCCGATAGTCTGGAAGGCAAACTGTCGCTGGCGCGCTTCAAGCAAAAGTGTTGCCTGAAGGGCTTACCGCTGAAGGACCGGCAGGTGACACTGGAAGAGATACTGAAGGATTATCAGGCCGCCAGAGCAACACTGGAGCCAGCTCGCCTGAAAGCAGAATGTTGCCTGAGAGGCCTGCTATTGAATGGCCGACAGGTGACTCCGGATGAAGTAGTCAGGGCTTTCCCAAACAGTCCGGAAGGCAAACTGGGAAGGGCCCGCTTCACGGAGCAATGTTGCCTGAGGGGCCTGCCATTGAATGGCCAGCCGGTCACACCAGATGCAGTAGTTAAGGGTTTTCCGGACAATCAGGCTGGCAAACTGGGGATAGCGCGCTTTAAGGAACGATGTTGCCTGAAGGGCCTGCCGCTGAATGGCCAGCAGATTACACCAGATGCAGTGGTTAATAACTACCGGGCCGCCATGGCAACAATGGAGCTGGCTTGCTTTAAGGCAGAATGTTGCCTGAGAAACCTGGCGTTGAATGGCCAGCAGCTTACACCGGATGAAGTGGTCCGGGGTTTCACCAGTAGTCCGGCGGGCCAATTGGCGGCAGCGCACTTCAAAGCGGAATGTTGCCTGAGAGACCTGCTGTTGAATGGCCAGCAGGACACGCCGGATGCGATGGATTATGAACGGGGTGGCTGGTTGCTCGAAAACACTATTTTGTATTCTCAGCTGCCATTGAAGACAAAAGTATTGGAAAGTATCTGGGATAACCAGCAAGTATTAGACGCGTTTAATGAAATACCCGGCGATCATTCTGCCGAGCAAACCAAATATCTGATTCAAAGCCTGAAACAATCTCTGCAGTACGGTGAAACCAGCGAAGCTCAGGATATACTTCAACAGGCTTGGCAAATCTCAACCAACGCACCGGTTCAGGACGATGAGCAACACCGACTGCAATGTATCCTGAAATTCATGGCTATGCAGAATGAATGGACAATTGACCATGAAAACCTGTCAGCAGCACAGGTGTTGCAATCCACCAAAACACTGAGACATACATTTCAGAACTTACGCATACGTTTCTTCTTCCTGGCGCACTGCTATATCAACAGCCTGTGTGTTAATGGACAACAAATCCATAAGGATCAGGTATTAGAATGCCTTAAGAGTTTTCCTGAAGAAAGTAAACTGCATTATGCTTTAGTCTGCTGGCTTGAAGAATGCCGCACCAACACCAATGTAATGGATTATATGCTGTTTAGACACGAAAAGACCGTTGCCGGTGATAGTCTTCACAGATACGATGTCTCTGATGGTCAACAAGAGACTTCGGCTTATTTCATGTTATCTGTTGATGAAGACTATGGGCTTGATATGAATTGAACGACAAAAATTGTCTAAATAGCACTGATCCAGGCTGGTTAAACACAACAGTCAGCTGCGATAGATCAGCCAGTACCATAAATACCCGGCGTACTCTCTTAAAGCACGTTCACTGTCGCTCAAATAACGGGCACTCGGCAACCATCGACTGATACGGAAAGTGTCTTTTGGGGCATCGACCAGCATCCCCGGTGCCGGAATCACATGGAAACCAGCTCGTTCAAAGCTGAGAACAGCCCTTGGCATATGCCAGCCATGGGTCACGAGTAAAACCGACTGAATATCCTCAGGCAGCATTTCACGGGCATACACTGCATTTTCCCGGGTTGTAGTACTTTGATCCTCCAACCACCGGGTTTCCACAGCAAAATCATGTTTAAGACTTTCTGCCATGATGGCGGCTTCCGGTCGGAAACCGCCACCACTGACCATAACCGGCAACTCAGTCTGACGGCTCAGCCATGCACCATAACGGAGTCGCTCCAGGGTATACATGGAAGGGCGAAAGCCTGACATCTCGGGGCTGATACGAGGTAAACCACCACCAAGAATCACCACTGCCTGAGGCTCTACAGGTTGTGTTTGCCCCGGCGTAAAGACCGGGTAGCACTCAAGGCTGCGAATAAGCAGCGATGCAACCGGCTGGGTTGAGAACAGATAAAGAATGACCAGTACCAGCCAGGCAATCCATGACTTAAAAATCAGTCCCATTATGATCAGCCAAATCAGCAACATGAAAAAAAGAGTCCACTTGTTTTTCTGAACGACCCCGCAGGCCCTGGTGGGGACACGTTATTGTGACACGCTCATTGAAAATCGGACAATCCCAACCTGTTTGATCAACTATCCTGAACAGTCCCATAGTTTTAACGATAAGGTTTACGCTGTGCAAGGACCGTTTGAGCATCTTGTTCTGGAAATGGCTGTCATCTTTGGTGGTGCATCGTTACTGGGTACCCTGTTTGTCTGGCTGAAACAACCCATTATTCTCGCTTATATAGGCCTTGGTATGCTGATTGGTCCCCAGGGTCTGAATGTAGTTATGGATGATGGACATATTGAAGCGATCTCCACCATGGGGATTATTCTGTTGATGTTTCTGCTGGGGTTACACCTGCACCCCAGAAACCTGCTCAAACAGTTAAAACAAACGGCGCTGGTAACCTTTCTCTGCCTGAGCGCTGTTGGTGCCATGATCTGTGCCGTTCTTGCCCTGCTCTTTGGTTTTCCATTGATAGAAGCGTTGATCGCTGGCCTGTCTCTGGCCTTTTCCAGTACCGTACTCAGTTTAAAGTTGATCCCTACCACAACACTGCACCATAAGAGAACCGGTGAAGTGATGATCAGTATCCTGCTGTTTGAAGATATTCTGGCCATTCTGACCATTCTGATTCTTTACAGCAGCAACGGTGGGGCCCATATCGAAGCGCTATTACTGCCGTTGAAAACCTGTGCATTTGCCCTGGGGGCCTGGAGTTTTGTCCGATATATCCTGCTACCGCTAATGGGACGTTTTGACATTATCTCTGAGTATATTTTTCTGGTGTCACTGGGCTGGTGCCTGACAGCAGCTCAACTGGCGGAGTCTTTTGGTCTGTCCCATGAGATCGGCGCTTTTATTGCCGGAGTCAGTATTGCTACATCGCCAATCTCACTGATTATTGCCGAGGGTTTGAAACCGTTGAGGGAGTTCTTTCTGATTCTGTTTTTCTTTTCGGTGGGAGCCCAGTTTGAACCGATGCTGAAAAGTCATCTCCTGATGGCCATTCTATTGACGTCAGCGATCGTATTAATTGCCAAGCCCATACTGTTTAAATATCTGCTGAAGCATCTGGCAGGCGAACGGAACGATAATGCGGCAGAAATGGGGTTACGTTTGGGGCAGAGCAGTGAATTCTCACTACTCCTGGCTTACGGAGCCATGACGGCAGGAAGAATCCAGCAGGAGACCGCATTACTGATCGAAGGAGCGGCAATTCTGACCTTTATAGTTTCTACGTATCTGGTGGTATTCAGACTGCCAACACCGATATCACCCAGCAATGAGTTAAGAAGTGATTGAGACTCTGCTGAGTTTTTAATGCTACAAAGTCACTGAGCATTCGATTCAACAACATAATAGATTATGCCTTCAAGTTCATACCACCGGGAGTTTGGAGGCAATTCACCTGGATCATTAGCTATTTGAATCTCACTGAGCGAACCATTAGCGGGGTTGATGTGGTCTCTGATGTGTTGATCAACATCTGACAGCAGGGCTTTCTGGTTACAATTGCTAAAGGGGCAGAGAACAATCAGATTATCCAGAAGCGTCTTAGTCTCTATACTGTAGCTGGTTAATGTTTTTCCGGTAACAATAATGCCATCGCAATTATGCTCTCCTGTTGCTAATAAATCGTTATTATCTATGCAAGGTTGGCAGATCGTATGATGACAACCATCAATTTTCCTGCCGTTGTAGGTTATATTTCTGCATTGAATGCATTCCAGGCTGCTCAGTGCGGATATCTGCGATGAATCATTGCTATAGGCAACATCTACCTGTCGACCTGAGGGTGTGATCACTGAAAAGGGCTGTAAAAGGCCGGGCATAATCTGAGTTCCTCTGCATCCTCTGAAACAACAACCGGTTATGTTTTCTGGTACTAAGACGACTTTGACCATTACCAGCGCTTTTTAGTTCCAACCCTCAGGACAGTTCCTTACATGAGCCCCCACAGCAACACTGCCAGTATCTGCGGTGACAAAATTCTCAAACACATCACCAGCGGATAAACCGTTGCGTAGGACAGTGCCGCCGCTCCGGACTTTTCATGCAGACTATTGGCAAAGGCCAGCGCAGGTGGGTCCGTCATGGAGCCTGCCAGCAGGCCACAGAGGCTCAAATAGTTAAGCCCACCAAACATACGGCTGGTAATACCGATCACCAGCAGCGGCACCAGGGTGATCACTGCGCCGTACAGCATCCATTGCAAACCATCCCCGTGCACCAGGATATCCACAAAGTTTTCCCCGGACTTTAAACCGACCACGGCCAGAAACAGAACAATACCAATCTCCCGCAACGCCAGGTTGGCACTGGGCGGCATAAACCAATATAAACGACCAATACTGCCTATTCGGCCAAGAATCAACGCCACCAGCAGAGGTCCACCCGCCAGCCCCAGCTTGAGCGCCGCAGGCAGGCCCGGGATAGCCAGTGGCACAGAGCCCAGCAAAATCCCCAGACCAATACCAATAAACACTGGCATCATCTGAACCTGTTGCAGCTTCTGCTGGGCATTGCCCACCTGATTGGCCACCGCATCAATCGACTCAGGGCGACCAACCAGGTTGAGAATATCACCAAACTGCAACGTCGCCTCCCGGTTGGGCACCAGCTCCACACCGGAGCGGTTCAGGCGGGAAACCACCACGTCATAACGCTGCTTGAATTTCAGGTCGATCAGCTTTTTACCCAGCACCTTCTCATTGGTTACCACCACCCGGGAAGTTCTGAGCTCCGTACCCTTGGTGGTCAGGGACGCGTCCACCTCTTCGCCGAGAATAAGGCGGGCACTCTGTAATTTCTGTCGACTGCCAACCAGATGGAGAATGTCACCCAACGCCACTGTTGTATTGCCCTTGGGGACAATCAGCTCTTCCTCCCGCTTCAGTCGGGAACAGACCAGTTCTCCGTCATTCAGCCCCGGAACATCCTGAAGCGCCAGGCCATCAATATTCGGGTTTCGAATGGCAACATTGATGGTATACAGGCTTTCCTTTCCGGTACCGGACACTTTCTCAAAGGCTTCCGCCTCCTGGTTAACGTCTATTTTGAACAGTCGCCGGATAAACCACATACTCAGCAGAATGCCACAGATACCAAACGGGTAAGCCACCGCATAGGCAGAACCTGGCAGTGCCAGCATGCTCTCTGGCGTCCCCAGCTCGGCCAGAATGCCGGTACCCGCCGCCAGAGAAGGCGTATTCGTCACCGCGCCCGAATAAACCCCCAGGACAACGGGCAGTGGAACATCAAACATCAGATGAAGTACGGTGGCCACCACCCCGCCCAGCAGTACCAGCCCTGCGGCAAAGGCATTCAATTTCAGACCGCTGCTTTTCAGCGATGAAAAGAAGCCCGGCCCCACCTGAATCCCGATGGTGTAAACAAAAAGAATCAGGCCAAATTCTTTGATGTACTCCAGTGTATGGCTGTCCAGATGAATATCCATCTGATAGACAAAGTGCCCCACCAGAATACCCCCGAACAGCACTCCACCTATGCCCATACCGACGCCGCGGATGCGCCAGTTACCTATCCACAGGCCCAGCACGGCCACCAGCGACAGGATCGATATGGATATCGCGATATCGCTCATTATGTTTTCCAGAAAGTGAGAATGAATGGATGACGAAAAATGCATCACCTTACCAAATATTGACAGTCAGGACGGATGATATAGATCAATGGAGGACAATCTGTATGGATAAATCCACAGGAAAAGTGCAGTTGCGCAGGCAGTGTTGTATCCTTGCGGGTTATTAGTTTCCCTGACTCTTTGATTGGTTTTCCACGAAGCTTTTCTCACCGGACGGCTTTCAGGAAAGCATCAAAGCGATCCTTTACATTAAGCCCGTTGAGCGATGATGGAAGAGCATTACCAACCGCATCAGATTGAGAGCGAAGCCCAGAAATTCTGGGAAGACAATGACAGTTTTGCTGTTACCGAAGGCACTTCAGAAGGCTGTTCAGACGAGAAGAATAAAGAGAAGTTCTACTGCCTCTCCATGTTCCCGTACCCCAGTGGCCGACTGCACATGGGGCATGTTCGTAACTACACCATTGGTGATGTGATTTCACGCTACCAGCGCATGCGGGGCAAGAATGTCCTGCAGCCTATGGGCTGGGATGCCTTTGGTCTGCCTGCCGAAAATGCCGCCATCAAAAACAAGACGGCACCCGCACCCTGGACCTACGAAAACATCGATTACATGAAAGGCCAGCTCAAGCGCCTGGGTTTCGGCTATGACTGGAATCGTGAGCTGGCAACCTGTAAGCCGGATTACTACAAGTGGGAGCAATGGTTCTTTACCCGGCTCTACGAAAAAGGCCTGGTATACAAAAAAATGGCCACCGTTAACTGGTGCCCAAACGACGCCACCGTACTGGCCAACGAGCAGGTTGAAGATGGCCGCTGCTGGCGTTGTGATACGGTCGTTGAGCGCAAAGAACTGCCCCAGTGGTTTGTCAAAATCACCGCCTACGCCGACGAACTGCTGGCCGACCTCGATAAACTCGAACACTGGCCAGAGCAGGTCAAGGCCATGCAGCGCAACTGGGTTGGCCGCTCCGAAGGCGTACAGATGACCTTCAAGGTTGCAAATGGGCCTGAAGGTGCCCCTGATGAGTTCAAGGTTTACACCACCCGACCTGATACCCTGATGGGCGTGACCTACGTGGGCATTGCTTCAGAGCACCCATTGGCCAAAGCGGCAGCGGCCAATAACCCTGCCCTTGCCACCTTCATCCATGACTGCAAATCCAATGCCGTGACTGAAGCCGAAATGGCCACCATGGAAAAGGTCGGTGTCGATACCGGCATCCGGGCCATTCACCCAATCACGGGGCGTGAAGTCCCTGTATGGGCGGCCAACTTTGTACTGATGGATTACGGTACCGGTGCAGTGATGGCCGTTCCCGGCCATGACCAGCGGGACTACGAGTTTGCCACCCGCTTTGGTCTGCCCATCGAACAGGTCGTCGAGCCTGCCAATGGCGAAGCCATTGACCTTGGCGCAGCGGCTTTTACGGACAAGGGTAAGCTGGTGAACTCCGGTGAGTTTGACGGCCTGAGTTCAGAAGAGGCGTTCAATGCCATCGCCGACCGACTGATTGCAGAAGGCAAAGGTGAGCGTCAGGTGAACTATCGCCTGCGCGACTGGGGTGTCAGCCGTCAGCGTTACTGGGGGGCACCAATTCCGATGCGCTACCTGGAAGACGGTACTGAAGTTCCTGTTCCTCTGGAAGATCTGCCGGTGCTGCTGCCAGAAGACGTGGAAATGGACGGGGTTCAGTCGCCCATCAAAGCAGATCCTGAATGGGCAAAAACCACCCACAACGGCCAGCCTGCCACCCGTGAGACTGATACCTTTGATACCTTCATGGAGTCCAGCTGGTACTACGCCCGCTACTGCTCGCCACAGTCTGATGACCAGATGCTGAACCCTGAGCAGGCCAACTACTGGCTGCCGGTGGACCAGTACATTGGTGGTATCGAGCATGCGGTTATGCACCTGCTCTACTCCCGTTTCTATCACAAGCTGCTGCGTGATGCCGGCCTGGTGGATAGCGATGAGCCGTTCAAGCGCCTGCTCTGCCAGGGCATGGTATTGGCTGACACCTTCTTCAAGCTTGATGAAAAAGGCGTCAAGCAGTGGATTGCCCCGACCGATGTCGACAGCGAGTTTGACGACAAAGGACGTCTGGTTAAGGCTACCCTGAAAACGACAGGTGAAGTGGTTGAGCATGCGGGCATGAGCAAGATGTCCAAATCCAAAAACAACGGTATCGACCCACAGGACCTGATTGATCAGTACGGTGCTGACACGATCCGTCTGTACACCATGTTCGCTGCGCCACCGGAGCAAACCCTGGAGTGGTCTGAAAGCGCTGTAGAAGGTGCCAACCGTTTCCTGCGTCGCTTCTGGAAGCAGGCCGCAGAACATATTGCCGGTGGTGATGTGGCTGCTCTTGATCTGAACGCCCTGACCAAAGAGCAAAAGGATCTGCGCCGTAAAGTGCATGAAACCATCAATAAGGTTTCTGATGACTGTGAGCGCCGCCTGACCTTCAATACCGCCATTGCCGCGATCATGGAGTTGAACAACGCCATCAGCAAGTTCCAGGTGAGTCATTCACAAAGTCAGGATCGCGCCGTCATGCGCGAAGCCATTGAGGCCACCACGCTGATGCTGGCACCGATTGCGCCTCATGCCATGCACAGTATCTGGCAGGCTTTGGGCAACTCTGAGCCAGTACTGGATGCTTTATGGCCGGTAGCTGACGAAGCAGCGCTGAAGAAAGAGGCCATCACCCTGGTGGTTCAGGTCAATGGTAAGGTGCGGGCAAAACTGGAAGTACCGGCAGGCCTGGATAAAGACGCCATTGAGAAGCTGGCTCTGGAGCATGAAAACGTCAGCAAGTTCACCGATGGTCTGACAGTCCGCAAAGTGATCGTGGTTCCCGGTAAACTGGTGAATATTGTTGCCAATTAGTCGCAAGCTGATGACTACCCGGGTCGAGTTACTAATACTGCTCTCAAGGTCTATTCCATGCCCACCCCGTTAGAAACGGGGTGGGTATCAAGACGGAGTTTTCTGATTATTAAGCAGTTAACCAAACGGAATCCTGTTTTTTTGACCAGGTCATACAGCTATGCTGTCTGCGTTGTGCCTTACATAGTAGCTGTCCACTTAGTCAGAAATATACGATTCCATTTACCCAACTACTTATCGACAGTAACTTTTAAGGCAAGTACGCGTTTTTCTGCAATGTCAACATCACCAACCAGAAATGCATTATTAGTGCGAACAATCACTTCAGGGTCAGTTTTCAGCAGGATGGCACTATTTTCGACACTAACATCATAAGACTCTATGGTTCCTTCTACAGGTTTTGGCTCTAAGCCTGTTTCTCTAAACGCAATGTTGATGTCTCCCCCCCTGTATCCGCATCCAGCATCCGTAATTTTTTTGTTCATCGTTACCATCATAAAGATGGTGGACTTGCAAGGTCGGTTTCTATCGCCATAATTGTACCAGCCACGTTCCATTTTATCCGATGTTACTTCCGCAGTTACAGGGTAACGCAGAATTTCGGCTGTCAGAATATTTATGGTGTGGCCACCCAATTGCAACTCAACAGCCATTCTTTTAATCGCACAGAATAACAAATTGATAACTGCATCCGACTTCACATATTTTCTGAGTTCAGGTTCAATAGCTTCTCTGTTCATAAGTTCGCAGCGGTCATCCAGGAGGAGGCCAGTGATGCCGGGAGCACTGTCACCAGTCAGAGGAATTTGAAAAAAAGCAGGACTATATTCAGGAATAACCAGTGACGGTTTGCAGAATAATTTCGTCGGTTCAAAAAGGGTCCATACCTCATACTCCATAACTTCACTTTTTGACTTTGGATAGCCTTTGATAACACTATTGAAATCAGGATTTGTTGCTTCTTCAATATCTTCATTGGCTTTTATGAGTACAGTTTTCGGAATAACATCAGCTAACTTGACGAGTATGCCACGAAAATTGCCTTGCGTGTTTTTTCCTCCTGCTTGATTATCTTCAGTTTGATCCTGAGGCTTCACGGTATTGGAAACCGGATTCAGATTCAAAAATTTCGGTGCGAGAAGAGGGTCCATAATTTGATACCAAAAAAAGTTCGTTGTTGTTTGGGTAATACACCTTTCTGACACATCGATCAGGAAAAAGTTCAGTTTCTGATTAAATCTTCAACAAGATTTTGTACGGAAGGATTCAGGACAGCCAGTACAACAAAACACACTGTAAATAGTTCTGGACTTATTCATTCCATATTACCCCCCCTGGGTATTGATGCGGATACAATAATATTGGCAGCAAACCTTGTAATTCCCCGGGTCAGAGCGACCAGAGGTAAAATAGCGTTAAAGGCTCCGAGATTTTGCTCACCATTGGCTTGATGGAAGTCTCTGGGATACTTTTTCTGCGTGTCAGTGGGGTGCAAAGTTTTCGGGTACAGTATTTTATCCAACTGCCCGGTGTTCTTCAGGTGTTCTGAGTAGTACTCACGATCAGGGTTTAATGCACCGGGGTCTGTGACCTCATCAGGCTGCTGGGCAGTCCAGTACAGAATCTCCAGGGCTGAGCGAGTCAACCATGAACGGTATTTGGTATCGTCTAACCCCATAAATTCTTGCAATCTTGACTTGGGCTGTAATTCTTTTTCTTTGGCAAAAAATCCTGACAGGTATTCGTTCAGTAGCTGTTCAATAAAGTTTTCTGTCTCTTCCACTGCCTGTTGATTTTGATAATAATAATCTTGTGAATCCCGACGCAAGCGTGACCTTAATAACACGGCAGCGAGCAAATTTTCGCATAGGGCATTGGCAAAGCTTAGCCGCTGTATAACCTCTGGCGTATAACCCCAGGTTTTAGAGTCTTTCGCACCAAGACCGCTTTTTATGGAGCCATAAAACTCAACATCACCCCAATCCCGTAAACCATCCCAGCCAAAGTCAGGACGTTCAATCGCTTCGATCCAGCATTCAAGCTTTCCTGGTAATGGAAAGGCGAAATAAGCGGAGTTCCCCAACAACGCGCTTAGGAACACCCATCGACGCCCGGTAAAGTGAAATGCCGGTATCGTTGACGTAGGCATAACCCCAAACTGGCCATTAAGTACGCCAATATCATGGATGCCATTCAATATGAATCAAGAAAAAAGGATTGGCATTCACCAGCTTCTTAAATAACAAACCAAGTTTTTTTTCATCTGCCTTATATCTTTGTGAGACAAACCTATATACATTACCCAAGACCATGCAATGACATCTCTTTATTGGCTCATCTTCTCCCAATTCAGCTGTGACAATCTTTATCAGCACCTCTTCAATCAAGACAGGGTCCTTGTAGAAAGTACTGTATCGACGTTGATTCATCAAAAACTCATAATAATTACTAATCCATTTCTGGTCATTGAGTGAATCCAAAATGGCTTCTTTTGTTATAAAATGAACCGGAACTACTGATAATTGACACAAGCCATAGAATAATTGTGACAGGCAGTATTCTTTGTTTTTATTTTTAATATGTTCCGGAAGGTATTTGAGCCCTATCATTCCTGAACAAATGAGTTCATTGTACAAGTCATCATTTTTAAAACTCTCAGGGAGAGTGCGCAAGGATTTTATTTTCGCAGTGATCTCCAGATGATCATAAATAAAAATTGCCATTTTCGGTGGTGTTTTAGAAGGAATACTTCTTTTAAGAAGATAATCGATAACGATCATAAATTCTTCTTTCGTGAGTTTATACGCCCCATATTTAACCACTGTTTTTATCAGCTCGACTTGTGTGTTGGACAAGATAGCAGTGTTAGTAAAAGAATTTGGCTTATGATCACATAAGGTTTGGGATAATTGATCCACCAATTTCTCCTATATTAAATCATCCTTAATCCTGACGAAGATGTGCCCTTAAAGAGTACCTTTAGACTTTGACTCATTAAAAAAACTAAAGTTCTAAAAAAGAGGTGCAGGGCTTACGCAGGAAGACAATCATTCACATTTGAGCCACCTTCCTCGCTGAGGATAAACATCTTCAGGTTCTGC
Organism: Salinisphaera sp. G21_0; assembly: GCF_017744115.1. GTDB lineage: Bacteria > Pseudomonadota > Gammaproteobacteria > Pseudomonadales > Endozoicomonadaceae > Endozoicomonas. Next base: position 8,273 of record NZ_JAGHQW010000029.1, on the reverse strand, counting down.
CATATGTTTTTGTCAGCCTGTACGACACCAATTGTTTCAGGCCTGCCCATTCCGCTTTTGTAGTTTAATCTGTATCACTGATGGGGAAAACAACAAAGCAAACTGGCAAGATTCCACGGGAAGCGGGCTTTAAGGCGGCTAAGGAAACACTGGTGTCATTCCTTCAGACGTTTTCCTTTATTCGTCATCATCAAAAGGCTCATCATCGAATAAAAAAGATGACCCTTCCCTTTCTTTTTCTTCCTCTTCCTCTTCTTCACGTTCTTTCCTGCTTTTCCTTTTCCTATCAGACCGATTCAAGGGATTTGGAGCTGTATTAGGTAAAATAATGGGAGGTGGCTGCTTTTGACCACTTTCCACAGCCAGTGGTGGTTGTGCTGCGATATTGGCCAACCCCATTGAAGCAAGCAACTGGTTTAACGAACCCATTGCCTGAGCGGAACTGATGGGCGTTGCACTGTTATTGGCACTGGTATTGATACTGGTATTAATGCCGACCTTGTTACCTGACTCAGGACGAACAGCTTCATTTGCACTCCTGTTCCCCGGGGAAACAGGCCCTTCCCCGTTTTTCAGCCTGCTCTCGCCATGCCCATTATGCACCCCGGACTTTATTGGTACAGATAATCCATCATGCTCTACTCCGCTGCCAAACCCATTGACTACCCCCGGCTTTAATAACTCCGAATGGTATTGCCGATTAACAAGAGCAAGTCCTTTTTCAGGGGCAATTTCAACAGCAATATCAGCGTTAGTGGCGTACTGATTTAAAAGAGAGTCAACTTCTTGCAATAAAGCAGAGTCTGTCAGTGAGTTAGCATCTTTTAAAGCCAGCGACAGCTTCTCCGCCAATCTGGATAACTCCATCGCTTTTTGAATATCTTCCGGACGCCCCTGCAACATGAGCCTGTTGATAAGGTTACCTAACAGTTCACTGATTGAATGTCGTTGAGACAAGGGCACCCTGCCCCCCTGGGACGCTGCGTGATCCTCAGACTCCCCCTGTCCGGCATCAATGATCTGAGCACTGCCACCCGTTAACAAGGCAATCAGTTGTGCTACTTTTGCTATCACCTCAATGATAATTTGCGCTGACGGGCTTTCTGTCAGGTCAGGTCCACAGACCACAACATGCAGTGCAGGTGGTGTGGTAAAGAGAGAGGCAATTGACCTATCGGGTAAGGCCGTCCAGGCAGGCAATATCCTGTTACCTGAGACAACATTGCTGATAAAAGCTGGCTGTGAAACCGCTATTGGCATTGAAGGCGGCGCTGTAAGCGAAGATGGTGGCTGCGGGCACTGGCTTGTAACGTTCCTCTCAATGACTGTTCTTAACTCACTACCTAATGGCTTGGCAAAAATCCTGTTTTGAACAGTCCGCAGCTCCCAACGCTCCACCAGCCGCAACTGCCTGGAGTTACCCATAGCATCGGTAACATACAGATTCTTTTCTTTGGTCAGTTCAGTGCAGCTGACATTGGCTGTCTGGCCGGAATTGGGCAAATCCGGCGGCATGGATGCCGCCGGTTGCATAGGTACCGCTAATTGCATGGATACAGCTTCTGCCATGGGGCCTCCTGCTAAGTCCAAAGCAGAGAATGCACTCTGCCATCATATTGAGTTAATTATTATTTTTCCCTATATACAGTAAGACACTGAAAATCCGGATAAGTTCCGGCATGGTGGGGCGGCCAGCCTCCCGGAACCTGGCAGCAATCAGTAAAGTCCATCCGCCAAACGGGAGCTGAACATATCAAAGAGGACGCTGGCTTCCCTTGTGAATTGCTGGCAAAATTCCTGACCATATAAGATTTTATGGATAATTCAGGGTGATAAAGTGCTTCGTTTGTTAAAAGGACTTACGCTTGTCACAATTCTGGCAGCCGTTATTTTGCCGGGAATTATGTACTTTTTATCCAGTAAAATCACCTTGATGGTAAATCAGTGGGTCGCCAGCCTCTCTCCTTATGCCCGTGTAAGCTATGAGCAAATTGATATAGGCCTGGGCGGCACTATCAAGCTTCACAATGCAACGATTGATCTACCATCCGGCCAGCAGCACAGACTGGAAATACAGCGAATATCCCTTCGCTTTCCAGAGCTTTATGGACTGTACCAGCCAGCCTTAACCGGTGATTACTCTCTGATACCGCAATCCCTGACTGTAGAGCTGCAGGGCATGAACTTATTTTTTCTGGACTACCCTCACCTGGAAGCCCACTTTGCCAAAAGGAATGAGTCATTAAACACAAGCCTTCCCGAAGCTTGTCATGACCAGTTTCTCTTTGGCCCTGCACAGCTTGAATCAATGGGTTATACCTCGGCCAATTTAGTCAATCTCGGACTCCGATATCAATTTCATGACTTCAACCAAACGCTTGACCTTGTCTTTGAAAGCGAAATCCAGGGGTTGGGATTTACTACGTTAGGCTTGTCCATCGATAACATAAGCCATCTTGACCGGGCAGCATTCAAAACCGAAACTGCAGGACTGAAGCAACTTTCTTTCTGGTATCAGGATGATGGGTATATAAGCCGGAAAGTCAGGTTCTGCGCTCAACGCTCTGGCGTTTCAACTGCTGAGTATGTTGCCCGGGAAGTATCACGGGAGAATCAATACTACGCGGCACTATGGGGCGTTATTCCGGGGGATTCTATTCGAGAGGCATACCAGGACTTCCTCAACAATCCAGAGACCGTCTCCATTAGCCTGGAATTTCAGTCCCCGTTTCTTTTCAACCGGCAGTACCGGGAAGATGACGTTCCGGTGGTTAACCAGCGCTCTGTATCGATTAACAATAGTGAAATCATTGCGCCAATACTCACGATTGTTCCGGGGGAGATAAGTAAAAAAGTGGCTGAACTGCAGGCAATACTGTTGAGCAACGTCGAATTGCCGGACGTAGACAGCCGCAGGGCAAACCCTGTATCTGAACCCTATGATGACCAATCAGCCTCCCTGCCTGAACAGGAAATTGACCTGAGAGCAGTGTATGTTGGTCAGCATATCCGGTACCAACCTGTGAAGCTGACCAGTTTGACTGAAGGTGAACTGCGGCAAATCAGAATTACCCTGAGCAATGGACGCCAGTATGAGGGCATTATTAACAGCCTCAGTGACAGTGAGCTTCAGCTTAAAAGCCTGCAGTCAGGAGGCGAACTGGTACTCCCGATAAAACTTGAAAGAATTGTTCAACTTGAAATAAAAATGTAAACGCCGGGAATGATTCCCTGCACAGTAAAACTGGCGTAATCATCGGACTATAACTAGTCTCAGCAAGAAATCCCCCCGGTAGTATCATCTAACCAATGGTGAAAAGTGGGTTAAACACATCACGCATACGCTGTTCGTTGATAACAAATGCAGTCAGGCAGTCATAAAAAATCAGATAAACAATTGCACTGCCAGAGAGGTTAATGATGAAAAATGGCAATCATCAGGTCATTGAAAAAGTCACTATTATTGGCGGAACCCACGGCAATGAATACATCGGTCCCTACTTCATAGGCAAGGCAGAGCAAGCGGGGGTTTATCAGGATAATGCCCTGGAAGTGGCAACGCTCCTTGCCAATCCGGAAGCCTTTGCCCGGGCAAGGCGGTTTATTGATCAGGATTTGAACCGATCATTTTCTCCCCGGGTTCTCACCGGTACTCAAGACGCCCATGAGTGTCAGCGGGCAAGAGAAATCGCCAGACACTTTGCTCAGAATGACATAGACCAGCACTTCCTGGTTGATCTCCACAGTACCACCGCCAATATGGGCATTACCCTGATCGTCAGAAATAGTGAGCCACTAAACCTTCACACTGCGGCTTATGTTCAGAAAAATATTCCCGAAGCCCGGATCCTGCTCAGCGATGTTGACCATGGTCAGCACCAGTCTTTAAACAGCATTTCACGTTTTGGTATTGTGATTGAGGTTGGTCCCTTAGCCAATGCCGTGCTTCGTCATGACCTCTTTGAAACCACTGAGAAAGTGGTGGATCTGGTCGTTAAGTTCCTGACTCTGTGCAAAACTCGCCAGGAACCCAAGCTTCCTGATGCAGTAACGGTATTCAGGTTCAGGGAAAAAGTACCCTACCCCAGAAATGAACAAGGGAATCTGACCGCAATGGTTCACAAAGACCTTCAGGATCGGGACTATCGTCTGCTGAAAACCGGTCACCCCATTTTTATGACATTTCAGGGTGATGATATCCGACACTCCGGGGAACCAGGCTATCCGGTATTTATTAATGAGGCCGCTTACTACCTTGAAGATACGGCTTTCATCATCACCGACAAGGTTGAAGTCTCACTGGATTGAACATCTATTGGTCTAACCATGCTCACTTTCCTTTTCTGAAGCAGAAACCCCAGGCAGTTAACTGCCAGCAATCAACAATCAGTACACCTACCTAAAAAAACGCGAAAACATCCCATAGACAATCAAATAAAATTCGTAATATACTGATATAGAAGAAAAAACATTGACCCAAGTCAAACCAGCACCCCGTCGGAAAACTGATAATGCTGCCAACGTAACCCACAAGAAGAACTGAGCAATGAATCATCCCCACTCTGGAAAATGTCCCGTTATGCACGGCGCGGTGACCGAGAGCGGCAAGTCGAATGTTGACTGGTGGCCAAAAACTCTGAACCTCGACATTCTGCATCAGCATGACCAAAAAACCGACCCGATGGCACCAGAGTTTAACTATCGGGAAGCGGTGAAAACGCTCGATTTTGCCGGCCTGAAGCAAGACCTTAAAGATCTGATGACCAACTCCCAGGAGTGGTGGCCTGCCGACTGGGGACACTACGGCGGCCTGATGGTACGCATGTCTTGGCATGCGGCCGGTACTTACCGTATTGCCGATGGCCGTGGCGGTGGCGGTACCGGTAACCTGCGCTTTGCCCCATTGAATTCCTGGCCCGACAACGCCAACCTGGACAAAGCCCGTCGCCTGTTATGGCCGATCAAGAAAAAGTACGGTAACAAGCTGAGCTGGGCTGACCTGCTGGCTTATGCAGGTACTGTCGCTTATGAATCCATGGGGCTGAAAACCTTTGGCTTCGCATTCGGCCGGGAAGATATCTGGCACCCTGAAAAAGATACTTACTGGGGCTCTGAAAAAGAGTGGCTGAAGCCAAGCACCGAAGAAGGTGGACGCTACTCCGGGATGCGTGACCTGGAAAACCCATTGGCAGCGGTGATGATGGGTCTGATTTACGTCAACCCGGAAGGTGTGGATGGCAATCCTGATCCACTGAAAACCGCCCACGACATGCGCGTCACCTTTTGGCGTATGGCGATGAACGCTGAGGAAACCGTAGCCCTTGCCGCCGGTGGCCATACCGTAGGTAAGTGTCACGGTAACGGTAAGGCTGAACTGCTGGGTGAGGCTCCGGAAGGTGCTGAACTGGAAGACCAGGGTCTTGGCTGGCTCAACAAAACCAGCCGGGGCATTGGCCGCAATACTGTGACTTCCGGTATTGAAGGTGCCTGGACCACCAACCCAACCCAGTGGGATAACGGCTATTTCCACCTGCTGTTCAAATACGACTGGGAACTGAAGAAGAGTCCGGCCGGTGCCTGGCAATATGAGCCCATTAACATTGCCGAAGAAGACAAGCCTGTGGATGTGGAAGACCCATCCATCCGCTATAACCCCATTATGACCGATGCGGATATGGCGCTGAAGGTAGACCCGGAATATCGCAAGATTTCCGAACGCTTCCGTGATGACCACGCCTACTTCTCCGAAGTGTTTGCCCGCGCCTGGTTCAAGCTGACCCACCGGGATATGGGACCACAAACCCGCTACATCGGTCCGGATGCACCACAGGAAGCGCTGATCTGGCAAGACCCGGTACCTGCAGGCAAGACCGATTACGATGTGGCTGCGCTCAAGGCCAGAATTGCCGCCAGCGGCCTGAGCAACAGTGAGATGATCACTACGGCCTGGGACAGTGCCCGGACTTTCCGTGGCTCCGATAAGCGCGGCGGTGCCAACGGTGCCCGTATCCGTTTCGATTTCCAGAAGGACTGGGAAGGCAACGAGCCCAAGCGTCTGGAAAAAGTGCTCTCGGTACTGGAACCGATTGCAACAGAAGCCGGTGCCAGCCTGGCAGACGTGATTGTTCTGGCCGGTAATGTCGGTCTGGAAGCCTCTATCAAGGCAGCGGGTTTTGACGTTAAGGTGCCTTTCGCTGCTGGCCGTGGTGATGCGACGCTGGAGCAGACGGATGTTAAGTCCTTCGAAGTGCTTGAGCCTCTGCACGATGGCTTCCGCAACTGGCTGAAGAGGGATTACGCCGTGGCAGCGGAAGAGATGCTGCTGGACCGGGCTCAATTAATGGGACTCACCGCCCACGAAATGACAGTACTGATCGGCGGTATGCGGGTTCTGGGTACTAACCATGGTGGCAGCAAACACGGGGTCTTCACCGATCGCGAAGGTCAGTTAACCACAGACTTCTTCGTTAACCTGGTGGACATGAACTACACATGGAAACCGGCCGCTGATGGTCTCTATGAGATCCGGGACCGCAAGACCGATACCGTGAAGTGGACCGCTACCCGTGTTGACCTGGTATTTGGTTCCAACTCAATTCTGCGAGCTTACGCAGAAGTGTACGCCCAGGACGATAATCAGGAAAAATTCGTTCGTGACTTTGTCGCCGCCTGGACCAAAGTGATGAATGCTGATCGCTTTGACCTGGCTTAATCGCAACACCGGCTAAAACCCGATACACACGCCGCATTCATTGCGGCGTGTTTGACCCGGATGCCTGGACCATGAGCGTACTGAAAAATATACAGAATGAGAGCTGGATTATGCATAACCATTCATTCTCTTGGCCCTAAAAATACTGACCAGGCAATGGCTCTGCTTCATTAATAAGGGATTCTTAAAAAAAATGTCAACAAAGCACCATGAGCTATCAACGCAAGGTGGCAAAGTAAGGGTGAGACAGTGCTTCAGTGGGGGATAACCGGTCCGCAGGGTCCGGTTCCGTTAATGACATGAATAACTCAGCAGCTTCCTGTCCTTCCTTTTCCAAGAGCTCCTCGTATGCCTCTGTTCTCAATGTTTTTATTGCTTCCATAGCCTCATTAAAGGGTATTTCATCACCTACTGGCATTACCGGGTAACCCAGACGCATTTCCGCGAACGTACAGCCCAAGGACCAGGAGTCCGCCCTGTCATTATTATGATCATCCAGTCTATACATTTTTTCCGGTGGCTTATAAAAGGGGGTTCCACTAAGGATCTGAATACTTCCGCCAAGTTCTTCTGCAAACCCGAAATCACAGATTTTTACCTTGCCTTTATCATTAATCAAAATATTTTCAGGCTTTATGTCATGATGCTGATAACCGGCCTGGAATAGCGTACTGACCCCATTGACCGCCTGAAAAAAAGCCTCTTTTAGCTCTACACCTTTGAAACAACCATCCTCTTTTAACGACTTTCTTAAATCCATACCTCCGTACTCTAAAAGGGCGTATTTTTTATCTGATCTTCCTCGACTCAGGGAAATGATGTTGGCAATATTCTCTGAGTTCCCGCCTGTTCTTGCGACTGCACGCTGAATTTTTATCAATTGTGCACATTCTAGTCTGCGCTCATCATCATCAGCCACTATTTTAAGGGCAAGGTTCTGATTGGTATGCCTGTGAACCATAAGATTCACAACACCAAATCCTCCCGTGCCTAACGTCTTGCTCTTATACAAATCTTTTTGGGGTACGATCGGATAGTTGTACTCTGGATCGATGGTGGCACCTTTAAAAGTAATCGGTGCTGCTGGTTGCAGGTTATCAATCTCAAAGGAGAGCGCGTTTCGTTGCACAAGAGGTGTTGGGGCTTTCCCTGTTAGCGTCTCACCTTTTTTTGGGCTAACGTAAGATTGCCCTGCCACCTTAGCCACAGATTGCCCAGCAAAGTAATCTTTCCTTGGCTTAGGATCTTTTGGTGGATGAGGCTGCAAGTTAGGCTTCATTCCACCTTCAATTTTTCGAGTCATTTCTCTTTGGCTCCAGAATCCAATAAATAAGAACAATATTCTTATTTTTCTTTGTATAAAAAAGCGGCATATCAGTAACAGGCTTTAATATAAATGTCCTGATTGCCACTGAATTTATGCTGACTTTCATCAGTAAGTAATTGTCCCGAAATAATTCCTACATTTCGCCTATAGTAAAGAGCCATAAATATCTACCTTACGGCTCTTTTCTGTGCGAGTGGTTATGAATAATTATTCAGAATCAGTTGAAACTCAGAT
>NZ_JAGHQW010000299.1 GCF_017744115.1 Salinisphaera sp. G21_0 | reverse complement strand
CGGAGGCGGGTAAATCCCAAGGCACCGGGGAGATAATGGACAGATCGCCATTAATCTGAACATCGCTTAAAACGCTCATGTGCTCGACCCGATCCTTAATGGTGAAGGGTGCAGCCAGTGGGTTACTGCCAAGATCAACCAGGCTCAACGGATCAGCAAAGGTAACGGTGCCTGCCTCTCTATCGACGGTATATTGATCGCTGGCCAGCAAAGCCCCGCTGCTATCTTCCACTACTATTTCTGCCTGATGGTCACGTACCAGGTTAATCACCTGTCCTGCGATTGGTGTACCTGCATCGGTGGTTGCCGTATGACTGATAACCACAATGTCCCCAGCTCGATAGATAGGCACTTTGCCATCGGGAGGTAGACGCACCGGGTCAAGGCCGATCAGTTCAGCATCGAGCGGCAGGCTGGTTTCCACCACGCAGTTGTAACGGACACTTTGCGGGATCACGTAAATCGGATCAGTTCCGTCAGTAAACTCAATCTCGCACCAGCCAGTATTCACGTC
>NZ_JAGHQW010000298.1 GCF_017744115.1 Salinisphaera sp. G21_0 | reverse complement strand
CGGATGGGGTTTCCAGTGTTTGCCACCGGTTCACCACGGTTATCGTCAGAGTCAGTCCCATGTTCGGTCAGTACATGGTACACAGGGCTGCCTGGTCGGATGGGGTTTCCAGTGTTTGCCACCGGTTTACCACGGTTATCGTCAGAGTCAGTCCTATACTCGGTCAGTACATGGTACACAGGGCTGTCTGGTCGGATGGGGTTTCCAGTGTTCGCCATAGAGTTGCTGCCTGTTGCTATACCGGCCTGCCCGTCCGCCACCGGTTCACCCTGGTTATTGATGGATTCATCCCCTATCAGTTCTAGGTACACAGGGATATCAGGGGGGGCGGGTTCTTTTTCATTACCCACCAGGGGGGTGGTGTACCCTGTTGCCGTTTTCCCTTGTCTGAGTTTTAACGGTTGGTAATTGATTGGGAGAGCAGGCAGCGGTCTCTTGTTCATCGGCCTGAACGACAACGGTTGATAATGATCCCGGGGAGCAGTAGGCAGCTGTCCCTGAGCACGGGGGGGGCCG
>NZ_JAGHQW010000297.1 GCF_017744115.1 Salinisphaera sp. G21_0 | reverse complement strand
CTGTTGGGTGCCTGGCGATGACCTACTCTCACATGGGGAGACCCCACACTACCATCGGCGATCGGTCATTTCACTGCTGAGTTCGGGATGGGATCAGGTGGTTCTAACCTTCTATGGTCGCCAGGCTTAACTTGTTTGAGTGGGCAGTTGGCAGTCGCCAGTTGATTTCTGCTCACTCTGGAATCCGTTGTTAATTAAGCTGTTCTTGCTAAACACTCTACTGCGTATGGCGATTGACTGCCGACTGGTTACTGCCGACTGCCCACTGTCTTTCAAATCGCTTTGGCGTTATATGGTCAAGCCGCACGAGTCATTAGTATTGGTTAGCTCAATGCCTCACAGCACTTACACACCCAACCTATCAACGTCATAGTCTTTAACGGCTCTTTAGTGCCCTCAGGGGGCAAGGGAAGTCTCATCTTGAAGGGGGCTTCCCGCTTAGATGCTTTCAGCGGTTATCCCGTCCGAACATAGCTACCGGGCAATGCGTCTGGCGACACAACCCGAACACCAGTG
>NZ_JAGHQW010000296.1 GCF_017744115.1 Salinisphaera sp. G21_0 | reverse complement strand
CAAAAGTCCACGAAATGACAGAGTGGCTGTTCGTGCTGCGCTGAAATCATTGCTGCCGATATTGGCTATCCATGGAGGAACGGGTATCCGGTTCTGGATTGAAAAACATCGTGAAGATCCACGCTGCCATGAAGTACTCACTAAGGCATTATCCATTCCTGCACCACGGGCTTTAACAAAATTTGCACTAACGCAGCTCCTTGAACCTGAGAGGAAGGAATACCTTGAACTGTGCAGAAACCTGAAGCCAGCCCCAACCCCGGCGCAATGGAATGCGTTACAGCCACTGCGCCAACAGCTTGGCCTGCGATGGGAATTCACGCTATCCAAACGTATGATGCTGGAGATTCTCTGGCGACAGTCCGAAAATAACCGCGCAAAATATGCGTCCAGAATGGACGAGCTATTCAGAACTGTGCCTGCAATCTCACAGTGGTACCGACTGCACCGGGTACTCAGGCCACAGAAAATGCAGCAATTCATGGATGCCTGTCTTGACTACCAGGCTAAACCTGAA
>NZ_JAGHQW010000295.1 GCF_017744115.1 Salinisphaera sp. G21_0 | reverse complement strand
TAACTCCAGAGAAGGCATGCTTAAAAGCGTCACCCATGGCAATAAAGGCATCGCTGATCCTTTTCGCCAATTCAGACAGCTGGCCATTCTGGTTCATCCGCTCAATTTCGGCAGCGATGCCTGCCAGGGACTCTCTGGCATAATCCAGAACACCGCTCTTGGCCACTTCATTCTGAAACTGCTGCCAGCTGTCTTTCAGGTTACTGACATAACCCGACAGCAGACTCATATTCCTGCCAGCAGCACCCTCGGAGGATTTGCCAATTTCAAGAATCAGCTCCCTCATAACATCCTATCTCTTAGTCACAAATCCTAATCTTGGTTTATCCTTTTTTGAGGTAAACCAAGATCATGATTCCCCCCCTCAACAATGGGCTGAACAGACTTTCGAATGCGCTGACTTGGGTGATAAACGTCGAACCAAAAGGCTGGTACAGGTAGCAGGTGACCTGTCTGCAAATACCGGCTCCTCTTTGGCAGCCTCTTGCAGTGGCAACCTTGCTGCTATTGAAGGTGCTT
>NZ_JAGHQW010000294.1 GCF_017744115.1 Salinisphaera sp. G21_0 | reverse complement strand
TATGATACTCCAAAAAATGGTCGACCACGTGACTGGAGTTATCGTCTGATATTGAATGCCATATTCTATCTCACTAAAACAGGCTGTCAGTGGCGAATGCTGCCTTCTGACTTTCCACCATGGAGTACTGTCTACACCTACTTCCGAATTTGGAAAAATGATGGCACATGGAAGAAGGTACATGATGCACTTCGTGACCAGGTGCGAATTCAGGCGGGCAAAGAGCCACAACCAACAGCCGCAAGCATTGACTCCCAATCCGTTAAAACCTCGGTAAAAGGGGGGATCGAGGCTATGATGGCGGAAAGAAAATAAAAGGCAGAAAACGTCACATAGCTGTTGATACTCTTGGCCTGATTCTGGTGGTATGGGTGCACGCAGCCGCATTGAGTGATAGTTTTGCAGGACAGTTCATACTGGCTCACCTTAAGAAATACTTTAAAAACATCCGGAAAGTCTGGGCTGATTGTGGCTACCGGGGTTACCTTGAAGAGTGGTTTTATCGCTTCAAACCCAAAAG
>NZ_JAGHQW010000293.1 GCF_017744115.1 Salinisphaera sp. G21_0 | reverse complement strand
ACAACGGGCTGGCACTGGAGACGACACCGAAGCTCAAAGAGGCCATGGTCGCGCTGTTGCCCCATGTGAAAACCAAAGCCGAATCAACAGAAGAGAAAGACCACTTTAAGCCACAGGAAGTCGCCAATCTGCTGTGGGCCGTGGCGAAACTGATGGACAACGGGCTGGAACTGGAGAAGATGGCAAAGCTCAAAGAGACTGTGGTCGTGCTGTTGTCCCATTTGAAAACCAAAGCCGAATCAAAAGAAGAGAAAGACCACTTTATTCCTCAGCAGATCACCAACCTGTTGTGGGCCGTGGCCAAACTTGGTGAGGCCATTGAGCTGAAACTGATTAAATCTACGTTCGATTTTTTTGCCTGCCGACTCAGTGAAAACCCTCAGCTCTCTCAGCAAAATATATCGATCTCTCTCTGGGGAGTCATGGTGTTCTGTGCCAGGTCTTATCTGTACTTTGGTGACGATAATAAAAACGCCCTTGAAAAGTACATAGATGAACTGTTTTCTCGTCTGGAAAGTCCATC
>NZ_JAGHQW010000292.1 GCF_017744115.1 Salinisphaera sp. G21_0 | reverse complement strand
CATTTCGTGGACTTTTGTGGGCATTAAGATATTGTTGGAATTCGGCAATTGTCATGTTCCATTTTGCGGACGCAGAAGAGAAGTACAGAGCCAGTGCTTTCATTTGACTTGATTCTAAAAGTTCATCGTCTTCATCACTGCTGTCGCCTCCAATGTCCGTAGAACAACCTTGCTGTTTAAGACATTGGCGGAGTTTGTTTTCATTATCAGTCAGTTTTTCTCCTGAGGGTACTCCAAAGCCTGCAAATATGCGGCAAGACAGTTTCAGAAGACTCTTCTTTTCATCCGAGGGTAGCCATTGAATAAAGGCTTGCACTTTCGTCTTTTCCGGTAAGCCTTTGCCATGACACATGGGGGAAATATTGGTGACCCGTGCCCGGTCGAGCGGTTTGCCCTTGACGTCCTCGTCTTTGCCCTCCTGCCAGCCCTCTTTCAAGCAGGGCAGGGTCAGGAAGGCCTTCACGTCCTTATCTTTCGGTAAGCCTTTAGAGGAACACATGGAGGAAATATTGGTGACCAGTGCCC
>NZ_JAGHQW010000291.1 GCF_017744115.1 Salinisphaera sp. G21_0 | reverse complement strand
GGGCTGGCAGGAGGGCAAAGACGAGGACGTTAAGGGCAAACCGCTCGACCGGGCACTGGTCACCAATATTTCCTCCATGTGTCATGGCAAAGGCTTACCGAAAGATCAGAACGTGAAGGCCTTCCTGACCCTGCCCTGCTTGAAAGAGGGCTGGCAGGAGGGCAAAGACGAGGACGTTAAGGGCAAACCGCTCGACCGGGCACTGGTCACCAATATCTCCTCCATGTGTCATCGCAAAGGCTTACCGCAAGATAAGGACGTGAAGGCCTTCCTGACCCTGCCCTGCTTGAAAGCGGGCTGGCAGGAGGGCAAAGACGAGGACGTTAAGGGCAAACCACTCGACCGGGCACTGGTTACCAATATTTCCTCCATGTGTCATGGCAAAGGCTTACCGAAAGATAAGGACGTGAAGGCCTTCCTGACCCTGCCCTGCTTGAAAGAGGGCTGGCAGGAGGGCAAAGACGAGGTCGTTAAGGGCAAACCGCTCGACCGGGCACTGGTCACCAATATTTCCTCCATGTGTAATGG
>NZ_JAGHQW010000290.1 GCF_017744115.1 Salinisphaera sp. G21_0 | reverse complement strand
ATCTACAACGTCCTCCTCGCATCATGGATTCAACGGTATCATCGGTTAATTCAAGATCGGTTACCCAGCACCAGACATGCTGGTTCCCTTTTTTGTCGATTTCAATGTAATACAGAACATTAACCCGCTCTGTTTCATCCCGAATAAAAGAGGCCAGTACCATCAATAGGAAGCAGATAAAGATCTTGGATGCTGTCAAAACATTCTGACACTGTTTTTATCAAGTAAGAAGCACTGAATTGCCTGACATTTTTCTGCATAGCCGTACCCATGACTGACCCGATGACAACGATTGAGTAACATACAATTTCAGTCGAAGAATTGTGCGGGCATGATTTTTTTACCTATTCTGCATCTCATGTGGCTGTAGTGCTTCAGGATTCGTCGGGAATTGCTGTGACACTGGTTTATCCTTGCAGGAACTCTTCAAGCCAGTCATGGTGGTTGTTGACCCGTTCTGACCCGGTCGCAAATAAATCAAAATCCGGCGACAATAAATCAGAATCCGATTCCCAAATGTCAATGTCA
>NZ_JAGHQW010000028.1 GCF_017744115.1 Salinisphaera sp. G21_0 | reverse complement strand
GCGCTAGTTGGATTTTCCTGTCATTGAGGGTTTTCAGCAGTATCCCGGCATTCTTTAGTACTGCTTGTATTTCTTGATTATTTAAATGTATTCGTAGTTCATTTTGCTGGCTTACAGAAAATTCTGATCTTGATGTTTCACTGTTAATTTCTGTAGTGAGCGGTACCTCCTCCATTGGTATTGGCATATCCTGCACCATCTCTGAGGTATGCTCATTGCCAGTTAACAGCCTGTTGTCGCTGTCTGTTGGTAGATTTATTGATATGTCCTCCCCCGGAAGCGTGGAAGCTGCGTCAGCAGACTCAGTCTCCATTGGCTCCGGATTACCCTGAACCGAAGTCGAAGAAGAGCGCTCAATACACGAGTTATTGCCAGTAACACGCCTGAGCTTTATGGGGGTAATGGTCCCGGATTCAGGTTGCTGTTGATGCGGTGGAAACGCTCCAGTGCCCGTTGTTGTCTGTTCAATCCGGCGACCTGCCATGCTCCGCTTTCTTTTGCGTTTGCGGCTGGTTGACGGCTCGTCTTTTCCAGCTTCAGTGGATGTTAACCGGGATACAGTATCTGCGGTTGCTGAGGAGGAGGGTGACTGCATGGTTTGTTTGGAGGTCCTCCCTGTTTCCAATTGGAGAATCGTTTGGGGATGACAACAATAGAGTACGACCTTGTCCGCCCGGTAAAGTTCCAGGCAACCGGTATCAGAGAAGTCTGACCTGTTTTGTCAGGCAGCCTGGCTGTGGGATTTGTTACTGGATAGCGCACTGCAGCAGCTACTCCAGATGAATACACGTCAACTGCCACAGCCTGAAAACTGACGTATTCATAATTTCTGAAAACATAAGAGAGCCAGCAGCTTTCACTGCTAAGAAAAATCACTATCACTACCCTGAAAATTCTGGCTATCTTGCCAAATCATGATGTGTCAAAAGCTATCTTCTGTGCTTTAGCACCATGGGCAATGGTTTTAAATAAACTGTTCCAGCTATTATTAACGTGAGAAAGAAGATTGAGGGGAACGTTATTGGCGTAGCGGAATTTATGAGTCGTGTTATTTTTCTCATCAATGACTTTGTGATGATGAACCAGGCCTTCGTCTTAAAGGGCATTCATAGCCTCAATAAGCGACTCATGGTTACCATCCTTGGCCACGATGATAAAGTGCCAGCCGTACTCTTTGATCAGAGAAATGGTAGGGTTGTCCGCATATAGGCCATCTAGTGCAGGAAAGCGCTAATACCAGTACACACAAAAATATGCTTTGATTCGCATCCTTTTTTTGAACAGTAGTAGCAAGGATGCCATCAAAGCATACCCAGCAGATTATTTTATCAGAACAACAACGTAACGCTCTGGAGCTCATTATTCGCCAACGGAAAAGCTCTCAATCCATAGTGCTCAGAGCCAAAATCATATTGGCAGGATCGGAAGGGAAAAGCCTTCTGGGGACAACAAAAGAACCAGATAGAGATATGGTTTTCGATTCTGGATAGGCGCTTTCTGAAACGAAACAGTTTTACATCGACCGAAGAGCTGAAGGCCCGTCTCTACCAGTTTGTGGACTTCTTTAATGAGAAAATGGCCAAGCCTTTTAAGTGGACTTATAAAGGTCGACCATTGCAGGTGTAATGTTGTATGGGTATTAGCGCTTGGCAGCAGTAGGAGGCTGACCGAGAATAGACTGCTCTACTACGGTGGCAGCAAATATGATTTCATTTGGTTAACTACTTACACTGATGGACATTAATAATTGGTCTTTCATCAATTTACCGCTGCACTGTTATTACATCAATGATTCTGTGGGTTGTGAAATCTGAGAATGATGAACTTTTTTCGATATTAAGAGTCTCTAAAGGCAAAGGAGAAAAACTTATCAGGTGAATTTCATGCAACCAGCGAGACCAATAAATACAACGATTGTAACGCTTGAACCTCAGCTTATGGAAGCCAATGAGCAAATGGATAATCCAGAACCGGTATTTTGTCAGGTTCAGTATTTGGGGCGAACGGTTTCAATGTCAAAAAAACAAGCTCTAAGTCATGCTTCTTGCCTGCCAGTTTGCCTGTCTACGGCCCTGTCGTTTTATTGTATTGACCCAAGTATTTTGTGCGGTTTGGGCAGTCTTGCCGTAGGCACTTTTATGGGTACCTGGGCTGGTAGTGTCGCCGAGTCGGTATATCCTTGTCTGTGCCGGAATGTAACCGCCACTGCCCCATCATTACATTTATCCATGGTTACCAGTCATACCCCTGAAGCGACTGGTAAACTCACCGAAACATTCTGTGAAGAAGGACCAATTGATTTCCCGGCAACGTTTCGGCACCCTCCAGAACCGCCGCCAGCATATACTCCCGGAGAACTGCCAGCATATCCCCTCGGAGAACTGCCAGCATATACTTCCAGAGAACTGCCACCACCACCATACTGAGGGGATTGAATAACGTGGTGCTGAGAATCAGAAAATCCTTTAAGTATTTCAATTAATTTTGATCTTCTGCCATTTCAACTTCAGAACCAGCTACTGAACAATGTCTCCGTTGCTCTGCGTGTTTTCTGTTTCCTCCCTAACTGTGAGATTGCAACGCCTTTTACCTTAATCTTGAACTTTTGTTTGAAGAGATTGTCTCTAACGCTTTCTAACTAATTTAGGTATTTATATTATGTATGGTGCTTCTACATCTCAGTTTTCAAGTCAGGGATTTGCTGAAGGTGCAAAAAAATGTGTTGGCTCTCAGGGTGATTCTGTTGCAGAAAGTCCGGGCGTGGCAGGTATTCAAGAGGGCGTATCAGCTTTTGGCAGGCTCGTCAAAAATGTCCTTGAACCAGTCAAAGACGTTATTAATCGAGTGAATCCTAAAAAAATTAACATGCTGGAAATTCTTGCCAGTATTGCCAGTGATGGAAAACCACCAAAAACAAATTTTGATCGAATTGTTTATGTGATTGAATCTGTACCTAATGAGAAGAGAGAGGTGGCATTGAATACATTAACCAGCATTTTTAAAGCGAATAGAGTGTTTGGTCAAAAAGAGGCTGAAGATATTAAGGCGCAGATAAGACCTCTCTTCGAGTCTCATGTTGATTTTGAAGTGCCTAATGAAATTAAGGCATCACAACAGCAACAAGAGCTATTGGCGCGACAGTGGACAAAAGAAAGATGTGAATTTTTGGGTGAATTAGAAAAATATGTCAGTGAATTAGAGCCTGAATGGTTTGAGGATAGAACCGTTGTTAATATGGATAAGGGGGCGTACACTGTTTCTATAGGTTACGGAGGCAAGGAAAAGACAACAGATTTATGTGTGCATATTCCAGAGGGGGCAATACCCGGGCTTACCCGTACTACTAAACCTGTGACATTCAAAGCAGGCGTTATGCATGGCACTACCATACAAAAGGAGGTTGGCTTACTTATCAGTTCACTTCGCAGCAAAGAACTTTCAAATGCTGAGTGTGCCAGGTTAGCGGATTATTCTACAACCAGAATTAGTATTTCCCTGGGGAGTGAATATCTATTTTCCCTGTATCTTTTACCCGAAGGTAAAGGAGTTAAGATGGAAATTCTGCAACCTGGAGAAAACAGATTGGACTTGCCAGCCAATAGTAATTTTAATACTAACGTTCAGGTAAATATTGAGGATCAGAGAGTCTTCATTGCTTTAAGCTATTGTCTTGGTAAGGGCGTTGAATTCTGTGTTGATCCAATGATAAACTTGGATAATTTTCTGAAATATGAGCTGATAACATTCAAGGGTGAAAAACAGGTATTCCTGGATTTGATGAGCCTGTTCCTGAATGCCAGATCAGCAGAAAATATTTCCCCTGCTTCATTGATACCTCATTTTTAATAATTAAATCTGCGAAATCGAAAAAGCAGGTCATACTGATTACTCGGTTATACAATGAGGTCATATAAAATGCCACCGGTGACCAGTCAGCCTGCTGCAAAAGTGCCTCAATCTTGCAGGAGTAAAAAGCAGAAAGTCCGGGCTGCCGGAGCGTTAGCCTCCTCAGCCCATGGGCTTTCAGGTCGTTCAGGAAAACCTATTAGCACCAGAACAGTGGCATCATCGGCTAAACGAGACGCAATGAATCCAGAGCAGGCAAAGTTCAGAAAAATAGCAGTGCATACAGTAGATATATTGAACAATAAAGCGTTCAAGTTACATGGCAAAACAATAGATCTTGAAGCAACCATTGATCGGTGTATTGCCAATACCAGGTTCTATGCTGCCAGCGACGCCATTCCCCTTCAGCCCCCAGCAGATTACTTCAATCCCCGTACTGATATCCAGGTTATGCAGGAAACCTCTCTGGCAGCGTGTCACCGGCTTGCCAGGGAGAGAGGCAAAGACCGCATGGCTTGCCTGAATTTTGCCTCTGCTGTTCAACCCGGGGGTATGTTCCGGGAAGGGACCAACACCCAGGAAGATAGCCTGGCAAGAGCCTCTGCACTGTTTGCTTCTCTGGACAGTGACACAGGAAGGCAGATGTACGTTTATAACAACCAATATCAGTACACCCATCGGGGGCTTTATTCTGATACGATCCTGTATTCACCGGATGTTCCAGTCTTTAAAGATGATAACGGCAATCCCGAAGAACCTTACCTGATCTCGTTTATCACTGCTGCGGCAGTGGACCTGCCTTATTGCAGAGGTATCCAGCAAAAGACTCTCCAGCAGACAATGTATACCCGTGCAAGAAAGATCCTGGCCGTCGCTGCCAATAATGGTGTGAAACATTTGATTCTTGGAGCCTGGGGCTGTGGGATCTTTGGCCATGATGCAGCTGATATTGCGCGGTTGTTTGCGTCTCTTTTGGCTGAGGATGACTTTAAAGAGCGGTTTGTCTCAGTGTCGTTTCCTATTACTGATCCGGAAATGCTGAAGGTATTTAAAGGCCATCTTTCGTGAACAGAGTATTAAAGCCCTGGTGTTACGCAAGTATTGGTTATCTTGTCAATGATCATGCCTCTTTATTTGGCATCGCATTTCGTGGAGCCTGGTTTTATCAGTTTTCTTATGCATACACATCCACTGAATCCGGGTCTTTTACTCACGTGACCGGAAACAAAAGCAAATTTTGATTGTCTGAGCAAGCAAATAGTATCAGAGGTTTCAGGACTATGAATATTAAGGGTGGCTGCCATGCTACGGCCGGTTTTTCATCGGCTGATCAAACCGGTAACAAAAAAAGAAAACGCCAGAAACCCGAAGCAAAACGCGAAACACCACTCCCACCCGAGCCTTCCGGCCAGACCACAAAGGGTAAAAAAACAAGAAAGATCACAGTACTTGAAAAAAGCACCGGGCCAGTGGCTACACAGTCGACCATTGTAAACACCTCCGAGCTGCTGAGCGAGCAGCAGATAAAGCGGAATGAGCAACTGATTGAAACGGCCCGGGCTGGCAACATTGATGCCATTAAAGCATTGCTTGAACAGGGCGCAGATATCAATCTGCGTTGTGGGTATGACCACCCCATCGCCACCGCAGCCCGGGAGGGTCACCTTGACATAGTGCGCTACCTGCATAAGAAAGGCGCAATTACTGACCAATGTTTCCCTTCCCCGATCATAGACGCAGCCCAAAATGGCCATGTTGATGTTGTAAGGTACCTGCATCGAGCCGGAGTCAGTGCAGATTCGTCCCAAAACGGCACATCCCTGATCGGTCATGCCATCATTGGGGGGCACATTGATGTAGTAAAGTATTTGATTGAACATGGTGTAGACGTCAATGGCTCTGACCAATACACAGATACCCCTATGTGCGAGGCGGCCGAATGGGGGCGCTTTGATATAGTGTCATTACTGGTTGACAAGGGGGCTGACATTGACGGTTGCAGAAAAGGTGCTCACACTCCGATCTACATAGCAGCCCGCAATGGCCACCGTGATATCGTGAAGTTTCTGGTTGCGCAGGGTGCCAACGTTAATGCGTTCCGCTCAGGCAGCAAAACGCCCATCTATGCTGCGGCCATGACCGGTGACCGGGAGCTGGTCAAATACTTCCTTGAACAGGGTGTGGATGTGAATGCCAACAGTACCGGCAGCGAGACCCCGGTCTGGGGGGCTGCCAATGCTGGCCACTATGATATGGTGCAGTACTTGCGCAGTGCAGGCGCAACCTTTGAAAAAAACAGCACAAAGTGTGAAACCCTGATCGCGGCAGCCGCCAGAGGTGGGCTTATGACACTGGTTCAGGAACTGCTACAGGAGGGGGGGTATATCAGTACTCGTGATGACTACATTCCTCTGATGAATGATGCGAGGTTTTTCCACCACTATAAGCTGGAAGATTACCTGCGAGGACAGTTTGATCTTATGCCTGACCCACTTGGCCCCAAGCCAGGTAAAAAAAGAAAATCAAGTAAATATTAAGTGAGAATACAAAGTAGCGTATTCGAGCAACCATCCATTAATAATGCTGAATTGCTATCCTCCTCTTGGCAAAATAGTCAATAAATATATTGATTCCCTGTCTTTTTTATTTTCCATTTTTATTGTTATTTTCTATGTTTATTTTGTATACAGATAACATGTGGAGACTTTATGAATATTGCAGGTGCAAGTCAAACGACATTGATTGACTATTTATCTTTAAAGGGTAGACGACAAATAATAGAGTCTGAAGATGATGGATCAGAAAAAGCTGCTGCTGTAAAGTTTCTTTCAAAGCTTGAATGCCTGTCATGTAAAGATGTATTTGAAAAACCGCTGTCTACTCGATGCTGTGACAAAATTTTATGCGCAGATTGTTACCTGTCATTTCCTGATCCAAAAAAATGTCCAATCCACAGGTTAGAGTTTTCAGGTTCAATTCAAGATGACTTAAAATGTCAAGATCGTTTAATTAACAATCAAATAGAAGAAAGTGTAGGCCTTTTTAAGGATGTCCCATCGACCGAAACAAGTATCGATAAGCATAAAGGTAAGGTGCAGAATGATGCGATACAACTGATTAACTCCAGTAGCACGCCAAGTACGGGTATAACCCGTCAGCCAGCCAGGCAAAACGAAATGGTGGAGAATGCTGGAGGCTATGATAATGTAAATTCTTTGTCATCTTCAGAACCTGGTAATATTTCTTCTTCATTTGGCAATAGAGCCTTCAACTTTCAAGCTTCAGGCTCTTACTCTTTGAATTCTTTTCCTGACATTGGTATGAACTTCCGATCAGCTGGTAATCTTCTTCATGTAGTAGCCGGAGATGGTATCAATCTTAATGGAAGACAGATTCAAGGTTCAAATCTTGTTATTCATAATGGTGAGGTTGTGTCTGGTCACAATGTAACGGTTACAACTCCGGGCCGTCAAAGAGCCCCTGTCAGGGAATATGATTTTAGAGAAGCAAACGTTGATTTTATTGATATACATACCAGACAGGGAGATATCCTTATCAAAGGACAATGCCCTGTAAACCGGTATCAGGTGTCAGTTATATCATCCAGAGCACCAAATCTCAGGAATAATAATCTTAACCTCAATTGTAATGAAAATGTTCAGTTGAGACTCCCGGAGTCATTTGTTGGCGGAATGCAATTACATACTAATATGGGAAATGTTATTACCCATCGTAGCTACAGAATTAAATCCGGGGGAAGGCTTCATACCAATATGGGAGATATAAATGTTAAAGTCGATAGCTTGCTTGTCAATGCATGTGGAAGAACTAATTTGGGGAATAGTGTTGTAAATGTTCAGAATCAATATGTTCATTGGGGGCGTCAGGTGTTAAATTGTGAAAGTAATATGGGTAATGTTTATATATATGATCAGGGTTAATCAAGTATTTTTCTAAAATTCACGAATTACCCCAAATGTTTCATGTATAAATATTATCACTGTTGTGTTGGCTATTGCTTATCTTTCTTCATCAATACTTTTTTCCTTTAGCCATTTTTTCCAGAAATCCTTATCCCCTCTATCTGCAAATCTACTGTTCTTTGACCATTCTTTATGTTGAGCCAAGAATTCGTTTATCATCTCATCCACTTTTTTAGTATCTTCATCACTGCTTGCTTCTGATTTTAAGTTCATCATAAGAGTACTGTTTGGTAGTGGGTATTCAAAATGACCATTAGTGTATAGCTCTTTGATCTGAGTTATCAGACGAATAATTGTCGATAACTTTTTAATATTTGTTGCACCTTCTTTAATCTTTTTCAGCTGATTTTCTAATGGTCTGATGACCCTTTTGACTTTAATTCCTGCGTTAAATTGCAAGCCTGCTATTGAATAGATTAGGCTTTTATCAGTGTTACGGGCAATTAAGTCATCAAAGTCGTCGACGTTTTCCAAAATATCTTCAAGTCTATCAGCAATGTTCATTTTTAGTGTTTTAATAAGATCAGATAACCGATCCAGTCGATCTTTATCGGGGATCAATTCTTCAGGATTGACAGCTTTCAGTTTTCTTATTCGGTCTTTTGCAAATCCAGTGTAGGGTAAAAAATTTGTGTAAAATGTATCTTTATGTTCTCTTAATTCTGAAAAAAAGCCGTCACTTCCCTCATATAAAACCAACTCGTCACTAATATGCAGTAAATCCAGAGCAGCAGGGTTGGAATTCAAGCACTGCCAAATAAATACAGGCAAAGAGCATATCATGGCATCGATATCTTTTTCTGTATTTTTTTCAAACCTGTGACACGTACTACGAATTTCTGGCTGATATTTTTTTGATAATCTTTTTGTATCCAAGTTAAAGTCGCAAAAACTTTTACCAGACCTGGTGTTTTTTGTAATTATATATAAATCAATATCGGAAGAAGGGGTTGTAGTACAGTGCATACTACTTCCATTAAAAGCAATTGCTACAACATCATGTATATTGATCGAATAAAAGTCTAAAAAACTGAAAATTTCAGGATTTTGTCTACGTAATGGTGCTCTCATTTCACTTGAATAAGAGGAACAGTTATTTTTTAATTTGATGGTGCTGATTTCTCTTTGAATCAAACGGGTGTATCGTCGTATATGGTCAAGGGAGAGGTCAGTATCTTTTGGTTCAGAATCCATTAATTCAATACACATTATTTTGGCCATTTCAAGTGTATTGGTATATTCCAAAGAGTTCGAGCTGTCAGGAATTTCTCTGTCTTTTTCAAAAAATGAAACAGATTTACTGCTAAATGCGGGTAGTAGATGCTTTTCTTTTATATGCTGTTTTAATTCGGCCTTTGATGGGAAAAGGTTATTACAAAAGCATTGAACTCCTGAAGGTGTCATATATCTGATCCTCAATATAATTACATCATTTCAAGATTGCAGAATATGCATCGCATGTATTTATAGCCCAATTATCACAAAATTTACTGAGAATTTACCATGAATACATTAGCTATTAATGCACTGCGCTCAGAGTTTGACAGTTATCAGAATAACGAAATTCAAAGTAATGCTGTTAAACTATGGAGTCGGATATGTCGGGCTTATTCGCCCAGGTATCATCACATTAAAACGGTTCTCACGGACAATTTGGTTGAATACTTTAACCAACATTTAACAGCTGATCACCTACCGATCGATCGTCTTGTTTTTCCTGTATCAGATGACACACTTAAAACCTTTTTAACACACTATGATGCCATTGAACAACGTCGGTCCGGTTGCCCCGATTATCTATCCGGGCACAATTCACCTGAATCTGATTATGAAGAGGCTATCAGACATCTATACGATGGTGAAGAACAACCGACAGAGGTAAAAATCTTATTCGGTATCCAGGGAACGGGCAATGGTCATTTGACTCGCTCTCGTCTTCTTGCAAAATCATTGGCCGATCGTGGAGCCAAAGTTCAATATCTTGTTTCAGGTCGTCAGAAGAATAAACTTAATGATATGGAGATATTTGGAGATTATTGGCACCGCAATGGATTTACTTTTATATCGGAAAATGGCCGTTTGGATTTTTTTCAAACGTTAATACGTTTCATGCATGACAACTTCGGATTTATACGTGATGTCTGGAAGTTAAATGTGAAGGACTATGACCTTATCATCTCTGACTTTGAGCCGGTCACGGCCTGGGCTGGGTATTTAGGAAACAAGGAAGTCATTGGCTTTGGTCATCAGTATTCGTTTGACTACGATGTTCCCATGGTGCAGAGATTTTCCATTTCAAGGTTAGCTGTGAAACTCTTTGCTCCGGCCACAGAAACTATCGGGCTTCATTGGGTTAATTTTAACAACCAGCCTATCTTGCCTCCGATCATCGACACGACAATGCAACCATGCCTGGATGAAAATCATCTTGTTGTCTATTTGCCCTTTGAAAATCAGGATAATGTTGCTCATTTATTGAATAAGTTTTCGGGATACCGTTTTAAAGTTTATGGTCCCAGGGCACCGGAGGTTGTTGGTAATGCGGAGTTTTTTCAAATGAGTGTAAAAGGTTTTAAAGAAAGTCTACAGTCATCCAGAGGGGTGATTTGTAATTGTGGATTTACGCTTATCGCTGAATGCATGCATATTGGATTGCCCATTCTGACTAAACCTCTCAAGGGACAAATAGAACAATTATCCAATGCCTATACACTTGAAAATCGACACCTGGCTGAAGTGTTCTATTGCCTGACTTATGAAAATCTGAAGCAATTTATAGAAACCGCCCGGCGTAAAGAGGCTAATCCATATCCCAATGTAGCGGATGCATTTGCCGACTGGGTTGTCTCTGGTCGTAAAGAGACGGTTGCTGAATTGTCTGAAAAGCTCTGGCAGAGTCAACGAGCTATTGCTGACATTCAGCAAGCGACATGAGAATTATGACATCGAAAAAAACGCAACCGATAAATGTAATAGCTGGCTTACGTTTCAAATATTTCCCTGATAAAAATCCTTCTGAGCCGTAGAGACTTTTTCCAGGTAACGCCTGCTTTCCCCTCGAGGGTGTTTCTGAGTCAGTGCCCAATATACCTGGTTTGGCTTCAGGTCATTGATTTTCTGTATGGCGCGATCACGGCTGTTGCGATCAAAGGTGGCGAAGACATTACCAGCACCGCCATTATAGGCGGAGATGATCGTATATTTCCGTGACAGTGGGTCACGGATCTGCTTCAGATAATGATTTTCCAGCAGCGACAGATACGCTGTTCCGGTATCAATATTGTTATGGGGTTGGAAGAGCCAGTTTTTGCTGGGCTGGCCGGGCAGTTTTTTTACTCTGTCAAACACATCCCGACCCGCCGTTTTGGGTATGATCTGCATCAGGCCATAGGCATTTGACGAACTGACGGCATAGGGGTTAAAGCTGCTTTCCGTGCGAATCACCGCGTAAATCAGGCTCTCTTCAACATCATAAATGCGGGCGTATTTGCGAACCAGGCTGGCGTATTGATATTGTCGTTGTGATAAGTGGTCTTCCACCAGTTGAAAGTCCACGGCGTAAATCTGTCCCTTTGGGGATCGCCGGGTGGTCAGCTGGTTTTGAATCAGGTAATCGGCATACCTCAAGGCGCGCCACTGCCAACGGATGGGCTGCTTATCATGATCCAGTACCTGTCCATAGAGCATGGGTTGTTCACCAACCGGCACATCTCTGTCGCTGAACAGATCCACCTGATCGGGGGCATAGGGCGTCAGCAGAATAGCGGCAATCGCTTTTCTCAAGTCCGTGCGATCCAGGGTTTCCACATGAACCTGACCGGATTCAAAATCAACAAATACCCGGGTTCGGTAGTGGTTGGTGTATTTCACATACTCCTTACTGCTGGCCTTTTTCTCATCCCCCCAGGCCACCCTGGCTTCCTTGATTAAGATGCGAACCAGTGCCTCAAAAGCAATGACGTCCTTTTCCCGATCCATACCAATGGCAATGGCATTACCGGTAGGGCCAAGCTCCTTCAGTGCCGCGTTAGTGACGTAATTGGCACCATGGCTATTGGCCTGCCCGGAAGAGCAACCGGTGATCAGAGGTGAGGATAATGCAGTCAATAAGATAAGGGTGCGAAGACGGGGCATTATGGCATCCATGTCGTTGATTGGTTCTGTGAATACTTTTCTGGATTTTGTAGCCGTCCGGGTCCTCTGCAAACGTTATTGCCGAATCGTATACGCTAAAGCAGAAGTATTAATTTTGAGCTGGGATTTTATCGCGAAGCATTTATAAGATAATGAAATATTACAATAAAGTGATATGAGTCAATAAATGATTATATTTGTGGCGCTGGTCGGACATGTTTTGTCTGGAAGACGCAAGAGGCCTCCTGGGCGGCCCCACCTGGGCGGCCCCACCTGGGCGGCCCCCTATATTCACTCAGACACTATGCGCTATGGATTGGGAGTTTCGCGGGTTTTATTCACCACCACCACAGCCACCATCACCGCCACCGCTTTCGCATCCGCCATGTCCACTGCTGTCGCATCCACCATGTCCACCATCGTAGTATCCACCGCAATAATCGCTACTCAACTGATTTGTGGCAAGTGCATGTGCACTGCCAGGATATTTAAGATGGAATCTCAAACCAAGGTCGGAAGTCAACTTATTCACATTCACAGTCATGTGCGGCTGGTGAGTGATGACCACCCTGGAGTTAAGGGAGCGTGGATTTCGGTCACGATTGTCAGCGATATTAGTGTCCCCTGGATTGTCATCGCGACAACAGGCAATGCATGCAGCGGCGGCAGGGGTGGCTGAGGTGAGCCCGACTGTCGCACCCAGCCCGAAGCCGGTACCAAATGCCTTGATCGTTTTAGCACCAGCAAGTAACGTAGTGATCCCACCGGCCGCACCACCTGCCAATACACAAACCCCGGCAGTAAGCGGACAACAGGATTTGCACTCAGGGGGAAATAAATAGCGTTCTATAAAAGTGGATGTGGATAGTGGCCCCATAGTGTTTTCCTCCATCAGAATTTTATTGTTATAACTTTGTACCTCACTATTTGACCTTATTTTTTCTAAAAAGTTTCAAAAACTGCCGTCCTCGCTACGGGCGGGCGCTATTCTCGAACAGCCTCTTAGCCGTTAAGCCCTTCAGAAGCGGCTTTGGCTTGAATCAGTTCGATTTTGTAACCGTCCGGATCTTCCACAAACGCAATTTCAGTGGTCCCCCCAAGCACCGGACCCGGTTCCCGGGTAATTTTGCCGCCGGCCTTGCGAATGGCATCACAGGTGGCATAAATATCATCAGCACCCAGGGCAACATGACCAAAGGCATTGCCCAGGTCGTACTGTTCAGTGCCCCAGTTGTAGGTCAGTTCAATCACTGCCTGCTCAGACTCATCGGCATAGCCAACAAAAGCGAGGGTGTACTGGTACTGTTCGTTGTCGTGCTTTCTCAGCAGTTTCATGCCGAGAATTTCCGTATAAAACTCGATGGATCGATCCAGGTTGCCAACACGCAGCATGGTGTGAAGAAATCGCATTTCAGGCTCCTTCAGGTTGCAGATATAAGAAAATAGTGATCAGGGATGCTTGGGGCGTTCTGACAGTTTGGTGGTTTGTTTCTTTTTCAGTGGCTTGCCATCAATGGCAGCCTCTTTGATCTCAATGGTATAGGCGGTGCCTTTTTCTTCCTGCAACAGCTTTACCAGAAAGTAGTCATGGTTTTTGGCAAACCAGATCCAGGTGGCCCGTTCATCACTGTCTCTCTGTATTTTGACTCTAACGGTTTTCAGATTGCCAAGGTCCGTTTTTAATATCTCTTCGCCTTCGATGGTGAATGTGCGTTGATAGACTTCATCGTCATCGGCAACGTCATAGTTTAGCGGTTGGCCATGGGCAGCTGCCAGATCCATACGCAGTTTCAGCTGGTAACTCAGGTTGTCCAGGGTTTCCGGTTTCAGGTCCATCGACCACTGCCGGTCCCCCTGTTGCCAGTTGACCTTATTGCTGGACCAGTCAAAGGTGGCATATTCCGTTGGTTTGTTGCCCAGCCCCGTTCTTTGTTGCACGTATTGGCTGGCGATCAGTTGCAGACCTTTACTGGCAAAGTGGCTGGTCTCTTTCATCCCGAAAAACGCTGCATCGGCACTGAACTCAAGGGTCCAGGTGCCATCAGTATTTTGTCTCAGGGATCTTTCGCCGGAGCCGCCAAAGGGCATCCCCTTAATGGATGCTTTATAGGTTGCGGAGTATGGCTTGAGCGTGAAAGCGCTATCCGTTTTTTTCGTCTGGGAGGCGGCAAAGCCTGTATTGCCCGCCAGCACCAGGGTCAGGGCAAGAGCCGCTCTCAGAGCGCCCGGGCCATAGTTGCCGGGATGAGTTATTGGTTCTTTCATGCTCACTGTGTGGCGATGAAAAAGCGTATGAATCGGATTGATCATGCCAGTTCCAGGGCGTTTTCCTGCAGTTGGTAGCCCAGTGGGTCAATAGGGTGATCATCCAGTAGCACGTTGTCACCCTTCAGTTGCAGCCTGCCGGAGGTGATCAGATGTACGGCCAGGGGGTAAATCTGGTGCTCCATGGCCTGAACACGTTGTTTCAGACCCTCTTCATTATCGCCGGGCCCGACACTCATTGAAGCCTGAATGATATGGGCACCGCTGTCCAGTTCTGGTGTGACAAAGTGAACAGTACAGCCATGGCGGTTTTTTTTATCCGCAAGTACCCGACGATAGGTGCCAAGGCCTTTGTATTCCGGGAGCAGGGATGGGTGAACATTGATCAATCTGCCTGCGAATTTTTCCACAAACTCGGGGCTTAGAATTTTCATATAACCGGCCAGTACCACAAGGTCCGGCTCAAAGCGGTTAACCTCTTCTACCAGTCTCTGGTCAAAGGCACCCCGGGAGGAAAAGATTTTGTAGTCCAGGCCAAGGGCAGCCACTTTATGCTGTCTGGCCCTTTCCAGTCCGTAAGCCTCTGGTACGTTGCTGACGACCCCGACAATTTGATAACTGTAGTGATGTTCTTGATCCAGAAGTGCCTGAAGGTTACTGCCGTTGCCTGATAACAGAACGACAACTCGCTTTTTCTCGCTCACTGCTGTTTCCTGAATGCTTTCAATGGTTTTGTGATTGGAATCCGGTTGGCCAGAGTGACATGGCACCCGGGCCAGATATTGGTCAGGACGGTTATTGAAACACCACAGGATCGCCATCGCTGTCTGCGGATTCAATATGGCCGATAATGACGCTTTCCTCTCCCAGCGCTTCCAGACGCCTGATTGCCTGCTCCCGATGGCTTTGTGGGATGCAGAGCACCATACCGATACCACAGTTGAAGGTACGGTACAGTTCAAAGGTCTCAATATTGCCCTTTTCCTGCAGGAAACGAAAGATGGCCGGGATTTCCCAACTCTGCGTGTTGATCACCGCGCGACAGCCCTTGGGAATAACCCTTGGCAGATTTTCTGGCAAGCCGCCCCCGGTAATGTGGGCCATGGCGTGGATCGGCAGTTCCTTTTGCAGCTGCAGCAGTGATTTGACGTAAATGCGGGTAGGTGCCATCAGGTGTTCTGCCAGAGTCTTGCCTGCCAGCGGGGCGCTGAGGTCTGAACCGGCCACTTCCAGAACCTTGCGGATCAGTGAGTAACCGTTGGAGTGCGGTCCGCTGGATTTCAAACCGATTAACACATCACCAGGGGAGACTTTGCTGCCATCAATGATTTCAGACTTTTCAACCACGCCGACACAGAAACCTGCCAGATCGTAATCGTCACCCTGGTACATTCCGGGCATCTCTGCCGTTTCACCCCCGATCAGGGCGCAGCCAGACTGTTCGCAGCCTTTGCCAATCCCGGTGACCACGCGTTCAGCCACATCGATATTTAATTGGCCGGTGGCGTAATAGTCCAGAAAGAACAGCGGTTCAGCACCACAAACCAGCAGGTCGTTGACGCACATGGCCACCAGATCGATACCGATATGGTCATGCATCCCCAGGTCCATGGCCAGCTTCAGTTTGGTGCCCACGCCATCGGTCCCTGAAACCAGAACCGGTTCTTTATACCCGGCTGGCAGTTGGCACAGCGCTCCAAAACCGCCCAGGCCACCCATTACCTCAGGGCGGGAAGTGGCCTTTGCCACCTGTTTAATGCGCTCAACCAGAGCGTTGCCAGCGTCGATATCGACACCTGCATCCTTGTAACTCAGGGAGGTTCTGGAATCCGATTTGTTCATTGATATCAATCCGCTTGTTGCCAGAGCTTGTTACCACCGGCGGTGCCGACAGTGTTTTAATCCGGACTGTTCACTGCCCGGGGGCGGTGTTCAGTCCAACACGGTTTGGGTGGATGAAGGCGGCTATTCTAGGAGGCTGCGGTATTTATCGCAATGCTGTTACCGAATTGTCGCTGATGTCTGGTGGTAATTTGGACCTTATTTCAGGTTAAGAAGTGATTACCATAGTGCGTTTTCAATGCCCGCAGTTGTCCAGACGTTGGCAAATACAGTATTTTTTGCCGGATTTATGGCAGAATGATGTTCATTTGATTTTTATGTACAGGATTTTATTGATGCCTGTGGCTAAGCGATGCAACGCTCTCCTGCAAAACCTGATCAGTCCACTGACCTTCTTGTCCGCTACTGAAGCCCGTTCAGCCGTTAAGGCGGCCGGTCTGGTGGTGGGTCTTCTGGTATTGTCCATATTGCCTGAAAATACCCATGCGGCCACGGTCAAAGGGTTATACAGTCAGGAAGTGCCAGTGTCCGGACAAGGTTACCAGGAGCGGGCTGATGCCATGTCCCAGGCTCTGGCAGAGGTGCTGGTGAAAGTGGCCGGACAACGTGAGGTGCTGGCCAACCGTGTGGTAAAAAGTGCACTGGCCAAGCCGGAAACTTACATTCGCAAGTTTGGTTTTCGCAGCTCTTCTGTCGATCAGGATTTCTCTTCCAACCGTCAGCAGTTTTTGCAGGCGGTATTTGATGAGCAGGCGATAAACCGCCTGCTGCGCAGCGCCGGTGTGGCCATCTGGGGACAGAGCAGACCATCGACACTGGTATGGCTGGCGGTGGAGAGCGGTGGGCAGCGCTCAATCGTCAATGCTTCAGGCGCTCTTCCAGCGGTGTTTGCTGAGAGCTTTCAGGGGCGGGGCTTGCCGTTGCTCTTTCCTTTGATGGACTTTGAAGATGCCGGGGCGATTTCAACCGTTGATGTATGGGGTGGCTTTACCCACAAATTGCAGGACGCTTCCCGGCGTTATGGTTCTGAATCGATTCTGACCGGGCGTTTATCCCGTGTTCTATCACCAGATGGTCTGGCGCAAAATGAACGCTACAATGGTCGGCTGACGCTGATATTCCGGGGAATGAGTCAGTCTGTGGCGGTTAATGGCCTGGATGCTGTTGCGGTGACACAGCTGGCCGCTGATCTGGTGGGGACAACCTTGTCCCGGCACTATGCCATTGATGCCTCCGATGCCAGTGGCAAGACTCTGCTGGTGGTTGAGAATGTTGCCAGTCTGGAAGATTATGCCGCCCTGAATAAATACCTTGAGCGGATGACCGCCATTCGTGATGTGTCCGTTCATCGGGTGGCAGGTTCAACGATTGAGTTGGAGCTGGTTATTGATGGCTCTGAAAGCCAGTTGGCCGATGCCCTGGCCCTGGGGCGAAACCTCCGGCCGGTTGCACCGGGTTCTGACTCTTCGGCAACTATGCGCTACAGTTGGTCCTACTGACAGGCTCCCAGGAGGCTGTCCGAGTATAGACTGCCCTACTGCGGTGGCAGCAAATTGGTCTAAAAAGTCGGAAATTTTTAGCAAATAGAACCACTATTCACTAAAAATTTCCGACTTTTTATCCTCAATTTTCTGCCATCCTCGCTACGGGCGCTATTCTCGGGCAGCCTCCAGGCTGTTTGCTGTCAGAGATACACTATGCGGTGGTCCATGTGATTAGTAGTGATAGTTCTTGCACAACCGGCTGGAGTTATTTGCGGTATCAAGGCAATACCCGGGATGCACAGGTTGCAGCTCCTGTAGCCAGAAATACCAAACCATTATCGTGTTTTAACCGATCGCTTTGGTCTCTGGAAAATACCCCGGCCTGCCTGGGCTTGAGCAATCGTTTTTCAGAGATTGGAGAACCGGTCAGAAGGTCGGTTTCCTTACCCGATTTGACCGCTTGCCCCTGTGAAAATAATGAGCCTTCCTGGTGTAGCAAAAAGATGATGCCAGCGCTTTTGCCGCAGGGGGAGGCAAAACAGTGGGGCAGGGAGTCTGAGTTAAATAGTGATGGAGGTAATGTTGCCGAATGTTTACTCACTGCTATCGAGAATAATGATAGCGAGGTGGTCCAATCCTTAATCCACGAGCCTCTTCTTGATTTTAATATGGAGGTAATCAGTAAAACTTCGCGTCGTTGGTGTACTCCTTTAATGCTGGCGATTGAAAGAAATTTTCTGGAGCTTGCCAGGATTATACTCAAGGTTGAGACGGTTGAGATTAACAGGGGTTTGGGTTCGAATGCTTTACATGTGGCGGCACAAGAGGGTCATGCCGATGCTGTAGATCTGCTATTGCGTTCAGGGGCAGACGTTAATGCCCGGGATGTGAATGGCTGGACAAGCCTGATGAAAGCCTGCAAGACAAAAAATGAGGATATTGTCAGATTGCTGCTTGATTATCAGGCAGATGTGACATTGGTTAATCTGTTCGGATTATCGGCCCTCAATATACTGGTTAATGATTATGGTGCTGAGAGACCCGATCTATTGGTGTTGCTGATTGAACATGGGGCTCCTGTTGATCAATGCGATATGAACGCCTGGTTTCCGCTGATAATAGCCATCAAGAATGGGAGCTTGCAGTATATTCGAATTTTGCTGGGTGAAGGCTGGGAAAAAGCGACTTGTCAAAACGAAGGGCTGGTTTTTTTGTTTGCAGCTGTGTATGGGAATGAGTCCGTACTCAGGTATTTGTACGAAAAAATGCCGAAGAACTTTATATTGTTCAAGGATATCGATACGTATTGCTCATTGCGAGGCGTTGATGTTTCTCACTACAAGACGGTATTAACCTTATTAAAAGAAAAGTATGGGGATCTTTTATCGCCTGAACTACCAGAAACTTTTTTTTCTCTGAAAAGCCAGTGTCGTAGAGTCATTCGACGACAGGTGTTGGATAGAGGTTTTGATCAGCTTCCCCTGTCGGCAAATTTGAAAAACTATTGCGCTCAGATTCAATTACCCATACTTGTGGATAACGAGGAAGAACTCCGGGCCTTTTACAGATCTGAATATGAAATTGAAGATCGTGAAGATGGGTCCCTGACATGGGGCAGTCTACCTCCGGTTGATTCGGTGGATTGGTTTCATGAAGAAGCCTGGGGGTAGCGTAAGTAGTTATCCATCACCTTTGAAGTTATTACTTGCTTATAGCCCTCTGCCCAAGGCCGAGATAATTATGGTACTCTTGCACCACCTGCATAGAAACGACAAGGCTAGCAATCTTTGCCATGCCGGAGCAGCCGAAGAGAAAGACTGATACACTTTTGTTGTCCTGTTTTTGTCATACTCTTTTTCTGTTAACAAACAGCCCATGTAGTGTCGTAGTGGTTGCCAAACAGGGCTGAAGACGATTTATTGACCGGTCTATTGATATCAGTCAATACCGGTTGATAATTGAACGGTTTTATTGTGTTACTGTCTTTTGTAATGTTGCAGTTTCTGTTGTCAGTATCACACTACCTATACGGATTTGATGTCCATTATGAGTTTGCCTGTGCAGCTACCGCTCAGTGTCCAGTTAAGAGACGATGCCACGTTCGCCAACTTCTACAGTGGGCGAAATGAGACGCTGGTCAATCTTCTGGATATGGATAGATCGGTTCCCGGCATCGAATCCGAGCAGTTTATTTTCCTCTACGGCCCCAAAGGGGTCGGCTGCAGCCATCTGCTTCAGGCGGCCTGTCATCAGGTGGACCGGCGCAGCGGGCGAAGCATTTATCTGCCCATGAAAGAGCTGGTTCACTACTCGCCAAAGCTTCTGGAAGGTATTGAGCGGCTGCAACTGGTGTGCCTTGACGATATCGGTGAGGTAGCTGGTATCGACGAGTGGGAAGAAGCGCTGTTTGATCTGTTTAACCGGCTCCGGGACTCCAGAACCCGGTTTCTGGTGGCGGCGGACAATCCTCCCAGGGCTCTGGGGATTCAACTTCAGGACCTGGTTTCCCGCCTTGGCTGGGGCATGGTATTTCAGGTACACCCTCTGGATGATCGGGACAAAGTTGCAGCGCTTAAACTCCGGGCCCATTACCGTGGCTTTGACCTGAGTGATGACGTTGCCCGCTTTATTATTCACCGTGGTTCCCGGGATATGGGCAACCTGTTTACCTTGTTGCATAAACTGGACAGTGCCTCTCTGCGCGCCAAGCGCAAGCTCACCATTCCCTTTGTTAAGGAAGTCATGAGATGGTGACCATAAAATTCCGCATCTGGGGTGGTGAAAATCTTGGGGTTTGGTTGCTGCGGAATTTTTAGGGTTAAGGAGTGGTCGTCAGGTTTGGAACTGGTCCATGTGGTTGAGAAAGGTTGGTGGTTTTCAGTTTGTTGCGCTTTTGGGGCTGCTTTTTCTGGGGGCTCTTTCTATTTTTGGGTGGTTGTGGTTTACCAAGGTTTCTGATCGGGTTTTGAGCAGCCTTCACCAACAGGCAGGGCAACGGCTGCCTGGTAAAGATGTTATTTTTGATCCATGGCAGCGCCGACTGACCGGCAGTGATATTCGGGTGGAAGAACAAGGGATTCAGTTTACTGCTCAAAAGGTCAGTGTCGTGTTGAACTATCGCCATTGGTGGGGGGCGTGGTTTGGTGAAAACGTTGAATCGTTAAGTGGGATTGAGCTGGATGATGTCAGCATCGCTATTGATCCGGAGTTGATTGCCTTCCCTCTGCCGAAGCACTTTCAAAGGCTGTCCATCAACCGTGGCCGCCTTTCCATCACCGGAATAGATCAGCCACTCTCTTTTGACCAGTTGACGCTGGCGAAAGAAAAAGAAGAGGAAGGCAGAATCAGGATTCATTCAGATAACCGTGATGGTGAGAGCTGGAGCTTCTCTGGCATTTATGAGATCAGTAAAGGCTTGCTGGATGGTGAGGTGAGGCTGGTCGAACTGCCTTTGTCAGCGCTTGTTAAGACTGCTCCCGTTGAAGCATTGGTAACGCTGAATAATGAACTGTCTGCCAATGACCGTTTTTCAGGGACAGTAAGTGCAACATTGTCACTGTCCTGGGATAAGCTAAGCGGCCTGACCCTGAAGGGCAATGCGGAAGGACAAAGTGGGCAGCTCTTATTGTCAGGAATATCTGCCGATTGGCAGCAGTGGCATCTGAATAACCTGCAATTTCATGGCAATGATCCTGCACAATCTACAGCAGAACTGTCTGTTTCAGGTCTTGATCTGAGAGTGCCAGAAACACTGGCAGGAGAATTTCCGGTTCAGTTAATACCAACCTTACCTGCTGTCATTACTTCACTTGCTATTAACGACAGCCGTCTTGAACTGGCAAGCGGCTATTCGCCCTGGATATTTGAAAATATAAACGGAAGCGCAGATGTTATTTCGGGGAAAGAAACAGATTCCCGGATCTATCAGTTCAGTGCTGCACTGGCCAATATCGGGGATTTGCAGTTGAGTGGCCAATTATCCGGCTCTGGTAATGATTATGCATTTCAGCTCAACGATGCTCGACTTACAGGTCCTTTAAAAAAGTATTCGGCTGTTGTCGGTTATGATATGCAGGGTAGCCAATTTGACTTGAGTTATAACAGTCAAAATCATACGGGTCAGCTTGATATTTCTGACTGGCAGGCAAAAAAGATCGCAGACAGCTTGCCGGTTTCATCCATCCATTTATTAAAAGCCCTGATAACGGATTCATCAGGTAGAGCGGCTATCCCGTTTTCCATTAACCCCGATAAATCGAGATTACCACAGCGTATCTATCGGGCGATTGAACAGCATGTTATGGCTATTTCCAGGGCACCGTTCGACTACCTTTCCCATACCACAGGTCATGCGCTTGAGCCTGTGCTTTATCATGAAGCGGGTAACGCGACATTAACAAAGCAATCACAAAAAAACCTGGTAAACCTTCAGAAAGCGCTTATCGAGAGACCAGAGTTGAATGTGTTGATTGATGTGGGTGTTTCTGAATCCAGAGATTGGCCAGAACTCTCACGTTATGAACTGGAAAAGGCATTGCTGGAACTATACGCAGCGACCAGTTCAGTGGAGCCTTCAGAGGTGATCACTATTCCACCCGGGGTGCGGGCATCGCTTGTGGAGCAAATGTATCTGGCTACCCGACGTCACCAGAAAATTCCTGAAGTGGGTGAGCAATCACCCGGGCAGAGGGTTCAGGAAGCCGAAAGCTGGTTACTGAAAAACTGGCCAAAGACGCCTGATCAACTGGAGAGCTTGCAAAAGGCCAGATACGACTACCTGAAAAGTGAAACTGGCACGGCGTCCGGACAAATTGAGTTGCAGTTATCATCAGGCCCGGACCGAAAAGGGGGCGAGCCTGTGTCGGTACTAACTCTCCACTAACCTGTTCGCCTGAGCCTGCCAGCGCACAAACATCATAGAAGTAATAAATAACAGTACGCTGAAGCTGGTGATCAGCCAGCCCTGGGGCTGTTCCGGCCTGAACCAGGCATCAAGAACGCCACTGATAAAATAAAAGCAAAGGATAAAACAGAGCCAGGAGGCTGCTCTCAGGCCACGCTTCAAAAGGCCGGGAAGTGGCAACAGCAGTGGCAGTATCTGCAGGGCGGAGATACCAAAGATCGAACCCTGTGGCGGATTCAACCACCAGGTTTCTGCCAGCAGAGAGAGAATCAGTCCAGCATAGAGTGCCAGGCAGACTTGATAGATTTGGTTGGCTTTTTGCTGCATTGTTCTTGGTGTACAACTCTGGTTAAGGGGCCGATGGGAAAGTGATCAAGCTTATGTTGCTGGAGATGCCTGCAAGTAGTCATCACTCACTTCCAGCTGGTATACGGTCTTTAATTGAACAAGACAATATTTCATTCTTTGGCGAGCCTGAAGATATAGAGCATCGGTCAGCTCATGATCCTTTTCCCATTGTTGGCGATCTGGCCATTGAGCATAACCGACCAGAATGTTTGGGTTATCTGAAGTGTGTAGTCTTGAGCCAAAGCTGCCGCAATTCTGGTAGATGGCTTTTGTCACTTCCAGCCATGCTTTGCGAAACTCAGTCTCTGTACCTTCTTTAATCTCAAATTCATAAACCGCTATGAACATGCCTGTGTCCTATCGCCAAGTATAACTGTTATTCTTTTGGCTATCTGTCAAGAATCTCAAGCACGGACTCAGGGGGACGGCCAATTCTGGCTTTTTCGCCATTGACCACAATGGGGCGCTCAATCAACCTGGGAAACTCGCACATAACGTTGATCAGTTGCTCTTCCGTCAGGGATGGATCTTTGAGGTTATTATCCTTGAACTCCTGTTCTCCTTTACGAAGCAGATCCCGGGCATTGATGCCAAGTTTGCCCAGAATGGCTCTCAGCTGATCTGCATCCGGTGGGGTTTCCAGGTACAGTACCACCACAGGACTGATTCCCTGCTCTTCCAGAATGCTCAGGGTTTGACGGGATTTTGAACAGCGTGGATTGTGAAAAATAGTAATGCTCATGATGACCTTGCCTGGTGTATGTCACAGAACTATGGATATTTTCCGCAAAGCCTACCAATCTCTATGGATGCTCTGCAAATCATTTGTAATAGATGTCGGATGTATAGTCATGAAGTGGCATGATGCTACTACCCATGCGGTGCTGGACCTGAGGGAGAGATTATGTCTGTGATAAGAAAACTATCTGGCAGTATCATGGTGCTTCTGACCGTGATTTTGGCAGGGTGCGCATCCCAAAGCGTAGATTGGGACTATGATACTGAGCGTTCACTGACCGGAATGAAAGCTTATCGCTGGATTGAGCCCACTCAGGAGTCCCAAAAGCTGGGGTATCATTTTGAAGCCCTGATGGATCAGCGTGTTCACAATGCGGTGGATGGTGTACTGGCGGCTCGAGGGTTTCAATGGGTTGACTCAGATAAGGCCGATGTCGATTTTCTGGTCAATTATATTGCCAGCCAGAAAACCCGCAGGGAAGAACGACAGGTGACCACTTCTTTCGGTTATGGTTTCAGCCCCTGGGGGCTCGGTGTCAGTACTGACAGCCGTGTACAGGAATATGAAGAAGGATCTCTGATCATTGATATTATTGACCCGGAAACCAGGCAGGTGGTATGGCGTGGGCGCTCCGTGGGCAGAATTCAGGAAGGGCTTTCACCGGAACAGCGAACTGCAAGAATTAACGAGGCAGTGGTAAACATTCTGGAAGGGTTTCCAAGGCCGAAAAAGTAAACCTGTCTCTTTCAGCCTCTGAATTCGGTACACTTACCTCTTGTTTGACAGGGAGTTCATCATGGCACCGGTACTGCAATTCTGGTCATCCTTCCAGAGTTTTTTCACGGCGGTTATTAAACGCTTTCTTGATAACCGCTGCATTGAAAATGCAGCGGCACTGACCTACACGACGCTGTTCGCCGTGGTGCCACTGATGACGGTCACCTACAGTATCCTGTCAGCGGTGCCCAGTCTTCAGGATGTTGGGGACACCATTCAGAGCTTTATCTTTACCAGTTTTGTGCCTTCTACGGGGGAGATGGTTCAGTCTTATCTGAACGATTTTTCCCAACAGGCAAGAAAATTAACCAGTATTGGTATCGCTTTCCTGCTGGTCACTTCTTTTCTGATGCTGAGAACCATTGATAAGGCATTGAATAATATCTGGCAAGTGGCGCATGTGCGCCGTGGCATGACCGGTTTCCTGCTGTACTGGGCCATTCTCAGCCTGGGGCCTGTGCTGTTGAGTGCCGGTTTTCTTACCACTTCTTATCTGGCTTCCCTCAAACTGGTTTCTCATACCACGGCCATTCTTGGTGGAGAGCAGTGGCTTCTGCGCCTTATGCCTGTTGTTCTCAGTACATTAGTTCTTACCCTGCTGTATACGGCTGTGCCCAACAGAAAAGTGCCGGTTCGTCATGCGCTGGTAGGTGCGGTTTTTGTTGCCATTCTGGTTGAGTTGGCCAAGGCTGGCTTTACCTTATTTATTACTTTGTCGCCTACCTATCAGCTGATTTACGGTGCTTTTGCCGCTGTGCCCCTGTTTCTGCTCTGGGTGTATCTGAGCTGGCTGATGGTGCTGTTTGGTGCCGTGCTGGTTCGATCCCTGGATCTTTATGGCAAACAGGCCGGTGGTGAGCGGCCACACCCGTTAATCTCGATTTTATTAATCCTTAAGCAGTTGCAGGAAAGGTTTGAGCAGGGGCAGGGGGTGCATTACACCGATCTGCGCAAACGTGATCTTCCGGTTTCTCTTGATGATTGGGAGAGTCATACCGCCCGGCTGATGGAAATGGGGTTGATCAGCAAGAGCGATGACGGCGAATGGCTTCTTGCCATGGATCTTAGGCACATCAGCCTGTTTACTTTCTGTGAGCAGTTGCCCTGGCCGATGCCTCAGGATGAGCAGCTCCGGAATATTCTTACCGCTGATGATCCGAACTGGTTATCTGACCTGATTCAGCGGTTGCAGACAGTAAACAGTGCCCGTCTGGAAGCGCTGGACTGTTCGCTGGATCAATTACTGTCTAAATAGCGGGTATTGCTCTTGCCGGGCCTGATCTGAACAATCATTCATGGATCATCGTGGCTTGTGGTTCCCTGAGTCGGGCAGGGCTGCCTTTGGTCACCTTGATCAGGTGCGGTCTGTGGCTAATACTGAAGTGCGTGTAAGCCAGGGCTCCATGGAGCCCGGCGGATTGGCGTGGTTCTGGCTACTGCCGGGTCCGCTGATCTGGCTCGTGATACGGCCAGGGCGTTGGCAGGTAAAGCACAAATGAAGTGTGAATTAAACAGGGGCTGCATGACATAGTGCAGACTGCCCGATGAATGTTTTTCTGGAGGTATTCGTGAGGATAAAAAGAACATTGGAATGCTTTCTGGTGGTACTGTTGGGGGCTCTTGTGGCCTGTAGCAAACCAGTGACTTTTATGGATTTAAACGGGGATCCTGTTTCCCTTGCCAGTGATAATGATCAGTGGCTCGCGTTGAATTTCTGGGCAGAATGGTGTGACC
Organism: Salinisphaera sp. G21_0; assembly: GCF_017744115.1. Lineage (GTDB taxonomy): Bacteria > Pseudomonadota > Gammaproteobacteria > Pseudomonadales > Endozoicomonadaceae > Endozoicomonas. Next base: position 53,784 of record NZ_JAGHQW010000028.1, on the reverse strand, counting down.
CTTGCCGGGAGGAGATTCCTGAGCTGAATGAGCTGGCCAATGATGGTCAGGTAAGAGTGCTGGGCGTTGATTTTGACAGCAGTCAGGGGGATTCGCTAATCAATAAGGCAAAAGCACTGGATATCCGCTTTCCGGTACTTCAGGAGTCACCAATGACAGCGTTGAACGAGCCTCCTCCCCAAGTGTTACCCGCTACTTATATTATTTCACCGGAAGGTAAAGTGGTGACCAAACTGTTTGGACCACAGACCAGGAAAAGCCTTGAAGAGCAGATTAATAAGTTGAGTAAACACCAATTACAGGAAACCTCGTCCAATGGCTGATGTATGCAAAAGAGCCTTTGTTGAAGGCAGGGTGCAGGGTGTCTGGTTTCGGGGCTCAACCCAGGAGCGAGCCCGTCGTCTGGGCATCGGTGGCTGGGCAAGAAATCTGCCGGATGGCCGGGTTGAAGTGTTGATGTGTGGCTCAGAAGAAGCCGTTGCGAAGCTGGAGGAATGGCTTCATAGAGGACCACCTCTGGCCAGGGTAGTTAATATTTCCATTGCCGAAGAGTCGCTGCAGGCGTTTGACTCGTTTACCACCGGTTAATTCACAACCCAGTGACGTTCCCAGTTGGTCAATACGCGCTCCGGATACCAGGTTTTGCCCAGGCTGCCATTATACCGGGCCAGAGCCCTGGTCAGATTGCCGTTCTCCTTCTCAAGGTAATAACTGAGAATGGTGCAGCCATAGCGCAGGTTGGTCTGGATGGTGATGAGGTTGTCCTTATCCCGGCCAATAACATTCTTCCAGAACGGCATAATCTGCATTAAACCCAGGGCACCAGCCGAAGACACAGCATACTGGTCAAAGGCAGACTCGGTATGAATCAGTGCCAGCACCAGCTCCGGTTGTAAATCTACTTTGGATGCTTCGAAGTGAATCATCCTGAGCACCTTGAGCCGAAGGTCCGGGTCTTTAATAAACCGGGCCAGACGGGCAGACATATCAACCAGCCAGACCTCGGCGTCAAAATGATCGTCAAAGCTGCTGGGTTGATCCAGTGAACGTGACAGTACTTCCTGTAAAATCGGATCGTGCCATTCCGCCTGACTGGCTGCTGGCATGACAAGAGCCATGACAAGGACGGCCACAACCCCCAAGGCCCGGAATAGGGCTTTGGGGTTGGCATTTTTCAGCAAGCTACTTATAGCGGGTAAAAGGCTGTCAGCAGATAAAGTACCGTTAGCGTTTTGTGCGTTCTTTAAGCAGTTCGATAATTTCACTGAGCTTAATATCTTCTTTATCGTTTGCAGTCCGGTGCTTGTATTCCACCATGCCATCGGCCAGGCCCCGGTCACTCAGTACCACACGGTGTGGAATACCGATAAGCTCCATATCGGCAAACTTAACTCCGGGGCTGGCTTTTCTGTCGTCCATCAGAACTTCAAAGCCTGCAGTGGTCAGTTCCTGGTAAAGTTTTTCGGCCGCTTCACGGACTACTTCGGATTTTTCGATCTTCAGAGGCACCAGGGAAATCTGGAAAGGCGCGATGGCTTCTGGCCAGATAATTCCGCGATCATCGTAGTTCTGCTCAATGGCTGCGGCGGCGGTTCTGGATACACCGATGCCATAGCAGCCCATGGCCAGCGGAATGCTCTTGCCATTTTCGCTGAGAACCGTGGCGTTCATGGATTCGCTGTATTTGGTTCCCAGCTGGAAAATATGGCCAACTTCGATACCACGCTTGATAAACAGCTGTCCTTTACCGCAGGGGCTTGGGTCACCTTCCTGAATATTGCGCAGGTCTTCAACGCGGCTGAAGGTGCAGTCACGCTCCCAGTTGATGCCGAAGTAGTGCTTGCCTTCGATATTGGCACCGGCACCAAAGTCGGCCATTTTCGCTACGGTTCGATCAACAATCACCGGGATTGGGCAGTTAACCGGACCAAGTGAGCCAGGGCTGGCACCCATGATGTTTTTAACTTCTTCTTCGGTGGCAAAACGCAGTGGAGAAGCAACATCCGCAAGGTTTTCAGCCTTGACTTCGTTAAGCTCGTGATCGCCACGGATCAGCAGGGCGATGAACTCACTGTCAGCGTCTTCTGCAGCCGCAACAATCAGGGTCTTGATGGTTTTTTCAACAGGCAGGTTGAACTGTTCTACCAGTTGATCGATGGTCCGGGCATCCGGAGTGTCAACCAGTGTCATCGCTTCAGAGGGGGCAGGGCGGTCACCAACAGGGGCAATGGCTTCTGCTTTCTCAATGTTGGCTGCGTAGTCGCTCTGGTCACTGAATACGATGGCGTCTTCACCGGACTCGGCCAGTACATGGAACTCCTGGGAACCACTGCCACCAATGGCACCACTGTCGGCCTGCACCGCACGGTATTCCAGACCCAGGCGGTCAAAGATACGGCAGTAGGTCGCGTGCATATTCTGATATTCTGCCTGCAGACACGCTTCAGTTGCATGGAATGAATAGGCGTCTTTCATCAGGAATTCGCGGCCACGCATCAGGCCGAAACGTGGGCGACGCTCGTCACGGAATTTGGTCTGGATCTGGTACAGGTTGATCGGCAGCTGCTTATAGCTGTTCAACTCGTTACGGGCAATATCGGTAATGACTTCTTCATGGGTTGGGCCAATCACAAAATCACGACCGTGGCGATCCTGAAAACGCAGCAGTTCAGCTCCAAATTGATCCCAGCGACCGGTTTCCTGCCACAGTTCTGCTGGTTGAACGGCGGGCATCAGGGTTTCCAATGCGCCGGAGCGGTTCATCTCTTCACGGACAATGTTTTCTACTTTCTGCAGAACTCTAAGACCCAGGGGCAGCCAGGTATAGAGGCCGGATGCCAGTTTACGGATCATACCGGCACGCAACATCAGCTGGTGGCTGATGACCACGGCATCGGCAGGCGTCTCCTTTAGGGTTGGAATCAGGTACTGACTGGTTCTCATGTGCTCATTTACCAGGCTGTTCAAAAAAAGGCTTGTCAAAATTTGACGTCAATTAATGCGCCATTTTAAGGCCAATCGGTTATTATACCAACCGCTGTTGCAAAATCCCCTGTTGTTGATTGGTTGTTCTGAAAAATTCCTTCTCTATTCTTATTCTCTGGATGGGCCGTGCCGTGAGTAGCTTTGAACTGGATCCCCAGCTGGCAAGAGACTGTGTGGTTATTGGTGATTTTCCTGTTTGTCGCCTTTTGCTAATGAACGATAGCCAGTATCCCTGGTTTATCCTGGTTCCCCGTATCCAGGGGGTAGAAGAGATTTATCAGTTGGATGAGGCGGCCCAGCAACAGCTGCTTTTTGAATCCTCATATCTGGCGGAAATGCTGCAGGTGCTTTTCTGTGCAGACAAGTTGAATGTGGCCGCGCTGGGTAACGTGGTTCGACAGCTGCATGTGCATCATGTTGTCCGTTTCACGGCTGATGCTGCCTGGCCAGCGCCGGTCTGGGGCAGGCATCCAGCCCGACCTTATACGGATGAACAGCTCTCAGAGGTGATGCAAAAGCTGAAGAGGGGCATTACCGATATGTCTTCTTTCCAATGGGCTCAAACTGACAGGTAAGGTAAATTTGGAAGGCTGAAGCTCAAGGAGTAGACTGCGCACATTAATCTACTTCCAGTTGCTTGTAACTGATCTTTTTATGATGACTGGAAGTGATTTGGCTGGCTGCCTGTGGGAGTAACAAACGATGCAAGATGAACTGCTTGAGCTGCAAACCCAGTTGAGTTTTCAGGAAGATACGATTGCTCAATTGAATGAAGTGGTTACCCGGCAGCAGAAAGATATTGACCGGTTGACAGAAGCCATGGCGCAACTGAAAAAGCAATTTGAAGAGATGGTGGCTGAACAGCTGGAAAGCCAGGAAGAGTTACCTCCTCCCCACTATTGATTGATGATTAGACGACTCTGGATTCTTCTGGCCGGAATAACGCTTGCCAGCCAGAAGAACGGAATGCCTATCTTCCTTTCGGTGCGGCAATCACATCTTCCGCCTGTAGGCCTTTGTCCCTTTCAACCACAATAAACTCAACCCGCTGTCCTTCGCTCAGGGTTCGGTGTCCTTCACCACGTATGGCACGATAATGGACAAAGACATCTTCGCCCATATCACGGGTAATAAAGCCAAACCCTTTAGTGATATTGAACCATTTGACCGAGCCGGTTTCCCGTCCGGAGTTATCAAGCGGTTCAGCCGATGAGACGGAACTGCCGGGCAGGTTGGCGATAACATGAAACAGGGTGCCGGTGCTGACTGAAAACAGCGTAATCTGGTCGAGAGTCACTCCAGAGATCATCAGGGTGTTGTTATAGGCAAAACCAACCGCTGCGCAGAGCGCTGAAAACAGCAGGATCGACCCGGCTATCTGCAGCCACCGTTGGAAGCCGTTGCGTCTGCTCAGGTAGGCTCCTGTCATTAAATTTAATGAAGCGGCCATCAGTAATAGTGCAACCACCGGGTTGGTTGGGTTGGCAGCGGCTGTTGACGGTTGGTAGAGGTTGGTCATGATGGCAATGACGAAAAAAAATGCCAACAGGCCGGTTAAAAGATGAACTGTTTTTAAATGTTTCAAGGCATGTTCCCTTAATTTGTTATCAGTATCAGTTGAAAACATCGAGCCCTTCTACGCGTAAGCTTTTCAGAACCCAAGCCATCCGTGAAAACAGAGTCTGGTGAAAAGCTGTCGTGCATTTTTTAATCATGACTGGACAACATTGAGCCCGACAAACACGTTGTGCAACTTATTATGATGGAACACATGGTTTCCCATATCAGTGTTAATGTACCTTTATGATGTTTATTTCTCAAATATTGACAGGCCTGCCTGACATTTAACATGAATCGGGACACTTCACGGACGGTGCAGGCAGGCGTGAAAGAGTCTGTAAACAGCGCTGTGAGCTTTCTGGTGGATTGTTGGAAGGTTGGATTGACTCTGTTATTTGGGTGTGAATCTTTTGGTAAAAAATGCTCGACGTGGAAAAATACCGATATTATAGTAGTATTCAGTACCTTGAATATCTACTGCTGCCGCCTTCTATTAAGCATAGTGTTCGTAATGATGTAGAAATGTTTAGAGGTTGTTAATAGATAACGTTGTACTCATGGAGTGATAAGGCAACTCTGGTAATGTCTTATTGAGAAAGGGAGGTACCAAATCCGCCTGGTGCTGTGGCAGATAATGCAGTAGCTGATGGTTGCCGTTAGCTGGCAAAAGCAGATTGCTTTAATCGGATAACAGCAAAACATTGGCAAACGCTCAATGCCCTCTTTAAAAGGGAAAGCCTAAAGGAAAGGCTTAAAAGGAATTTTCATCAGGAGAGTACGACTATGGCTGGGAAAAAAGCACCCGCAATCAAGGAAAAATACAGCAAAACCCAGATGCTGGCAGAAATTGCAGAAAACACCGGGCTTAGCAGAAAGCAGGTCAGTGCGGTAATGGATGAGCTGAGTGAACTGGTTGAGCGCCATATTAAAAAACGGGGGTGTGGTGAATTTACCTTGCCCGGTCTGTTAAAAATCGTGACCAAGAAAAAACCGGCGCAAAAAGCCAAAAAAGGTGTGCCAAACCCTTTCAAACCCGGCGAATTAATGGATGTGCCAGCCAAGCCTGCTTCTATTCAGGTGAAGGTAAGGCCATTGAAGAAGCTGAAGGAGTTTGCAGCATCTTAGGCTGCTTATAAGTGCTGCACAACCAAAGGAGCTTAACGGCTCCTTTTTTTATGGTTGCAATTTGATCAGGGTTATAGAAAAATGATTTCACATTGCGAACAGGACGTATATCACCAAGGGGAACTGCTTATGTCAGTTGGTGGTAGTCGCAATAATAAACACAACACAAAGTACTCAGGGAGCAATTCTGATTATGAAAACCCTCGCTAAAAGCGCACTGGGTGTAGCTATTGCTACAGCTGTCGCCGCTACATCTGTTCAGGCTTCTGAAGCTGTGACTATGGATCCGAGTTTGACGTTTACTTACAAGAATTACTACTTCGATACAAACAATAAAGATGCCGGTAAGAAGAGAGGTCATGACTGGTCTCATGCATTAATTGCTGATTTTGATACTGGTTACGTCAATGGTCTGGTTGGTGCGGTTGTCACTGCGGGTTACGCTGGACCGCTGGATGTTGATTCAGGATTTGCTACAAACGTTTCTGGTGGATCTGATAAAAAACAAGATGATGCCATTTCCGGATTTCAACAGGCTTACCTGAAAGCACAGCACTCTTTCAGTGGTGTTGATTTTGACGGTACTGTTGGTGTTAAGAAGCGTAGCACTGAAACTTACTCTGATTCAGGTTCTCGCGTTCTGGCGGCCAGCTCTACAGGTTATGACCTCTCGGTTGGCTTCGAAGGGGCTAATGCATATTTTACTGAAATCACCGGTGTTAGTGAGCGGGATGCTTCAACATTGAATGGCGACCTTTATGGTGGGGGTAGTAAGGTTGATTCTCTCCGTATACTGGGGGCCAACTACAGTTATGAGGGCTTGGATCTCGCAGTAGAATATGGGAAGTCAAAAGACTTGGTTAAGCAGGCTTTCCTGAAAGCTGGTTATGGTTTTGAGCTTGATGATATGAGTTCTGTTGAACTTGATGTTCGTTACGGTAGAGCTAAGAGTGATGAGTCAGATAATGATGCAAAAGCCAAGTACTATAACCTGAATGCATCTTATAACTATGGCAATGCTTATGTCGCTCTTGGTTACAATAAAACCAAAGATGGTGATTACAACTCTGACTACATTGATGGTGAGCATGGTAAATTCAATTCCAGCTTGTCACTGTGGGAAGATTATGCAGAAGAAGGTGAGAAAGCATATGTCGTTTCAGCGGGCTACAACTTTGCTGACCAAGGCTTGAGCGGTTTGACTTGGGATGTATGGTACGGCAAAGGTACCGATGCTAAAGAGATTAATGACTTTAAGCGAAGTGAGTACGGAAGTTATGTATCTTATGCATTTGATGGGTCTCTTGAGGGGCTCTCTGTAGCTTGGCTTTTCACCAAATACCGAGCTCAGGGTGATGTTGTTGGGGATAGTGGTAGTCTTGGAGGTCTTTCTGATCTGGATATCAACCGTCTGTACCTGACTTACTCTGTTGCTGCATTCTAAGCAGTTAACTGCTTAAGTTGAAAAAAAGAGGGCGAATGCCCTCTTTTTTTGCTTAAAAATTAGTGAATCAATATTCCAGATGCCTTGTAATCAGAGTAGGCCAGTGCATACAAGTCTTTCATTATCTGAATTGCTTATTTCGGTGATGGCTTTATCAATGAGTTATTGTATGTTCTGAGGCCTTAGTCCATCTGTAAGTATCCACAAATTCCGTACGATTGATTTTTAATTCAGGTGCTGAGTGAAAAAAAAGGTAGCACGGAATTTTATATAAACATTTGATTTATAAAGTGATTAAGTCAGTTTTAAGCTTTGCTGCCACTAATGATGAATGGGTATAAATATAAACTGTTTATAATGGAATAATACCTTACACAATTTTATCAGGGATGAGGCTTTCGAGGGTTATGAATAATAAGGCTGATCAGCCGTCCTCAGCGTCACTTTGGCTCGCTTATTTGGCTAAAGGTGGCACCATGAAAGAACTTCGCAATTTAGACCAATGTCAGCTTGATGCTATCTACAGGGTGGCTTTTGCCCAGTTTAATTCCGGGCATTATACCGATGCATTAAAGGTTTTCCGACATCTTTGTCTGCTTGATCATACCAGCTATTCCTATTTTCTTGGCCTGGGTTTGTCTCAGTATGAGCTTTCCCTTTTTGCCCAGGCTGCGGCAACCCTGGCTCATGGGGCAAAGCTTGATCAGAAGGACCCAAGGGCTTCTCTGATGATGGCTAAATGCTTTATTGAGATTGAGCGCTGGTCTCTGGCTCAGAAAGCCTTATCTGAGGCGGTGACAAGAGCAAGCCAGTCTGCCCGTTGGAAAGATGAGCTTCAGCAGGCGAAAAAATTGACCAGTTTTGTTCGTGGCAAATTGCAGTGAAGGTGTTTCAGGGATTGTTTGTTGTCCGGTAACGAGTACCGGGCAGGGTGATTTTCAGGCGTCAGGGTCAGGGAGGGCGTTATTATGTCGAACACAGTTGGAGAACCGGGTGGTGTACAAACAGGAATAACGCCTGCTCCGGGCACACCGGGCAATGTTTCAGCAAATCCCGGGAATGGGGTAAGTAGTGGCTACAGTCCAGCAAATTCTGTCTCACAATCTGCCAGTTCCGGTCCGGACGGAAGTCAGGCGGGTGTCCATCTGAATGCTCCGTTAAATAGTGGCAGCAACGGTGTTGACTATCTGGCAAAATCCTTGCAGTCAAGGCTTGATTCGTTTCGTGCCATGATTGCCCAGAATAATGCCCTGACTCCTGGGGAGCTTGATCTTTCTGATACCCAGAACCTGCTGTTGTCATTAAGAGGTGCGCTTAATGACATTAAGGTACTTAATAGTGTGACAACCATTGAAATACGGGCTGCAGACCGGCAGGCACAAGTCTCTCTTTTAACGGATATTAGTGCAATTAGAAAAACAGTTGAGTCAACGCAGCATTCGATCAACAGCAAACGGGCAGAACGGGACAGGGCTCCTGACCATCAGAAGCCAGCGCTGGATGCTGAAATAGAAGTATTAAAAGGGAAGAAAATGGCCGCAGAGGTGCGACTGAATGCAAAACAGGCGCTGCTTTCGAGTTCTGATGATAATGCGGCCAGGGACCTGTCGGTCCCCCTGGTGAAGGCTATCAGTCCGGAATCTCTGGAATCCGGTGAAGAGCAGCTGGATGAACTTAAACATGAATTAAAAGTATTAGAAAAGCGTTTTGACAGTGACGAGGTTCGCTCCAGGCTGACCAGTCTTATTGCTGCTGACTATGACAGGGAGATCCTTCGGGTATCGGATCGTGACATTGAAAGTCGTCAGCCCCGGGGAGGAAAAGGCTCTCCTGAGGCATTGAAATCGCTGGTAAGCCCGGAGGTAGTTGATAGCCTGTTCAGTTTCTTTTCGGCTCGTGACACCTCTGCGCTGGACTCTGTGCGCAATCAGGCCGCTCCATCTGAGCAACAGTTAGCTGATGCGGCTGAAGGTCTGGCTCTGGTGCTGCGTGCAGAGCCTCCCGTGACAGCCCGTGAAAAAAATACCATCAATCGGTCATATCCTGGCGATAGTGCCAGTATTGAGGATGCCGATAATTCACAGGCTCCAATGCTGCGTGCAGAGCCACCAGTAACGGGCAATGATAAAAAGGGAACTGATCAGTCAAATCCTGACAATAGTCTTGAAAGCACTAAAAATGCACAGTCTCCGATACCCCCGGCAGAGCCACCAGTGACAGCCAGTGAAGAAAATCCCGTCGATCAGCCCTATCTTGGCGACAGTCTCAGTCTTGAAGGGGCTAATAATCCACAGGCATTTACAATGCTCCTGTTAAAAGAGCGAATGGCGGATATGCAAGAGGCACTGGAAAAGAGATCGGATGGGGACATGGTTGATTCTGTTGGGACCAATCAACTTGCCCAGCTGCTTGAAGCAGAGCGAGAAGTCGAGACCATGGTTATCGAGGCGATCAGGGATCAGGAACGCTATGAGGCGGATATGCTCAAATCTCATCCGGTTTAAGAGGCAATATCGACGATAGACCAAAAAAGGATTCGGTGTTGTTCGTTCTATTTGATAAGCCGTACTGGTAACCAGTGCGGCTTTTTTTGTCTGGCAACGGCTGACTCTGCCGGTCTTTGGGGTATAATGGCCGTTTTTCTGCGAATCAGTAAACGTAAGCGCCCAATTCAATGCGATGGTGCTTACTGTTGTAAGTAAAAGGGTAGGCTAGCGTCAATGCCGATCTATGAGTATCAGTGTGAGCAATGCTCCGAAGTGACTGAAGCGATTCAAAAATTCAGTGATGCACCGTTGAGTGATTGCCCTGTCTGTGGTCAGGCCGCACTGAAGAAGCTGTTAAGCGCACCGGCCTTCAGGCTGAAAGGTGGCGGTTGGTATGAAACCGACTTCAAAGGAGGCAGTAAGAAAAACCTGTCTTCCAGTGATAACCACTGTCCTGGCAAAGACAGCAAGAGTAGTTGTGCCGGTTGCCCTGCAACCAGTCAATAAAAGAGTTGCCCGGCAACCAGTGATTGATCCAAATCCTTTCAGCCCGGCTGTAGGGATGAAATCCAGTTGAATTCCTGATTTGAGGTATATTATGCGCAGCCATTATTGCGGCGAACTGAATCTTTCCCATGATGGGCAGGAAGTCACCCTCTGCGGTTGGGTACATCGCCGTCGTGATCACGGTGGCGTGATTTTCCTGGACCTGCGTGACCGTGAAGGCCTGGCTCAGGTGGTGGTCGACCCTGATACTGAAGAAGCGTTTGCACTGGCTGACAAGGTGCGTAGCGAATATGTCCTGAAAATCACCGGTATGGTTCGTCCCCGTCCTGAAGGCACCGTGAACAGCAATATGTCTACCGGTGAGATTGAGGTGCTGGGTAAGCAGGTGGAAATCCTTAACCAGGCCCAGACTCCGCCTTTCCAGATTGAAGGTTATACCGACGTGGGTGAAGATGTCCGCCTGCGTAACCGGGTCATTGATCTGCGTCGTCCTGAAATGCAGGAAAAGCTGATTATTCGCAGCAAAGCCACCGCTGTCGTGCGTCGCTTTATGGAAGAGCAAGGCTTTCTGGATATTGAAACACCGATGCTGACCCGTGCAACTCCGGAGGGAGCCCGGGACTACCTGGTGCCCAGCCGCGTGCATCCGGGGCACTTCTACGCACTTCCCCAGTCTCCACAGCTGTTCAAACAGATGTTGATGGTGTCTGGTTTTGATCGTTACTACCAGATCGTCAAGTGTTTCCGTGATGAAGATCTGCGTGCTGACCGTCAGCCTGAATTTACCCAGATCGATATTGAGACATCCTTCCTGGATGAAGCTCAGATCATGGGCATCACTGAGTCCCTGATCAAAAAACTGTTCATGGAAGTGAAGAGCGTGGATCTCGGTGCTGAATTCCCACGCATGACCTATGCCGAAGCCATGAGCCGTTATGGTTCTGACAAGCCAGACCTGCGTATTCCCCTGGAGCTGGTGGATGTAGCAGACCTGATGGCTGGCGTTGACTTCAAGGTATTTAAAGGCCCGGCAGAAGATCCTAAAGGCCGTGTTGCCGCGCTGAAAGTGACCGGCGGTGCCGAGTTGAGCCGTAAGCAGATTGACGACTACACAAAGTTTGTCAGCATCTACGGTGCTAAAGGTCTGGCCTGGATCAAGGTGAATGAGCTGGAGAAAGGGGTTGAAGGCCTTCAGTCGCCAATCATCAAGTTTCTGGGTGATGATGTCACCATGAACATCATGTCCCGTATTGGTGCTGCCAATGGCGACATTGTCTTCTTTGGTGCGGATAAAGAAACGATTGTGAATGAGGCACTGGGTGCTTTGCGTTGCAAGGTGGGTGAAGATCTGAATCTTTATACCTGTGACTGGGCACCATTGTGGGTTGTTGACTTCCCGATGTTTGAAGAAACTGATAATGGTTCCCTGACTGCGCTGCACCATCCATTCACGGCACCAACCTGCTCTGCGCAAGAGCTGGAAGCTAATCCTTCTCAGGCACTGTCCCGTGCTTATGATATGGTTCTGAATGGCTATGAAGTGGGTGGTGGTTCCGTCCGTATTCATCGTCAGGAAATGCAGCAGGCGGTATTCCGTGTGCTGGACATCCAGGAAGAAGAGCAGCGTGAGAAGTTTGGCTTTCTGCTGGATGCCCTGAAGTACGGAGCGCCTCCCCATGGTGGTCTGGCGTTTGGTCTGGACCGTCTGGTGATGCTGCTGTGTGGTACGACTAACATCCGTGAAGTGATTGCCTTCCCGAAAACCCAGTCAGCTTCCTGTTTGCTGACGCAGGCTCCGGGTGAAGTGGAAAGTCAGCAGGTTCGTGATCTGAATCTGCGCATTCGTCGCGATCCGGCATCTGCAACCAGTCACTGAATAATCGTGGCAGCCTCTCAGTGGAGCGGCTGCCAGCCAAGCGTTTAAATAGAGGTTTTTATGGCAGGTCATAGTAAATGGGCCAACATCAAACACCGTAAGGCTGCGCAGGACGCCAAGCGGGGCAAGATCTTTACCAAAATTATCCGAGAACTGACCGTTGCCGCAAAGCAGGGCGGCGGTAATGTTGAGGATAACCCGAAGCTGCGAGCGATCGTTGATAAAGCCCTGGCTGCCAATATGACCCGGGATACCATTAACCGCGCGATTGCTCGTGGTGCCGGTGGTGAAGATGATTCCAATATGGAAGAAGTCACCTATGAAGGCTACGGGGCCGGAGGTATCGCGGTTCTGGTTGAGTGCCTGACGGATAACCGCAACCGGACAGTGGCTGAAGTTCGTCATGCTTTTTCCAAGCATGGTGGTAACCTCGGAACCGATGGCTCCGTTGCTTATCTGTTCGAGCGTAAAGGTCAGATTTTCTTTGAAGAAGGTGTTGATGAAGAGCAGCTCATGGATGCAGCCCTGGAAGCCGGTGCTGAAGATATCGTCACTAATGATGATGGCTCAGTAGAAGTGCTGACCGAGTGGACTGAGTTTATGGCCGTCAAGGATGCTCTGGAAGCAGCGGGGCTCACTCCTGCGGGTGGTGAAGTCGCCATGATCGCTTCTACCCAGACAGAGCTTGATCTGGCAGGTGCCGAGAAAATCATGAAGCTGATTGATCGTCTGGAAGATCTGGATGATGTTCAGAATGTCTATACCAATGCGGACATTCCTGCAGAAGTCATGGAGCAACTGGGCTGAGTCCGGGTTGTGTTAACTGAAAGCCCGGATTGCTCCGGGTTTTACGGACTCGTTCCCACAGTCCGAGGCTTTCGCGAAAGCCTTACTATAAGAAATTGAAGGGACGCAAGACTAAAGCTGGTCGATGGCTGGCAAGCATTGCACAAAGAGTCCCTGGGTTTATGGTTCACTGGCAGATACGTCAGAAACTTTCTCCGGTCATTATCCCCATAATGAGTTTTTACTGGCTTTTTTTCTCTTCCTTTTTCTCTTTTTTGGTTTACCTGTTTGTTCTTCTAAATATTCTTCCGCGGTAAAGTAACAGTCATCTGAGAATTGCTCTCCTTCATCGGCAGTAACGTATGCCTCATCGTCTGCCCCCCCGCCGCTATTAAGTGACACAGAGCCATGGGGTTCTGGCAGGACTGCTAACTTTGTCTTTATTTGATCAATAACGATTTCCATTGAATTCTGGTTATCAAGCTTGTTCACCGGGATTTCAATGACATCAAATCCTAGTTTTTGCAGCAGGGCGATTTTAAGCAAAGTCGAACCATTCCTGGTTTTGAAATCACCACTCACGTAATGAGAAGGTCCCTGAACATCGATAACCATATTGTAATCTGGCAGTCGCAGGTCAACCGGAGGTAATGAGTTCAGACTCTTTTCTTCTTCAATCTTCAACGACGGAAAGCTTGATTGGAGGTGATCGCGGAATGTGGATTGAGATTGTGAAATGATTGTTCGGTAATGGGGGACGACCGGACACGTTCTCCCCAGCCAACTTGCAGCCATGGCAATGATGGATTGATCATCTGTATTGCCTGAGGATGTATTTTCCAGGCGAGAAAATAGTTCACCTATGTGCTTTTCAAGCGAGTTTTTATCATTGCTACCTGTGTCCAGATAAAATCTGGCACAGAATACCATTACTCCCCAGAGAGACATCGATATATCATGCTCAGAGAGCTGAGGGTTTTCACTGATTCTCTCGACAAGAGAATCGAACATTGATTTAACCACGTTCAGCTCAATAGCCTCACCCAGTTTTGCCAGGGACCACAGCAGGTTGGCGACTTCCTGTGGCTTGAAATGGTCTTTCTCTTCCTTGGATTCGGCTTTGGTTAGCACATGGGGCAACAGCGTAGCGACAACCTCTTTGAGCTTCGGTGTTTTCTCCAGCTCCAGCCCATTGTCCATCAGTTTGGCCAGGGCCCACAGCAGGTTGGCGGTACCTTGAGTGTTGAAGTGGTCTTTCTCTTCTTTTGATTCGGCTTTGATTTCCACATGGGGCAACAGCGAGGCTACGGCCTCTTTGAGTTTCGGTGTCTTCTCCAGCTCCAGTCCGTTGTCAACCAGTTTCGCCACAGCCCACAGCAGGTTGGCGACTTCCTGCGGCTTGAAGTGGTCTTTCTCTTCTTTTGATTCGGCTTTGATTTTCACATGTGGCAATAGTGCGACCACGGCCTCTTTGAGCTTCGGTGTTTTCTCCAGCTCCAGCCCATTGTCCGCCAGTTTCGCCAAGGCCCACAGCAAGTTGGCGACACCCTGTGGCTTGAATTGGTCTTTCTCTTCTTTTGATTCGGCTTTGGTTTCCACATGGGGCAACAGCGCGGCCACGGCCTCTTTCAGCTTCGGTGTCTTCTCCAGCTCCAGCCCATTGTCCACCAGTTTCGCCACGGCCCACAGCAGGTTGGCGACTTCCTGTGGCTTGAAGTGGTCTTTCTCTTCTTTTGATTCGGCTTTGGTTTCCACATGGGGCAACAGCGCGGCCACGGCCTCTTTGAGCTTCGGTGTCTTCTTCAGCTCCAGGCCATTGTCCACCAGTTTCGCCACGGCCCATAGCAGGTTGGCGACATCCTGTGGCTTGAAGAGGTCTTTATCTTCTTTTGTTTCGGCTTTGGTTTTCACATGGCGCAAAAGTGCGGCCACGGCCTCTATGAGCTTCGGTACCTTCTCCAGCTCCAGCGCGTTGTCTACCAGTTTCGCCACGGCCCATAGCAGGTTGGCGACATCCTGTGGCTTGAATTGGTCTTTCTCTTCTTTTGTTTCGGCTTTGGTTTTCACATGGGACAACAGCGCAGCCACGGCCTCTTTGAGCTTCGGTGTCTTCTCCAGCTCCAGTCCGTTGCCCACCAGTTTCGTCACGGCCCAAAGCAGGTTGGCGACTTCCTGTGGCTTGAAGTGTTCTTTCTCTTCTTTTGATTCTGCTTTGGTTTCCACATTGGGCAACAGCGCGGCCACGGCCTCTTTGAGCTTCGGTGTCTTCTCCAGCTCCAGCCCGTTGTCCACCAGTTTCGCCAAAGACCACAGCAGGTTGGCGATATGCTGAGGAATGAAGCGGTCTTTTTCTTTTTTTGATTCGGCTTTGGTTTTCACATGGGGCAACAGCGCGGCTACGGCCTCTTTGAGCTTCGGTGTCTTCTCCAGCTCCAGCCCGTTGTCCACCAGTTTCGCCAAAGACCAAAGCAGGTTGGCGATATGCTGAGGAATGAAGCGGTCTTTCTCTTTTTTTGATTCGGCTTTGGTTTTCACATGGTGCAACAGCGCGGCTACGGCCTCTTTGAGCATCGGTGTTTTCTCCAGCTCCAGCCCGTTGTCCACCAGTTTCGCCACGGACCACAGCAGGTTGGTGATACCTTGAGTGTTGAAGTGGTCTTTCTCGTCTTTTGATTCGGCTTTGGTTTTCACATGGGGCAACAGAGCGGCCACGGCCTCTTTGAGCTTCGGTGTTTTCTCCAGCTCCAGCCCGTTGTCCACCAGTTTCGCCACAGCCCACAGCAGGTTGGCGATACCTTGGGTGTTGAAGTGGTCTTTCTCGTCTTTTGATTCGGCTTTGGTTTTCACATGGGGCAACAGCGCGGCTACGACCTCTTTGAGCTTCGCTGTCTTCTCCAGCCCGTTGTTCACCAGTTTCGCCAGGGCCCACAGCAGGTTGGTAATATGCTGAGGAGTAAAGTGGTCTTTCTCTTCTTTTGATTCGGCTTTGGTTTTCACATGGGGCAATAGTGCGGCTATGGCCTCTTTGAGCTTCGCTGTCTTCTCCAGCCCGTTGTCCACCAGTTTCGCCACAGCCCATAGCAGGTTGGCGATACCTTGTGTATCAATAGTCCTTACTTCAGGTTTTTGGTTGCACTGTATTGTTACTGCATCAAGTAAAGTTGACAGTAAAGCAGCTTGAGTTTCCTTTCCCAACTCATCCATGTATTTATGAGGGGTCAAAACACCCGCTGAAGTAAAGGAATGAAGCGTTGTCGTCAGGCTTCGCCAGGTCCACCCGGGTGTCGCTTTAAAATCGTGCAACAATGGTATCAGTTGGCTTTGTTCACTATGATTTAAAGGTCGTTTCGACGCCAGTGTGTATTGTTTAATTGAACTGGCAAATTGACTGTGTTTTCTACCATCATAGCGATCACCATAACGAGCAGATATCCTCACCAGGCAATTCATTTTTTCGTGTGTAATGAGAGCATTAAAATCATAAACAGGTTTTACTGAATGTCTTGGTGGATAGTGAGAAGAGCATGCGTCAGAAGTATGATAAAATTCATTACACCTTGGGATATAGGGGAGTGGAGTATTCACCTGTCTGACTGTGCTATGCTGATATCGCCCACTCCTTGAAGCATTGGTATGACCATCCGGTGGTTTATAATTATTACCTGATGTCGTGTATTTCCAACTTATACCAGCAGCGCCTCTATCCATAATTATATTTCATTAATTCATAAAAAATATAAAAAGTAGACTACTGTCCTGTATATAGTTCATCTTGCTGAAATGTCTATAAACTCTTGTTTAATTGGTGCTTGCGACGAATTTTATAGATTAAATTCGGAATTCTCTTGTTGTATGTACTTCCTTTGGTTTTGAGTGCCGAAGCCCTAAAACTTTCTCCGGTTATTATCCCCATAATGAGTTTTTACTGGCTTTTTTCTCTTCCTTTTTCGCTTTTTGGTTTACCTGTTTGCTCTTCTAAATTCTTGCGCGGTAAAGTAACAGTCATCTGAGAATTGCCCTCCTTCATCGGCTGTAACGTATGCCTTATCTGCTGACCCCTCGCGCTGAAGTGACACAAGGCAATGTGCCTCTGGCGGGGTGGCTAACCTTGTCTTTATTTGATCAATAATGGGTTTTTAGACCAATTTGCTGTCGCCGCAGCAGGGCAGCCTATTCTCGGTCAGCCTCCTGGGTTGTGTTAACTGAAAACCCGGATTGCCCTGGTTTTTTTGCCTATGTAATAGGTGCAGGGGCAGCTAGCCAAAAACAATTATCAGGGAGCCTCAGGCTTCCATTAAAGATTAAAGGCCAGTGTGATTAGAAACAGCACCACAGTGACACTGGCAATGGTCAGTAATGTTTTCATTTGATTATTCATCTGGCAAGCTGACTCCCCAAAACCCACGTTCAAGAGTAAGTCGCAATCGCTGAGTTTCGTAGCCTATTTGGGTAATGTCGTGTTTCAAAATTGTAATGCTGGAAACGTGTATGTATATACAGTATTCTTTTTAACGACAGGTTTGGAACAGAAATGGAATGGCCATATTGTTGGGGATTGATCCCGGGTCCAGGATTACCGGGTATGGAATCATTGAGGAAATCGGCTCCCAATGTAAATACGTGGCATCGGGCTGTATCCGAATTCAGGATGGGCCACTACCAGAAAGACTTGCCCAAATTTTTCAGGGTATCAATACGGTGATTGAAATGTACAGCCCGCAATCTGTCGGAATTGAGCAGGTGTTTATGGCCCGCAATGCCGACTCTGCCCTGAAGCTTGGGCAGGCCCGTGGCGCGGCGATTGTTGCCGCGGTAAATCATGGGCTTGACGTTTCAGAGTACTCGGCACGACAGGTGAAACAGGCGGTGGTGGGTAAGGGCTCTGCGGAAAAGTCCCAGGTACAGCACATGATTACTTCAATTCTGAAGTTGGATAAAACCCCTCAGGCCGATGCCGCCGATGCGTTAGCAGTGGCATTGTGTCACTCCCACACACGGGCAAGTCTGGTGCGAATGGCCGGTGCAACGGGTAGAAGAAATCGTCGGTTATTAAGTAGTTAAGTCGCTAGAAGAGATACTGAATATGATAGGCAGACTTCGCGGTATTTTGCTGGAAAAAAAAGCCCCATACCTGCTGATTGAGGCAGGGGGTGTGGGCTATGAAGTTGAAGCGCCGATGTCGGTGTTTTACCGTCTGCCAGAGGTTGGTGTTGAGACAACACTTTATACGCACTTTGTCGTTAGAGAAGATGCGCAGCTGCTCTATGGCTTCAGCGACGCCCGGGAGAGAGAGCTGTTCCGTACCCTGATTAAAGTGAATGGGGTGGGTCCGAAACTGGGCCTGACACTGCTCTCCGGAATAGAAGCGTCTGTATTTGTACGTTGTGTCCATGATGGCGACAGTTCTACCCTGGTGAAATTACCAGGGGTTGGTAAGAAAACTGCGGAACGCCTGATTGTGGAGTTAAAAGATAAACTGTCAAAATGGGATAGCGCATCTGCGCAAATTGATGGTTTGACTGGAACGCCCCTGGGGCAGGGCCTGGAAAAACAGGCCGCTGATACTGAACAGGAAGCCGTCAGTGCCCTGGTTGCCCTGGGCTATAAGCCTCAGGAAGCCAGCAAGGTGATTGGGCGGATTAAAGTAGAAGGTCTGTCCAGTGAAGAACTGATCAGGCAGGCTTTAAGAAGTATGATTTAACATCATTCCCGGGAAAAATTATGATCGAAGCGGATCGCTTAATATCAGCCAGTGAACGCCCGAGCGAGGAGGCTCAGGATCGGGCCATTCGACCCGTCCGGTTGCGTGAGTATACCGGGCAGCCAAAAGTCAGGGAGCAGATGGAGATATTTATCCAGGCGGCCCGAAAGCGTGGTGATGCTTTGGATCATACGTTGATATTTGGTCCGCCCGGGCTGGGCAAGACAACGCTTTCCCATATTGTTGCCAATGAAATGGGCAGTAATATCCGTTCGACTTCCGGGCCTGTGATTGAAAAGGCCGGAGACCTTGCCGCCCTGCTCACGAACCTTGAGCCTAATGACATCCTGTTTATTGATGAAATCCATCGTCTCAGCCCAGCCGTTGAAGAAGTGCTCTATCCGGCCATGGAAGATTATCAGTTGGATATTATGATTGGTGAAGGCCCTGCGGCGCGTTCGATCAAACTGGATCTGCCACCCTTTACCCTGGTAGGCGCGACCACCCGTGCTGGGCTGCTGACTTCACCTTTAAGAGATCGGTTTGGCATTGTTCAGCGGCTTGAGTTCTACAATGTGGCGGATCTCAGTGCCATTGTGATCCGTTCTGCTGGTATTCTCGGAGTGCAGATGAGTAGCGAGGCGGCCAATGAAGTTGCCCGCCGTTCAAGAGGCACACCCCGTATAGCCAACCGGCTGCTGCGAAGAGTCAGGGATTACGCGGAAGTAAAAGGCGATGGTTCGGTAACCCGTGAACTGGCAGACGCTGCCCTGAATATGCTGGATGTGGACGCCAGTGGTTTTGATCATATGGACCGTCGACTGTTGCTGGCCATGATTGAAAAGTTTGATGGCGGTCCAGTGGGCGTTGACAACCTTGCCGCAGCCATCAGTGAAGAGCGGGACACCATTGAAGATGTGCTTGAACCCTACCTGATTCAACAGGGTTATATAATGAGAACACCCAGAGGCAGGGTATTAACTAAGAGCGCTTATCTACATTTTGGCTATGATTACCCTTAGGGGCTGTTCAGGTCGTATTATGAACTAGACTTCAGTTCATGCTCGGAGGACCTGTCAGTCCTCTTTTTTTATCCTTACGGCATTTGGAAATATCGTAACAGGAGTACCCTGATACCCTCAGTATGCAACTAAACTTCAACAGGCCACAGTCCGGCCCTATCTAAACAGACAGGATGTATAATATGCTCCCATTTGGAACGCCTGAAACTTCCTACGGGAGGCAGGTACGCTCGAATATTGATAGACCAGAGTCAGAGTATCCATCAGGAGAGGTACAAACTGCTGCCGGTATCAAAAGACGTGTTATCCCTTTTGCAGTAGGCGAACAGGTCTTCAAGGAGAACCTGAAAGAAGGATTGATTAATCACAATGGAATGGGGAGACTGGCAGGGGTAAAAGACAGGGGATGTCGCCTGGTTGAGCGTCCTGAGTTAATTCAGTGGTTAACGACTGAAGCTGCGCAAAGTCGTTTATCGGCACCTGATGTCATTTGGCCTCACAGGGGGATCAAGAGACCGAAATCAGATTACAGCACTCTCAGTCAGCTTGAAGACCTGGCCGTGTTGATGGGGTTTGCGAAAAGTTTAGGGTTCACCCGTCATTCAGTTCAGGATGGCAACGCACCATTATGTAGAGATCTTCATCCGGTCATGGAGAAATTTGTTGCGTTGTTCGACAGCAACAATCTCGCGTTGAATTCTTATTATGAGGTGAGCTTTTATGCAAGGGATGATGTAGATAAACTGTATTTACACCTGAAACATTCACATGCGGTGACGCTGTTAACCCCTGATATTATTCCCGATCATGAGGATCCCTTTGATCGCCATGACTTTGATCGGGTTACACACCCTGAACCAATGTATAGTCCTGATGGTATCTACATTGAACTGGATGGTGCTGAGGGTGACAGGGCGTTTTCAGGATTGATTAATCGAGTAAGACTGCTGGATCCATTCGAGGAAAAATCCAGCATGAATTTCCTGATTCGCTTTCGGGAAAATATTCCTGAGGATCAAATTAGTTCTGAAATTGCCAGCTATCGGCTGGTCACTGGAAGTGAAGACAGGAATCAACTGTATTTTTCCAGCAGTGTCCCTGTAACAACTCTGAAAAAAGGGGAATTATTTATTGAATTGCAAGCCCCGTTTATTAACTGTCCTGAACCCGATCTTGATGAAATATTTGATGTCGAAAAGGAGTGCAAGTCAACCAGGGATAAGCTGAAAAGAAATGCGGATGGCAGTATAAACAATAAAACCAACAGGGATCTTCTGCGCCAGAAGTCGATACCCATTGTCAGGAATACCAGGCAGACTACACCTGAGAAAAATGGCTTTGTTGGTGAATATCTTGGTTCAGGAATTGCACAACGTGTTTTTATCCATGCAGAGTTTAACAAATTAGCAGCAAAAGAAATCATGCGCAGCATGAACCGCTCTACCTCTGGAACAACCATCAGGACACTGGGTAGTACACAGATAATATGCTCATGTGTAATGACAGACCCCCAGCTGGGAAAAAATGGAGAAATCAAGTTTGCACTGAGTCCTATAGAATACATAGCTGTTCCGTATCGGGATAGTGCTATTGGTGCTGATCAGGTTTATGAATTTGATTTTCCAGAAAAGAATGTTTCCTATGGTGTCGCTGCTTCTAATTATCCAGTGACGGTCAGGAGGATAAGAAACAGTGCATCAGAGTCCGATGCTTTCAATAACCTTGATTACCTGACCGTCCTGCCCAGAGAAGATTGCGATGAACCGGTCTTGTCCGACCACCATTACAGGATGGAAGCAATGGATGTTAATGGCGATTCAATGAAACCGGAGTTTTATGAACAGGACCAGGTGACAGTGTTAGGATTACAGAGGAAATACGATCAGGAAGAGATGGTTGAATATATATTGAAAGATCCTAATGAAAAACCTGAGGTTAAATTTGAAATCATTAAAGGCATTCTGGATTTGATAGACAGGTGTGACCGATTTAACAAGATGATCGAGGAGAAAGGGAATGGCTGGGTAATCAAATGTGTTATTGATGGTAATTTTGCAAATTTTGCCTATGACCGGAAGAAACATCAGCTTATTTATCTTGATGTTGCCCCGGCAACGGTTACCATCGATGGACAGATTTTGCCGGGGAATCAATTTATGATGGAATGGATTAAGGAGCGCCATGATTTTATTTCCAAAATGTCTGAAGATCCACAGATGTCAAAATTGTTTGTGCTGGTGATGCTGACCAATGATCTTCGTCAACTTGAAAAAATACAATCCAGACTGGTAAGAGAGTCGGTCAGTCATGATTCACATAAAGAGGAAACATCTTCCCTGCGGGACGTGGTCAGCAAAGTGTCCTCTTTGCTGGCGGAAGATGATCGATTTTTATCCTGGTGTGCCTGCCATTTTTTCTCAGGCTCTGAAATGACTATGGAAAGCCTCAGTTATAATGAAGACGCGTCTTCAGGGGGGCAGTTTTCTCAAGTTGTATCGAGTTTATTTGAACGGTATATACAAAAACCCCTGGTTGATTTTGATCAATATGTAGATAAGACTGATCCGGCTGAATCGGAAAAGATAAAATCATTACCCTTATCAAGAAGAATGGAGTTGCTTCGACAGTTGTCTGATGTGGCCTTTGGATACATGAAGCGAATAAAAAAGAGTCTGGCGGAGAAATCATCGAAGAAGTTGAATGGCAATGGTATTGATGACCACAAAGAAGATATCTTATCCAAAATTGAATGCGAAACAATGATGAATAAGGCTATAAAAGGTGATGTTATTCATTTCTTTCCAACTACTTGCCCTAAAGAGGATATGTTTAATGAATCTGCTTTTGCCTGGCTAAAAAAATGGGAAGATGTTCATAGCTATAAACCCATAGAGGGTGGAAGCGTTGATAGTGTTTTGGGATTAAGTCATCAGTTATTGCTGGATGCCGAGTTTGACGAAGCCAGTGATTCTCTAATGATCACCATACCTTGCTTTCAACGACTGGTCAGAAGGATTTATGGTAAAAAAGTGGATGTGCTCCTGGTTGAGCCTTTTCATGGGCGT
This sequence comes from Salinisphaera sp. G21_0, assembly GCF_017744115.1. Lineage (GTDB taxonomy): Bacteria > Pseudomonadota > Gammaproteobacteria > Pseudomonadales > Endozoicomonadaceae > Endozoicomonas. The sequence continues at coordinate 31,227 of NZ_JAGHQW010000028.1, read as the reverse complement.
GATAAGAAGTTTCGAACGGCTTTATATCAGTGGCGGTCTATGTGTCAGGATAAATCTCTTCGCCTGGAAGAATGCACAGGGGTTGAGGCATTTCATGATACTCTGGAGAATTTGACAATGGACACAATGGTACTTGTTAATCGTCAACCGGAGCATTCCTATCTGATTGGCAATGTCAGTGAAAACCCATGGTCCAGTATTTTCGTCAAGGACAAAGGAGAGCAGGGCAGTAAGCTAAATTGCTCATTACCAGTTACCTATATGCCATGCCAGGATGGTTATGAAAAATTATTTTTTGAAAAAGTGCTTCGTGGTTTGAAAGAATTATACGAAATCAGAAAAGAAATAAGTCTGGGAAATGAAAATAGTGAGAACCTTTCTGATGAAGATTTCCTTAAGAAGCTCGTCGTATGGCTCCCGGGCAGCTGTGCGGAAACCAGGAAGGTAGAACGGGATGTTGAGCGTGTCTTTATCAAAATGAACTTGTCGTCCAGTATCATGACTCGATTAAAGCCATGGCTTCGTGGTTATGTCGATATGATACAAGATGAATTTGGTCGGGAACACTCTCCAAGAGTGTACATGATGATGCCACTACCTTCAGAAGATACCAGAGAGTATGCTCGTTGGATGCTACGTCTCACGAAGGATAGAAATGGCAATGACATATCATTCATGAACTTTACCAGTGAGCTTACCATGAATATGCTTCAGGAGAAGATTAAGGCAAGGATTAATGAAACCTCATCCTCCAAACCGGACTTTATGTTTATCGAGGGTGGGTATGGGTACAGGTCGGGGCATTTTCTACTGCATGATACGCCAGTCGTCAGAGTATGCAGTGGTTATGATGAGGGCTTTTTCAAAGCAATAGACCGCATTGGTTCTGTGGAAGATCTATCCTTGAAGTCAGTATCTGTCAGTATACCATATACTTCCCTTATCAACGGGGACTCCGTCAGCAGGAGTTCTATGGAGTGCCTGAATGCCCCCCATGGGAGATTCTATAGTGATCGATAATGCGGGCATGTTGGATGATGGTTGTCTGATAAACACGGCTGCAGTACCTATGAAATATTTCCGGATGTAATATGGTGTTATGGCTACATCTATCCGTCAGAAGATTACGCTGTTTAATCTGCTACCAGCGATAGTGTTCTACAGTATCATTACGTTTGTTTTTCTATATTTTACCTTTCGGACTGCCTCTGAGGAAATCGGCAGAAGGCATCTCAATGAGACGTTGCGATATGCAGCATCCGTAGATACAAGAATGAGTAAAGTGATCCTGGCTGGCAAGGCCTTATCCCTGTCTGCCAGTGATATTTCTTATCATGACCTTTCTGCAAAAGTTATTTCAATATTCAGAGATATGCCCTATGTGAAATCGGTATCCATTGTCGATTTTGAAAAGAAAGGCGGGGTGTTGATAAAAAGTAAAGAGTCTGTTTACTTTGATTGGATGGTGAAGAAATTTGTTTCTGGAGATCAAGGCTCAGATTACTCCATTCCTGATCAAATCTATTTATCAATCAACAATAATTTAGAGTATGACTGGTATGTTAATACTGAATTAACCGGGCCGGTATTTTATACCAGCTTTCTGGTCAGGGTGTCGGATGATAACCATCGGACCCGCTTTCTAAGGCTCGATCTGGATGCCGCCAAACTGGTCAATATGCCGATAAACCTGGATTTTCGGGTTCGCCTGATTATTGCCGACCCTTTCGGACACATTGTGTACGCCAATGGCATATCGCTACTGAAGTACAGAACCATTGAAAAATTCTCACGGCTTGGGCCTTGTGAGGGCAGTGGTGAACTCTATTTTCCCTCAGATAATGGCGGTTCGTTCAGGCATTTACTTTACAGCCCGATTAAACCTTCCAGGCCTGATCAACCGTGCGGTTTTATGAAGGATGTTTTGCACAATGTTGTTAAGGAGGGCAGGCTGGTCAGTGTCCGTATTCTAACCAGGGGCAGCTACAAGTGGTCGGCAGCTGTGCCTGTTAAATCCACCGGTTGGTTTTTCAGCTATAGCATCATGGAAACTGACATCATGAAGCCGGTGTATAAACAGGCCTTTTTAAGCGCAAGCCTGATTGGTCTGGCCATGGTGTTAGCCATTATATGCTTATGGGGTGTGTCTGGCAGGATTACTCGTCCCCTGAATGAATTAAAGCGTGAAATGAATACCTTTGGTTTTCTGCCCAGTGACTCAAGTGATAATTTCCAGGATTCAAAGGATGAGGCGGTTAGCCTGAACCGGAGCTTTATCCGGTTAAAGGAACGACTGTTAAACCGGGAAGAAGCTTTGCAAAAAGCCCGGGCACAAAATATGGCCAGCCTTGTCCAGCAGCTAAGAGGACGTTATTTCTATTTTCATCTGGCCACTTCGGGGGATATTACCTATGTCAGTCCATCAATAACTTCAGTACTGGGTTTCGACGAAGACGAGTTTTCTGGAAAAATTCAGGGTTTCTTAACGGATTCGGTGATTAACGATACCTTCAGAAGCGTCCTGAAGCAGTTGCCAAAAGGGGTTTGGCAGGAAACATTTGAACTGGAATTTTTCCATAAAGACGGTTCCATACGCTGTATTGAAGTGGGTTGTGCGGGGCACGCCAATAAAAGCTCTCTCACCCAGAAAAACACCGGTCAACAGCTGGATAGCATTGAGTGTATGGGAAATGATATTACCCATCTTGTTCGTGATACGGAAAAATTCAAGGCATTGATAGCCGGTTCGCCGGATGCCATTGTTATCACCGATACGGCGGGTGTCATCACCCTGGTCAACCCCAGGGTCGAAGATCTCTTTCGTTATCATGAGTGTGATTTACTGGGCCTGCCATTAGCGCTGTTAATTGATCCTGAGTACCGGTCAGATCTGATGCTGCTGAATGAGCTCGACTCCGATGACATCGATAGCCATTGCCTGGAGGCATGGCTTTCCCGTGGGGTTGATAAGTATGGCCATGGATTTCCAGTGGAAATATCCAGCAACGTGCTGACCACAGCCGATGGTTTGCTGATCTCCATCGTTTTTCGTGACATTACCCAGAGAAAACGGATCGAAGGCGAGTTGCTGAAGGCGAAAGAAACAGCCGAAAAGGCCAGTCAGGCAAAATCTTTATTCCTGTCACATATCAGCCATGAACTGAGAACCCCGCTTAATGGCGTCCTTGGCTATGCCCAGCTGCTGTTGGCTGACAGTGATGTTCCCGATAAATACCGGGAAAGTCTGTCATCCCTTGAGGCCTGTGGTTTGCATCTTTTGACCATGATTAATGACATTCTCGATATCACCAAGATTGAAAGCGGCATTGTGAGAACCCGGATGGTGCCTTTTAATATCCAGGTGACGCTGGATATGGTGTTTGCCAATTTTCGCGAAACTGCGAAAGTCAAAGGCCTGAACTTGCTGCTGGATATTCTGCCCAATGTGGAGCTGGAGATCGTTGCTGATAATGTCAAACTGCGCCAGGTGTTGATCAATCTGGTTGGCAATGCCGTCAAGTTTACTGACTCTGGCAGTGTCTATCTAAAGGTGTTTGTCAAAGGTGAAAAGCTTCAATTTGAAGTCCTTGATAGTGGCGTGGGCATTGTCCCATCGGATTTGGCGCAGCTGTTTCAGCCATTCACCCAGCTAAAGAAAGGGCAGGAATGTGGCGGTGCCGGTTTGGGGCTGTCTATCAGTTATCGTCTGGTGGAAGCTATGGGGGGAGAGCTTCAGGCTGAGAGTGAACCAGGCAAAGGGAGTCGTTTTTATTTCAGTATTCCCTATCAGGTTAGCCACGGGGAAAGTAGAAACGTGTTAGCCGACTCGCCCCCGGGAAACGGCGGAGCTGATTTACAGCCAGAGCACTTTAATCAACATCAAATTCTGGTGGTTGACGATAGCATTAATAATAGAGATATGTTGGTAAAGGCCCTTAAGTCTAAGTCTTTTCATGTTGAGGCAGCAGAGGGAGGGTTGGAAGCGGTGGAAAAATGCAGAACCACTCGCTACGACCTTATTTTGATGGATCTTAGAATGCCCGGCCTGGATGGCTTTGATGCTGCCAGGGCGATTCACCGTATCGGCCGACACCCATCCATTAAGATTATGGCCGTATCTGCCAGTGTGTCAGAACAGGCGAGAGTACAAATTGCAGATTCCGGTTTTTGTGGTTTTATTGCCAAACCCGTGCGCTTTGATGAACTGTTTAATTGTATTTATGACCATTTGGAAAATGATAACGGCTTGTCTCCTGATTTGCCGCTCTCCGGCGTTTGTCAGAAGGAAATGGTCACTGCTTTGCAGTGCCTTCTTGAGATCGGTGACCTGAAAACACTGGAAGAAAAAGCCGAAGGGTGGTCTGTGCAGCCGGGTTATGGCAACGTCCCTGAAAAAGTTATTGAACTGTGTAAGCTGCTGGACGTTATGGGGCTGGAGACACTCTGTAACGCTTTAGTGGAACATTCTGGCTCATAGCTTCATTGTGAACTGTGCAAAAGCGTAGTTGGGGTTTCTGTCCTTCTGTAGGGTGTCTGTAAATCTGATTTGATCTCCCTCACTGACGTGTTATCAAACAGTTATTCTCGGGATAAGATTACCCGGCTTTGATTGACCTTTATCGGGTGGTTCTGATCCCCATTGTGGTTTTTGGTGTTATGATCAGTCCTTTTTCGACTTCATAATTGATGGGTAGAGAGGTTGTCGGTGGCAGAAAGCATGTCTCTATGGGCTCTGGTGGGTAACGCCAGTTGGATTGTGCTACTGGTATTATTGTTACTGGTAGCTGCATCGGTTGTTTCATGGATGATAATTTTCCAGCGGGGAATCCTGCTGAGAAATGCGCAGCAGGCTATGATTGCCTTTGAGGATCGTTTCTGGTCGGGAATGGATCTGATTCTGCTGTACAAGGAAGTGCAACAAAATGAACAACCCGGCTCAGGGGTGGAGCACATTTTTAAAGCCGGTTTTGCCGAGTTTACCCGCCTGCGAAACCAGGGGACTGTTGATCCTGATGCGGTTATGGAAGGTGCTCAGCGGGCCATGAGGGTGGCCATTTCCAGGGAGCAGGAGCGCCTGGAAGGGAACCTTCCCTTTCTTGCCAGTGTTGGATCTACTTGCCCTTATCTTGGTCTTTTTGGCACGGTTGTCGGTATTATGAACTCTTTCCGGGGGCTGGCGGTGGTTCAGCAGCCAACCCTGGCTTCGGTTGCACCGGGCATTGCCGAGGCTTTGCTGACCACTGCTGTCGGCCTGGTTGCCGCTATCCCGGCGGTTGTCGCCTATAACCGCTATGCTTCAAGGGTTGAAGCCCTGGTGTCCAATTACGAGATATTTGCGGATGAGTTTTCCAGTATCCTTCACCGTAAAGTTTACAGCCGGACATAAAGGGATCTTACCGAAATGTCACCGATGATAAGTGGGGCAAAGATAAGAAATCGTCGTAAACCCATGTCTGAAATAAACATGGTGCCGTTTATCGATATCATGATGGTGCTACTGGTCGCTTTTATGATCACTGCGCCCATGATGACCCAGGGCGTGAAAGTTGAGCTGCCCAAAACCAGTAGCGATAATATTGCCCAGCCAGAAGATAAAGAAGTCCTGGTCATCTCTATCAAGGCGGATGGCAGTTATTATATGGACGTCGGATCTGACCATGACAAAGCCGTGAATCTTTCGTCCCTGACAGAGAAAGTCAGCAAGGTCGTGAGTGCCAGACCCGGTATTCAAGTATTGATTCAAGGAGACACCAACGTTGCTTATGGATCAGTAGTTCAATTAATGGCTGGCCTGCAAAACTCAGGTATCAGTCATGTTGGGCTGGTCACTGATCCGGTGGCGGTTGGCATGGAAGAGCGGTAGATGAAGAGATGGTTTAATATTGCTTTTCCAGCCTTTATAGCGAGGGTGACCGAAGGTTATGGGTTTGCTGTAGCCCTCTCTCTGATGCTTCATCTCATGATGTTTGGTGTGCTTTTAGTCAACTGGAGTGCCGACGCCCATCCAAAAATAGCACCACCAGTGCCCATCAGCGCAGCATTGGTATCGTTGCCTGAACCGGCGGCAAAACCGCAAACCGTTAGGAAGCCTGCGCAGAATCATATGGAACAAAAGCGCAAAGAAGAGGCAAAAAGGCGGGCGGAAGCCAAGAGAATAGCAGAGGCAAAGCGCAAAAAAGCGGAACAGCAGCGAAAGGAGCAGGAGCGGCAGAAAGCCCTGGCCTTGAAGCGGGAAGAGGAAAGAAAAAAAGATGAGCTTCGCAAAAAGGAAGAAGCTGCCCGGGAACGTCAGGAGCTGGAGAGGCGTCAGCGGGAAAAGGAGCAAAAGCGCAAAGAGCAGCAAGCGCTTGAGCAAGCCATGGCAATGGAACAGCAGGCTTTGGCAGCTGCTCAGCAGCTTGAGCATGACCAGCTGTTGCAAGCACAATATGCCGAGCTGATTAAAAGCCTGACCTCCCGTTATTGGAGCAGGCCTCCCAGTGCACGAAATAATATGGTGGCAGAAATTCGAATCAGTCTTTCTCCCTTTGGGGATGTGCTGGATATTACTATGCTGAAGTCCAGTGGTAATGATGAGTTTGATCGCTCCGTTATTCAGGCTATACGCCGAGCGTCGCCCTTTTCGGAGCTGAAGGATCTTGAGCGGCGAATTTTTGAACAACACTTCCGACGAATCACCTTCCGATTCAGGCCCGAGGATCTGGTTAAATGAGGCACTTATTCAAAACCTGTTTATTATTTTACTGTCTGCTCTGGGGAATGAGTGCTCAGGCAGAGCTTGTTATTGAGGTTACCCAGGGAAATGACCAGGCTGTGTCCATGGCAGTTTCCCCCTTCAGCTGGACAGGGGGGAAAGTGTTGCCGGAAGACCCGGCGGCAATCATTGATAACGATTTGAAACTCAGCGGCCTGTTCAAGGCGCTGCCAAGAACCAGTATGCTCAGCTTCCCGGCCAGTGAGCCGGAAGTTTATTATCGTGACTGGAGGTTGCTTGGGGCTTCTTACCTGGTAACAGGGCAGGTGACCCTCAGGGACAAAGCTTACACCATGAACTATCAGCTTTATGATGTTGTCAGGGGAAAGCGCATTGCCAAGGGGGGATTTACCGGAAACAGTGCCCAGCTTCGGGAGATGGCCCATCGCATCAGCGATGTTGTCTATGAAAAGATCACGGGCCTGAAGGGCGATTTTTCCACCCGGATTCTCTACGTAACCGCCCAGAGGCATGACGCTGAAAGAACCGATTACCAACTAAATTATGCCGATGCGGATGGTAAACGTAACAGGAAGGTGTTCAGCTCCAGCGAGCCTATTTTATCGCCCAGCTGGTCGCCAGATGGAACAAGGGCTACCTATGTCTCCTTCGAGCAGGGTCGCCCTGCCATTTATATGCAGGAACTGGCAACGGGCATTCGCAAGAAACTGACCGGTTTTAAAGGGCTGAATAACTCTCCGGTATGGGCACCGAACGGTAAATCCATTGCCATGGTGCTTTCCAAAGATGGTAATCCGGACATTTATATTCTTGACCTGGCAACGAATAAAATCAGTAATGTCTCGACTCACTACGCCATAGACACTGAACCAGACTGGATGCCAGATGGTAACAGTATCGTGTTTACCTCAAACCGGGGTGGGAGTCCTCAGGTCTATCAGCAGGAGCTCAGCCGTAAAAGTGATGGTGAATTTATCACAACAGGTAAGCCCCGTCGTCTAACCTTTGAAGGGCGGTTCAATGCCCGGGCCAAGGTCTTTCCCGATGGTAAGTCGCTGGCTCTGGTGCATAAAGGGGAGGGAGCCGCCGACTTTAATATCGCGGTGCTCGACCTGGATACCGATAGACTGCGGCTGCTGACGTCATCCAGACTGGAAGATTCTCCCAGTATTGCCCCGGGTGGGCGCAGACTGATCTATTCTGTACAGGGTGGCAAGAATGGCGAGCTGGGTATTGTTTCTGCTGATGGGCGGGTGAAACAGCGATTGCCTTCTGCCAAGGGTGATGTCCGGGAGCCTGCATGGGGCCCGGCTATTGAGCTCAGGTAACGTAAAGGCAGGGTGACCGTTCTACAGTCCTGTGAAGCAGAGCGTAGACAGTCACTTTTGCCCTGCCGATTTTCCGACTTGCTGCTATGCTCGTTTAAACTGCTTTTTTCCGGTAGCCCTTTCTCTGAGGAAACCTCATCATCCCTTGCTATTCGGGCTAGTCGGGTGACTTCAGTTCTGATAGTGTACTGCACAAATCTTTGTAATCCCGTAGAGAATGATTGGAGTTAAAAATGCAAATCGCCAATGTTGTTAAAGCGGCTTCTATGGCTGTAGCCGCTCTCTGGCTGGCAGGGTGTGCTTCCAAGAAAGAGCCAACCACAGCAGAAATCCAGCCGCCGGTTGTTACTGTTGAAGAAGAGGTGCTGGTTGAAGTTCAGCCTGTTCTGGATCCTGCAGTTCAGGCAGTGATTGACAGTGGTCGAATTGATGAGTCTCCGGAAGAGATTCAGGAGCTTCTGGAGAAAAACACCTATTTCTTCCCATTTGACAGCGCCAGGCTGGATAATGATGCATACAAGGCTCTGGATGTGCATGCTGCCTACCTGACTTCTGATATGGGTTACATGAAAAATATCGTCATTCAGGGTCATACTGATGAGCGTGGTACCCGCACTTACAACCTGGCCCTGGGTGAGCGTCGTGGCAAAGCGGTGATGGATTACCTGGCCGCTAAAGGTGTAGCAGCGAACCGTATTGAAGTGATCAGCTTTGGCTTTGAGAAGCCTCTGGATCCTGAGCACAGTGAAAGTGCGTGGTCTTTGAACCGTCGTGCGGTAATTGTTACTGAGTAAGCAATAATACCAGTCATATTCCTGATGCTCTCCCGGAAAGGGCTTGCTGACTTGCTGAAAAGCAGCCCGGTGAGAAAGCCTCCTGGAATATGACTGGTATCATTATTTCGTCCGGGGGATGAATGCGTAGAGGAAACACTAACCCAAAGCTGATGGCGATGCTGGCTTTTCCAGTGTTGCTTGCTGGTGCTCTGAATGGCGTGGCAATTGCCGCCGCCCCGGTGGAAGAACCCAGGCCTCTGGGGCTTTTAGCTGAATCTCAGACGGTTGTCAGTCAGATCTCAGATGATCCTGTTGTGATTTCATCCTCATCGAATAGCGATTCTGATTTCAATGGTACAGCACACCTGCTGAATACAATTGATCAGCTTCGACAGGAAATGATGGAAATGCGCGGGCAGCTGGAAGAGCAGGCCTTTCGCATTGAGCAACTGCAGCAGGAAGGTCGGGACAGGTATCTTGACCTTGATGATCGAATCTCTCGATTGAAAGATCAGTCCGGGAAAGTACCAGTACCCCCGGCCCCAGTTGCCAACTTAAAGCCACCAATAGTGAGCGCACCAGTGGCAGAGGCGGCAGACAAAAACAATCAATCGGCCTTGAAAGCCGAGGAAGCAGCTTACCAGTCGGCATTTGCCCTGATTCGCTCCAAACAGTTTGATAAAGCGAAAAACGCACTTCAGGAACAGCTGAAAACCTATCCTGAAGGCCGTTACGCAGACAATGCCCACTATTGGCTGGGTGAAGTTGATATGGCTCAAGGGCATTACGATGCCGCCAAAGTCTCCTTCCAGATCATTTTGAATGAGTTTCCAAAAAGTCCAAAAGTTCCGGATGCCAGCTATAAGCTTGGGCGAGTGCATGACTTGCTCGGCAATCAGAAAGAGGCAAAGAGACTCCTTGAACTGGTTGTTCAGCAATATCCTGATAGCTCGGCAGCCAGGCTTTCCGATACTTATTTGAGAACCATGGGCGATTCCTGAGATCTGATGGCAGTCATCCTCAATGCTGAGAATTACCGAGATATTTTACTCATTGCAGGGCGAGACCAGAACCACCGGGTTGCCTACGGTATTTGTGCGCTTAACCGGCTGTCCCCTCCGTTGTCGCTGGTGTGATACGGAGTATGCCTTTAAGGGGGGAGAGTTATTATCCGCTGAAGAAATCCTGCAGAGAGTATCAGAATATAACCCCGGATATGTCACCGTGACGGGAGGTGAGCCACTGGCCCAGAAAGCATGCCATGGGTTGCTGAGTCTTCTGGCTGACCAGGGTTATGAGGTTTCTCTTGAAACCAGTGGGGCAATCAGCCTCTCTGAGGTTGACGCCAGGGTGGTCAAGGTAATGGATTTGAAGCCTCCAGCCTCAGGCGAGTCCCATCGTAACCTGTATGAAAATATCGGTTTTCTGAACAGACAAGACCAGTTGAAATTTGTGATTGCTGATCGTGGGGATTATGAATGGTCTGTCTCCAAATTGATCCAATACGACCTGGCGAACAGGGTTTCCGATGTTCTTTTTTCTCCGGTCAGTGGCACCATGTCTGCCCGGGTATTGGCGGGTTGGATCCTTGAAGACAGGCTGCCGGTGAGATTTCAATTACAGCTTCACCGGATGATCTGGGGTGATCAGCCGGGTGTCTAGCCCGGATATTTTATAAAAAAGGTGTTGCAGATGAACAGAGCAGTAGTCCTATTATCCGGAGGGCTGGATTCGGCCACCGTTCTGGCAATGGCTTTAGAACAGGGGTTCGAATGTTACTCGGTCAGTTTCGATTATGGGCAACGCCATCGTGTTGAGCTTGAGGCTTCCCGCAACGTGGCTGAGGCCCTGGGGGTTAGTGAACACAAGGTGTTAAAGCTGGGGTTGACTGATATAGGCGGTTCAGCGCTGACCGATGATGATATTGCAGTCCCGGATTTCGACGATCCCCTCAAGGAGGCCCAGAGCCAGGTTCCGGTCACTTATGTTCCTGCAAGGAATACGGTTTTTCTCTCTCTTGCCCTTGGTTGGGCAGAAGTACTGGGGGCTCGTGATATTTTTATTGGTGCCAATATCGTAGATTACTCGAATTATCCTGACTGTCGCCCGGAGTACCTGAAAGCATTTGAAGATATGGCGAATCTTGCCACACGGGCTGGTGTTGAAGGTGATCTTTTTCGGATCAGGGCACCACTGCTGAATTTAACCAAGTCTGAAATAATATCTGAAGGTGTCAGGCTGGGGGTGGATTATGGTATGACCGTCTCTTGCTACCAGGCCGATGAATACGGCGCAGCCTGCGGTGTTTGTGATAGTTGCTGTTACCGGCGAAAGGGGTTTCTTGAAGCAGGGGTCGATGACCCGACGACTTATCGCATTGCGGTTTAACTCGAATCACTTGTAAAACGAATTCTGGCGCGTATAATTTCGCTGATTGGGTCGTTAGCTCAGTTGGTAGAGCAGTTGGCTTTTAACCAATTGGTCGTAGGTTCGAATCCTACACGACCCACCACTCCCTGCCAAACCCTCTTGTTTACCTCTTCACCATAATTATTAATAGTGCTGATGCTGTGTTAGAATACTTGCCACATTTTTTTTAGAAAATGACGGTGTGAAAATAGTGCGGAGCTGGACTTCCTGCCATTGTGGGGATAGCGGCAACGTCATATTTTCGGCTTATGGCTGATTGAAAGAGGAAGTTGCAGACACTTACCTGCCATGAAACAGTTCATCCTGGAAGGGTAAAGTGTTTTGCCGGATGCAAGCTTTATGAATGCAGTGATAGACAGAGAGCTCGTTCAGGGCCATTTGCAGAAGGCTCCAATGCCGGTGGATCCGGTTGCGAAGGAAGCCAAAAAAAACAGAATCAAACAGCTCCTGAAAGAGAGGGGAGCGGTTCTGGTTGCTCACTATTATACAGATCCTGTCGTCCAGGAACTGGCTGATGAGACCGGTGGCTTTATTGCCGACTCATTGGAAATGGCTCGCTTTGGAGCCCGGCACGATGCCAAAACGCTGATCGTGGCTGGTGTTCGTTTTATGGGGGAAACCGCCAAAATTCTCAGCCCGGAAAAGCAGGTGCTGATGCCGACCCTCGAAGCAGAGTGTTCCCTTGACCTGGGCTGCCCTGTAGAAGAATTTTCCGCTTTTTGTGATCAACACCCTGACCGGGAAGTTGTCGTCTATGCCAATACGTCTGCTGCCGTAAAAGCACGGGCAGACTGGGTAGTAACCTCCAGCTGTGCGCTTGATATCATCGAAGATCTTGATGCCCAGGGTAAAGCCATTATCTGGGGGCCGGATAAATACCTTGGCAGCTATATTCAAAAAAATACCGGTGCCGATATGCTGCTCTGGGACAGTAGCTGTATTGTCCATGAAGAGTTCAAGGCGAAAGGTATTGAAGACCTGAAACGTGTTTATCCTGATGCTGCCGTGCTGGTTCATCCGGAGTCCCCTGACTCAGTGGTTGAGATTGCTGATGTGGTGGGCTCGACGAGTCAGTTATTGAAAGCTTCTCAGGACATGCCCAACAGCGCATTCATTGTGGCTACGGACCGTGGGATTTTCTATAAAATGCAGCAGGCTTCACCTGAGAAACGTTTTATAGAGGCTCCCACCGCAGGCAGTGGTGCCACGTGCCGCAGTTGTGCCCATTGCCCATGGATGGCAATGAATACCCTTGATGCTCTGCTGGAATGTCTGGAAACTCCAGGTGAACTGAATGTCATTGAGGTCTGTGATGAGTTGCGGAATAAGGCACTGAAGCCCTTACAACGCATGTTGGACTTTACAGCGGCCGGTTAACATTAATTATTTTGAGGTCAAACGGCGTTTCATAGTCCAGCTACAGGGCTTTATTTTGAAAGCAGCAGCATCACACAATTCTCACCTAAAGCCTGCTACCGGCCTTGTGATATGTTCTTAAATGTCAATTTCTGCAACTGCACCAATATTTCGGTGCCTCTCTCGCTGATCTGACGAAAGCAGGGGTCTCCACTTTGCAGCTTCTCCCAGGAAAACGGGGTGGCCAGCCGGGTCATACTCAACGGCCAGGCCGGATGAGGGGGTGATGAATGCTTAATGATGCTTTGGTGAAGATAATCCCGGGCTCGCAGACGTCGTAATGCTACTTTCTGAATGATGGGTTTAAGTACGAAATGCAAATGACTACTGAAATTGTTTCTCAGTAATATCAGTTCGCCCATCAGGTGACTCCATGTGTACAGCTGGCAGAATGCCCTGTTGGCGTTTACTAAAAAATCAGAAACAACCTGTTCTGTCGGGGATCGGGGGGCAGGCAGCTGTTGCCATAATTTCTTATAAGATTCCAGCTCCAGGCAAAGGGCTGATGAAGCATATTGCACTTGAAAAGCCAAAGTGGCTTTGTCCAGCTTCTTTTTAAACTTCCCGACGGTTCTGGAATACTCAGGCAATTCCAGCAGCCTGTTTCTCCCTGAATCAATGATGACGGAGGAAACCTCCTGGGCTGAACTGTTAATCATTTCCTTCAGCTTTCTATTGTTCTCCTGATGGATGATTTCAGCTACCTCCCTGTGGGAGGCAAACAGGGAGCCTGCTTTTTGTGTGTCATGGGGATGGAGCACAAACACCCGGAGGTAGGGGCAGGATCGATGCATTTTATCAGGCTCATTTGATCTGCTTTCCTGTACGGGGTCCGCAATAAAGTAAATTTGGGTGGCTCTGACATTGCCCTCAGCATCGATTACCTGCACCAGAGGCTTGTCGCGATAGATGTTTCTTAAACAACGAGAGTCGTGCAGTCCATCCCTCTGCAGCACCCCCGTTTTCAGATAACTTCTGGTAATATTCTCTGCCTTAATAGGGTTTTTCTGTTCTTTTTGAAAAGTCTCGGTTATCCCGGCCGCGACAAAGCGTGAATTCTTCAGACAAAAAGCGCAGGTTAATCGCTCATCAAGCCCTTTGACCCCCGGGGCTGCGGCCTGAGTTTGCAGCAGGGATTGGTCTGCTGCTTTATCACAGGCATAGCTTCCGGAAAAAAACAGGCCTTCATCAACATAGTGGCTGAGCAACTCGGGGGTGTTTAATAACATACGACATAGTCCAGATTCACCCTTGTGCTCGGTAAAAGTCTGGTATCGATCAGCAGTAGTGTTGGGCAGCGAGCAGCGTCCGGCGTTGCAATGATTTTCATACCAAATCGTCGGGTCCATCCAACAGGAATCATCTTTAATGCACCGCTCTTTCGGATCAGTAATAGCATCTATTTTGCGGGTTACATCAAGCCAGCTTCGCACGACCCAGATATCTCGCTCCTGGAGCGTCTTGATAACCAGGTCCAAACCCTGCACAAAGCCCTTGTGCTCATCAACAAGATAAAGACGCTTGCCAGGGTTCAGTGGGATGACGGTGTAACCCGGACCATTGCAGGTAAGAAGAAAAAAGCCCGCGACATCTGACTCAAGTTTAGCCTCCAGATAATGTCCCGGGGCGGTGCTAAGGGAATTTGGCTTCGTTAGCGGTACTGATTTATGTCTGGGGTCTTTTTCCAGATTGGCACTGGCCGGACAAATATCAAAATCACCATGCTGGTTCATCATTCTGTCGATTTCTGAATCAGATTTTGGGACGCATCGAACGAGCATATTCGACCTTGACCTCATACTTTATATAAACGTTAGTAGCTATTGTGCAGACTGTTTTTTCATTGGATAGTTCCAAACTCTTTGTCATCTAAATTCCAGAGTCTGAAGAAAATATTGTCTAATTAACGGGAAAAGCTTGTGCAGCTAAATTCGTGCGTCTTCCGGAGGCAAATTTTGCTTAACTATTTATCGAGGCAAACATCGGACAGAGTCTTATAACTTGAATTCATTACTTCATACTCGGAAATAAACTCCAGAGGTGTTAACGGTCAGAGGTTCTATGAACAATAAGATTGAGATTGGTGATAATGCTAACTTTTCCCTTCACAACTGCGATAGAACAATCCCGTGTCACAATCAGGCAGGAGAAAAAACGTCAGAGAGGGTTTCGGTTGTTCCCCCGGAACAGGTGTCGCCTTTATTGGCATTACCAGATGAACTCCTGGTTAAAATTGCTGACTATCTGAGTTTCGTTGATTGGCGAAGCCTGGATTTGACCAGCAGGCGGTTAAATACACTTTTTAACACCGAAGAACGGCTGAAAATCCTGTTCGCTCGATATTATGGATCTCCCTCTGAAGCCTATAGAAAAATAATTGAAAACAGGGGGGTACCTGCTGTTCCAAACAATGAAATCAAGAACCCTTTTTTACGAATTGCCTATGGAAGATACCTAAGCAATGAATACCTGGCTTCTCTGGGAAGTGATGCCTCGCAAACCTGTGTGAAGACGCTGTCCGGGCATACTGGCGAGGTGATGTCAGTCACGCCACTGGCTAATGGGCGGCTGGCTTCTTGCGGTGCTGACGAAACCGTAAGGGTGTGGGATCTGAGCAAGCCCGGTGGGCCGCAATGCGTGATGACGCTGAATGGACATGCTGGCATTGTACACTCAGTCACGGAATTGTCTGATGGGCGGCTGGCTTCCTGCTCTGCTGATGAGACCGTAAACGTGTGGGATCTGAATAAGCCCGACGGAAAGCAATGCGTGGCGACGCTGCGTGGGCATACCAATCACGTGTGCTCAGTCACGCCATTGGCCGATGGGCGGCTGGCTTCTTGCGCTACTGACGGAACCGTGAAGGTGTGGGATCTGAGTAAGCCCGACGGGCAACAATGCGTGGCGACGCTGCGTGGGCATACTAATGGGGTGAGTTCAGTCACGCAATTGCCTGATGGGCGGCTGGCTTCCTGCGCTGGTGATCATACCGTAAAGGTGTGGGATCTGAGTAAGCCCGACGGGCAACAATGCGTGGCGACGCTGAATGGGCATACCCAATGGGTGACATCTGTCACGGCATTTGACGATGGGCGGCTGGCTTCCTGCGCTTGTGACCATGCCGTAAAGGTGTGGGATCTGAGCAAGCCTGAAGGGCAACAATGCGTGGCGACGCTGAATGGGCATACCCAATGGGTGAAATCTGTCACGGTATTGGCCGATGGTCGGCTGGTTTCCTGCGCTGGTGACTATCATGATGTCTATTTTGGTGACGGCTCTGGTGACAAGAGCATAAAGGTGTGGGATCTGAGCATGCCCGATGGGCAGCAATGTGTGGCGACGCTGAATGGACATGAAAGCTGGGTGAACTCAGTCACGCAATTGCCCAATGGGCTGCTGGCTTCCTGCTCTGAAGACCAGACCATAAAGGTGTGGGATCTCAAGGCAGGGGCTATGCGTGTCGACGCTGAAGGGCATACTGACGGGGTGAACTCAGTCACGGCAATAGCCGCGCAGCTGGATTCTTTCTCCCTCTGAAAGAAGAAAAATCGTTGCTTGATAATGAAAAAAATACCAGTGCTATCTGTGCTAAAAGTCACCGTGCAGCGGTCTGCCCTGGAGCAATTTTTCAGGACCAGGCAGGAGCGTCTTCTGGATATTGATTATGAATTTCTCATTTTCTGGCGATAGTTTTGCATATCCGTCAGCTTTTGCTGCAGTTTTGATTTGAGCGAGAAGTTATCCCCTGACATCTTTAATGCATACTGCAGGTGTCTGATAGCATCATCCAGATTGCCATTCAGGAAGAAGTACTCAGCCCTTGACTGATGCAGGCCGACAATGTCTTCTGCCAGCCCCTGAACTTCCGCCAGCTCAAACCAGATGTCCGGATCGTCCGGACGGAGGCGGCTGAGTTTCTGCAGCTCATCCCGGGCACTGGCATAATCCTGCTGTTGCAGCAGAATTTCTGCCCGGGTGGCCAGCAGCGGGTAGCTTTGTGGGTTGGTACTCAGTGCCTGGTCGATGCGTTTAAGACCCTGGCTGGCTTTTCCGGAGGCGGCTTGTACCAGAGACTGGGTCATAATCAGATAAGGGTTATCAGGGTATTGTTGCAGCAGAAGATTCATTTGCTGCTCTGCGACCGTGAAGTTTCGGGTTTTCATGCTGGCCAGCACCAAACCATATCGAGTGGGAGCCAGGCTGGCTGCTGATGTGGCGGTTAATCCGGACTCTAATTCCTTGTTCAGCTGTCTGGCCATTTCATGAGGGTTGTTGCTGTTCAGGACGGCGGCACGCACTCGCATGAACTGATAGTTTTGTGAGCCTTTCATAGTTTTTAACTGCTGGTCTGACATCTGGTCAGCCCGGGCCCGGGAGTCTGCAATACGGTTTTCTGTCACCGGGTGTGTCAGCAGGAATTCCGGGGGACGGCTGCCGTAGCGGCTGGCTTTGTTCATTTGTTCAAAGATTTCAGGCATGGCCTGTGGGTCAAAGCCGGCCCTGGCAAGGGTGGTGATGCCGATGTTATCCGCTTCCCGTTCAAACTGGCGGCTGAAACGAAGCCGTGCACTTTGCATTCCAGCCACGGTTGAGGTCAGTGCTGCGGCACCGGCATCTCCCCCTGCGGTGGCCATGATCAGTATGGATCCAAGAATGGCGGCGGCATTGGGGATGCTTTTGTTCCGTGCCTCTTCAACATTGCGGGCGTAGTGACGCTGGCTCAAGTGTGCCAGTTCGTGTGCCAGAACGGCGGCAAACTGGGCTTCGGTTTCGGCATTGAGAAACAGGCCGGTGTTAACGCCAACGATGCCGCCCGGGGCGGCAAAAGCATTCAGGACCGGGCTGTCAATCACCAGCGGGACCAGCCGGTGATCTTGCAGTTGGCTGGCAGCGGCCAGTCGGAAGATAAGGTTTTCCAGGTAGTCTTTCAGTTGCGGGTCAGAAATCATGGGGGTCTGATTGCGCAGGGCTTTTAACCATGACCGTCCGAGCTCATGCTCTTCCTGTTGGGAAATAATACCCGAAGTGCTATCCCCCAGGCTCGGCAGGTTGAGGTTGCTGCTCATGGTGACGCTGGAGTAGGTCGACAGTACAGCGGTCAGTGCTGTGGCTAATATAAGTACTGACAAAAAGCCCGCTCGTTTCATAGAATATCCATACCCGTGTTTTCTACAGTACACTTTATCACGAATCTGTTTATGGTTGAGCAATATAAGTAGTCATAATAGTGGTTGTTCATAGACGGGATATTTCCTCTTTTAACCAGTTGCCCGCTAAAGTGCTTAAACAGTTTTGACGTTTACACTGTCGTTGATATTAATGTTAGGTATTTATACTGTTGCAGCCTGTAAAGAATGAGTCGTTATTATGGATGTTGATCAGGAGCTTGATCTTAAAGGTATGAACTGTCCACTGCCACTGCTGAAGGCCAAACAGGCACTCAGTCGATTGCAGTCAGGTCAGGTTATCAGAGTGTATGCGACGGATCCCGGTTCGGTCAGGGATTTTGCCAGCTTTGCTAATATCAGCGGGCATATCCTGCTGGCCAGTGAAGAAGAGCACGGCGTTTATATCCATACATTGCAGCATAAGTAGTAAGGGATTTGCGTTGAATAATGAATCTTGAGTCAGTTGAATAACTAACGGAGCATTTGATGCTGAATGTAATTAAGGGATGGCTGCACAGCTATCTCTCGGATCAGGAAGCGATTGTTCTTCTGATCCTGTTGCTGGTTGGCTTTGTTGTTGTGCTGACCATGGGGAAAATGCTGGCACCGGCATTGGCTGCTTTGATTTTTGCGTTTCTGATGCAAGGCCTGGTGAACTGGCTTGAGCGGCAGCGAATGCCTCATCTTCTGGCCGTTAACCTGGTTTTTATCGGATTCCTTGCCGCGTTGTTGCTGGTGATTTTTGTGGTGGTGCCACTGGTGTGGGAACAGGTGACTCATCTGTTAAATGCCATGCCAGGCATGGTTCGTCAGGGGCAGGCGTTGCTGGTGAGTTTGCCTGATTTATACCCGGGCTTTGTTTCTGAGCACCAGGTTAGCCTGTTGGTCACAACCATTAATAAGCACCTGGCCGACTTTGGTCAGTGGGCATTGTCTTTTTCGCTGTCCAAGCTCCCCGGTATCGTTGCTCTTCTGGTCTACCTGATTCTGGTGCCTATCCTGGTTTTCTTTTTTCTCAAGGATAAAGAGGTTTTGCTGGGTTGGATGGCCGGTATTCTCCCTCGCCGTCGCAGGCTGATTGACCAGGTTGCTGATGAGATGAATGACCAGATTGCCAACTATATCCGGGGGAAGGCGATAGAAATTGTCATTGTCGGGGGTGTCAGTTATGTGCTGTTTGCCCTGTTAGGGTTAAGCTATTCTGCGCTTTTGGCGGTGATAGTCGGTTTCTCGGTTGTTGTGCCCTATATCGGGGCGACCGTGGTGACGATTCCCGTTGCCTTAATTGGTTTTTTCCAATGGGGATTGGATGATCAGTTTGTTATTTTGATGGTGGGCTATGGGATCATTCAGGCGCTGGATGGTAATGTTCTGGTGCCGTTGCTTTTCTCTGAAGCGGTGAACCTTCATCCTGTTGCTATTATTATTGCCGTTCTGGTGTTTGGCGGTTTGTGGGGGTTCTGGGGAATCTTTTTTGCCATTCCCCTGGCAACCTTGTTAAAGGCAGTCATGAATGCCTGGCCGACAGTGGCGGATGTGGAGTTAAGTTAAAGGTGTGAAGTTAAAAAGTGGGCAAAGCCCACTTTTTAACTTAATTCGGAAGATGGCGTTTTCATTACTCCTCTTCGTTGCTGTTGTCACTGCTATCGGTCTGCGCCTGAGTGTCTACCATTTGTGCGGCCTGCAGAACATCTTCAACATGCCCTTTAATGCGAACCTTTCGCCACTCGTGTTGCAGTACACCATTACTGTCGATCAGGAAGGTGCTTCGCTCGATCCCCATATACTCCTTGCCATACATCTGCTTTAACTTGATGACGTCAAACAGTTTGCAGAGCGTTTCATCTTTATCTGAGATCAGCTCAAAAGGGAACTCGTATTTGGCCCGGAAGTTTTCATGAGCCTTGATGCCATCTTTGGATACGCCAAAGACCAGCGTGTCTGACTCTTGAAATTGGCTGTAATGATCTCTGAAGGCCTGTCCTTCACTGGTACAGCCAGGGGTATTGTCTTTTGGGTAGAAAAACAGGACGACTTTACGGCCTTTGAGTTCAGAGAGTTTGACCGTCGTGTCACTGGTCGCTTGGGCGGTAAAGTCAGGAACGGGTTGGCCCAGAGTTACGCTCATGTTTTATCCTTAGTCGCTCTCATTAGTCATTATTAATTTCAGGGGAGTTAGTTTAAACCATCACTGAAAAAAAGGCAGGCCTAAAAGGTATTCAAATATTTTAAGCTTTTTCTCTTATTCGACTTCAGTTTTTCAACAAAGTTCAACAAACAGCCAGGCCGGGATGGATTTCGGCCTTGTGAATGTAAAAGGGCGTTAGTAACATTACGCAAGATTCTGCCTTTAGGAGTGAACTGATGATTACCGGGAGCCTGGTGGCTATTGTTACCCCCATGTATGGCAATGGTGAGCTGGACTGGGAGAGTATGCATGCCCTTGTAGAGCATCATATTGACCAGGGGACGGATGGGATCGTGGTGGTGGGTACCACGGGTGAGTCAGCCACTCTGACGGTGCAGGAACATTGCGAAGCCATAAAACGGATGGTGGACCAGGTGAATGGCCGGATTCCCGTGATTGCCGGTACCGGGGCAAACTCAACCGCAGAGGCCGTCCACCTGACGGCGGAAGCCAAGGCATTGGGCGTGGATGCCTGTTTGCTGGTGACCCCTTATTACAACAAGCCGACTCAGGAAGGGCTTTACCTTCATTTCAAAACGGTGGCTGAATCGGTGGCGATTCCCCAGATCCTCTATAATGTTCCCGGCCGAACGGCGGTGGATATGCTGCCGGAAACCATTGGTCGCCTGAGTCAGCTGGACAATATTGTCGGCGTTAAGGAAGCCACGGGCATTGTTGAGCGTGGCCAACAGATCCGGGCGTTGTGTGGTGAAGACTTTGCCATCTACTCCGGTGATGATGCTACCGGTATGGAGCTGATGCTCCAGGGGGCAAATGGCGTTATCTCTGTGGTCAATAATGTTGCACCAAAGATTATGCATGAATTGTGTGTTGCTGCCACGGCGGGTGATCGCAGTACAGCGGAAGCGCTTAATGCCCGGATTGAAGCATTGAGCAGTCAGCTCTTTCTGGAAGCCAATCCGATTCCAGTAAAATGGGCATTAAAGGAGATGGGGATGATCAAGGACGGTATTCGTTTACCATTGACGCCCCTTTCGGAGTGTTATCACTCCGATGTTAGAAGTGCACTGCAAAAGGCGGGGTTGATTTGATGGTTCCGGGTCAAAGGATCAGTGAGTTGCAAAGGTATGCCCGGTTGGGCCTGTCTGTAGTGATCAGCGCATTGGTGCTGACAGGTTGTGCCAATCCTTTTGGCCAGCAGGGGTATCTGCGGGATCGTGCCGGAGACTACACCGAGGCGCAGACCGCTAAACCCATCACCTTGCCGGAGGGAACCCGGGCCAGGGAGCTGGGGGATATTCTGGTGATTCCAGAGGCTGGCCTGACTGACCAGAAACTGCCACGGGCGTTTGAAGTTCCAAGGCCTTCCCAGCGATTGATGTTGAAAGAAGGTGATCATTACAGCCTTGAACGCAATGGTAGCCAGGAATGGTTGTCCGTTGATCGTGAACCCGGTGAAGTGTGGCCCGGTGTGCTGGGCTACATTGAAAAGCTGGAGGAAGAGCAGGGTGTTGGCATTGCCAGCACAGAGTTTGCCAAAGGCGTTGTTGAAACCCGGTGGCAGGACTTTGGCAAGGATAAAGATCACGGTGTGATGTACCGGACATTCGGTAAATTATTGGGTGCTGATGATCTTGAGCCGATGGAAGAACGCTTTCGCTTTGAGGTTCGCAATGGCCTGAAAGGCGGGACCACGGAGGTTTATGTCTATCATCAGGGACGGCCATTGGCTAAAAAAGGGAAACCGGCTCCGGTTCCTGAGAGCTGGGATAACCTGGGAGAGCCAAGCAGGCGGAAAGCGAATGATGTGCTGGCCGAGATGCTGGTTTACCTGGCACGGGATGATGTTCAGTCATCGGTTTCTCTCCAGGCTCAGGGGCTGGATATTGCTTCAGTCACGGAAGCGGGCCGCGATGGTAATGGTAACCCGGTACTGACGATACGTGGGCTGTCCTATGCCCGTGTCTGGGACTCTGTTGCCAATGCTATGGATAACGCTGGACTGAAGGTTGTTGATCGTAACCGTTCCGCCGGGCTCTTCTATCTTGCTGACAGTGTTCCACAACTGGATCAGGAGCAGCAGAAAAAGAGCTTCTGGTCAGGTTGGTTCAGTGATGATCAAGACACCGAAGTGTCTGATGAGCAGAAAACCCTGACGGTCAGGGTGAGTAATTACTCTGAGGCGGTTCAGCTTTCTGTAGAAAAGGATGTGAATACCTCAGCGCCTGCAGATGTCAGTCAGAGACTGCTCAAGGTGATTCAGGACAACCTTCAATAAATAAAGCAGGCGTAAGCCTGCTTTATTGTATCTATCCCTGAACGCCCATTCTTGAACGAAAGTCACTTCTTTTGATGGTTATCTGGAATCGATCAAACCATACTCCTTATCCAGAATCTCAATAATCTCGGCCTTGGGGTTGTCAGAGAGTTTGAGAGGCTTTCCGGTAATCTTTTCAGCAATCGCTGTGTAGGTTCTGGAAAGGTCCATCAATGCGCTTTCCGGCAGTGCATGATCTCTGGCAAGGGCTTCCCGCTCCGGCATTCGCTCTTTATTCAGCAGGATATCAGGCTCAGGGAAGTGATTAAGCAGAAACTGCCGGAAGCTCTCTTTTGAATTTTCAATCACCTGACCTTGACGATACGCTTCACCGTCCCAAATCCTGGAGGAGTCCGGCGTGCCAACCTCATCCATATAAATCAGCTTTTCCTGTCCACGGGCATCGGTGACGTAACCAAACTCAAATTTGGTATCGACAAATATCTGGTCAAGGGCTGTCAGGGACCGGCTGATAACCGTGAAGCCTTCCTGAAGAAGGGTTTCGTAGCGGTCAATATCGTCAGGATGTCGGAAATTGAAAGCCCTGTAATTATCTTCCAGGTCTTTACGGGTAATATTGACGTCATCCGCTTCAGGCACTCCGGGAATGCCTGTTAATACGCCCTTGGTTGATGGGGTAATCAGTAGCCCCGGCAGTGGTTGATCTTTCTCCAGCCCTTCCGGAAGTCGTATACCGCAGAACTCGCGTTCACCTTTGCTGTAGGCCCGCCACATTGAGCCGGTAATATATTGACGGCCGATGGCTTCAATCATTACAGGTTGCGCTTTCTGGACAATCCAGACCAGTGGATGAGGAATATCCAGGATATGGCTGTCCGCCAGGCCATGTTGTTTGAAGAGATTGAACCAGTGGTTAGAGATCGCATTCAGCGCAGCACCTTTGCCGGGGACGCCGTTCAGCCCCCCTTCACCATGCCAGATACAGTCAAAGGCACTGATTCGGTCAGAAATAACCATAATGGCCAGTGGTGCATCGGCAGCGACATCATAGCCTTGTTCGTTGATCAGCCGTCGGCTGTCAGCTTCACTAAGCCAGTAAACGGAGCGTACCTTGCCGGAGTGAATAGGGAGGTCGGTGCGAATCGGGAGATCGTTGTTAACGGCCAGGACCTTATCAGCAAGACTCATTGCGGCTACCTGTTCTGTATTCTGTTTGGTAATGTCGATTTATCACCCATGATGGTGATACAGCTCTACCCGGCGCATGGTGGTGACCGTGGAGGTACGGGTCGAAATCATAGCAAATAACCCATGTTCGCTGTACAGGAAAAAGAAGCAAAACAACTCAGCAGATCGGGAATCTGCCCAGAGCTTGGACCTGGTTCATTAATAACTGTTTGTTATTTAGACATCGTCCCGGAGTTTTCGGCGGATGGCTCATGGCTCTTGTTCGAGGGGGCTGGGAAAATTTTTTATGCACAAATGTCAAGCGATTGACGAGTATTTTTTTTCGCTGCCATAAGTGACTGATTTTGTAAGCACTTATCCTAAGTATATGAAAAATAAAGAAAAAAAATAGATCAAAAAATAACCAGTTTAATAAAGGGGTAGTAAACATCGGTCTTTGTGACGGGTTGTGAGTGATCATCCACAAACTTATCCACAGATTCTGTGGGTAAAGTAATGTTGGCAGTACCGGGTTGAGGCTTGGTTATACAAAGCACTGTTAATTCCAAGATATTCTTAAAGAAAAAGTTTGTGCTGCCGGGTCTATTCTCCGGTGGCTTGCGGCGAAGTGTTTAATCACATTGCTTCAGGCGAAACCTGAGCGTAAAAAACACTGGGTCAAATATGCCGACAAAGGCCTTATCGTCAGTTGAAAGTACCATTATTATTCCCTCATCGTTTAGTGGTCATTTCAAGGTGACAAATGTGATGAATGAACAAAGCTTCGTGGTGGATGTAACAGAAGCGAATATTCAGGAAGTGCTCCAGCAATCCGCCGATCAGCCCGTGCTTCTTTATATAGGTATGCAGAGTGATCCGGCCTGCTCAGCGCAACTGGGTGTTCTGGAAGCGCTGGCTACCGCTTACCAGGGCAAGCTGATACTGGCGAAAGTGGCCGCAGAAACCGAGCAGATGCTGGCGCAGCAGCTGGTGAGTCAACTGCAGGTAAGAGCGTTACCCGGACAGGTGGTTTTGCACCAGGGAAGACCGGTTAAGGTGTTCAGTGGGCCCCAGTCAGAAGAGCAGCTGCGTGAAGTGCTGGATCCGTTGACCATGAGTCCGGCAGACATGATTCGTCAGCAGGTTGAAGCGCTGATGGCTGAAGGCGAAGCTGGCCAGGCTTTGGAGTTGCTGCAGAATATTTTGCAGGATGAGCCTGATAACCATGCCCTGCAAGTGTTGCAGGTGAACCTGCTGCTGGAGCTGGGACGTATCGACGAAGCCCGGCAGTTGATGGCGGTGCTCCCCGCCGATGCAGAAGGCATTGCCCAACCGAAAGCCAAACTGGCTTTCTACGAAATGGTTGCGGATGCCCCTGCCCGGAATGAATTGGAAGCCCGGCTGGCGGACAATGACAATGATCATGAGGCTCGCTACCAGCTGGCGATCCGATTGGTAATTGCTGACCAGAATGAAGAGGCGCTGGAGAATTTGCTGACGATTGTTCGTCGGGACCGTGAATTCCGTGAAGACGGTGCCAGGCTGCTGATGTTGCAGGTGTTTGATCAGCTGGGGCAGGGTAGCCTGATCGCCAAGCGCTATCGCGGAAAGCTGTTTGGTTTGCTGCACTGATTTTGTCTCGCCAAATCTTGATCCTCCACTCCCTTCTCGCATTCCCGGACAGTCTCCTGGAATGCTCGTACTATCTTTTCTGAACTTTATATTGATCCCTTGGTCAAAAAAGTAAGAGGGGCCATTCTTTCACTCGGATTGGTGTCGAAATAGCAGCTGAATCAGGAGGTAAATGATGAATTGTTTGTACGATGGAGCAGCTGCAATTGGCAGTGCTGTCGCTTACGTCCTGAAACAACCTTTGCGCCTGATCAGCTATTTTTGCGGTCGAGCTGTAGCGGTATTATCAGCAGTCAAAAAAAAACTGTTCGGCACCGGCGGAGAAAGCCAGCCATCCGCCACTGACCTGAACCAACGGTCGGTTTCAATACCGGGCGCTGGCCAGTCTCCTTTGACGGGCGAGCCATCGGTAATGCCCGAGAATGCTGACCGCTCAAGCCCTGCTGCCGGTCACGATGTTTGTCCGAAGTCTCCTGATCCCGGGTCACCGGTTAATTTCCCCCGGTGCATCAACATAGGGTTTCTGGGAGCCAGCTACGGAGGGAAATCGGCCTTGATTAATCTTCTGCGTGAAGTGGATGTTAATGCGACCGACGCAGCCCGTGAAACCGTTGTTTGTTCCAAACAACGGGATACCCAGCGCTACCGGCTAAATAAGACACCTGTTTATTTGTGTGAACTACCAGAGATCAAGGCAGATTATAACCCGGAGGCAATGGCCAATCGTTCAGGCCTCCTCGCCTACGATGCGGTGATTGTTCCTCATTGTTTTAACAAAGCACCTTCTGACGCTATTGCTACCATGATAAGTCAGGTGAAAGAAGCGGGTATCCCACTCTATTTTGTTTACACCAAAATGGATAATGCTATTGCGAGTATTCGCAGCGAAGAAAGAAAGTCGAGTCCCTCTTTTTATCAGGATCTTGCCACCGATGTTAAGGCGCAGATAAAACGTGATTTCCAAGATTCCATCGGATCAGAACTCAGCGATGACAATATTTTTATCAGCGGCTTCCCTTCCGACAGCAGAGAATTTGATTTGCCGCAACTAAAACAGCTTCTCGGTAACGTCCAGAAAAGAGCAAGGAATGGTTGAGGGATGACCCGGGCAGCGTTGGCTGTCGTCAAAACCAGGAGGCAGTTCACAGGCAAATCATCAAGCGCACAGAGAAAATTCTCTTAGTCGTGCGCTTTTTGGTTCAACCGTTTAAGCGTTCTCTTTTTCCGGGATTTCCACCGAGAAGCTGGCTACCTCCTGTCTTTCCAGTGCTTCTTCGCTCATTCCGCCAAGGTTTTCTACCAGCTCATCCAGCATCTGCTGCAGTGTCAGCGTCATGATGGCGAAGTCAGCGTCAAACTGTTCGGCCGCTGTTTCAGCGTTGACTTCATCAAGCTGTTCCTGAACGGAGTCGGTGAACTTCAGTTTGCGAATGACCAGGTCATCACCAAGAACAAAGCTCAGGGCATCATTCCAAATCAGCGCCACTTTGCTGACCTGTTTTCCTGCCTGAAGATGAACCTCAACCTCTTCACCAATCAATTCCTGTTTACTGACTTTTACCTGGCCCCCTTCATCGCCGGGCTCACGCAGTTCACACTCATCACCGAGGACCAGCTTGTCAGGCATGGGGATCTCCTGAGCCAGCCAGCGTGTCATGGCATGGGATGGCATGTTTTTCAGTGGCGGGTTAATAATCGGCAGACTGCCAAGGCATTCACGCAGGCAGGAAGTCAGCTCTTCAGCTTTCTTGAATGAAGAAGCATCCACCACCAGCCAGCCTTTCACCGGATCAATATAAGCAAAGGTGTTCTGGCTGCGGCTGAATGCTTTGGGCAGCAGTTCCATCAGTACATCGTCTTTTAATGCTTTCTTCTCTTTGCTGAAAACCTGGCGGTCCTGTTCCTCTTCAATCTGTTCAACTTTTTCTTCCAGTGCTTCATTGATCACGCTGGCGGGAAGAATTTTCTCTTCCTTGCGGGCGGTGATCATAACGAACCCATTGCCGGCATGGGTCAGCAGTTCACCCTGTTTGCCTAACGGGGGAACCCAGCCATAGGTGCTCATATCCTGACTGCCGCAGCTGCGAAAGCGTTTCTGGCGGAGTTGCTCTTCAAGATCGTCAACGGACGTTTTGAATGGCTGGGTAAACCGGTAAAAGATAAGATTTTTAAACCACATGATCGTTTCGGAATCCTGATTGGTCGGAAGTTTGGCCGCTTTCCATATTGTCCCATCCCTGTTGTCCCATATAGTCGGGCTGAACTTCCGGGTATGGGCTCAAGGCCGCGATGGAAAGGCACATGTTAACAAAACCTGACCGTAAATTAGTTATTGATGTTGATAAAGAAACAGAGGGTATAAAAAAAAGTTTTTAATAACTGTTGCGTATCAACAGGTTAGCTGCTTATAATTCGCCGCGTTGTTGAGAGGGGCTCTCGGGAAGCTTGAGAGAACAAAGCAAAGTTCTCAACAATCTTTTTGATAAGAGTTCAGGGTGATTAGCTCAGCTGGGAGAGCATCTGCCTTACAAGCAGAGGGTCGGCGGTTCGATCCCGTCATCACCCACCAGCTAGAAACTAGTATCTAGAGACTAGAGACTAGACAGCGGACCGGTAGTTCAGTCGGTTAGAATGCCGGCCTGTCACGCCGGAGGTCGCGGGTTCGAGTCCCGTCCGGTCCGCCATTTCTATTGCGTTGTTGGTTTTTAACAAGTCCTGAGAGGGGCTTGATATCGGGGAGAGTTCTGGTAAAGTCACCCTCCCTTAGTACTGGTGACAGTGCTGGGATGATTGAGAAAGTTTCAGCGGACCGGTAGTTCAGTCGGTTAGAATGCCGGCCTGTCACGCCGGAGGTCGCGGGTTCGAGTCCCGTCCGGTCCGCCATTTTATTCCTGCGTTGAGAAGCAGGTAAACAAAGTAAACAATTTGGGTGATTAGCTCAGCTGGGAGAGCATCTGCCTTACAAGCAGAGGGTCGGCGGTTCGATCCCGTCATCACCCACCAGCTAGAAACTAGTATCTAGAGACTAGATAGCGGACCGGTAGTTCAGTCGGTTAGAATGCCGGCCTGTCACGCCGGAGGTCGCGGGTTCGAGTCCCGTCCGGTCCGCCATTTTATTTCTGCGCTGAGAAGCAGGTAAACAGAGTAAACAATTTGGGTGATTAGCTCAGCTGGGAGAGCATCTGCCTTACAAGCAGAGGGTCGGCGGTTCGATCCCGTCATCACCCACCAGCTAGTACCTAGAGACTAGAAACTAGATAGCGGACCGGTAGTTCAGTTGGTTAGAATGCCGGCCTGTCACGCCGGAGGTCGCGGGTTCGAGTCCCGTCCGGTCCGCCATTTTATTCCTGCGCTGAGAAGCAGGTAAACAGATAAACAATTTGGGTGATTAGCTCAGCTGGGAGAGCATCTGCCTTACAAGCAGAGGGTCGGCGGTTCGATCCCGTCATCACCCACCAGCTAGAAACTAGTATCTTGAAGCTAGAGACTAGGTAGCGGACCGGTAGTTCAGTCGGTTAGAATGCCGGCCTGTCACGCCGGAGGTCGCGGGTTCGAGTCCCGTCCGGTCCGCCATATATTGAAACCCTTACGATAGCTGTCGTAAGGGTTTTGTCGTTTATAGACCCTGTAAACAAAGGGTTAAACGGATGATGCTGTGGTTTGTAGGCTTTCGTTTTTAAAGCTATTTTTCCCCGTTTTTCTGACTTTTCTCTCTCCTCTCTGAAAAACCGTGGTCCGAGCCCTTCGACGAACCACAGCGTTTAACTGTTTGATTATATTATGCTTTCGCTGTTGTTCAGAGTGTCGCGTTTTTGTGAGTTCGCGGCTGTTCCGGCGGTAGGGGCTCGGGACTGGATTCGAAACACTCGCTTTCCTATAAACGATAATTTTCGTCCTGACGTTTCACCCGATAGTTGTTTTTATTATGCTGCTCTTTTTGAAGCATATGTATCAAATGCTTTCATGAGGAAATTTATAATAATGAAGTGGATTGATGAGTTTTGTGACAGTGTTTGGTCGGCTTTATTTCTTTGTGGAATTATATTTCTAACAGGTATGCTCTTTGGAGCAGGGATAAACAGTCAAACGTTTATTATAACAGCCGGGAGTATTGGTTCTTTCTTGGCTGGGACAGGCACTATAGCTGCGCTGTATTTTGCAAAAATCACCATAGAGCTGTCTTTCACCACCCCTATCAGGAATAAACCGATTCGTAAGAAATGCCTAAAATTTGGATAATCGTCCACTGCTTTTCCTTCAAACCGACCACATGCTGTTCCTGATTATTGACCGTTAATACATTAATACCCTGAAAGCAGAAGTAGACCCATCTTGCTGTTGGATTCTGGCAGGGCTTCTTTTTCTGGCTTGGAAACACACGACTCTGCTTTTTCAGTTCGTGCCTTATTCTGTGCTGGATAGCAGCATAGACCATCAGGCAGAGTGTCATCACCATCAACAGCGCTTCAATGCGCTCCGGTTTTTTCAGATAGAGTGAAGAGACCAGAAAGTCCGGGCTTTTCAGGAAACGAAAGCCGCCTTCTACTTGTTGTTGCGACTTGTAGGTAGATAACAGCTCACCGGCATGCAGACGGTTCTGATCCAGCTCATTGGTGCTCAGGATAAAGTAGCCCAATGAGGCCTGTGCATGCTCCTTTTTCTCGCAGGCAACAAAACATACGCCATGGACAAAATATTCGAAGTGATCAGGTTTACTGTCTGACGGTGGACGCCCCTTGCCTGAATAGCAGCGTTTGCGGATAACTTCAGGTTCCGCTCCACTCTGGCAGAGCTTCGATTGTTTCTGCCATAAGGCAAAAGCCTGCAATGCATCGTCTTCGCAAAGAAAAGCCTTTTTACGCAGCTTTTCCAGATCACGAGCCTCTTTCAGTGACTGTTTCTCCATCTTTCTTATCAGCGATTTCTGCTCGCTCAGTCGACGCTTTTTATTGAGAAACAAGAACCATCGTTGTTGAACATCTCCATAGGTGGAAGGCACTTGTGCAAAGTAATAATCCTCGTAGCCTTCAACAGGCTTCAGCGATACAGCAGACGCTTTGCCGACCAGTTGCTTTGCATCCTTGATATTCAAAGGCACCCGGGAGATAAACCGCTGTTTTTGATCATCAAGCAACTGAAGGGTTTCAGCAACGTACAGGGCGGCATCAGCGACCAGGTAGCGGCTATTCAAAGCCGCCCTGAAACACGACAGATGGTTTTTGATAATCTCCTGAAAGCAGGTTTTATCGTTCACATTACCGCTGGCAGGCGCCATGAACACAGGAATACCGGCCTCATTCCCGGTCATTAACTGCAAGACCACCTGGTTCAGGTCAGGCCGGTGGTCGCGGCTGTAACCGCGACAGATATGGATGCACTTCAAGTCATCAGGGTCGTCATTACTGTTGTAGTCACCATCCACATGAAAGCTGGTGCCGTCCAGATTTAATGCCTTGCAGGGCAGCTTCAGATGATTAACGACCTTAACAGCAAGGTGCAGATACAAGTCACTGACGCCAGCGTCGTAAAGGCTGTCGAGGGCTCGCCCCAGTACCTTGTCGTTCAAATGTTCAGCCTGGATGCCTTCGCCAATGAGCCGATCGATCGGCCTGTCCTCATAAAAATCAGGAAACATATACAGAGTCTGTCCTATAAAGCCCAGCCCATTGATGATCATTGCGACCACAGCCTGTCCAATCGTGACATTACGTACATCGGAGTCATTGGTTATGCGCGCATCAATATATTCGGCTATCTTTAGTTCCCGGCACATCGCAGCAACTAAGCCAAGGTGGTTCAGGCTTTTGAACTGGTATTGAAAAGGTGGCAAAACAATATCCCTGAATATCTGATCAGTCCTTTGACGACAGGTTTCAGGAAAATATCAATTGGTGTGGTGAAAGACAGCTCCTATATTTACGCTGGCGATTTTGAAAGAGAAAACGTAACTATTCAGCACCCTTCATATAAATCTGGAATTTTCTGATTTTTCGACCATCATCTTATACTCAATTTATCTAACAAATCTCCAGTATGGAACCAGACTGAAGTGGTTATAGTTTTCCGGACACACAGACTCGGGTAATATCAAAGCCCCTCAAGGTGTGTCCAGATGTCAGAAAAGAAAGTCAAAACCTATACGGCAGAGTTCAAGGAATCTGCTGTGAA
>NZ_JAGHQW010000289.1 GCF_017744115.1 Salinisphaera sp. G21_0 | reverse complement strand
GGTAGGTATCGCCCCGTTTACTGATCCCCGGCAAGGTGGGTACGCCACCGGTAGACTGCTGTTTGGTTACCAGTCCAAGCCAGGCTGCCATTTCCCGGCCATTTTTAAATGCTGATATTGGCTGCGTGTTCTATGCAAACTCTGGATAGTGATTAAAAAGTTTTTCGCTAATGTCCATTGGCCTTACAGTCATTCAAATATATACAACCATTCATTTATAAAAATAACACGACGCATTCAATACGTACCCTTAAATAAAAAAATGAATCGGGAACTTTTACGACACTGCATTTTCGAATAAGAGAGTGCCCGGTAATTTTTTGTGCACTCTCTAATTTACTGTTATGCATTACAGCATCAAGAGCCCTGTTTATGATTCAGCAACCCACTCAGCAACCCATCATTCAGCAACCAATTTGCGACAGCGCTTCCCAATGTTCAGGGAATGGCAACGAACATTCCTGGCTCGGCCATGGCGTTGCTGTTGCTAAAGCATTTGCGAAATCATTGATTCCAACGGAAGATCCT
>NZ_JAGHQW010000288.1 GCF_017744115.1 Salinisphaera sp. G21_0 | reverse complement strand
TGCCCAGGGAATCGCCAACCTGCTGTGGGCCATGGCGAAACTGGTGGACAACGGGCAGAATCGAACACCAGAGCTCAACAAGGCCGTGGCCGCGCTGTTGCCCCACGTGAACGTACAGAAAGACCAACTTATTCCTCAGGGTGTCGCCAACTTGCTGTGGGCCATGGCGAAACTGGTGGACAACGGGCAGAATCGAACACCAGAGCTCAACAAGGCCGTGGCCGCGCTGTTGCCCCACGTGAACGCAAAGAAAGACCAATTTATTCCTCAGAATATCGCCAACCTGCTGTGGGCCATGGCAAAACTGGTGGACAACGGGCTGGAGCAAACACCAAGGCTCAAAGAGGCCGTCGCCGCCCTGTTGCCCCACGTGAACGCACAGAAAGACCGATTTAATACCCAGGAAATCGCCAACCTGCTGTGGGCCATGACAAAACTGGTGGACAATGGACAGGAGCGGACACCAGAATTCAAAGAGGTCGTGACCGCGCTGTTGCCTTACGTGAACGCACAGAAAGCTAACTTCAAACCA
>NZ_JAGHQW010000287.1 GCF_017744115.1 Salinisphaera sp. G21_0 | reverse complement strand
AGATCAGGACGTGAAGGCCTTCCTGACCCTGCCCTGCTTGAAAGAGGGCTGGCAGGAGGGCAAAGACCAGGACGTTAAGGGCAAACCGCTCGACCGGGCACTGGTCACCAATATTTCCTCCATGTGTTCATCTAAAGGCTTACCGAAAGATCAGGACGTGAAGGCCTTCCTCACCCTGCCCTGCTTGAAAGAGGGCTGGCAGGAGGGCAAACCGCTCGACCGGGCACTGGCCACCAATATTTCCTCCATGTGTCATGGCAAAGGCTTACCGAAAGATCAGGACGTGAAGGCCTTCCTCACCCTGCCCTGCTTGAAAGAGGGCTGGCAGGAGGGCAAAGACGAGGACGTTAAGGGCAAACCGCTCGACCGGACACTGGTCACCAATATTGCCTCCATGTGTTCCTCTAAAGGCTTACCGAAAGATCAGGACGTGAAGGCCTTCCTGACCCTGCCCTGCTTGAAAGAGGGCTGGCAGGAGGGCAAAGACCAGGACGTTAAGGGCAAACCGCTCGACCGGGCACTGGTCACCAATA
>NZ_JAGHQW010000286.1 GCF_017744115.1 Salinisphaera sp. G21_0 | reverse complement strand
TGTCCGTAGAATAACCTTGCTGTTTAAGACATTGGCGGAGTTTGTTCTCATTATCAGTCAGTTTTTCTCCTGAGGGTACTCCAAAGCCTGCAAATATGCGGCAAGAAAGTTTCAGAAGACTCTTCTTTTCATCCGGGGGTAGCCATTGAATAAAGGTTTGCACTTTCGTCTTTTCCGGTAAGCCCTTGCCATGACACATGGAGGAAATATTGGTGACCCGTGCCCGGTCGAGCGGTTTGCCCTTAACGACCTCGTCTTTGCCCTCCTGCCAGCCCTCTTTCAAGCAGGGCAGGGTCAGGAAGGCCTTCACGTCCTTATCTTTCGGTAAGCCTTTAGAGGAGCACATGGAGGAAATATTGGTGACCAGTACCCGGTCGAGCGGTTTGCCCTTAACGTCCTCGTCTTTGCTCTCCTGCCAGCCCTCTTTCAAGCAGGGCAGGGTCAGGAAGGCCTTCACGTCCTGATCTTTCGGTAAGCCTTTGCCATTACACATGGAGGAAATATTGGTGACCAGTGCCCGGTCGAGCGGTTTGCCC
>NZ_JAGHQW010000285.1 GCF_017744115.1 Salinisphaera sp. G21_0 | reverse complement strand
CTGCCCTGCTTGAAAGAGGGCTGGCAGGAGGGCAAAGACGAGGACGTTAAGGGCAAACCGCTCGACCGGGCACTGGTCACCAATATTTCCTCCATGTGTTCCTCTAAAGGCTTACCGAAAGATAAGGGCGTGAAGGCCTTCCTGACGCTGCTCTGCTTGAAAGAGGGCTGGCAGGAGGGCAAAGACGAGGACGTTAAGGGCAAACCGCTCGACCGGGCGCTGGTCACCAATATTTCCTCCATGTGTAATGGCAAAGGCTTACCGGAAAAGACGAAAGTGCAAGCCTTTATTCAATGGCTATCCCCGGATGACAAGAAGAGTCTTCTGAAACTTTCTTGCCGCATATTTGCACGCTTTGGAGTACCCTCAGGAGAAAAACTGACTGATAATGAGAACAAACTCCGCCAATCTCTTAAACAGCAAGGTTATTCTACGGACATTGGAGGCGACAGCAGTGATGAAGAAGATGAACTTTTAGAATCAAGTCAAATGAAAGCACTGGCTCTGTACTTCTCTTCTGCGTCCGCAAAATGGAAC
>NZ_JAGHQW010000284.1 GCF_017744115.1 Salinisphaera sp. G21_0 | reverse complement strand
CAGACGTCCGTTGGAATTTATTTCTAGTTCACAAGCCAGTGATAAGATAGTTGTTGAAATAGCCGTCAGTCCCTATCAGTGCTATGTTTTCTTTAAACGGCTTTGTAGGTCTAAGCTTCGTTAGCACTACAAAGCGTCTGGCTAACGAAGTTTAGTAATTCATTTTCAACCTTTGGCAATATAGATACTGCCAAAAACTCTGTAATTTAGACATTACGTCAGATGACTTACAGTTTCCAAAACACCCACTATCAACATTTGAACACCAATGACTGTCAAAATTAATCCCATTAATCGCGTAACAATATCAAGCCCACCTTTTCCAATCAGTGCCATTATCTTAGAGCTAAATATAAAGCAAAAGAAAGTTATCAGACACAAAAGAGCAAAAATAGAAATAGTCATCAAAATTCTGGTTAACTCACCAGATGCAGAATAATTCATAGCTGTTGCAATGGTTCCCGGCCCTGCAAGTAAAGGTACTGCTAAAGGTGAAACTGCAATATTTTCGAGATTACTTTTATGACTGGACTGTAAA
>NZ_JAGHQW010000283.1 GCF_017744115.1 Salinisphaera sp. G21_0 | reverse complement strand
ATCGGGCTGAACAAAGCCAGCTGATTCATTTGCTGCAAAATTTTACCGCAACACGGAGTTGGAATTGGCGAAGCCTGACGACAACACTTCATTCATTGACTTCAGCGGGTGTTTTTACCCCTCATCACCCCATGGATGAGTGTGTCAAGCTTACTCAAGCTGCCTTATTATCAACGCTACTTGATGCAATCATATTCAAGTGCAGCAAAAAACCTCAAGCCAGGAATATTGAAGCCCAGGAAATCGCCAACATGCTCTGGGCCATGGCAAAACTGGTGGCCAACGGGCAGGAGCTAACACCAGAACTCAAAGAGGCTGTGGCGGCGCTGTTGCCCCACTTACCCGCAGAGCAAGCTCACTTTATACCACAGGAAATCACCAATCTGCTGTGGGCCATGGCAAAACTGGTGGGCAGCGGGCAACAGCGGACGCCAGAGTTCAACGGGGCCGTGGCCGCGCTGTTGCCCCATGTGAACGCACAGAAAGCTAACTTTAAACCACAGGAATTCACCAACCTGCTTTGGGCTATGGCGAAACTG
>NZ_JAGHQW010000282.1 GCF_017744115.1 Salinisphaera sp. G21_0 | reverse complement strand
ATCGGGCTGAACAAAGCCAGCTGATTCATTTGCTGCAAAATTTTACCGCAACACGGAGTTGGAATTGGCGAAGCCTGACGACAACACTTCATTCATTGACTTCAGCGGGTGTTTTTACCCCTCATCAACCCATGGATGAGTGTGTCAAGCTTACTCAAGCTGCCTTATTATCAACGCTACTTGATGCAATCATATTCAAGTGCAGCAAAAAACCTCAAGCCAGGAATATTGAAGCCCAGGAAATCACCAACATGCTCTGGGCCATGGCAAAACTGGTGGCCAACGGGCAGGAACGAACACCAGAACTCAAAAAGGCCGTGGCTGCGCTGTTGCCCCACTTAAACGCAAAGAAAGCTCACTTTATACCACAGGAAATCACCAACCTACTGTGGGCCATGGCAAAACTGGTGGACAGCGGGCAACAGCGGACGCCAGAGTTCAACGGGGCCGTGGCCGCGCTGTTGCCCCATGTGAACGCACAGAAAGCTAACTTTAAACCACAGGAATTCACCAACCTGCTTTGGGCTATGGCGAAACTG
>NZ_JAGHQW010000281.1 GCF_017744115.1 Salinisphaera sp. G21_0 | reverse complement strand
CCCCCTTCAACAGACATCCACGGCCCGCTATCAAGGGAGTCAGGGAACCAAAGGACTGCTTGCCCTTGGCACGCTGGCCAGCTCTTTTCAGTATGCGAATTCGAAACCCATTGCCGATGGATCAAAACCCATAGAGATTAATGATGCAGAAACCCTGGGCAAGATTGGTCAACATCCCGACTATCCACTGGACGGTACCTATCAACAGACAGCAGATATTGTTGTCACTAAAGACCATAAACCTATTGGCGGTGCATTTACCGGGGAGTACGATGGGCAGGATCGTACCATCAGCGGCCTGTCTGACTGTTTTGTTGACACTCTGGAAGGCAGCATCAGTGACCTTCACTTTACTGGTGCCAATATAACGAATTCCGCTAAGACGACCGGGTTAGCAGCCTGTGTTGTTGATGTTGATGGCACAGTCAGAAATATCCGGGCGGAAAATGTTCATATTGTCACCTCGGGTGAGGATGCAGACGCCGGCATCGGGGGGGGGGCGGGTTAAAGGAACGGTTGCCAACACCACGGCGGTGAACA
>NZ_JAGHQW010000280.1 GCF_017744115.1 Salinisphaera sp. G21_0 | reverse complement strand
AGCAGTCAGCTTTTTATATTTTCATGAATTGATGAAATATAATTATGCATAGACCCCCTGCTGGCATCAGTGGTCAATACGCAAGACCTGGTAATGATTACAACCACCCGGAAAATCGTGCCGCTTCTTCAAGGCCCGGACGATATAGACATGCCACAGTCAGACAATGGGATAATCCTCCCCGCATTAACCCCGGACGTGATGAATTTTATAATTCTTCTGGCGCATCTCCTTCTCAGTATCTACTGTGCCGCTCAGTAAACCCTGTTCAAGATTTCAATGCCCTCATTAAACAGGAAATAATGGATGATCTGGTGATTAAATCGAATCGTTTCGGACATCGCTATGATGGGAGACATCACGGGAAATATGCCAGTTTAATTAAAAAATACTCGTTAGCTGCTAAAAGACCGTTAAATCGGGCTGAACAAAGCCAGCTGATTCATTTGCTGCAAAATTTTACCGCAACACGGAGTTGGAATTGGCGAAGCCTGACGACAACACTTCATTCATTGACTTCAGCGGGTGTTTTTACCCCTCATCA
>NZ_JAGHQW010000027.1 GCF_017744115.1 Salinisphaera sp. G21_0 | reverse complement strand
GCTGGTTAACAACCGTGGACCAGGCAACAGGGCAGCAGAACCTGGAAGTCGTAAAGGAGATCCTGGTTCGCCGTGGAAATACCCTGGTAGAACCACTGCTGACCGGCGTGACGGGCGAGGCAGCGACACTCGGAAACCAGGCATCAGAATCCACCGCGCTCAGAAATGCCGTGATGCCCTTCGTACAGGACCAGGTCCAGAAAGGTCAGGTACTGGAACGGCTGGCCGCTTACGGAGTGGATGCGCTGGTAAACAGTGTCAGCAAGCATAAGGACGACCTTGCAGGGGATGTAAAAGCACTGACCCGGGCAAGCATGGACAAAGCCTTACCGGAATTGGAACAGCTTCTCCATAGAAGATTGCAAGCCCTGAGTGCTGCCATGGAAAAGGGGACAGACGATAAGCACGGCGTTGTGGCTGACCTGCGCCAGTTGGCAAAAGCGCAGAAGCCAGAGGAAAAGCCCGGCAGCGGTGATAAGAAAACGACAGCGGATCATCAAAATCAGCAGGATCACTGGCATGATGCCCGTCAGGCCGTTGCAGAGCAGCTGGGTAACCTGGCTGATGAAACCGTTGACCTGGTCATTAAACAGAGTGATCAGTTGGAGGCGGTCAAGCCGATCCTTGAGGGCAGTATTCGTGAGGTTATGGACCTTGTCGTCAAAGAAGGGGCTCTCTTTGCCGCGAGGCAGAACGGTGAACAATGTGATGACGTGAATGCCTTAGAGGGCGGCACGGCACTTACCGAACAATTACCGACGTTTCTGACCACAGCCACGGTTGAATTAATGGTTGAACTGCTGAGTGACCGTTTGCAATCCGGAGACTGGAAAACAGCAACCGTTACCGAGATCACTACCGGGGAGGTAACGACAGACTCAGCCACGATGATAGCCCGCGAAGTTGACCGAATGCTGGGTGAAGGGCTTGCCGGGATGGTCAGCGCAGTGGCTGACCAGGTGGAATCACTTCTGCAAAAACACCCATACATTACTGCCGAAGCGGTGCTTGGGGAATTGACCCGGCAAGGGATACACGACGGTGCTGCATGGGTAGGTGAGCTGGTGAACGGCCTGTTTGCCGGTGATGCACAGGTTGTGTCCAGGGTAATTGATAAGTTAACCGAACAGGCGGAGTCGCTGGTGCAGACCCTGGCAACTCACGGGCTTGGCTGGTTAACAACCGTGGACCAGACAACAGGGCAGCAGAACCTGGAAGTCGTAAAGGAGATCCTGGTTCGCCGTGGAAATACCCTGGTAGAACCACTGCTGACCGGCGTGACGGGCGAGGCAGCGACGCTCGGAAACCAGGCATCAGAATCCACAGCGCTCAGAAACGCCGTGATGCCGTTCGTACAGGACCAGGTTCAGAAAGGTCAGGTACTGGAAAGGCTGGCCACTTACGGAGTGGATGCGCTGGTAAACAGCGTCAGCAAGCATAAGGACAACCTTGCAGAAGATGTAAAAGCACTGACCCGGGCAAGCATGGACAAAGCCCTACCGGAACTGGAACAGCTTCTCCATAGACGGTTGCAAGCCCTAAGTACTGCAATGGAAAAGGGGGCAGACGATAAGCAAGGCGTTGTGGCTGACCTGCGCCAGGCGGCGAAAGCGCAGAAGCCAGAGGAAAAGCCCGGCAGCCGTGATAAGAAAACGACAGCGGACCATCAAAATCAGCAGGACCACTGGCATGATGCCCGTCAGGCCGTTGCAGAGCAGTTGGGTAACCTGGCTGATGAAACCGTTGACCTGGTCATTAAACAGAGTGATCAGCTGGAGGCGGTCAAGCCGATCCTTGAGGGCAGTATCCGGGAGGTTATGAACCTTGTCGTCAAAGAAGGGGCGCTGTTTACTGCGAGGCGCAACGGTGAACAATGTGACGACGTGAATGCCTTAGAGGGCGGCACGGCGCTGACCACACAATTACCGGCGTTTCTGACCACAGCCACGGTTGAATTAATGGTTGAACTGCTGAGTGACCGTTTGCAATCCGGAGACTGGAAAACAGCAACCGTTACCGAGATCACTGCCGGGGAGGCAACGGCAGACTCAGCCACGATGATAGCCCGCGAAGTTGACCGAATGCTGGGTGAAGGGCTTGCCGGGATGGTCAGCGCAGTGGCCGATCAGGTGGAATCACTTCTGCAAAAACACCCATATATTACTGCCGAAGCGGTGCTTGGGAAATTGACCCGGCAAGGGATACACGACGGTGCTGCATGGGTAGGTGAGCTGGTGAACGGCCTGTTTGCCGGTGATGCCCGGGTCGTGTCCAGGGTAATTGATAAGTTAACCGAACAGGCGGAGTCGCTGGTGCAGACCCTGGTGACTCACGGACTTGGCTGGTTAACCGTGGATCAGGCAACAGGGCAGCAGAACCTGGAAGTCGTAAAGGAGATCCTGGTTCGCCGTGGAAATACCCTGGTAGAACCACTGCTGACCGGCGTGACGGGCGAGGCAGCGACGCTCGGCAACCAGGCATCAGAATCCACAGCGCTCAGAAACGCCGTGATGCCGTTCGTACAGGACCAGGTCCAGAAAGGTCAGGTACTGGAACGGTTGGCCGCTTACGGAGTGGATGCGCTGGTAAACAGTGTCAGCAAGTATAAGGACGACCTTGCAGAAGATGTAAAAGCACTGACCCGGGCAAGCATGGACAAAGCCCTGCCGGAACTGGAAAGGCTCCTGCATAGACGGTTGCAAGCCCTAAGTGCTGCGATGGAAAAGGGGGCAGAAGATAAGCATGGCGTAGTGGCTGACCTGCGCCAGGCGGCAAAAGCGCAGAAGCCAGAGGAAAAGCCCGGCAGCGGTGATAAGAAAACGACAGCGGACCATCAAAATCAACAGGATCACTGGCATGATGCCCGTCAGGCCGTTGCAGAGCAGTTGGGTAACCTGGCTGATGAAACCGTTGACCTGGTCATTAAACAGAGTGATCAGTTGGAGGCGGTCAAGCCGATTCTGGCGGGCAGTATTCGTGAGGTTATGGATCTTGTCGTCAAAGAAGGGGCTCTCTTTGCCGCGAGGCAGAACGGTGAACAATGTGATGACGTGAATGCCTTAGAGGGCGGCACGGCACTTACCGAACAATTACCGACGTTTCTGACCACAGCCACGGTTGAATTAATGGTTGAACTGCTGAGTGACCGTTTGCAATCCGGAGACTGGAAAACAGCAACCGTTACCGAGATCACTACCGGGGAGGTAACGACAGACTCAGCCACGATGATAGCCCGCGAAGTTGACCGAATGCTGGGTGAAGGGCTTGCCGGGATGGTCAGCGCAGTGGCTGACCAGGTGGAATCACTTCTGCAAAAACACCCATACACTACTGCCGAAGCGGTGCTTGGGGAATTGACCCGGCAAGGGATACACGACGGTGCTGCATGGGTAGGTGAGCTTGTGAGCGGCCTGTTTGCCGGTGATGCCCGGGTCGTGTCCAGGGTAATTGATAAGTTAACCGAACAGGCGGAGTCGCTGGTGCAGACCCTGGCAACTCACGGGCTTGGCTGGTTAACAACCGTGGATCAGGCAACGGGGCAGCAGAACCTGGAAGTCGTAAAGGAGATCCTGGTTCGTCGTGGAAATACTCTGGTAGAACCACTGCTGACCGGCGTGGCGGGCGAGGCGGCGGCACTCGGAAACCAGGCATCAGAATCCACCGCGCTCAGAAACGCCGTGATGCCGTTCGTACAGGACCAGGTTCAGAAAGGTCAGGTACTGGAAAGGCTGGCCACTTACGGAGTCGATGCGCTGGTAAACAGCGTCAGCAAGCATAAATACGACCTTGCAGGGGATGTAAAAGCACTGACCCGGGCAAGCATCGACAAAGCCGTACCGGAACTTGAAAGGCTCCTGCACACAAGGTTACGAGCCCTGGCTGCCGCAATGAAAAAGAGTCCAGAGGATAAGCGCGACGTAGTGGCTGACCTGCGCCAGGCGGCAAAAGCGCAGAAGCCAGAGGAAAGGGCTGGAGATGTTGCTGTCACCAGTGTGAAGAAAACGACAACGAACCCTCATAACCAGCAGGACCACTGGCATGATGCCCGTCAGGCCGCAGCAGTGCAGGCCAGCGAAATGGTCGGTGATTTAATCAAGCTGACCATAGATGAAACAGAACAACTGGAAGTGGCCAGGTCAATTCTGTCTGACAGCTTTGGCAAGGTTATCAAGGTCGCCGTTCAAGAAGGTGCCGGATTTGTTGCCAAACACCAGGGCAATGGTGTGGTGCTGTCCGGGGATGGCATAGCTAAACTGACCGGCGTCGTATCTCCATTTCTTACGACAAACGTTGTCGAAAGTATCACCGAAAAGCTGTTGTCTGCTGCCTGGCAACAACAAACAGTGAGTGAGGTGAAGAAGGCAGCTGAACAAGCACTGATCCCGGGCAGCCCGGATAAAGTCAGTTCGACACATAAGCAGCAAACTGTCCGACAGGTAGCTTCGGGTCAACGTACGACTATTGGCAGCGAAGTCGATGACATGCTGAAAACAGGCCTGGCCGAGATGCTGCACAGCGGTGCAGACCAGCTGGAAGTGGTTTTGGAAGGTCTGCCTTACGACAGTGTGAAAGCGATGGCCAGTGACCTGACATTGCAGGGGATCGCTGATGGCACCAGGTGGCTGGACGTACTGGCAACCGGCCTGTTTGCTGATAATGAGGTGGTCGTCCCCCGGGTGATTGATGCCATTACTGAGCAGGCGGTGGTGACCCAGCAGGCGGTCATTGACGGTGTGCTTGGCTGGCTGGCTAAAGAAGATACCACGACAGAACAGCAGCCGAACCGGCAGAAATTGCTGGATATTCTTGTGCACAGATTGAATGGCCTGGTTGTACCGACAGTGACGGGTACCTCCAGCCTGGTGGCAGAGAGCGTACAGCAAACATCACAGTCCCGGGCTCTCAGGGATGCAGTGCTTCCTTTCCTGCAGAATCAACTCAACAGGGGGCAGGTACTGGAACAACTGGCCGGTTACGGTGTGGATCAGCTTTCAGGCTGGATACGTCAGCATAGAACGGTGCTCCGGCACGATGTAGAAGTCCATGTTCGGGCAATGATGCGACAGGCGGCCCCGGAGCTGGAATCCATCCTGCATGATCGGCTGGCGACTCTGCGCTCTGCGGTCAACGGTAGTCAGCAGGATAAGGGTGATGTTGTCACTACCCTGCGCAGGGCTGCGGAAACAATAGCACCTGCTCAAGGGGTGAACACAGCCACTGAGAAAGGCGGCCACTCTCGTCAGTCTCAAGTGATGGATGACCTGATACCAGACCTGAGCAAGGGCATTATGGAAGTGATTACTCAAGGCGCTGATATCATCCGTCGTAAGGCATGGGCAGACAATCTGCGGTTGAAATCCGGGAGCGACACAGATCGTTCCAGAATGTCTATTTTCCCAATCGTTCTTCCCCATGTTCAGCAAATGGTTAAGGAAGCGGTGAGTGCAGGGGCTGAATACGGTATCGGAACGCTTGCAGAACCATCCGATGGCAATTCGGCTGGCATTACCGAAGCCGTCAACCTCCATGTGCAAAGTCTTACGGCTAACTATTTAGGCCAGGCGGTTGCCGATTCGATTGAGGTTATGGCTAATGCCGTTTATAACAATGCAGATGGCATCCAGAGCGCAATTGAGGCGCTTTTGAAGAATGTGAATGTCGAAGCTTCAGCACCATTGGACCTGGCAGCATTATTAATGCCGCATATTGATGGTGCAATCGATAAGGCCCTGAATCATGGCAAGGGTTTTATCCGGGAAGGCATGGAAAAATGGATCAAAGCCAATGCCCTGGCAGCGACACCGGAGCTGCACAAGGCCATTGATAAAATGTTAACGCATATGATGGCTAATGGGGGTGAATGGATTATCCGTCATCAACAAGGGGTGGAGTTAGAGGTAATCGAGCCAATACAGAAGGCGATGGCCGAAACACTCAAGCAGGCTCAGGCGGACATTATTCAAAATATTGCTCTCTGGTTGAGTAACGACGCTAATTTACACCATTTCGTTGCAGTGTTTACCGACCAGATTCGCACAACGGTTACCCGGGTTGTTGTCGATGCTGTGGCAAAGCAGGTTGCCGGAAAAGAGGGAGAGCCAGAATGTAAACGTGCAGTTGATGATATGACGCCTTACCTGACCCCCATTGTTGACCAGGCGTTGACCCGGGCTATGACTTACACGGGTCGTTGGTTTTCTGGTTGGGTCCGGGATCATGGTGCCGACATCTCATCTCTGGTGAATCCCCTGATTGATAAAACCGTGGAGGAGGTTATGCCTTCTGTACGTCAGGCGGTTCAGGATAAAGCATTACTGCTGGCACGAAATAAAGCACAGGACATTGATTTCAATAAGCTGGCTGCAGAAATGGCGGCGGCTTTTGCCCACAGCTTTGATCCGGATAAGATTACGTCCGGCGTTGTGCAGGTTCAACCAAAAAGCTGTGTGGCCAGGGAGCTCCCGAAAATTTTATGTTTCCTGATGCAGACGACGGAAACCTATGAGTGTTTGGGAGGAAATCTCAATGAACCGGTGAAGATTGACCGGGTCATCATAGATGGTCGGGTGTTTAAGAATATTCAGGCTTACCTGACGAAAATGAAGGATGGCTCTATTCAGATTCGCAAAATGGATCTGATATTCGAGAATGAAAATCAGGTTGATGTTGATATCGAAGTGACCGGAGTATCCATTTCCTATCAATTACCGGAAAAAAGCAAGTTGTACAAAGCCGCTCTATTAGCAGCTGCCCCTGCGATGAGCCCTGCCGATTTAGCCAGGAGTCTGCTGGATACATTTACGCCAGATCATATTGATTTCAATGTTGATCAAATTACGGGTGAGTTTCACGACAATATTCTGGACGGCCCCGGAGAAGATATTCTCAGTTTTGGCCTTAGCAACCTGAAACTCTCTCTTAACATACATAAGTATGCTCCAAGACCTTACATCGATATCAGTGTCGGGCCGCAGGATGGACATCCAACCATTGAGTCAGTAAAAGTGAGTTTGGCAGGCCATAGCCTGGTTGATCATGTCGAGGCGGATATTCACATTGACCGTCATCGTAATGGTTACGCTGATGTAACGACACTGCTGATGCCTGACCGGTTGAGTCGTTTTGCCGGGTGGCTGATTGGCGGGCCTATTAAAGTCGATGCCAAAGTTGCTATCAACAATACCACAGGAACTCTGGATGATATTGAATCAATCCGTGTTCATGCCGGCCGTTTCGGTAAGGTATGTAAAGCCATGTTTAAAAATACGCTTAAAGCCTACAATCCCGGACTCACTTTGGCAGATGATGGCAAGGCGGTTATCAAGTTAAAGTTAACGCTATTCTCTGAAGAAAGGTCAAACCCGATTACCCGCTGGTTAGCCAAAACGGCCAATCGCATCCTGCAATTTTTCACCGTACCTGTTGCAATACCGATGTC
The DNA here is from genome assembly GCF_017744115.1 of Salinisphaera sp. G21_0. GTDB lineage: Bacteria > Pseudomonadota > Gammaproteobacteria > Pseudomonadales > Endozoicomonadaceae > Endozoicomonas. The sequence continues at coordinate 79,173 of NZ_JAGHQW010000027.1, read as the reverse complement.
GTTCAAAGGCGCTCCCTATACACCTGCCTTGCAAGGTGAAAGGGGAATTGGGTCATTTAACGCCCTGCGATTTATTGATGGCTTATTTAACCCCTGTCCTTTGTCCATTCACAGTGATACCCATGAAGAGTTGCTGAGTGCGCTAAGGACGGTATCAATCGATGAAAATCCAAAATATCATCTTATTCTGCTTGGTAAGGTCATTGATCAGGTGATTAAAGAATTCCGGCTGGGTAATGCTCCGTCACACTCCATTCTGGCAAGGAAAATTCCATTGGAAAGTCTGGTTTTGCTGGTTAATAGTGTGAAGGGAAATACAACTGGACCGCAGGATCTGTCCCGTCTGTTATTCCTGGTTGCCAACCTGGTGGAAGCGCTTCCGGAAAGAGCGGTGCAACTGGTGAACAGATCCGGAGTTACTCCTGAATCAGCGGGACAGCCCTACCTGTTGCATCTGATATCTACCACACCCACCACCTCCTGGCTGGCTAACCCGGAGGATGGCAAAGTGCTGGAGCCGATTTACCAGAGTTATCAATTCCAGCGTTTGAAGGAATTCTGGCAGAACAGTCAGAGTAATCCTGATGGCAGTATTTACAATCCCGCTAGTGAAAAACGGCCTGAACAAAAGCTTACTGAAGAGGTGGTAGGGACGGTACGTAAGCTGCTCGGTGACATAGATATGCCCGATGACATCAGGCTGATGATGGCCCGGGACTTTGATTTTGCCAATAAGATGTTCGGAGCAGGGGCTCATGTAAAGCAGGATTTGCCGGTCAATTCCAGGGCAAATCCGTTGCCGCACTCTTCGCAGGGTGTATTGCCTGTTAGTCGTATAAAAGAAATGGATAGGCCAAAACGTCGGCTTAATGCCCCGGCAGACCCGAAACTTTCTGGGGGCTTTCCGGCCCTTGCGGGTTGATTAGATAAATAGTGAGTATGCTTTCAAGAAGAGCTAACACATTTAAACAACACATGCCAGCCTCCTACCTTTCTAAGTACCTTTCCCTATATCTATGTTATTATCCAATCCTGTTCACCGTATCCAGGCCAGGGATACTCTCTGGCGGAAGGGTACCTATAACAATTCATTAATTCTTAACTGTGCAGTTCTTCTACCTCCACCATTTTAACAACGTATGATAAGTAAGGAAGCCTGAGAGAAGTATGTCGAGCCAGATCACTATCGCGCTGTCCAAGGGGCGCATCCTGAAAGAGACTCTCCCTCTGTTGAAAGCTGCGGGTATTGAGCCTGCGGAGGATCCGGATAAAAGTCGCAAACTGGTGATTGGTACCACGCATCCCCATGTAAACCTGCTGATTGTCCGGGCCAGCGATGTGCCAACCTATGTTGAGTACGGTGCCGCCGATATGGGCGTGGCTGGCAAGGATGTGCTGATGGAACACGGCTCCTCTGAGTTATATGAACCTCTGGATTTGAACATTGCCCGGTGCAAATTGATGACTGCGGGGAAGGTTGGCGCAGCACCATCCTCTGGCCGACTTAAGGTGGCGACGAAATTTGTCAATATTGCCAAGCAGTACTATGCCTCCCGGGGGATCCAGGCGGATATCATTAAACTCTATGGTTCCATGGAACTGGCTCCGCTGGTTGGCCTGGCAGATATCATTATTGATGTGGTGGATACCGGAAACACCTTGCGGGCCAATGGCCTGGAGCCTCAGGAGCTGATTGCTGAAATCAGTTCCAGAATGGTGGTCAACAGGGCATCCATGAAAGTGAAGTACAAGATGATTGGCCAGCTACTGGACCAACTGTCCAGAACCATTGCAGAAACCAATACGGTTGAGGAACCAGCATGACGTCGGAAGTCGTAGCCCCTGTTCAGCTGGATTTCAGCAGTCCGGCGTTTTCATCTCAGCTTGATGCCCTGTTGGCCTGGGAGTCTGTTTCAAACGACAGTGTCCAGCAGCAGGTGAAAGAAATTATTGCTCAGGTGCGCAGCCAGAAAGATCAGGCTGTGATGGCCTGCACCTGTCGTTTTGATCGACGTCAGGTCTCCAGTATGGATGAGCTGACTCTCGATGCTGTGCGCTTGCAGCAGGCGCTGAACAGCATTCAGCCTGAGCAGCGGGCAGCGCTGGAAACTGCCGCAAAGCGGATTCGTGACTACCATCAGCATCAACAGCAAAGCTCTTGGAATTACCGCGAGAGCGACGGCACATTGCTTGGCCTACAGGTGACCCCGATGGATCGGGTGGGACTTTACGTGCCCGGTGGCCGTGCATCCTATCCTTCATCGGTACTAATGAATGCCATACCAGCCTCGGTTGCCGGGGTGCCTGAGGTGGTGATGGTGGTTCCCGCACCAGACGGTGAGCTGAATGAGCTGGTACTGGCGGCGGCCGCTGTTGCCGGGGTCAGTCGTGTATTTACCATCGGTGGTGCCCAGGCGGTGGCGGCACTGGCCTATGGCACGGAAACGATCCCGAAGGTGGACAAGATTGTCGGTCCCGGCAATATTTATGTCGCTACCGCCAAGCGGGAAGTGTTTGGTCAGGTGGGTATCGATATGATTGCCGGCCCGTCAGAAATACTGGTGGTTTGTGATGGCCACAGTAACCCCGACTGGATCGCCATGGACCTGTTCTCCCAGGCGGAACACGATGAAGATGCCCAGGCAATTCTGATCTCACCGGACCGGGCTTTTCTGGCGCAGGTGCAGGAGAGCATGAACCGATTGCTGCCAACCATGGAACGGCAGGATATTATCGCAGCGTCGCTTAATAAGCGCGGAGCCCTGATTGCCGTACCTGACCTGGCGGCAGCCTGTGAACTGATAAATCGCATCGCACCGGAACACCTTGAGCTATCCGTTGAAGAACCCGAAAACTGGCTGCCAGAGATCCGCCATGCCGGTGCTATTTTTATGGGCCGATATACGGCAGAAGCCCTGGGTGATTACTGTGCAGGCCCGAACCATGTATTGCCCACATCAGGAACCGCACGTTTCTCTTCACCTTTGGGGGTGTATGACTTCCAGAAACGCTCTTCAGTTATTCAGTGTTCTGCTGAAGGCGCGTCGGAAATGGGGAAAGTGGCTTCTGTTCTGGCCAGGGGGGAATCTCTGACGGCACACGCACGTTCCGCAGAGTATCGTATTAGCCCGGATACTTACGATAGACATTAAGAGGCTGTTTTAAAAATTATTGATCATTAACTCAGAATAACTCCGTTGTCATTCTGTACATGGATTGTACAGGATCCATCTCACATGGATGTGAACGCGCTGGCTGTTGGCTATCCCTGCAAGATGGATTCCGTACATATCCCTGTACGGAATGACAGCGGAGTAACGTAACCGGTTTTCTGACATGAATTCCTTAATGTCTACCCTAAGAAGAGGCTTTAGCCCTGAGTCAACATGCTGGTTACATAGCAGTCTGGAATTCGAAAAGAGCCTCAAAGAATTTTACAGGAAAAGTTCTGCCCTGTGTGTTGTGTACTCGCGGATTCAGGTTTCCATTTAACATTACTGAGTAATGCTTTATCAAGGTAATTTAAACACCAAAGGTTATACCTTTTCAGAGAGTTTTTTTCTTCATAAAAGCGTATGATTTCCGGAAGATCATCAATTGTTGCTTTTGAGTTCAGATTAATATCATCGGATTCTGAATCTTCTTTCATTGTTTTTAACTCTTCAAAAGATTCATCAAAGATTTTCTCAAAAATAAATCTTGCTTCCTGTGGAGAGATATCCTTCAGGTAATCGTTGTGAAGAACAATAAAATGAGTGTGAATGCCTCCCGCCTCATATTTTGGTTTTAATTTTTGAAAGATTGACTGTTCAATCGGATTCATTATCCCGGAATTAGCGGACTTTATTTTCAGATTTCCGTAAAAATGATGGACAATCCAAGGAGGTGTACGAAGTAAAAAACCAATCATATCAGAACTGCAAGGTGTTTCTTTTAATGTTGGGATATATTGAAAAGCAGTTGTATAGAAGTTTTTCTTCAGTTCGTTTACTTTGAATTTTGGTTCCCCGATAGCCATAATGTTGGCAGCTCCTTCACCCCGACAATCATCTGTCAGTACTGCATAAATATTTATATGCTTGGAAAGTAATTCCCTGAAGTCTCGGTGTGTAATAAGTTGTTCATAGCCAATAATAAGAGTTTTTTTATCTATGGGTCGAAAAAAATTTTTTGACATGTGGATTGATGGCAAATCGGGCAGGGCCCTGGCAGCCTGTACAGAACTTGATGCAGCTACATCCCCTGCTGTATTACATGTTCTGTGAGTAATGGGATTGTTGGTTTCACTTTTCCTTTGCAAAACTTTATTATCAATATTATCAATTTTTTGATTTTTGTTTTCCTGGTGGGGATTATAAGTGATTTTTGAAACATCATCATTATTTACACTGTGCATAGTCTGAAACCATGGTTTTGAAAAAAACACAAGACCCATTTCGTTTAATGGTTCTTGACCTTTTGTTTTAATTCTGACCTTTTTTCTAAAATTAAGTTCCCTTAGGGGGCTTGTCCGAAATAGACTGGCGTACACGTCAACTGCTCCTGAGTTGCTCAAACTCCGTTCGTCCTGAGCGGAGACTGTGCACATCAAGCTCATTGAAATGACGTACTATTCGGCTTCCCGATGGAAGCCGAACATTTTTCAGAAGAGTTTCATAGCCATCAACAGAGCACCGTGCATGGCATCACCCTGTGGCAGGGTGGCAATGGACGCAACATCCTCTGGCAACCAGGGCATAACGTACTCACTCAGCCCGCCCACTAATGCACACTGGCTAGCGCCACGCTGATGAAGGACCCGGATCATCATGGCTGCGTCGCCAGCGCACTCACGAATCAACTGTTCTGCCAGCTTATCGCCCTTGCTCAAATGCTCAACCACCATCGGTCCATAAGAACCGTAGTCTCTCGGCAGAGCACTGTCCTGCCAGGCAACGGCATTTTCAGGACGGTTGTCAAATGTTGCCATGATGGCCTGGCTTAAAGGGGTTTCTTCTTTCATACCTTCATGGGCCAGCAGGGCATAACGGACTGCGGCGAGGCCCAGGCTGGCACCACTGCCATGATCCGAGATCGGGAAACCCCAGCCGCCCAGTGTTTTCATGTCACCTTCAATCAGGCTGGCACCACAGGAGCCGGTACCAAGAATCAGGATCGCTCCGTCCTTGCCATTAAAGGCACCCATGCAGGCGGCGTAGGCATCGGTTTCCAGGAAAATACCGGCAAACGGAAAGCCCCAGTCCAGAACAAGGTCTCGTTCTTTCTGCTGATTGACACCGGCCAGGCCAAGACCGGCATACATACGTCCAAAGTCGTTTTCTTCCAGGCCTGCTTTATCCATCGCTTCACAGGTGGCCTGCATGATGGCATTACAGGCTGAATCAAGCCCGGTACGAGGGTTCGCGCTGCCTGCGAACCCTTCCCCAAGAATAGTGCCGTCGAGATCGGCGATACGCGCCCGGCATGAAGTACCGCCGCCGTCTACGCCCAGAAGAAGAGGTTGTTTGCGGTCAGTGTTGTTTACTGAACTGTTCGTCAAGAGTGCGGATGCCATATCTGCTTAATCCTGCAGGCAGCTGTAATCGGAGATGGTAACACCCATACTGCCAAGAGCTTCAGGCAGTGATGGATCGGTCAGAATGGCCAGCTCACGGGCTCTGGCGGTTGCATAACCGCTGGCTGCCTGCAGCGGTTCGTCGATCAGAGCCGGATGTGCCATCAGCTCCAGCACCTGAACTCTGCCCAGGTATTGGCGAACGATCTCAAGAAGGTGTTCACCTGTCAGATTGTCACCGTAAAACTTGTCGGAAAAGCCCAGGCTTTTGCCCTGGTATTGGGTTATTTCATTTTCCGGGCGAAGTGGAACCTTGTACTCTTCAGCCAGCTTCCTGGCGATAGGGGCGACCAATGGGTGGCGATGGCAGTGGTGGTGACCATCCATATGGCTGAGTTCAACACCAAGGCTCAGGAAGTGTTCAATCTGTGCGCGCAGTTCGCATTCGATTTCTTCCGGGCTCATGGACTGATTGTCCCAGAACTGGCTCTGGTTCTGTAATTTACCGGTCTGGTCAAGCAGGGTAGGAACATTTTTGTCCATGGGGGTGCCTGCGGTCAGACGCAGATGGATGCCTACTTTCAATCCCGGATTGAGTCTGGCCAGTTCAGCAGCATGGCGCTCGGCAGGCATGCCCACCATGAAGGTGGTGGAGCGGACAATACCTTGTTGAAAAGCTTCGATGATGCCCAGGTTTACACCCCGGGTCAGGCCGAAATCATCGGCATTGACGATCAGTTTCATAGGGCGCTGGAGATAACTCTCCCCCTCAGAGATGTAGGAATTTTGAACCGCAACGGATTAAAGGAGGCGCTGCCCGCTACCCACCGCCCGCCGCCCGAAAAAACCGGGCTTGTGTGCTTTTTCGGGTGGCGGGCAGCGGAAAGCGCTTTTTTCTCTTCGCGGTTCCCAAACAAATTAAGCGAGGTTGGCAAATTGTGGCAGGTAATCGCGGTTCTCGGCGATGATATCGTCAAGAATCTTCTTACCCGTGGTCAGATCCGGAACCAGTGGGTTCAATGCCATGGCCATCAGAGCCTTGTCGTAATCGCCATAAACGGCAGCATCAATAGCCAGCGTCTCATAAGCCTTGACCTGCTGGAGCAGACCATTCAGATGCGTTGGCATAGTACCAAAAGAGATGGCATGTGCACCGTCAGCATCCACCATGGCATTGATTTCTACCACAGCATCGTCTGGCAGGCCATTGATGGCACCATTGTTACGGGTATTAACGACATTCATCGTTTTTTTGTTGTTCCAGATGGCATCTACCAGATCCAGAGAGACTTCTGAATAGTAAGCGCCGCCACGTTTTTCCAGCTGGCTTGGCTTATGATCCAGATCAGGATCGGCATACAGTTCAAACAGCTCTTCTTCGGTTTTCATCACCTGTTCTGCACGGGTACCACCAGACTCTGCGGCTTTCAGTTCATCAGCCAGCATCGCCTCTTTCAGATAAAAGTAACGGTGATAAGGGCAGGGAACCACTCCAAGGGCCTTCAGGAACGACTGATCCCATGGCTCTTCGGTAATGTTGTTCATGTTCAGACTGGCACCATCTCCCAGCAGTTTGAGAACTTCCTGAGTCTTATCTTCACCGGCAACGGAAACTTTGTGAACCCATACCATGTGGTTCAGACCGGCAAAATCCAGGGACGCTTCTTCCGGCTTAACACCCAGCATGCGGGCAATGGAGTAGTGCATATTGATGGGGACGTTACAAAGCCCCATCACTTTGACATTGGTATGCTTGATAACGGCTTCAGTCACCATACCAGCCGGATTGGTAAAGTTGATCAGCCAGGCATTTGGGGCAACTTCTTCAATATCACGACAGATGTCGAGAATCACAGGGATAGTACGCAGCGCTTTGGCAAAACCACCAGGCCCGGTGGTTTCCTGACCGATGACATTGTATCGCAGGGGGATACGTTCATCACGGGCACGGGCTGCCAGACCACCCACACGGAACTGGGACATAACAAACTGGGCGTCTTTGATGCCTTCACGACGGTTCAGTGTTGCCCATACTTTAATATCAAGGTCGGCTTTTTCGATCATGCGCCTGGTGAGATCGGCGACAATGTTCACTTTGTGTTCACCGTCTTCAACATCAACCAGGCAGATTTCGGTAACAGGCAGCTCACGGATACGGCGGATAATGCCGTCAACCAGCTCCGGTGTGTAGCTACTGCCACCGCCAATAATCGTCAGCTTAAGATTTTTCATGATAATTTCCTGAGAACCTTTGCTCTTAAATTGTTATTTAAGAGTACGAACGGACTCTCTCTGTCGTAATTCTGGTTTAAATGTTTCCAGTGCGGGCAACGGTTGTTGATTCATCAGGCCTGAAAGTGCTTCTGATGCCCGGGCCGCCATCTCTTTGATGGGAAAGTGCACCGTTGTTGCCGCAGGCGTTAACATGGTGCAGATACTGACGCTGTCAAAACTGACCATGGAGATATCGCCTGGAACGGTCATTCTGCGTTCTCTGAACAGGTCAAAGGCACCCACACACATCTCTTCGCTACAGGAATAAACGGCAGTGATATCCGGATGTTTTTCCAGGATTTCGGCCATGGCGTGATAACCGCCTGTCCGGTCATAATCTGCTTCGGCCACCAGTGATTCATCCAGTTCAATGTGGTGTTCACGAAGTGCCTGCTCATAACCCTGAAAACGCAGCTGTGCGGTGAGTCGCTCCCGTGGGCCTGCCAGACAGGCAATTTTGCGATGGCCATGCTCTATGAGATGGTTAACGGCCAGCTTACCAGCTTCAGCGTGTTCAAATGCGACACAGCGGTCTTCCAGCCCCTCAACCTGTCGGTCCAGGAGGATAAACGGTGTTTCTTCCTTCGCCAGCTCAATCAGTTCTTCGTCGTATAGATTACGGGCATGAAGAATCAGACCATCACAGCGCATATCCTTCAGTCGTTGGATTGCCTTCTGTTCACTTTCCCGTGAGCGCTTGCCCCGGCTGACCAGCAGAAATTTTCCCTGCTGATCCATCTCTTCCTGAACTTCAGCCATCAGCTCGGAGAAAAAGGAGCCCCGGTAGGAGGTAACCACCAATCCAACGGTGTTGGAGGAAGAGGTCGCCAATGAGCGAGCCAGAGGGTTCGGGCGGTAATTCAGCTTTTTCATTGCCTTATGTACGCGCTCTCTGGTCGCTTCCTTAATCTGACCTGTCTCGTTGAGAACCCGGGATACCGTTGCCCTGGAAACCCCTGCCAGTTCAGCTACGTCCTTTATGCTCGCCATTGCTGTCTCCTGATTCCGATCTGATTACGCCGGGCTTTTTCGTGAAAATACCTTGTGGAGTACTCTCTTTTCGCTATGGGCATTCTGGATGCCAAAGATCGACTTAGAAAATGGCTGCGTTCAGTCGTTCAAAAAATTATTGGTTGTCCAGTCGCTGATACAGACGGATCATCTCTTCTACCATATCCTGTGCCAGCATAGAGTTCATCAGGTGGTCCTGTGCATGAACCAGCAGCAGGTTAACCGGTACCTTGCCTTCCCCATTGTCAGCAGCGATCAGGGCAGTTTGCATTTTATGGGCCAGTCTGCCAGCTTCGCGGGAATCGGCAAGGGATTTTTCCGCTTTGACATAATCACCACAGCGGGCGTGTGCCAGGGCTTCGAGAGCCTGACTTTTGGCTTCGCCGGATTTAACAATCAATTCCATTACAACGTTGTCGACGTTCATGGGAAGTCTCCTGAAAACAAGGGAGTAGTAGTACACCCACCGGACTCAGCCGGTGGGGAGGGTAGGTGTTACGCGATGGCTGGGTTACCGACGGAGTCAGTCTTGGTGGCACCTGTGGCTGTGGCCTGTTCCTGGGCCATTACCTGCTTCTCGTAGGCTTTGAAGAATGGGTAGTAGATCATGATGTCAATCACCATCAGTACCGCAGTCAGGATAGAAGCCTTGAAGGCCCAGCCTGCACCCCAGGCCGCACCGATCAGGGCTGGAGCAGTCCATGGCGTTACCGCGATGGCTTTGTCAACAATGCCCGTGTTAACGGCAACGTAAGCGATGATGGCGTTCACCACCGGAGCCATCACAAATGGAATGAACAGGGTTGGGTTCATGACCACCGGGGCACCGAACATAACCGGTTCGTTGATCTGGAATGCACCTGGCAGGAAGCTCATGCGGCCAACGCTGCGCAGGTGAGCGGTCTTACTGAAGCTCATCAGGATAACCAGGGACAGTGTTGCACCGGCACCACCGATAAAGATGTAGAAGTCCCAGAAAGGCTGAGTGAACAGGTTAGGTACGGTTTCACCGGCGGCATAGGCAGCAGCATTGGCGCTAATGTTAGCCAGGAAGATAGGCGACAGAATACCTACAACAATGTTGGCACCGTGAATACCGGCAAACCACAGCAGCTGGCAGAGCAGCAGCGCACCAATGATCGCTGGCAGACTGTTGGAGGCGCTGACCAGTGGCTTGAAGATGGTCATTACCGCATCGGGAATCTGCATATCAAAGCCAGACTGTACGAACAGGCTCAGTGGGTACAGCGTTACGAAAATCGCCAGCACCGGAACCAGCAGAGCGAAGGACGCAGCAATGGCTGGCGGTACCTGCTCAGGCATGCGAATAGTAACGTTGTACTTCTTCAGAATGCGGGTCAGCTCTACAGAGAAGTAGGCGACCAGCAGTGCAGTAAAGATACCGGTACCGGCAAAGTGATTCAGTGGCAGAGCCCAGCCTTTTTCAGGCGCAGCAACCAGCAGGAATGACATGGCAGACAGGGCTGCGGCACCAATGGCGTCCATCTGATAGGACTTGGCCAGAGAGTAAGCGACACCCATGGTAATGAACAGGGACATTATCCCCATGCTCATGGTCCAGGGCATGACGATGGTTGGGCGATGTGCAGCAACGAAGTCCAGCCAGGCACGACCGAAAGCGTTGGTGGTATCGGCAGCAAAAGGCGGGTTGGCAAAAATCAGGATAAAACTGCCCACAATAATGAAGGGCATGGCCACCAGAAAGCCATCACGCAGTGCGGTAATATGACGCTGAGCACCCAGCTTGCCGGCTATTGGCCCGAGCTTCTGCTCTACAAATTGTATGAGTTGGTCGTACAGTTTCATGGTTAATCCCCGTTCTCTTAAGTCGCAATCGTTGCTGCGTTGTTTTTTGTTATGCAGTTTCTTCCAGCAGGGCAAGCGCCTGATCGAGAACCTGTTCACCTTTCATCATGCCGTAGGCCATTGGGTCAATAGCTTCTACGCGCTTGTTCAGTTTTGCCGCATGAGCCTGGAAATCGGCCAGTTTGAATTTGATCTGTGGGCCAAGAAGGCATACGTCGTAAGACTCAATAGCTTCTTCAAAGTTGGCCATGCCAACGGCATCGATTTTGACTTCAAGGCCACGGTCAGCAGCGGCCTGTTCCATTTTCTTAACCAGCATGCTGGTTGACATTCCTGCGCTGCAGCATAGAAAAATCTTTTTCATCACATTGACTCCGCTATTCAATTCCAAGACAAGTCAGTTTCGTTGGTCCAGTACAGGTATTTCCGTCTGCTCTTGTGAAGAGCCTGGTCGAAGTGACCAGGAACTGAACGGGAAACCGTATATGGAAGTTTTTATTACGTTGACAATGAAATCACAGAAGAAATCACAGTGCAATCGGTTTCTGTAACCGGTTTCATTGCGGTTTTCCAGTAATGGCTGGAGTGCTGTAAATGCCTGAAGCCATTGGTATTTCAGCGTCTGCCGGTCGTTTTTTTGCCCGGATGGAATATTCCCTGGCCAGAAGAAACAACTATGTTGACAAGCGATAGGGGTTTAACTGTCGGTTTTCATGATGCAAATCAATTTTTTGTTTTGTGTTTTTTTAGTGGGATGTGAAAAGTGATGAAAATTTGATTTATGACAAAAATGTGAAGAAAAGATTGAAACCGGTTGCGGAAACCGGTTACATTTTTTTTGCGAAAAGATAAACTGACCAGCGTTTACAAAGGCACCGTTTCTTTAGCAACAACAATCATTCGAGAGAAACGGGCAGGGAAAAGGGATTCCTGACTTCTCTGCAGTCAACATAAACAGAAAGTGCTGTCTTTCTAAAAAAACAGAAAACACACCAGGAGTTAATGGGGATTAACGACGATGTTCAAGAAATCAATCATTGCAAGTTCTGTACTGGCTGCACTGGCTTCCACTGCTGCGGTTGCTGATGACCACAGCGAAGACAAATATGGTTACGATGTATACGGTGTTCTTTCTGTTCAGGTTGCTCATCGTGACTATGAAACTGCAAAGGCCAATGATGGCATTCAAGTAAATAACGAGAGCCGAATTGGCTTCCGGGGTTATGCAAAATTTGACGGCCTGCCATCTCACACCAAATTCATCTGGCAGATTGAGAGTGGCTATGTTGATGAGTCTTTTGCAGGTGAAAATGGCGGCGAAGGCTACCTGGGCAAGCGTGATACCTTTGTCGGTTTTGACAGCACTGAGTTTGGTCTGATTCGTGCCGGTCGTGTACTGACTCCTCTGTATGAAGTTGTAGACTGGCCTGCTTCCAACCCGGGTCTTGGCGATATTTATGACTGGGGTGGCATTATTGGTGGTAATAATTTCAATGACCGTCAGTCAGATACTGTTCGCTGGGACTCTAAGGAGCTGTGGACAGGCTTTACTCTTGATATCGCAGCCGGTGCCGGACAGGATCGTGCCGGAAGCACTGGAAGTACAGAAGCAGGCAGCAACTATTACCATGGTGCAGCTGCCCACCAGAACTATAAATATGGTGAAGGTAACTGGGTGCAGTTCGATCTGGCTTATGAGATGAACTACGACACTCAAGATGGGACTACTGCAACAACTTTCTGGGATAATACAACTTATTTAGTGGGTGTTCAGGGTGGTCATGGGCCAGTTGGTTATTTTGCCCAGTATCGAATGGCTGAAGCTGACAACAATGTTGGCGTTGACGAAGAACAGAACTCCTACTCTGTTGGCTTGATGTATAACTTTGGTGCTGACCATAAATGGCAGGCTAAAGTGGCCTATGCCGGGAATGAGGATCTCAAAGTTGACGGAGTTAAGCAGCAGAATACCAGTGACGATGTTTGGTCAACTCAGCTGATGTATAAGATTGATTCCAATGCGGTTGTTTATGCCCGTTATCGTGATTTGGATGCAGGCAAAACCTTCGATGGTCGCTGGAAAACTGATAGCTTCAAAGAAGCATCTGTTGGTGTTGAATACTGGTTCTAATCCAAACTATCCGGCTCTTCCCTGATGGAGCCGGAGCTTGATTTTTTAACCTGTAATGAGTGAGACCTTCCTGTAATTGTTGTTCTGTGCATTTTTCCGGGCTTTATCAGCCCGTTTTTTTTGCCCTGAAGAAAGTTATGCCCCTTGACCTGGTCCACCAAACCCTCGCAGTGCCGTGGGCACCAGAACAGGTATTTACTATTTCTTTGCTGTGTCGATAAACCTGTTTCCGCTAATCGTTACACAGAGGATTGCAATGAAAAAAATAGTAACCGCCATTATGGCCTTCGGTTTTATCTCTCTGGCTAATGCTAATGGTACCGCCAATACCAATGCTGGAAGCAACGGCATGCCCAGCAAGCCATGTTATGTCAAGGGAGAAATGCTCGGCACGTTGATGGATTATTATCAGTGTAAAGCTCAGGATGGCAGCCACAACAAATAAGTCCATTCTTAGCTTCGTTCCTGGGCTGTGCCAGGTAACAGGCCATGGCCCGGGATACCCAATCCAGGGCAAAGTGCAGCATTTGCCTGTTTGAATCCTTGTCGGCATTCAGGTTGTCGCCAGCCAGGATGACCGCGTCCATCTGCATGGGAAAAATACACTGACGTAGATAGAACCAGGCTGCATCTTCGCAAATACGCCCGTAGACCCGGTCCTGATTCAGCCACTGTTCTATACACGACTTCTCGTTGGCAAGATCACTTTTGTTCCGGTGGGTATTAATTTCCCGGACAAATCTTTGAACCATAAAATCGCTGTCGCTGAAGCGCCCTTCCCTTGGCATAAACAGCTTTCGTCCTGTCGTTGCTCTGGTCGCCTTTTCGGAAGGCATCAAAGACGTTGCGGGTGCACGCATGTCCGTCAGTGTCGCTTCCGGGAGCTTGCCCGGACTCTCGCTATCTGCAGGATCTGATCGTACTGGCTCATCAGCCACCGATAGAGAACAATATGTGCCCGGCATGAAGTACCGCCACCGTCTACCCCAAGAAGGGGTAGCTGTTTGTGGACAGTTTTTTTACTGAGCTTTTATTTCATTATCGGCATCGAAAATTGAGCACCTTCGCGGATACCGGCAGAAGGCCAGCGTTGAGTAATGGTTTTGCGTCTGGTGTAAAAACGCACGGAGTCAGGGCCGTAAGCGTGCAAGTCACCAAACAGCGAGCGCTTCCAGCCACCAAAGCTGTGGTAAGCAACGGGTACTGGTAGCGGTATGTTGATACCGACCATGCCCACCTGGATGTGATCAGAAAAGTAACGGGCTGCTTCGCCGTCGCGGGTAAAAATACAAGTACCGTTGCCGTATTCGTGAGCATCGATTAAGTCCATCGCTTCTTGCATCGTGTTAACACGGACGACTTGCAGTACAGGGCCAAAGATTTCTTCCTGGTAGCTGGTCATGTCTGGTGTTACCCGGTCTATCAGGGTGCCGCCAACAAAGAAGCCATCGGGGTAGCCATCGACGTTCGGGGTGCGGCCATCAACGACGATGCTTGCCCCCTGGCTTTCGGCATGATTGATGTAGCTGACCACCTTGTCACGATGAGCACCGGTAATAACCGGACCAAAGTCGTTGCTGCTATCGGTGCAGGCACCAACTTTCAGGCCTTTCATTGCCTCAGCCATTTTTGCCACTAATTCATCAGCAGCCTGATCACCAACCGCCACTGCCACGGATAGCGCCATACAACGCTGGCCAGAGGAGCCAAAGGCGGCACCAAGCAGTTGGTTTACTGCGTTATCCATATCGGCATCTGGCATAATAATGGCGTGGTTTTTAGCAGCGCCAAGCGCCTGGCATCGCTTGCCATTTTTAGTCGCTGTTTGGTAGATGTATTCGGCAATGGGTGTTGAGCCAACAAAACTGACCGCTTTAATACGCTCGTCGTTAAGTAAAGTGTCTACCGCAACTTTATCCCCGTTAACCACATTCAGAACGCCGTCAGGTAATCCCGCTTGCTGTAATAGTTCAGCGATAAACAGGGGGGCACCGGGATCACGCTCAGACGGCTTTAGAACAAAGCAGTTACCACAGGCAATGGCTATCGGGAACATCCACAGCGGCACCATAACCGGGAAGTTAAACGGGGTGATGCCAGCAACAACGCCCAGTGGTTGAAATTCACTCCAGGAGTCGATATTCGGGCCAACGTTTTTGCTGTGTTCACCTTTTAATAATTCAGGGATGCCACAGGCGTATTCGACATTTTCAATACCGCGTTGTAATTCACCCGCAGCGTCGTGTGAAATTTTGCCGTGCTCCTGTCCAATAAGTTGGTAAATTTTTTCGGTGTTTTGTTCAAGTAATTCTTTGAACTTAAACATGACGCGGGCACGCTTTATTGTTGGTGTATTGCGCCATGCTGGATAAGCGGCTTCAGCCCTGGTGATCGCTTCTTCAACGGTAGCAACAGAAGCCAGTGCGACTTGTTTTTCTGCCTGGCCTGTTGCGGGGTTATACACTGCTTGAGTGCGTTCAGTATCGTGGACCATTTCACCGTTGATAAAATGACCAATGGTATTCATTGATGTCCTCCCGGGGCTGATATTTTTAGCACTCAGGCTCAGTTGATTCATGAGTGCTTGAGCATTGTGCTAATCCCATAGTGCCTGATACATGCTCACGAGTTCTTCAGTACTTGGTACTCTTGGGTTATTGCCTGGTGAGCCTGAGGCCAGGGCTTGTTCCGCCATAGTCTGGCAAACGGAGAAAAATTCATTTTTATCGATACCGAATTGCGCTGGCGTTGGTACGGATAACTCTTCGTTGAGGGCTTTGAGTTCAGTTAATAATTTTTCATTGGCTTGCCGGTCACTGGCCCGGTGAGCAGCGATGCCCATAGCCCGGGCACAATCCGCGTAGCGCCCGGGGGCAGCAGGAATAGAATATTCCGTGACATCCGGTAATAACATGGCATTCGATAAACCGTGCGGTACGTGGAAAAAAGCGCCAATAGGGCGGCTCATACCGTGTACCAGGGCAACCGATGCGTTAGAGAAAGCAACACCCGCCAGGGTCGAACCCAACATCATTTGTTCCCGGGCCTGTTGATCTTCGCCATTGTGGTAAACCTTGCGCAGGTTTGGCGCAATGAGTTTCATGGCGGCAATGGCTTGCGTATCGCTGTAAGCATTGGCTTTTCTACTGACGTAAGCTTCAATGGCGTGGGTCAGGGCATCAATACCGGTATCTGCGGTGGTTCGGGCTGGTACACTGATGGTCAGCGTGTAGTCAACGAGCGCGGCAACAGGCATAAAGCCGGTACCAATACAGAGCATTTTTTCGTCGCTGGTTTCGTCAGTAATAATGGTGACACGGGTTGCTTCTGAGCCGGTACCGGCAGTAGTTGGAATCGCGATAAGGGGTAAGCCGGGTTCGTTGACAATACGCGGGAAACGGTAATCTTTCATGTCACCGCCGTATTGAGCGAGCATTGCAATGGCTTTGGCGCTATCGATAGAACTACCACCACCTAAAGCAATTATGCCGTCATAATCACCTGCCCTGGCCATTTCCACCCCGGCTTGAATGGAGGCAACGGTTGGCTCGGGCACGGTGTCTGAGAAAACATCAAACGTTATATGTTGCTGTTCCAGTACTTTTGTGATGTTAGCGACATAGCCTAATTTAACCATCATGTTATCAGTGACAATCAGGGCGCGGGAGCAGCCCATACTGGTTAAAATATCAGCGACTGCCAAACTCGCATGTTCACCAACTTGCAGAATACGCGGAAGAATGATCTGTGAAGACATGTGGTTTTCCTTATTCGTTAGGACAGTCTATTCACTGGCAAGCGTTGATATCCATGCCGTTCACACAAGCGGAGTCGAAGTGCAGTGCTCCCATCCTTCGACTCCGCTCAGGATGAACGGGTATTGGTGCTTTTCTGCACTAAACATTTTGATTAGTCGCCAGGCACTCCGCTGTTTCCTGCTTACTGCGCTTGAGCGCATAGCCTTGACCGTATTCCGGTGGCAGTGGAGTATCACCGGGGGTGACTGAGTATGGCATGTCAATATTGGGTTCCTCGCGAAAAGCCTTATACAAGCCCCAGGTAGTAAGCGCCAGAACAATAGAATAGGGCAGTGCCGCAACAATAGAGGCGGTTTGTAACGCTTTTAAGCCACCGGCAATTAATAACACACCGGCAACCGCACCAATGAGTAAGCCCCAGAACATACGTAACTTGGGAGGTGATTTTTGTTTGCCCATAGACACTAACGTACAGATAACCAGGGTTGCCGAGTCAGCAGAAGTGATAAAGTAAGTCACTAGCATGACTGTGCAGATAATGGCACCGATTCCAACAACAACCGTACCCAGGTCCATTAACTCCATGGTGACAAATAAAGCCGTTGTAATATCTTTATTAATGGCCTCTGTGACCCCGCCAGAACCAAAGAGTTCAATAAAAATAGCCGTATTACCAAACGCGGTGATCCAAAAGGTTGCCAGTAACGTTGGTGCGATCAAGACTCCCAGAATAAACTCTTTGACGGTACGGCCTTTAGAGATACGGGCAATAAAAATGCCGACGAAGGGTGCCCAGGCGATCCACCAGCCCCAATAAAACAGGGTCCAGCAACTCTGCCATTGACTTTTGGGATCCGGATCAACCCAAAAACCGAGCCCGACGGCATGGGTCATGTAATCACCCAGGTTAGTGGCAAAGGCTCCCAGTAAATAAGCAGTTGGCCCCAGAACAATAAAGAAGGTCAGCATTAATGCGGTAAGGCGCATGTTTAATTCGCTGACTTTTTTCAGGCCTTTGTCCAGGCCTCTTAACGTTGAGAGCGTTGCCAATCCTGTAATGATCGCAATAATGATCACTTGGTTGGCCGGGTTTATATTGATACCAAACAGGTAGTTAATACCTGCGTTCATCTGCTGTGCGCCAAGTCCTAACGAGGTGGCGATACCAAATACAGTACCGAAAACCGCCAGCAAGTCCGCCATGTGACCAATCGGGCCGTATATTTTGTTGCCAAAGGTCGGGTACAAGCCAGAACGGATCGATAATGGCAAGCCTTTGCGGTAGGTGAAATAAGCTAATGCCATCCCCGTAATCGCAAATAGTGCCCAACCGTGTAAGCCCCAGTGAAAGATACTGACGCGCATCGCTATCTGTGCGGCTGCCACGGTTTTTGCCTGGCCTTCGGCAATAAAAGGATTGCTTTGCAAGTGGTAAATTGGCTCGGCAATACTCCAGAACAGGATGCCGATACCAATACCCGCACTAAACAGCATCGAGAACCAGGAAAAGAAGCCGTATTCTGGTTTGTCGTTGTCGTGACCTAACTTAATGCGGCCAAAGCGACTAAACGCTGTGTATATGGCCAGGAGTAAAAAGAAACTCATCAGGATAGCGTAATACCAGGCCAGACTGGTGGCGATAAAGCGCTTGGCGGCTTCATAGAGGCTATTAGCGTATGCCGGGGCAATGATCGTAAAAAGGACAAAGGCGACAATGACTATCGCCGAGCCCCTGCTCATCACGGGATGGGTATTGGCAAAAATACCGGTTACTGACTTCGGGCTGTTCATAGTGTCGCTCCGCTCGGTAAACCTGGACGCACGGGTAAGTACTCAAAAACGCCTGCACTGACTTGCGCAAGGGGTATTGTGCAGGGGTAAGGTCGGGTCATCCGGAACACTGAGCCGTTTTTTCCTGAATGCCTTTGAAAGGTCTTAACCTTAATTTCCATCGCCTGCTCGGAGCTGGGCTCCCGACCGTAACGGGTGGATCCCTCGGGAATGTCTTCATGCGCAATCACCTCTTCTGCACAAACAGGAGGGCATGGTGGTTAGGGGCGTTATCGAGTGGTTCAATCCGGGCCTGTTGCCGGGCAACTGCTCTTGCAGCTGAACATTCTGGTCCTGCCGTTGAGCAATATACTCAGGCAGGCTGGATGGTAAGTCTTCGGGAAATGATATAAACATAGAGGTCAGGTTAGACGACAGGAAGTAATATTTCCTCATGTACCTGTTTTTGCGTACTTACAAGCACGACACCCGTTGGTAACGTTTGCTTTCGCAAGTCAATATGCTTTTTTTCGCGTTTGTTGTTATTCATTTTTTTGCCTCGCTCTGAAAAAATACGATGATTGCCAATCAGTCATTTCTCTAATAGCGACTTTTACGACATGGTATAATTTTGAGCAGCTTTCGGTTTGAAGACAATCAATAAAACTTATGGCAAAGGTATAAAATAATTTGTAAGTGCCACTTATTAAGTTATGTAATATTAAAAACCAAAGCTAAAAAGCTTGAAAATAATAATTAAACATTTGTTTAAGTCGTTAACTTCCCTTTGATCTGGCCAGTTTGCAATATGATTTCAAATGCTCAGGTACTTATACGGTATTCTTATGAAAAAACGACTGCCGCCCTTAAACTGGATCAGGGCATTTGAGGCCTCTGCCCGGCACTTGAGTTTTACTCATGCGGCTAACGAGCTAAACCTTACTCAGGCAGCCGTGAGCCAGCAGGTCAAGGGCCTGGAGAGCCAGTTGGGTTGTTTATTGTTTCGCCGGTTACCAAGGGGACTGGAGCTGACCGATGCCGGGGCCGCCTATCTACCCGCTGTCCACGATTCTGTTGAGCGCCTGACCGTTGCCACGGAAGAGATCTTTGGCCATGGTCGAACGAACCTGCTGACCATTAAAGTGAATATGGTGTTTTTTATTAAGTGGTTAGCGCCGAGGCTGAAAAATTTTAGAAAGCAATATCCGGGTACTAACCTGCGTTTGACCAGCAATATCTGGGTGAATGAAGTTGAGCGGGAAAATAGCCTGGATAGCGATCTGGAAATTCGCTACGGCAAGGGCCATTGGCAGGGGATGACCAGCGACCGGTTAACCTGGGATGAGCTCTTTCCTGTGTGCAGTCCCGAATACCTGGCAAAATACCCGATTGATGCAGACACCTTTGATCTCTCTGAGCATATGTTGCTGCACGTGATGGGCTATGAAGAAGGTTGGGGGCACTGGCTCAGTCAGGCCAATTATAAAGATATCAAGACCAGCCAGGGCTTTTATATGGACACCTTGGTATCGGCATTGGAGTTGGCAGTATTGGGGGAGGGTATTGCGCTTGGTCGCACCAGCCTGGTAAGGGATCTGATCGATTCGGGTAAGTTGGTTACCCCGTTTAAAACTAAAATTCCAACCGATGAAGCTTTTTATCTCGTTTACCCCAACTCTCATGTTAAACATCAGGATGTCGAGGCATTTCGTACCTGGTTGCTCAGTGAAGTTCAACCGGCCTGGGAGGCTGACCGGGAATAGGCTGTTATAAAAAAATTAAGATCAAAGATAATATTTTTATTGCTGGTCAGTTTTTGTCAAGCGTTTATTATGTCGGTGTTTAATAAATTTGAAAGGTAACTACTCAGTTTTCAAATGGGCTAATTAATTAATAACGACTTTTATGATAATTATTACTTTTCACGTTTTTACGCTGGAGATTGAAAGTCAGAACTACTAATTAAATAGAGTGAGAAAACACATTGAGTATGAAAGCAAATCTACCATTAATCGGTATTCGGGTTATCGATTTTGGCCAGCAAATAGCCGGGCCTGCGGTCGCCATGATTCTGGCTGACCTGGGGGCAACGGTGATTCATATTGATCCGCCAACCGGGCCACAATGGCAGAGCCCCGCCAATGCCGTTTTGAACCGGAACAAAACCACGGTAAATATTGATCTGAAATCCGATCAGGGTCTGGCACAGGCGTTAAGCTTAATTGATCACGCCGATATTGTTTTAGAAAGTTTTCGTCCCGGTGTCTTAAAGCGTCTGGGAATTGATTTTGCACAGTTGCGGCAAGCACGTCCTGAGCTGATCACAATTTCCATGCCGGGCTATGCCAGTAATGATCAATTGCGCAGTCAGTGGAAAGCAACAGAGGCGATTGTTGCGGCTAACTCTGGTGCTTTCACCGATATGGGCTTTAACCGGGTATTGATGGGCGTGGATCCCAGTTTTTCTCCTTTGTCATTGTGCTCAGCCTATGCGACAACGCTGGCGGCCAGCTCGGTGGTGATGGCACTGTTCGCCCGGGAAAAACTCGGTGTTGGTGATCATATTGAAGTGCCGATTGTCGCTGCCTTAATGGAAGGGTTGTCGTACAACTCCATCGTTATTGAAGATTTGCCCAAACGCTACCTGACCATGCGCGAGCATGAAATCAATCATCGCAAAGAAAACAATCTGCCGATGGATGTTAGCTACGACGATTTACAAGAGTACCTGGATCCCTTCTATCGCACTTACCAATGCAAAGACGGTCGCTTTTTCTACGTCGTTTGTCCATCCCATCGCAATCACGCCAAACGCTGTTTACAGGTAACGGGCTTATATGACGAGTTGTTGGCCGAAGGCTTACCTGAGGTGAACAATCTGCATTTACCGGTTGATGAGTGGGATGACGAAACCTCCATTGGCGTTTATCCACTGCCGAAAAAGTGGGCTGACATTATCTCAGCCAAAATGAAGCGGGTGTTTTTAACCAAAACCTCAGAAGAGTGGGGGGTTATCTTTGGCGAAGGGCAAATTCCGGGGGCACCCCATCGCACCACTCAGGAATGGGTCAACAGTGACCACTGTGCGCAAGCGGGATTGATCGTTGAAGTGGATGATCCTGAATATGGAATGATGAAACAACCGGGGCCTATGGTCTGGCTGGAAGAATCGGCGGAACAAATGTTACAGCCAAGGGCCAGAGTCACGGTTGATTTTGAGGCAGCACTGGCTGAGCTTTTAGATGTTAAAGCAACGTCCCGGCTAACTGGCGCGGTTGCGGCACAGGACAATCGCCAGGCCTGGTTGGCAGGTGTGAAAATACTCGATTTGACCAATGTTATTGCCGGCCCCCATTCTGCCGCCTTTTTAAGTCGCTTTGGTGCCGAAGTGATCAAATTGGATCCGGTTACACCATTGTATGACCCACTGATTGGCACCGTGTACAGTTTTCAAGCCAATATTGGCAAAAAGAGTGCTTTGGTTGATATCAATACTGAACAGGGACGGGATATTTTTCACCAGCTAGTTCGATCCGTTGACCTGGTGTTAATTAATGCCCCCGAGCGCCAGATAGTGCCTTTGGGTCTGGACGAAGCCAGCTTACAGGCCGTTAATCCGGGCGTGTTATTCTGTCGTTTAGACTGCCTGGGAGGACCAACCCGTGGACCCAAAACAGACTACATAGGTTATGACGACATTATTCAGGCAAATAGCGGCATTATGAGTCGTTTTGGTGGACCACAAACGCCAGAAGAACACGCACACTTAGGCACTTTGGATGTTAATTGTGGTTTTGTTGGCGGTTTGGGGATGGCCTTAAGTCTTTATCACAAAATGCGCACCGGGCGGCACAGCCGGGCGTGTACTTCGTTATCTGCGGCAACCAATCTGGCACAAATTAAATTTGCCTATGATTATCAGGGGCGTGCTCCGTTTGATGAAGCATCCGGGCGAGAGGCTCTGGGCAATCACGATTTATCGCATTTTTACGCAACGAAAGACGGCAATTTATTTATTGATGCCAGCGAGCAGGAGTTGATCAAGCTTGAACGCGTTCCGGGCCTTGCTGGCATTAGTGAAGCAAAAGATAAGAAGGCCTTTTTGACCGAGGTTCTCTTAGGGGAAAGTGCTGATCATTGGGCGCAGGCGCTGCGGGAACAGGATATAGCAGCGGTGCGCTCAGTGGGGATCGCCGAGCTTCGAGAGCGTTACACTCGCCCTGCCGATGGTAAAGTGGGAATTGACCTTGGCAGTTATGCGTTTTCCAGCTACCGGGATCATCCCAGTGGACACGCAGTGACTATTATTGATCACTACTCAATCAGGCCTTCACGGGCACAGATTATTGCGCAAACACCAACCGAGCGATTAGGCCGTTCGACTACTGAAATTGTTGCGGGTCTTGGCTATACCGATGAACAAATTGCAACCATGCTAAACGACAAAGTTATCGGTACTGGCTGGGGGAAAGAGTACTTGCCGAGTTAAGCGTGAACGGTTATCCGGTGTTGTCGTGGGCGAAACTCTCCCACGGGATCCCCCCGTGGGAATGCATATCGTACTCGCTATAAATGAAAAACCTTCCTTAAGTACCACCTCCGTTTATACCCTTGTGGTCAGTTTTCTACTGAGTTTTCCGGACTTTATATCCCCGGTTTTTTTCTATTCATAAAGTCATACGACCAAGGTTCACCGTGGGAATTCATCACCGCAGCGCCGTGGGCATCAGAACAAAACACAGGCAACAGGGTTGCGCAATAGGCCTTTTGAACTAGCCTCTATTTTGCCATTTGGCTCTTAAAGCGATGACACACCAGATTCAGGAACTAAAAGACAGGTATCAACTTTCCTCTTTGGGATTTTCCAGCAACGGACCAAAGGACAGAAATGAACCCAAACATCAGACAATGTTTATTGCCCCGGGATGACATCGACAATCCGGAGGAAGCGGCCGGGAGTTCCAATGCACAGCCATCATCTTCTCTCCAGCAACCCGTTGCCAGCGCAGATAATATTTCAAAACGTACCGTGGCTTCCCCGGGCAACGGAAGAATGCATCCATCGACGTCTGATTCTGAGTTGGGTGATTTGGGCGATCAACTGGCAGTAGCAATCAGGAAGGGTGACCGGAAAGCTGTGGACAACCTGCTGAGCTTGCTGAAGGAGCGGAAGATTGACCCCAATCTCTGTGACCGGCGAGGCCACCACCCGCTCTCCTGGATCAGTGAAAGACACAGCGGACTGTCCAATGTCCTCAAAACCCTCCTGAACAGTGGGGTTGACCCCAATTTCAACACCGTCGACCCGTTGACTAATAGAGAGAACAAACCTCTGCTTCTGGCTGCCAGAAATGGCAAGTATGAAATCAGCAAGGTCCTGCTGGAACACGGAGCTGATCCGCATGTCCATGACTGCCGTAATTGTACGGCGCTGCACCTGGCCGTACGGCAAGTACGCGATCAGAGTATCATGCTCCTGAAGTGCCTGCTGAATCACGGTGCCGATATTAATGCCCGTAATCATTTTGGGCACACCCCGCTGTGCATTGCCATCTTTAATAACGAACTCCTGGCCGTTAACATCCTGCTGGCCGAAGGTGCCGACCCCAATATTCCTGATAAAGATGGTAGTACCGCGCTGGACTTTGCAGTCCTTCGCTGGAGTGCCAGCATGGTCGACGATTTGCTGGCTCATGATGCCAATCCTGATAAGCCCGGTGACATCCACAGCGGCAGGTTTAGCAACCCACTCTGCGAGGCATTAAGTAAACAATACACAGACGACGACATTGTGAGTATGCTCCTTGCCTACGGTGCCGATCCCAACAAGACGAGCAAGAATGGCGATACCCCGCTGCATCTGGCGATAGCAAGTAGCAACTCAACCTGTGTTGACATGCTGCTGGCCCACGGTGCCAACCCCAATATTCGCAACCGGTCAGGCCAGACCGCCCTGGCGGTTGCCTTAGATGCAGGGCTACCTCCTCGCATCATCGATGCCCTGCGTGAGCCCTTTAAACCCAGGTCGCTGAAGATTTGTGCCCGAGACTGTATTCGTGCAACCCTGATGCGGCCACAGATGACTCCGAAAAAAACTCGGGCAAAACCGCTGTCAATAGTATCTCAACGCCTGCCGTTGCCAAATACCTTGACAAAATTTGTGTCCAACCCACTGACTCTTTAACGAAATGTTCTCAAGCATCAGACAATGTTCATCTTCCCGGGATGACACTGGCAATCCTGAGGGAACGGCTGGGAGTCCCCAGGCACAGCCAGTATCTTCTCTCCAGCAACCTGTTGCCAGCGCAGAAAATAGTTCAGCACGTGGGGTGGCTTCCCCAGGCAACGGGAGCTTACATCCACTGACGTCTGATGTCGATTTGCGGGGCTTGGGCGATCAACTGGCAGCGGCAATCATTAAGCGAGACCTGGCAGCCGTCAACAACCTGCTGAACCGGGTGCAGGATCTGGGGATCGACCCCAATCTCTGCGACCGGCAAGGCTACTACCCGCTTTATTGGGCCAGTTGCCAGGGCAGAGCTAACAGAATTCTCAAGACCCTGCTGGACAGGGGAGCGAACCCCAATCTCTGCAACATTGATCCGTGGAATGGAAAAAAGAACATACCTCTACTTTGTGCCGCCGAAAACGGCAGTTATGAGGTCAGCAAGGTCTTGCTGGAATACGGAGCTGATCCGCAAGCCCGTGACGGCTCTGATTGGACGGCGCTGCACTGGGCCACACGGAAATTCGGCAGACAAAGCTTCATGCTTCTGAAGTGCCT
Organism: Salinisphaera sp. G21_0; assembly: GCF_017744115.1. Taxonomy (GTDB): domain Bacteria; phylum Pseudomonadota; class Gammaproteobacteria; order Pseudomonadales; family Endozoicomonadaceae; genus Endozoicomonas. Next base: position 54,064 of record NZ_JAGHQW010000027.1, on the reverse strand, counting down.
GCTGGATCACGGTGCTGATATTAATGTCCGTGATAGTATAGGACGTACCCCGCTGAGCAGTGCAGTCATTCGTGACAGTCTTCCGGCCGTTAACATCCTGCTGAGCGAAGGTGCCGATCCCAATATTCCTGATACTTACGGTCGTACCGCGCTAGACCATGCAGTCTTAAACTGGAGCACCAATATTGTTGACGACTTGCTGGCTCACGGTGCCAATCCTGATACGCCCGGCGACATCTCCAGCTACGGGTGGAGCAACGCACTGTGCACGGCATTAAGTAAGCAATACACAGACGACATTGTGTATATGCTCCTTGCTTACGGTGCCAATCCCAACAAGGCGGGCAAAAAGGGCGATACCCCGCTGCATCTGGCGATAGAGAAAAGCAACTCAACCTGTGTTGACCTGCTGCTGGCCCATGGTGCCAACCCCAATATTCGCAACCAGTCAGGCCAGACTGCCCTGGAGGCTGCCCTCGTTACAGGGTCACCTCCGCGCATCATTGATGCCCTGCGTGAGCCCTTTAAACCCGGGTCGCTGCAGATTTGTGCCCGAAACTGTATTCGTGCAACCCTGATGCGGCCCCGGATGACCCCGAAAAAAAACCGGATAAAACCGCTGTCAAAAGAATCTCAACACCTGCCGTTAGCAGATCATTTGACAAAATCTGTGTCTAACTCACTGACTTTAACAGAAATGTATTCAAGCATCAGACAATGTTCACCTGGCGCTGCCAATCCGGAGGAAACGGCTGGGGATCCCCACGCACAGCCAGTAACTTCTCTCCAGCAACCTTTTGCCCGCGCAGAAAATATTTCACGTGGGGTTGCGTCCCCAGGCAACGGGAGCATGCATCCATCGACGTCTGATCTCGATTTGGTTGATTTGGGCGATCAACTGGTAGCAGCAACCAGTGATGGTGACCGCAAAGCCGTGGACAACCTGCTGGACCTGCTGGAGGAGCGGGGGATTGACCCCAATCTCTGTGACCGGCAAGGCCACCACCCGCTCTATTGTATCAGTTACCGATTCAACAGAGTGTCAGATGTCATCAAGACCCTGCTGACCAGGGGGATTGACCCCAATTTCGCCACTTTCGACCCGTTGACTAAGAAAGAGTACATACCTCTGCTTCTGGCTGCCGAAAATGGCAGTTATGAGATTAGCAAGGCCTTGCTGGACCACGGAGCTGATCTGCAAGCCCATGACTGCGGGTGGACGGCGCTGCACTTTGCCGCACGGAAATTAAGCGAACAGAAAGTCATGCTCCTGAAGTGCCTGCTGGATCACGGTGCCGATATTAATGCCCGTAATCATGATGGGCACACCCCGCTGTGCATTGCGGTCCTTCGTAAAGAACTTCTGAACGTTAACATCCTGCTGGGCGAAGGTGCCGATCCCAATATTCCTGATAAAGACGGTAAAACCGCGCTGGACTATGCAGTCTATAACAGGCGCGGCAACATGGTCGACGACTTGCTGGCTCATGGTGCCAATCCCAATATTCGCAACCAGTCAGGCCAGACCGCCCTGGAGGCTGCCCTGGCTACAGGGGCACCTGTACACATCATTGATGCCCTGCGTGAGTCCTTTACACCCGGGGCGACGAAAGTTTGTGCCCGAAACTGTATGCCTGCAACCCGGGTGCAGCCACAGATGACTCTGAAAAAAACTCGGGCAAAACCGCTGTCAGTAGTCACTCAGCGTTTGCCATTGCCAAATACGTTGAAAAAATTTGTGTCCAACCCACTGACGTTTTAACGAAATGTTCTCGAGCATCAGACAATGTTCATCTTCCCGGGATGACACTGCCAATCGGTGGAATAGAAAAACGCACATACCTCTAATTTGTGCCGCCGACAGGGGCAGTTATGAGGTCAGCAGGGTCTTGCTGGAATACGGAGCTGATCCGCAAGTCCGTGGCTGTTCTAATTGGACAGCGCTGCACTGGGCCGCATGGGAATACAAGATACAAAGCGTCATGCTCCTGAAGTGCCTGCTGGATCACGGGGCTGATATTAATGCCCGTAATAGTAGGGGATACACTCCGCTGTGCAATGCCGTCATTGGCGATAATCCTCCGGCCGTTAACATCCTGCTGAGCGAAGGTGCCGATCCCAATATTCGCAACCAGTCAGGCCAGACCGCCCTGGAGGTTGCCGCCGTTGCAGGGGCAGCTCCTCGCATCATTGATGCTCTGCGCGAGCCCTTTAAACCCGGGTCGCTGCAGATTTGTGCCCGAAACTGTATTCGTGCAACCCTGATGCGCCCCGGATGATCCCGAAAAAAAACCGGGCAAAACCGCTGACAATAGCATCTCAACACCTGCCGTTGTCAGAACCCTTGAAGAAATTTGTGTCCCACCCACTGACTTTTAAAGAAATGTACCCAAACATCAAACAGTGTTTATTTCCCGAGGATGACTCTGCCAATCCGCAGGAAACGGCCGAGGGTTCCCACGCACAGCCTGTATCTTCTCAGCAGCTACCTGTTGTCAGCGCAGAAAATATTTCAGCACGTGCGGTGGCTTCCACAGGCAACGGAAGCATCCAGCCATCGACGTCTGATCTCGATTTGGGTGATTTGGGCAATCAACTGGCAGCGGCAATCAGGAAGGGAGACCTGCAAGCCCTCGATAACCTGCTGAACCTGCTGGAGAAGCGGGGGATTGCCCCCAATCTCTGCGACCAGCAAGGCCACTACCCGCTCTATTGGGTCAGTGATAATTTCAGAGCGTCCATTATCCTCAGGACCCTGCTGGACAGGGGGGTTGACCCCAATATCTCCACCATTGATCCGTATAATAATAAAGAGTACATACCCCTGCTTCAGGCTTCCAGTAACGGCAGTTATGAGGTTAGCAAGGCCTTGCTGGAGCACGGAGCTGATCCGCAAGCCCGTGACAGCCTTAATTACACAGCGCTGCACTTGGCCACATGGGCAGGAGACAGGCAGATCATCATGCTCCTGAAGTGCCTGCTGGATTACGGTGCTGATATTAATGCCCGTAATGATCCGGGGCGCACCCCGCTGTGCAATGCCATCATCCGCGGTGAACTTTCGGCCGTTAACGTCCTGCTGGACGCAGGGGCCGATCCCAATATTCCTGATAATCACGGTTTTACCGCGTTGGACTATGCAGTCTCCAGAGGAAACACCAGCATGGTCGACGACTTGCTGGCTCATGGTGCCACTCCTGATACGTCTGGTGATAAGCTCGATGAAATCGGGTGGAGCAACGCACTGTACGAGGCATTACGCGGGCAAAGGACAGGTATTGTGGATATGCTCCTTGCTTACGGTGCCAATCCCAACAAGGTGAGCATAAAGGGCGATCCCCCGCTGCATATGGCGATAGAGAAAAGCAACTCAACCTTTGTTGATATGCTGCTGGCCCATGGTGCCAATCCCAATATTCGCAACCCGTCAGGCCAGACTGCCCTGGAGGTTGCCGTCGTTGCAGGGTCACCTCCTCGCATCATTGATACCCTGCGTGAGCCCTTTAAACCCATGCCGCTGAAGATTTGTGCCCGAAACTGTATTCGTGCAACCCTGATGCGGCCACAGATGACCCTGAAAAAAACTCGGGCAAAACCGCTGTCAATAAAATCTCAACGCCTGTCGTTGTCAGATCCTTTGACAAAATTTGTGTCCAACCCGCTGGCTGTTAACGAAACGTACTCAAACATCAGACAATGTTTATCCCGGGATGACACGGCCAATTCGAAGGCAACGGCCGAGGGTTGGCACGCACAGCCATTACCTTCTCTCCAGCAACCCGTTGCCAGCGAAGGAAATATTTCAGCACGTGCGGTGGCTTCCCCGGGTAACGGGAACATACATTCATCGACGTCTGACCTCGATTTGGGTGATTTGGGTGATCAACTGGCAGTAGCAATCAGGAACGGGAGGAAAGGTGATCTGTCAGCCCTCTACGACCTGCTGAACCTGCTGGAGGAGCAGGGAATCAATCCCAATCTCTGTGACCAGCAAGGCCGCTACCCGCTTTTTTGGTTCAGGGACTCATACAGAGTGCACAAATGTCTCAAGACACTGCTGTACAGAGGGATTGACCCCAATGTCTCCACTATCGATCCGTTGACTAATGAAGAGTTCATACCTCTGCTTCTGGCTGCCAAAAAAGGCAGTTATGATGTCTGCAAGGCCTTGCTGGATCACGGGGCTGATCCGCAAGTCCATGACCTCGCTAACTGGACGGCGCTGCACTGGGCCGGATCGGCACCAGACTATCAGACCGTCATGCTCCTGAAGTGCCTGCTGGATCACGGTGCCGATATTAATGCCCGTAATAGTATGGGACACACCCCGCTGTGCAATGCTGTCATTGATGGCGTATTTTCACTTTTGACCGTTAACACCCTACTGGGCGAAGGTGCCGATGCCAATATTCCTGATAATGACGGTAGTACCGCGCTGGGCCATGCAGTCTTTAACGGGCGCACCAACATGGTTGACGATTTGCTGGCTCACGGTGCCAATCCCAACAAGGCGAGTAAAAAGGGCGAAACCCCGCTGCATCTGGCGATAAAGAAAAGCAACTCAACCTGTGTTGACATGCTGCTGGCCCATGGTGCCAATCCTGATATTCGCAACCAGTCAGGCCAGACCGCCCTGGAGGCTGCCCTCGCTACAGGGGCACCTGTGCACATCATTGATGCCCTGCGTGAGCCCTTTAAACCCGGGGCGACGAAAGTTTGTGCCCGAAATTGTATTCGTGCAACCCGGGTGCAGCCACAGATGACTCCGAAAAAAAACCGGGCCAAACCGCTGTCAGTAGTCACTCAACGTTTGCCGTTGCCAAATACGTTGAAAAAATTTGTGTTCAACCCACTGACGTTTTAACGAAATGTTCGCAAGTATCAGACAATGTCTGTATCCCTGGATTGGAAGCGACCATCCGGAGGAACCCACCGGCAGTTTACCTGCAACGCCTTTGCTGTCTCTGCAGCAGCCGGGCACCTCAGCAGACATCAATAATTCAGGATTTGCCGCCGCTTCGGCAAGTACCCGAAGATTACCATTATCGACGGACGAAACAACGACATCAGTCGTCAAATATAATGACCCGTCAGCCCTTAACGACCAGCTGCTGGATGCTGCCTGGCATGGCAATTATGATAGGGTCAAAGCCTTGCTGCACCGGGGAGCCGACCCGAAAACCTGTGACAGCGGTGACTTTACAGCACTGCATTTTGCTACAAGGAACAGCAACGATCAGACCGCGCTGCTCCTGAATTGCCTGCTGAATCACGGTGCCGACCTTAATGCCGTGACTGCATTGAACCGTACCCCGCTGCAATGTGCCGTTATCTGTGGCAATCTTTCGGCCGTAAGTACTCTGTTGGAGCACGGCGCTGACCCCGATATTCCTGACCAGTTCGGTTTTACCCCACTTAATAAAGCGGCGGAACAAGGGGCGTGCAAAATAGTTGACCAGTTGCTGGCTCACAGTGCCAACCCCGACACGTTTGGCGTCTGGACCTTGAACCCTCTTTACAAGGCAGTATCTAAACAACACACCGATATTGTCCATACACTGTTGAATCACGGTGCCAACCCCGATCCCGACCTGTGCAACAGCTCTGGCCGAACCACGTTGAACTGCCTGGTAGAAAAACTGCGTCCTGTTGCTGAAGTCAGGCTGATGCTGGCTAACGGTGCTGACCCCAATACTTGCAGCAATTCTGGCCAGACCACGCTGAATTTTGTGGTAAACCGAGATGATGGCTGCGCTGTCCAGCTGCTCAAGCTCTTACTGGCTAACGGCGCTGACCCCAATGCCCGTGGTGAAGATGGCGATACCCCGCTGCATCTGGGGATAGCAAATCAAAGCCCGGAATTGGTCAGGATTCTGGTGGATAATGGTGCCGATCCCGGTGTGCGTAACCAGCTGGGCTGGACAGCTCTGAAAAGTGCTGAAGCTGGAAGAGCTGACCCCGAAATCATCGATTCCCTGCGTAATCATATACCCGTTTATCAACCCGGATCGCTGCAAGCCTGTGCCCGAACCTGTATTCGTCAACGCCTGGTGCAAAATCGGATATTGTTGGCAGAAGTGCTGTCAACAGACTCTGACTGTCTGCCACTGAAGGATTCCTTAAAAGCGTTTGTCTACGACCCGCTGAAGATTTAACCGGTGTTTTTCAAGGATGATGTTTGAACTTTTGCCTGAACTGGAAGTCATATATGTAAAGAGCTAACAGGATTGTTGGCGTAGAACGAATCCTTTTAACGGTTCCCAATCAGGGAGATATTATTATGAACGCAAGCAGTGGCAGCATGCCAACCATTTCCTTTGGTACAACACATGATGAATTTCTCAAGCTCATCGGAAATTCTTCATTAAATCCAAAAGATACCAGGTCATTTGTTTTGACAGGCGTCGGTAAAACTCGCACCCTGACTGTCTTCACGCAAAAAGACCTCTATTTAACACACGCAGATAAAAAACCAAACATATCCCAGATTAATAGTTTTTCGCGTGATGGAAAATTGGTCAAGATTAGAGATTGTGACTGCTACGTCCGCCTCTTTTCTGTTCATAATCCCAGCAAGGAAGCGGAATCAGTAGCAAGTAAGCTTGGCTCAAAAGCAGGAGCAGCCTTCCAAGCAGAAGCATCCAAAGCATCAAAAGGTCATTATGCCGTTATCACAACCTTTTACCCAGTCACTCCAAGCGAGGGATATAAATCAAAAGACCCTTATGTGCCATTAAAACCGGGTTTTAAGCAGCAACGCCTGGAATATGTTTTTTGCTCCGAACACCGGGATATCCCCCTTGAAGTGATTAGCAATTCAACGCTTGAGATCCGTACCAGAAGATTGGGTTCGAGTGATGTGAACTACAAAACACTTGATAGTGAGAAACCTGTGTATTCCCATGGGATTAACCTGACATCGTATTATAAGGCTATCTATTCCAAAAAAGACCAGACCAAGCACCAATCCGGGGCTCAGGGATGCTGGGGAATGCAAAACGTTGACCCTTTTTCAAACGATGGCCCCGATGGTCAGGATTGTCGCCCCTCTGGCGATATGGCTAATTTCATGGGTGGCTCGAATTTTAATAATAATTAGGCATGGTGTGAAAATTCCTGGCCCATGGCATTCAGTTAACAATAGTTGGCCTTGTCGTTGCCTGTGCGGTTAACTCAATTGCTTCGCCATCCCTCAACACCTGCATGGTCATCTGTTGGCCCGGTGGAATACGGGCCACCATATTCATTACCTTGCGGCCATCCCGGGTGCTCTGGCCATTGATGCCGGTAAGAATATCGCCACGTCGCAACCCCGCCCGGTCGGCAGGACCATCTTCATAAATCCCGGTAATCAAAATGCCAATTTTCGTGCTGACACCGTAGGCTTCTGCCAGTGCCGAGCTCAGTGGCTGTGACTCAATACCCAGCCAGCCCCGAATCACCCGGCCATATTTAATGATGGAATCCATAACAAAACGGGCCATATTGGAGGGAATCACAAAGCCAACCCCTTCACTGCCCCCACCACGGGAAAACAATAGCGTACTGATGCCAATCAGATCACCATAGGCATTGACCAGGGCACCACCGGAGTTGCCGATATTGATGGCGGCATCGGTCTGGATAAAGTCTTCATAGGTATTCAGTTGCAGGTCATTGCGGCCGGTGGCACTGATAATGCCCATGGTCACCGTTTGTCCCAGTCCGAATGGGTTGCCAATGGCCAGCACCACATCACCAATTTCTGCGCTGCCAGAGTCCACCAGGTCCAGATAAGGCAAATCCTTCAGGTTGACTTTCAACACAGCAAGATCACTTTCCGGGTCGGTGCCAATAATGCGGGCTTTGACTTCCCGGCCATCGCGCAGGCTAATCATCAGCCTGGCCGCATTTTGAATCACATGGTGGTTGGTCAGGATATAACCTTCAGGATCGACAATCACGCCGGAACCTTCCGGGGTGCTGCGGGCATGGGTTCTCTGGGGCAGTGGCAGGTTGCTGTCACCGCGCTGTGACAGGCTGTTGGTAGAGATACTGACCACAGCCGGTGCTGCCTTTTTCACGGCATCACTGTAGGAAACCTGCCCGGTGACATTGAATACTCTGGAGGATTGTTCAATAAAGCGGTTGCGGGATTTTTCTGAAAGACCACCGAACTCAGGCTTGATCAGCAGCACTGTGATCGCGGTGAATAGTCCGATCAGGATGGGTAAGCCCAACGACTTAAGCAGTTTTTTCATTCGCAGCCCATGGGAATTGCCGTTATGTGATTATAATGAGACCAACAAAATACGATTCTTAATATACAGCGATGTAAGGATGGAGAGAACCGATGGTGCCGACATCACAAGATATGACATTAAAAGAAATGGTGGCATTACTGGATCAGGAGTTACAGCCTGGTCTGTTTAAAGATTACTGCCCCAATGGTATTCAGGTCGATGCCAGCCCGGCAGCGGACTCCCCGATAAAGAAGATTGTCACAGGGGTTACCGCCTGTCAGGCGCTGATTGACCGGGCCATTGAACTGAAGGCCGATGCCATTCTGGTTCATCATGGGTATTTCTGGCGTGGTGAAGACGCGGTGATTACCGGCAGCAAACGTCGGCGCATTGAAACGCTGCTGGCCAACCATATCAGCCTGGTGGCCTATCATTTGCCGCTGGATGCCCATCCGGTGTTTGGCAATAACGCAGAGCTTGCCCGCTTGATGGGGTGGGATGTTGTGGGTGGCATGGAGCCGGGAGCCAAATTGCCGGTGGGTAACTGGGGAACAACAGGGCGAAAACTGTCGCTGGATGAGTTGAGCCAGGAAATTTCCGGCAAGCTGGGACGTGACCCACTGGTGATTGCCGGAGGAAGCCACCCCATAAATACCATCGCCTGGTGTACCGGGGCCGCTCAAAGCATGATTGATAAGGCTCTGAACCTGGGGGTAGATGCTTTTGTCAGCGGTGAGATTTCGGAGTCAACGGTGCATTTTGCCAGGGAAAATGGCATTCACTATATCAGCGCCGGTCACCATGCTACCGAGCGTTATGGGGTTCAGGCACTGGCTCGCTGGCTGTATGAGGAAACAGGCATTGAGCATGAGTTTGTTGATATCGATTCCCCGGTATAAATTTTCTTTCATTAACTTTGTGTCGTGTTGTTAGAAAAAACAGGTCGCTTGTTCTTCTTTGATTACAGTTGAATAGCACATTCATTAATTATTTAAACGCCGTTGAAATTGTTGCTGTAAGTCAATCTGTATAAAAAATAACTCTCGTACACTTGTCCTCGCTTTTTTCTGCCTCGCTGTTAAGCCTAAGGGATTTCCCAAAGCAGCGAGGCATTTTTGTTTTGTCGTTTTGAACAGCACTGTCGTGTTGTTGGGGGTGGTAATTATGATCTGGCTACAGTTGGCCATTGTGATTCTGTGCATCCTGGTGGGTGCACGTATCGGGGGGATTGGTCTTGGTTTGATGGGGGGGGTGGGTCTTGCCACGCTCTCCTTTTTGTTCGGTATCCAGCCGACTTCACCACCGATTGATGTCATGCTGATGATTCTGGCAGTGGTTTCTGCTGCTGCCTGTATGCAGGCAGCCGGTGGTATGGATTACCTGGTACAGCTGGCGGAACGTATTCTCAGAAAAAATCCAAAGCGTATTACCTTTATTGCGCCGGCGGTCACTTACTTCTTCACCATGTTTGCCGGTACTGGCCACGTTGCTTACTCTGTGCTGCCCGTGATTGCCGAAGTGGCCCGCCGTACCGGTGTGCGCCCTGAGCGTCCTATGTCCATGGCGGTCATCGCCTCTCAGGTGGGTATTGTTGCCAGCCCGATTGCCGCTGCCACCGTTGCCATGCTGACCATTATGTCGACAAAGTATGACATTACCCTGGGACAAATTTTGGGCACAACCATTCCGGCAACCATGGTTGGCCTGTTCCTGGCCGCCCTGGTGACCAATAAACTGGGTAAAGAGCTGAAGGATGACCCTGAATATCAGCGTCGTATGCAAGACCCGGAGTTTCGCCGCAAGATGGAAGAAACCACCACGGTTTCTGCAGTTGAACTGAAGCCTGGGGCGAAAATCTCCGTTTTGCTGTTCCTGTTTGGTGCCGTTCTGGTGGTTCTGATGGGGGCAATTCCCGGGTTACGTCCTCAGTTCAATGGTTCTGCCATGTCCATGGCGCACACCATTGAAATCATTATGCTGGCGGTATCGGCACTGATTGTCTGGCTGGGTAAAGCAGATGTTGCTGAAGCCAGCCGTGGTGATGTATTCCTGGCGGGTATGCGGGCAATTATTGCTATCTTCGGTATTGCCTGGCTGGGCGACAGCTTCTTCGGTGCCCACGATGCGCTGCTGAAGGGCAGTATCTCTGACCTGGTGCAAAGTGCTCCATGGGCATTTGCCATCGCCCTGTTTATTCTGTCGGTGATGGTGAACAGCCAGGGTGCCACCACCTCGACACTGATGCCTCTGGGTGTGGCGCTTGGTTTGCCCGTGGCGTCCCTGGTTGCCATGTTTCCGGCGGTGAACGGTTACTTCTTTGTACCTAACTATGGTCCGATCATTGCCTCTATCGACTTCGACAGCACTGGCACGACCCGCATTGGCAAGTATGTGTTTAACCACAGTTTTATGCTGCCAGGTCTGATGTCGATTGTGTTCTCTGTGATCGCCGGTTTTGTGTTCAGCAGCATTGTGCTGTAAAGATCATGGCGCTTGGATAGAACGAAGTTTAAGGGCCTGCTGACGTTTTGTTGCAGGCCCGGCGTATAAGGGTGCCCTGATATGCTGAACCATCTCTGAGTCTCGACTGTGGGTTTAGCGTTTAGCTGACGGGTTAACCACTGAATTCAGGGAGAAGCAGTAAGCGATATATTTATATATAAAAACAATATAGTTATTGAATTTATTATTCTATTTTCACTGATAGTATTTCACTTAGAGCACAACAATAACTTCGCTTTAGGTCGAAATGCATGTCGGATCAAGACTTCAACCATCTAAAACAGCTGGAAGCGGAAAGCATCCATATCATTCGGGAAGTGGCTGCTGAGTTTGAAAACCCTGTCATGCTTTACTCTATCGGCAAAGATTCTGCCGTAATGCTGCATCTGGCCATGAAAGCTTTTTACCCGGGTAAACCGCCCTTTCCTTTATTACACGTAGATACCACCTGGAAATTCCGGGAAATGATTGAGTTCCGGGATCAGCTGGCACAAAGACTGGGTCTTGAGCTGCTGGTGCATACCAATCCGGAAGGTCTGGAGCAGGGCGTCGGGCCATTTACCCATGGCAGCGCAAAACATACCGATGTGATGAAAACCCAGGCACTTAAGCAGGCATTGGATAAATACGGCTTTGATGCTGCGTTTGGTGGTGCCCGCCGGGATGAGGAAAAATCCAGGGCGAAAGAGCGGGTTTACTCTTTTCGCGACAAAAACCATCGCTGGGATCCGAAAAACCAGAGACCGGAACTTTGGAATATCTACAATAGCCAGGTTGAGAAGGGCGAGAGTATTCGCGTATTTCCGCTGTCAAACTGGACGGAGCTCGATATCTGGCAATATATCCACCTGGAACAGATCCCTATTGTGCCACTGTATCTTGCTAAAGAACGCCCGGTGGTGGAGCGTGATGGCAACCTGATTATGGTGGACGATGAGCGGATGCCGCTGCAACCCGGTGAACAACCCCGGATGCGCAAAGTACGCTTCAGAACCCTGGGATGCTACCCGCTGACCGGTGCCGTAGAATCGGAAGCCGATACACTGACCGAAGTGATTCAGGAGATGCTCCTGACCAGAACCTCTGAGCGACAGGGCCGGGTGATCGACCATGACAGTGCCGGCTCCATGGAAAAGAAAAAGCAGGAAGGGTATTTCTGATGTCACACCAATCTGAACTTATTGCCACCGATATTGAAGAGTACCTGAACCGTCATGAACAGAAAGAGATGCTGCGTTTTCTTACCTGTGGCAGTGTTGATGATGGTAAAAGCACCCTGATTGGCCGTCTTTTACACGACACCAGCATGATTTATGAAGATCAGCTGGCTGCCGTAGAAAACGACAGTAAACGTGTAGGAACCCAGGGGGAAAAACTGGATCTGGCGCTGCTGGTGGATGGTTTGCAGGCAGAGCGTGAGCAGGGCATTACCATTGATGTCGCCTACCGTTATTTTTCCACCGAAAAACGTAAGTACATTATTGCCGATACGCCCGGGCATGAGCAGTACACCCGAAATATGGCAACCGGCGCTTCCACCTGTGATCTGGCGATTATTTTGATCGATGCCCGTCAGGGCGTGCTGACCCAGACCCGTCGGCATACCTACATAGCCAGCTTGCTGGGCATAAAGCATATTGTCGTGGCCATCAATAAGATGGATCTGGTGGATTTCAGCAAGGCTCGGTTTGAAGAGATTCGTAACCAGTACCTTGATTTCGCAGAACCGTTGCAATTGGGTGATATCCAGTTTGTGCCCATGTCAGCGCTGGAAGGCGACAATGTGGTACACCGCAGCGAACGGATGTCCTGGTATCGTGACAGTACGCTGATGGACGTGTTGGAAAATGTCGAGATTGCCCGGGACCGTAACCTGGATGACTTCCGCTTCCCGGTTCAATATGTCAATCGCCCTAACCTGGATTTTCGTGGTTTTTCAGGAACGCTGGCCTCCGGCAAACTCAAGCCCGGCGATCAGATCAAGGTACTACCTTCGGGTCAGGTGAGCACCATTGCCCGCATTGTGACCTGGGATGGGGATCTGCCTGAAGCCCATGCGGGTCAGGCGGTTACCCTGACCCTGACCGATGAAATTGATATCAGCCGTGGTGATATGCTGGTGCACCGGGACAGCAGTGTTCAGGTGGCTGCTGATCTGGATGTGGATCTGGTGTGGATGGCGGAACAGCCCATGAGCCCTGGCAGGCAGTATCAGATCAAGTTTTCTGCCGGCAAGGTTCCGGGCAGTTTTGCCGGGGTTGATCACCGGGTTGATGTGAACTCCCTGGCCCATCACCCGGCAGAGCAGCTGGCACTGAATGAAATTGGCCTGTGCCAGCTCAGGCTGACCAGGGCAGTGCCTGTGGACAGCTACCAGCGTAACCGCCAGACCGGTGCCTTTATTGTTATTGACCGGCTCAGTAACGCCACGGTTGCTGCCGGTATGGTACGGGGAGTCAGTGAGCGTACTCAGCAGGATTCGCTCTCCAGAGTCCATCGGCAACAGCGTCTGGGTCAGAAAGGCGGTGTGTTCAAAGTTGCCAGACAGCATGCCAAAATTATTGAACGACAGCTGTTTGATCGTGGGTTTTATCCATTGGTGATTGGCAGTGATGATGAACAGTGGGCTGCCAAGGCGGATGCGTTACTCAAGGCTGAGGTGGCCGTCTTGATTACCTCGGAAGATGAGGTGGCGGATAATGCTTCTGTGGACTCCGTGCTGGATTCCATTGTTGCCTCTCTGACTCTTCCATAAACCTTTGCCTGGCCTCTCTATATCAGGTCTCTCTCACTAGGTAGAGAGGCCTTTCAAAAGTGACCATTTTCCCGGTTTTTGCCACAACCTCATACCCTCGGAACCGCGAGGTGAGCCATGCACTAATCCACCGTCAATAACGCCTCCTCCATGGGAGTGCCTGCAGAATTATCCTGTGAACCGGAAAAGTCTGGCTGCGATGGCAACAGGTAATGAGTAGCTATGGCGGTCACAGCGATAGCCGCCACGCTATAGGTTGCAGAGCGCAGCGATCCGGGCAGTGTGTGCCTGAGGTAATCCATTAAAAACTCCGACTCAGAGAGGGATTGCCGGGCATTTTCAAGGGAAACGCCAGATTGCTGGACATCGGCCATGACCACTGTATCAAACAGCTGGGCCAGACCAATATATGGCAGCACCGCTTGGGCCAGGCGGTCAGCCAGAGGTTTGACAAAGCAGGGAATGTGGGCATCGCAGTTATTCTGGGGGCAGCGCCGGAAGCAATCCTGCTGAATCAGGCAGTCGCGATGAAATGCGTGACCCCGGGCGCAGTTGACCATATCAGCGTCAGCTTTGGTATCAGTTCTCTTGGCAGCATGGCACAGAAGGCAACTGCTGTCAGAATGTACATTATTCATGTGGCAAAAAACTCCGGGTGATGAAATTCATCAATTGCCAATTGTCTTTGAATGTTCCTCTATAAGACCTATTGTTCTTCCAAAAGGTTCAACGGAATGCTGTTGAAAGATACCTCTTTTGATTGGTCAGCCAACCATTGGATGCCGCATGACCGCCCTGATGGTGAGTACGTTATTCTCAGGCAGCCTTTGATTTTTCCCCGGAATTCTGCGCTGCTTCAACCACTGAACCAGAAGTCAGCAGTAACTCACCGGATTCATCAGGTGAATTGGCGGAAAAGCCCTGATTATAGGTACAAATGCCGGTTCAATGGGATTCCTCGCTGATCCACTATTAGGCCAATCATCTACAATGATCTGGTTGATGACAGAAAGACATCCCCATTGGCCTGACAGCCTCCCGGGAAAACTGTGCCCCTGGCAGATGCTCAAAGGCGGGATGCTGGAAATTACCGAGAACAGGAGTCGAAATGAAGGCCGATTTTTATCAAGGGCTGCGCAGGCAGCTGGATGAGCTCAAACAGGAAGGGCTTTATAAAAGTGAACGGGTGATCAGTTCCCAGCAACAGGCTGCAATCAAAGTGCTCTCCAATGGTGAGAGCAGTGATGAAGTGCTTAACTTCTGTGCCAATAACTACCTGGGCCTGGCCAATGCACCGGAGCTGATTGAAGCGGGTAAACAGGGGCTTGATCAATATGGCTTTGGCATGGCTTCCGTACGTTTTATCTGCGGTACCCAGACTGTTCATAAAGATCTGGAAGCTCATATCTCCCGGTTCCTGGGCATGGAAGATACCATTCTCTATCCTTCCTGTTTTGATGCCAATGGTGGTCTGTTTGAAACCATCCTGGGGCCGGATGACGCCATTATCAGTGATGCGCTGAACCATGCCAGTATCATAGATGGTGTGCGCCTGTCCAAAGCTAAACGTTTCCGCTATGCCAATAACGATATGGCCGATCTGGAAGCGCAACTGCAGGCGGCCGAGGCTGCCGGTGCCAAAACCAAACTGATTGCTACCGATGGCGTATTCTCCATGGATGGGGTTATCGCCAACCTGAAAGGCATCTGCGATCTGGCGGATAAATACGGTGCGCTGGTGATGGTGGATGACTGTCATGCCACCGGTTTTATTGGTGAAAAAGGGGTTGGTACTCCTGAGTTCTGTGATGTTATGGGACGCGTGGATATTCTCACCGGTACCCTGGGTAAAGCACTGGGTGGTGCTTCCGGTGGTTACACCTCCGGTAAAAAAGAAGTGATTGACTGGTTGCGTAATCGTTCCCGTCCATACCTCTTCTCCAACACGCTGTCACCCAGCATTGCTGCCGCTTCGATCAAAGTGTTTGAGATGCTGGCTGAAGGCGCAGAACTGCGCCGGAAGGTACGTGATAATGCCGACTATTTCCGCGCCGAAATGACCAGACTGGGCTTTACCCTGGCCGGAGCCGATCATCCGATTGTACCGGTGATGCTGGGTGATGCGTCACTGGCTGGCCAGTTTGCCGACCGTATGCTGGAAGAAGGGATTTACGTGGTTGGTTTCTCCTTCCCGGTGGTGCCAAAAGGGCAGGCGAGAATTCGTACCCAGATGTCCGCTGCCCACAGCAGAGAGCACCTGGACAAAGCCATTGCCGCTTTCGCCAGGGTTGGTCGAGAGTTGGGCGTTATCCACTGATTCACACACGCTGGCTTGCTATTCTGAATAGCAAGCCCATTGAGAAAACAGACACTGTGAAGACATTAGCCAAAAGCAAAGCAGAACCCGGAATCTGGATGGAAGACCGCCCCATGCCAGAAGTGGGTTACAACGATGTACTGATCAAAATCCGCAAAACCGCCATTTGTGGTACTGACATGCATATCTATCACTGGGATGAGTGGTCGCAGAACACCATTCCGGTGGGTATGCACGTTGGCCATGAATTTGTCGGCGAAATCGTTGACATGGGCGACGGTGTGCGTGGCTTTGAGGTTGGTCAGCGGGTGTCCGGTGAAGGCCATATTACCTGTGGCCACTGCCGTAATTGCCGTGCCGGCCGCCGTCATCTCTGCAACTTTACTGTGGGTGTTGGCGTCAATCGTGACGGTGCGTTTGCCGAATACCTGGTGATTCCGGCGGTTAATGCCTTCCCGATTCCTGATGACATCAGTGATGACCTGGCCGCCATTTTTGACCCGTTTGGTAATGCGGTTCACACTGCACTCTCGTTTGACCTGGTGGGAGAAGATGTACTGATTACCGGTGCCGGCCCCATCGGCATTATGGCGGCAGCCATCTGTCGGCATGTCGGTGCCCGCAATGTGGTGATTACCGATGTCAACGAATACCGTCTGGATCTGGCCCGTAAAATGGGTGCGACCCGCGCTGTGAATGTTGCCAATACCGATCTGTCGGAAGTGATGGCTGAGCTGGGAATGGTTGAAGGCTTTGATGTGGGCCTTGAAATGTCCGGCAATGGTCGTGCATTTAAGCAGATGCTGGAAAATATGAACTACGGTGGCAAGATTGCACTGCTGGGCATTCCAGCCAGTGATACCGTGATTGACTGGAACCAGGTGATCTTCAAAGGTCTGGTGATCAAAGGTATTTATGGCCGTGAGATGTTTGAGACCTGGTACAAGATGACCAGCATGTTGCAGTCTGGTCTGGATATTTCTCCAATCATTACGCACCGGTTCCCGGTTGATGATTTTGACAAAGGTTTTGAAATCATGGGGTCCGGGCAGTCTGGAAAAGTGATTCTGGACTGGTGTTGAATCCAGGCAACAAAAAAGCCAGCAAATGCTGGCTTTTTTGTTGCCCATGATTAGGTTCTCAGCGAATAAAACGCAGAAACTCTTCCCGGGTTGGCTGATTGTCTTTCATCAGGCCACGCATGACCGAAGAGGTCATGGATGAGTTCTGTTTTTCCACACCGCGCATCATCATGCACATATGTTGCGCTTCAATTACCACGGCAACCCCTTTGGCGTCGGTTACTTCCATAATGGCATCGGCAATCTGTTTGGTCATGTTTTCCTGAATCTGCAGGCGGCGGGCGAACATATCCACAATGCGGGCAAATTTTGACAGGCCGAGCACCTTGCCATTGGGTAAATAGCCAATATGACACTTGCCAATAAAGGGCAGCAGGTGATGCTCACACATTGAGTACAGTTCTATGTCTTTGATCACGACCATTTCGCTGATGTCGGATTCAAACACCGCACCATTAACGATCTCTTCCAGTGTCTGGCTATAGCCTCTGGTCAGGTATTGCATTGCTTTGGCAGCGCGAAGCGGCGTATCTCTGAGGCCTTCCCGATGAATATCCTCACCGACGGACTCAATAATGGCCTTGTAGTGTTCGCTGATTCTTTGAGACATTGGAAGAATTATCACTGCATGGTTATCGAAGTGGACGGCAGTTTAACACAATTAATACATAACCCGGAAAGCCGCTGAACGACTTTCTTTGCAAGGTTTGGCACAGGCTGAGCAATTTGCACAATAAGAAGGTATGGCCAGGACAAACATGAGCGGCATAACAGTTGCTAGTGTTTTTGCTTGCAGGTATGGTTGAAAAACCATGAGCTAAAGCGCGGTTGAAATTGTCAGGTGGTTGAGCAGGATTAACCTGTGCCGGACAGTCCCGTGCTGAAAATAATAACAACACCAAAGGAACGTTCTCATGCTGAAAAGTCTGAAAACAGTCGCTGCGCTGGGTGCATTGGCGGCAGCGGGTTTGGCACCGGTCGCCAGCGCTTCGGCAACGCTGGAGTCGGTAAAGGAAAAAGGTTATGTGGCCTGTGGTGTCAGCACCGGCCTTCCGGGCTTCAGTAACCCGGATGATAAAGGACAGTGGAGTGGGCTGGATGTTGATGTCTGTCGTGCCGTTGCCGCAGCGACTTTGAAAGATGCTGACAAGGTCAAGTTTGTACCGCTTACCGCTAAGGAGCGTTTTACCGCTCTGCAATCAGGAGAGATTGATGTGCTCTCCAGAAATACCACCTGGACCCTGACCCGTGATGCCTCCCTGGGCCTGAACTTCACCGGCGTCTCTTACTATGACGGCCAGGGCTTTATGGTGAAGAAAGATCTGGGTGTGAAAAGTGCCAAAGAGTTGGATGGTGCTTCTATCTGTATCCAGTCCGGTACCACCAGTGAGCTGAATCTTGCTGATTATTTCCGGGCTAATAATATGGAGTACCAGCCCGTGGTCTTTGATACCTCTGACAGTACGGCAAAAGGCTTTGATGCGGGGCGTTGTGATGTCCTGACTTCTGATCAATCTCAGCTTTATGCCTTGAGAGTTCGTTTGTCCAAGCCTGATGCTGCTGTGGTTCTGCCAGAAGTGATTTCAAAAGAGCCGCTCGGTCCTGTGGTGCGTCAGGGCGATGACCAGTGGTTCAACATTGTCAAGTGGAGCCTGGCCGCCATGATTAATGGCGAAGAGCTGGGCCTGAACTCGGGCAATATCAACGCGCAAAAAGCATCTTCTGATCCCAATGTACGCCGTTTGTTGGGTATTGACGGCCCTAAAGGTAAAGGTCTTGCCCTGGATGATGACTGGTCTCTGCGGATTATCGAGCAGGTGGGTAACTATGAGGAGATCTTTGAGCGTAACGTGGGTGCAGAATCACCGCTTCAGATCGATCGTGGCCTGAACGCCCTCTGGAACGAAGGGGGTATCCTCTACGCTCCTCCCTTCCGTTAATTCAATCGTTACGACATATACCCCGCTTGCACGCAACGCGTGAGGGCGGGAGTATGGATAGTCCTGCATTTTTTGCAGAACCTGTGAAGCGCGGGAACGAGATAAGAAGAAAAAGGGAGTTAGGTCGTGAGTGATCCTGAGCACGTATCCCATAAAAAAAATGCAAACCCCTCCTTTTTGGAGAAGATGTTGAAAGAGATGCTGAGGCTATGGCGTGATGCCTCCTTCAGGCCGCTGTTGATGCAGGGGATTGTGGTGCTGGTGGTGGTGATGCTCGGTGTCTGGGTAATCAATAACACCATGAACAACCTTGAACACCGGGGCATCAGCACCGGATTCGATTTTCTTTCCCAGGAAGCGGGCTTTGGCATTATTCAATCGCTGGTGGCCTACG
Organism: Salinisphaera sp. G21_0; assembly: GCF_017744115.1. Classification (GTDB taxonomy): domain Bacteria; phylum Pseudomonadota; class Gammaproteobacteria; order Pseudomonadales; family Endozoicomonadaceae; genus Endozoicomonas. The sequence goes on along the minus strand of NZ_JAGHQW010000027.1, from coordinate 34,852 downwards.
ACGAATCCCACAGCTACGGTCGCACCTTTGTTGTGGGCATACTTAATACCTTGCTGGTGTCCGGATTAGGTATCTTCTTCGCTACCCTGCTGGGTTTTCTGGTGGGGGTTGCCAGACTGTCGTCTAACTGGCTGCTGGCCAGAATGGCATCGGTGTTTATTGAGACCTTTCGCAATATTCCATTACTGCTGCAAATCTTTTTCTGGTATTTCGCCGTTCTGGCGGCGTTACCCCATCCCCGGCAAAGTTATGCCCTTGGCGATACCATTTTTTTAAATCTGCGTGGTCTTTTTCTGCCCAAACCTATTATTGAGCAGGGGCTGCTGCCGGTTCTGGTCAGTTGTCTGGTTGCCATTGGTCTGGTGTTATTGCTAAGGGCCAGAAATCGGCAGAGAAGAGTGGCAACCGGTAAGGACATTTCCGGTGCGTCCTGGTATATGGCCGCACTACTAATGGGCGTTCCTGTGCTTGTCTGGCACTTTTCTGGTGCATCGTTGGTCCTGGATACGCCAGCGCTGAAAGGCTTTAACTTCCGTGGTGGTATTACCATCATTCCTGAGCTGGGCGCTTTGTTACTGGCCCTGACCATTTATACCGCCGCCTTTATTGCCGAGGTGGTGAGAGCCGGTATTGAGTCTGTTCAGAAAGGGCAGAAAGAGGCTGCCGCATCACTGGGGCTTAAGCCAGGGAAAGTGTTGACCCTGGTGGTGATTCCCCAGGCGATGAAGGTGATTATTCCGCCATTGACCAATCAATATCTGAATCTGGCCAAAAACTCTTCACTGGCGACAGCGATTGGTTATCCGGACCTGGTCAGTGTCTTTGCCGGCACTACCCTGAACCAGACCGGGCAGGCGGTTGAAGTGATTGCCATGACCATGGCCGTTTATCTTACCATCAGTTTGAGTGTATCCCTGCTGATGAATATCTATAACAGACGTGTGGCGCTTATCGAGCGGTAAGGTTGAGAGAAATGATCAGTCACGATATCAACATGATTCCTGCCCGTGAGCCACCTGCAACAGCCGTCGGTGTACTGGCATGGGTAAAAAATAATCTGTTTGCCAACCCGCTGAGTGCGCTGACCACGCTGCTGATTGCTTACGGTCTGTATTTATTCGTACCACCGCTGGTGCAGTGGGCATTTATCGAGGCTACCTGGTTTGGCACCGACAGCACTGCCTGCAGTAGTGAAGGGGCCTGCTGGGCTTTTATCACGGCAAGGCTTGATCAGTTTATTTATGGGTTTTACCCGGAAGAACAGCAGTGGCGGGCGGATCTCTTTTTTACCCAGCTGGCCCTGTTGATTGCCTGGCTGTCGTTTAAAGTGACACCGGGTAAAAAGTGGGTGTTGGGCTACAGCCTGGTACTGATGCCGGTGGTTTCCTGGTTTCTGCTTTATGGCGACTTGTTGGGGCTTGAGAAAGTGGAGACCCATCAGTGGGGTGGGGTGATGCTGACGCTGTTGCTGGCACTGTGCGGGATGATCGCCTCTTTGCCATTCGGTGTGCTGCTGGCCCTTGGTCGTCGTTCCAATATGCCGGTCATACGGTCTTTATGCACCGGGTATATTGAACTCTGGCGCGGTGTTCCCCTGATCACTGTGCTCTTTATGGCCTCGGTCATGCTGCCACTGTTTGTGCCGGAAGAGGTGGTGTTCGATAAACTGCTGCGGGCGCTGATCGGCATTATTCTATTTCAGGCGGCCTATATGGCGGAAGTGGTGCGAGGTGGGTTGCAGGCCATCCCCAAAGGACAGTTTGAAGCGTTTAACAGCCTTGGCCTGAGTTACTGGCAGGGGATGATTATGATTATCCTGCCCCAGGCCATGAGACTGGTTATTCCCGGGGTGGTAAATACCTTTATTGCCCTGTTTAAAGACACCAGTCTGGTACTGGTCATCGGCCTGTTTGATCTGCTGGCCATTATTCAGGCCGGGCTGAATGACCCCGCCTGGCTGGGCAACTCCATAGAGGGCTATCTGTTTGCCGGGCTGGTTTTCTGGGTTTTCTGTTTTGGCATATCAAAGTACAGCCAGCGACTGGAACAACAATTACACCGATAATGACATCAGGGATGCCAATGGTATGAGTGATTATCTTGACGAACCTCGTCTGCAAAAGCCATTACCGAAAAGTGGCCAGCCAGAGGTGACGATTCAGCGTGAAGCCGCTGTTGAGCAGGCCAGCCTGATTGAGATCAGTGGCCTGAATAAATGGTATGGTCAATTTCATGTGCTGCGTGATATTAACCTGAACGTCAGGAAGGGGGAGAAGATCGTTATCTGTGGGCCTTCCGGCTCCGGTAAGTCAACATTGATCCGCTGCATTAATTGCCTTGAGGAGCATCAGGAAGGCAGCATTGTGGTGGATGGCACCCGGCTGACCAATGACCTGAAAAATATAGAAACCATCCGTCGTGAAGTGGGGATGGTATTCCAGCAGTTTAATCTGTTTCCACATCTGACCATTCTGGAGAACTGTACACTGGCACCTATCTGGGTCCGTAAACAGTCAAAAAAGGCAGCGGAAAAGGTGGCTATGGAATACCTGGAGCGGGTGAGAATCCCGGATCAGGCCAATAAATATCCCGGACAACTGTCTGGTGGCCAGCAGCAGCGGGTGGCGATTGCCCGAAGCCTGTGTATGAATCCGGAAGTGATGCTGTTTGATGAGCCCACCTCTGCCCTTGATCCGGAGATGATTAAAGAAGTGCTGGAGGTTATGGTCGAGCTGGCACAGGAAGGGATGACCATGCTCTGCGTGACCCATGAAATGGGCTTTGCCCGGACGGTGGCTGACCGGGTGATCTTTATGGATGAAGGTCAGATTATTGAACAGGCACCGCCGGAAGTGTTTTTCAGCAACCCACGTTCAGAGCGAACCCGCAGGTTTCTTGGTCAGGTGTTGAATCACTAGTGCATGGTTTCAATGTAATTGATGGGTTCCTTCTATCAATGACTCCCAGGCTCCGTTCGTCCTGAGCGGAGATTGTACACATCAAACTCATCGAAATGATGTGCCAGGGAACTCAAACCGGTTTGGGGTTAATAAAAAAATACCGGCATAAATGGTTCACGCCGGTATTTTATGTCACTTAGCAATCGAACTTAGAACTTGTAGCGCAGGGTAGCGTGCAGTGCCCAGGCGTTGGTGTCGTACTTGCCGGAGCTGGCTTTGGTTCCGGTATTGGTCACTTCACCGCCACCTTTTACCGTATCGTTTTCAGCAAAGTTATATTCTGCACCCAAATCAAGTCCCAGTTTGCCACTCATCAAGGTAGTACCCGCACCCAGGGTGAAGGAGTGAGCACCAGCCGGTGTGGAGAAGGTGGGTGCCGCGTATTCTTCTGGCGTTACGGCTGTGGTGTAGATATAACCCGCTCTCAATGCCCAGTTTTCGATGCCGGTGTACTCAGTAGCAAAGCGGAAGTTCCACTGGTCATCCCAGTTAGCAATAATCCTGTTTACCAGCAAATTACCTTCATTGCTGGAAAAGTTGATCGATTCTATATCGCTGTACTTCGTCCAGGTGGCTTCACCGAACAGCTTCCAGTCATTATTCAGGCTGTAGTCTACACCTGTGGAAATCTGGGTTGGCAATGCGGTTTCAGCAGTAGCGGCGATGCCTGGTGTATGAACAGCGGTGTTTGCTACATAGGTAGTGGCTTCACCATCTGCCTCTATACTGACATCTGAGCGATAATTCAGTCCCCAGCCCCAGCGGTTATCATCGGAGCGATACATCGCGCCGAGACGTACACCAAATGTGTTAAAGCCAGAGAGGTCGTTATAACCCACAAGCGCACCGGTAGTACCAAAAATAGCAGCAGAGGCCAGATTGATATCAGCCTGGGCATAGGTAATACGGTAGGTGCCACCGATGGACCAGTTGTTATTGATCTGGTAGGCAAGAGCCAGACCGGCTTCCATTATCTTGATATCGGTTGAATAGTCGCCAGTCATTGGTGTGAGACTACCAACAGTAACCCCTTCATAACTGGTATTGGAACCACCGGCACCATAGAACCCATAACCCATAACCAACCGGTCATTCAGGCGATAAGCGCCCGTCAAACCGGCATTGGGCACAAAGTTTCTCTCTCCTTTCACATAGGAGTTATCGCCTTCAGCGGGACCGTTGGTCTGAACAAAGGTAGGAGAGGCATTCAAGGCAATTTCATTGCCCTCAATACGGGCCAGACCAGCCGGGTTGTAGAACACGGCACTGGATGTATTAACGGAAGAAACAGCGGCACCCGCAAGGGCAGCGTATTTCGCGTCCCACATGGTCGCTTTTTCAAAGCCACCTGCAACGGCATTACCGGTGAATACGGCAAAAGCCAGAGAGGAAAGTACAAATAAACGGCCTTGGCGCGAAACCATAGACATGAAACTCCACAAAATCTATTGAGCAGTAGGCTGACCAGTCGTTTCCTGAAATTGACTGTCAGTGGATGATACCGCTAAGAAAGAAGCACGCAGAAAATGTGCCGCATAAAACTGACAGGAATATTATTCAGATTTGAAAAAGTTTTCTGTTATGTTTTGTTTCTAACGTGTTGTAAATTTTAACTTTTTTAGTACTTTATCATCTTAACAAAGTAGAAGCCGAGGTAGGGATACGCGTTTGCAGGCAGAAAACAGGCACAAAACAAAACCTGAGTGAAGGTTATAATTGCATTTTCATGATCATAAAGCCCAAAGAACCCCGGAGACATGACAGATACAGGAGCGTTATCGCCTAAAGGCGACATTACCGGTCAGCCAGGATAGAACTCACCGGAATGTGTGGTGCTTACTCCAACTTGTCTTCTTCGTCTTTATCATTATCAGCATCTTTATTGGCTTCCCTGATTGGAAGCAATCTCCTTTTCAGAGAACCAAGCAGATCATTGGGTTTGGGTGCCTTCTCTTTTATTTTCTTTGCCTCTTCTTTTGCTTCTTGGATTTGTTGCTCAATATCCTTGTCGCTGCTCTGACGCTTGTTATCCATGGCGGTAGCAGCGTTTTCCAGAGCTTTTTTGAATGTCTCACTGCCAAAGAAGCCCTGGTTTGATGGCTTGCTTTTAGCTCCGTTACCTGATTCCGTTTTGTTTGCGTTATCCGGGCTATTGGCCTGAGCAGTGCTGGTTGATGCCGGAGCCTTCCTGGTCCTGGCGGACAATATTTCCTGGGATATTGGTGGAGGTACTGGTGGTGCAGCGGGAGGCAATGGCGTTGTGGCATCATTGTTCAAAATTGGCTGAGCGGTTTCTCCCGGTTCTTCTGGAGAGAGGGCGGCATTTATGTTGTTCAGGTCAGCGGTTACATCCTCCGGGAGCTGGTCATCAGATACGGACGAGTCTGTGATGTCGTCAGCATCCATGGTATCTGAACTTCTTCTCAGCATCTTTGCCACGGCGGCTTCCAACTCTGCTTTAAACTGGGCATCGTTAAACGTCTTGTTACCGGATGATGTGTTTTTCGTTTCGCTCTTTGGTACGGCAATGTTATTGGTTGCCTTGCTATTCGCCTGAGAAGAGCTTCTCTGCCCGGCCGGTAACTCCTCCGCCGCAGGGAACGGTGGAAAGGAAACCGTTGTTTCAGCAGGCTTGTAACCGGCGGGTGATAGTGCCGACTGGGAGGGCTGAGCCGTGTCTTCCATTGCTCTGTTTCTTGCCGCTACTTTTTCCATCAGTTCATCGATAAACGGAAGGTGGCTATTTTCCAATCTCTCCGCCGTCTGAGCCCATTTCCTGGCAACATTGCTATCCAGAGTGTCAACTTCTTCCGGTGTTTTGGGTCTTCTGTCGGCCAGTTTTTTTGTCAATTCCGCCATAAGTTCGGGGTGACTCCCGGACCGAGAGGCTTTTGCTGTGTTTGCCGTATCGTCATTGGGTGAAAGTCTGTCACTGGTTTGTGTGCTGTTGCCTTCAATTGGCTGGTTTGGCTTTGTTGATTTTAGTTCCCTTTGTCTATTTTTTAGCTCTCTGAGCAGTGCTGCATGCAAGTTCTCTTGTTTTTCTGGCTGTTGGACTTGCGCTTTGGCCGTCTGTTCTGTTATCGGGTCCGTTGACGGTTCTGCCTGTTGCAGCGTCATTGCCGAATGAACTTCGGATTGCTCTGCCGGGACAGAGGCTGTTTCCCGGATTTCTTCCCGGGAGAGGGGGGGTGCTGGTACCGTTTCCGGCAAGGGGGATTGACTATCGACGGGCACTGTTTCCTGCGGACTCTCTTCGCTGTCCGGTACGGTACCAGTTTGCTCCTTCAGAGCTGAAACGGGCTCGGTGACAGTGAGGTCTTCTTCTGTTGGAACACTCTCTGTATATTCAGCTGCTGGAGTGCTTTCTTGTTCTGTCTCAATAGGTGGAGAGCTTTGTGCGACTGAGTCAGTAGCCTGCTGTTCACTCTGTAGTAAAGCCGGTTCGGCCTCTTCAGGCGGAGCGGTGGTTTGCGAACTATTCACTAAAGGCAGTGGTACCGGATAAGCCGGAGTTGCTCGCTGAGTCGGTCTGTCCATGGGTGGATCGGTAACTATGGGGGCAGCTTGTTTCTGCGCACCGGAAGAGGTTGTTGTGGTTAAGTCTTGCTCTTCAGGGTAACCATTTCCTTTCTCAATACCCGGAGAATCTTCTCTGGCAGTGATAGCAGAGCTTTCCTCTGCTGCTGGCCGGGCGCTTGTATCATGGTGTCTGGTCTCGACAAAGCTTTTCTCAACGGGGGTTCGATGATGAACGGTGATTGCACACTTTCTGTTTATTAGCTTGTCAAACGCCTGTGCGCCTTCCCCCTGGCCCAGGGTTTCTCTGCCCGCAACCTCGTTGTCGTTGAGAACGAGGGACTGTCTTATTTCTTCGGCTCTACTGGCACTTGCTTCTGTATTGGCATACTGCTTATCGTGACGCTTAAGGGCTTCTATGGTTTTTTCCATTAACTTGTCAAGATTCTTATGGTTCTCCAATTCATCACCCGGGGGTATCAGGCTCAGTGGTTTGTCGGACTGAGACTTAAGGGTGATTTTAACGCTAAGGCCAGCCGGGAACTCCATACTCTTAAGCATTGCCAGCACCTGTTCAGGGCTATTAGCTCGAGCTTTATCCAGCGCTTCCAGCGAAATACCGACTACTTTCTTTGCGTTAATGGCACCAAGAAGACTGTCTGCCTCTTTCAGCAAATCAGCCCGTTTCTGCAAAAGTTCTGTATTCTGGCTATCCAGTTTATTCTCTTTTAAACCCGTCGTGTGATGAGCGGGTACCTGGGTAGCTTCTGTTTTTAGCGGCGATGGACTGTCTGCACCTGTGACCACGCTTTCCTGTTTCGCTAAATAGCTCGTGGTATCGGCACTTTCAATTTTCCTGCCTCTATGGTGACCAACCGGTGCCTCCGCCTCTTTTGGCGTTGGCTCATAATTGGTGTGGACGGGGCCTGAACCCTCGACTCCTGGTGTTCTGTGACAAAGTGGATTTCTGGGTAGTTTGAACATAATTAAGTAGGCTGGCCGGTTATATTGTTAGTGATATCGGCAGCAGGAGGAAATTGTTACCGGTCATTATGGCCCGATGAGGTCAGGTTGCGATTAAGGTGATAGAGGGCGGTACGTGGAAAGATTTGCGTCATGTGCGTAGTTACTCATGTTTTTCATTCTGAAACAAAAACTAACAGGGTTATCCATAAAGCCTTTGTATGATCGCCAGCAATTTTTATATGCCCTAAGGATTTGGAGTTGCTATGATGCGTCTATCTCTTGGCATTGAACTGGATTATGAGGATGATTGGGCCGGTGTCTGGTTTGGTGATCAGACCAGTGTTCAGGTTATGGCTTTGCAGGGCACGGTGTCCTATAAAATCCATGATGACGGTTTGTTGCCAGCCAACCGGTTTTTTTTATTTATTTTCTCTTTCCGTCCCTATACCCTTCTAACCATCGTCAGCACTGTTCTGGCTTGACCCGGGGAGGAGAAAGGATGTTCAGGAAGATCGTTTCAGGAAAGAAATTTATTTTCATGACCTTTTTGGTGGCTATGATTTCTGGCTGTAGTTCACTGGCTTCAAAAGATTCATCGACAACAGGCACCTCCTCCAACCAAGGTCAGGCAGACTGTCAGTCACTTTCTAACCTGTTCAGTAAAAGCAATAATAACTTTGAGAGCATCCGTTTCCGCCCGTCCTATAAATACAAAATTACGCTCTGGGAGAGTCGTTATCAGCTGATAGAAAACAGCTGTCAGATATGGCAATGGGGTGATAAATACAGTTATGTCTGCAATAAGGCTTATCCTGACCAGGAAACGGCTCATCAGGTGTATGAACAGGCCCAGACCTTTATCAATCAATGTCTGGGTGAAAATCCCCATGGCTGGTATGAAAAGCAGGGCTTGCTTGAAGAACGGGGGGAGGAGACTCAGTACCTGCTTGAAGACCAGGTTCGGGGAACGTTAAGAAAGCAGAGTACTCCCGGTTTCTTTAAAGACAGCTGGTCTGTTTACTTCTGGATTGACTCCACTTCGCTGCTGCGCTGAACCGCTTTCGCCTTTTTCTGTTCCGGGAAAAGGCGATTTCTACTCTATGCTTGAATTTTACAAGGCAAGCATAGAGCGAAACCCAATGGTAGATTTTAATCTTGCGCTTCTTCCCGGGTAAAAACCCACTCCTTATCGGAGGACATGGCCTCATTGAAGGCATAACCTTCGTAGTCAAAACTTTTCATTTTCTCTGGCTGGTCAATATTATGGTCGATAATGTAGCGGCACATCAGGCCCCTGGCTTTTTTGGCGTAGAAACTGATGATTTTGTATTGACCGTTCTTCCAGTCTTTAAATACCGGCGTAATAATCTGGCCATTAATCTGCTTTGGCTGCACAGACTTGTAGTATTCATTGGACGCGAGGTTGACCAGTACCTGGCTCTTCTGACTGGCCAGCTCGTTGTTCAGCTGCTCTGTAATCCTGCTTCCCCAGAACTGGTAAAGGTCTTTCCCCCGCTGATTGGAAAATCGCGTGCCCATTTCCAGCCGGTAAGCCTGCATTAAGTCCAGCGGGCGTAACAGGCCATAAAGGCCAGAGAGAATTCTCAGGTGTTGCTGGGCAAATGACAGCTGCTGTTCACTGAGTGTTTCTGCGTCGAGACCGGTGTATACATCACCCTTGAAGGCCAGTACCGCCTGCTTGGCATTGTCCGGACTGAACGGTGCCGACCATGCCTGGAAACGGGCTGCATTGAGCTGGGACAGCTTATCACTGATGCTCATCAGGCTGCCAATCGCTGCCGGGCTTAATTCACGGAGCTCTTCAATCAGCAGGGCGGACTGGTCAAGAAAGTCTGGCTGGGTGAATTTTTTTGTTGTGGGTGGTGTGTCATAGTCCAGGGTTTTCGCTGGAGAAATAACGAGCAGCATTCAACTCTCCCTGATTTTTCAAGCTTGAGATAATGATGACAATAGTAGAGCAGGGAGCGTTCCTTTAATAGGGTTGAAAGGGTTAATAAGACCTATCATGACCATTGATAATGGCTATCACTTTAAGAAGCTGGAATGTTCAGAGCAATTTGTTGCCACCGCAGCAGTTCAGTCTATTCTCGTGCAGCGTCCCGGATGATATCAGTGAGCCTGTCACACGGTCGGAAAAATAGAAAGCCCCGGCGACCCGGGGCTTTGTCGTGATGAAGAGGAATGAATTACAGATGGGTTTCAGCATACGCTGCCAGTGGTGACCTTGGTACACCCTGAAGCTGCATTGAACCTCCATGGGGGAAATGCTTCAGGCGCTCAGTCATATAGGTTAAGCCGGAGCTGGTGGCGGCCAGATAAGGGGTGTCGATCTGGGCCAGGTTGCCAAGGCAGATCACTTTACTGCCGACACCGGCGCGGGTGATGATGGTTTTGATCTGGTGAGGAGTCAGATTCTGACATTCATCGATGATGATCAGACTCTGCTGGAAACTCCTGCCACGGATGTAGTTCAGGGATTTGAAATGGAGCGGTACCCGGTCGAGAATGTACTCCACACTGCTGTTGGTGGATTCGTCATCATTGTGCAGCGCTTCCAGGTTGTCGGTAATAGCGCCCAGCCAGGGTTCCATTTTTTCAGCCTCGGTACCTGGCAGGAAGCCAATGTCTTCATCCAATCCCCGGGTGGAACGGGTGGCAATAATCCTCCGGTATTGTTTCGTGGCAATGGTCATTTCAATGGCGGCTGCCAGGGCCAGAATGGTCTTGCCAGAACCGGCGGCACCATTGAGGTTCACCAGGTGAACATCCGGGTCGAGCAGCAGATTCAGGGCCATGGCCTGGTTGATGTTCAATGGTCTCAACCCCCAGGCTTCCTGATGCATCAGGCTTTCTCTGCTGTAGTGTTGAAGACTTACCTGGTCGTCCGATAGGTCGATGACTTTTGCTACAAACCCTTGGTCGTCTAAAAGGAACTTGTTGAGATACAACTCTTCGGCAAACTCACTTTTATTCAGGGTATGAATGGTTTTGCCATCAAGCTGTACCGTTTTTACTTCATTGACCCGGTCCCAGAAGTTGCCTTCATAATGGATATAACCTTTGGTCAGTAAGCCAATATCACTGACCAGCTGGTCACTGTGATAGTCTTCGGTAAGAATACCGCAGCCCCTGGCTTTGAGGCGCATATTTATGTCTTTGGTGACCAGTATGAACTGCCGGTCCGGATGGGCGTTCTGATACTGACAGATGTCGTTAATTATCTGGTTATCGTTATTACTGCTGGGGAGTGTGGTGATTTTATCGTCGGCATGACTCATCATGATGGAGAGCGTACCGGATGTTTCCTTGCTGTGGCTTCTCTGGATAGGGACTCCCTGCTCTATCTCCGCAGGTGTTGCTGTACCCAGAATATTATCAATCAGTCGTATGGCCTGACGACAGTCAGCGGCTATGGTTTGTTTGCCGTTCTTGAGTTTGTCCAGTTCTTCCAGAACGGTGATGGGAATGATTACCTGATGTTCTTCAAAGTTGAGGATAGAGTTAGGGTCGTGAATCAGGACGTTACTGTCCAGTATGTAGGTGGTTGTGATGGGTGAGTTTTCTGGCCTGGTTTCCAGGGCATGTCCCATAGGCAGCTCCCTTGTCTGTTTTTGGGTTACTCATATTTGATTCTTATCGAAAAGCTTTAATCCGGCAAGACTAAATTTCGATGAAGAATAAAAAAATTTTTTTTCCTCCTAAAGGGTTTAAGTGGATGTGTTTTACTCTTATGCTTGAAAGGATATATCGTATTTTTTTATAAAAATTTTACTGTTTTTTTGATTGATATTTCTTTTGATTATTACTGTTCTCTCCCATGTCAGCAGACGAATCGTTAGCATTCGCCTGCACTGTTAACCCGGATATTTCATAAACATGCTCCCGTTCTCGCTTGTCCTTTGCCGCTCTAAGGGAGTTTTGTTCAGTCGACCGTACTCCCCGGTACGGCGCTCCCTCACAAAATCCCTTAGAGCGACAAAGTCCTCGGCTTTGGCATCCTGCGTCGCCCTACCTCCCACATCCATGTGGTCGTGCGCGAGATTCGGGGCAGTTTATGAAATATCCGGGTTAGCTTATCGGTGCTTACTGTTTCGGGGATCAACAAGAAGCTGTTCCGGTGGGTAGTCCTTCTTCAGTTTATCCCCCAGCAGTGCTTCAAGATCCGGAATCAGAAACGAATCATCTTCACAGGCAAAGCTGATGCTGGTTCCACTTGCCCCTGCTCTTCCGGTTCTGCCAATCCTGTGGACGTAGTCATCAGGGTCTTCAGGCAGGTTGTAGTTGATCACATGGCTGATTCCGTCAATGTGAATTCCCCGGCCAGCAACATCGGTAGCCACCAGTACTGAAATTTTCCCGGAGCGGAAATCTTCCAGAGTCCTGAGGCGCTTGTTCTGGGGAACTTCGCCGGAGATTTGGTCTGCCCTGATCCCAGCCTTTTGCAGCTGTTCGGTCAGCTTGCGGGTTTGGTCCCTGCGATTGGTGAAAACAATAACTTTTTCCAGCTGGTGATGGTTAATCAGGTTTACCAGCAGGGGAAACTTCTGTTCCGATGAGAGAATGTAAACCTTTTGCTCCACCGTGTCGGTGGCAACACTGTCAGGCTCAATCTCAACCTTTACCGGGTTCCAGGTCCACTGCTCTCCAAGTCTTAATACATCATCTGTGAATGTCGCCGAGAATAGCAGCGTCTGACGGTCTCCCGGCCTTGGCGTCATGCGGATAATACGCCGTACCTGCGGGATAAAGCCCATGTCCAGCATGCGGTCCGCTTCGTCGATCACCATGACTTCAACCAGGTCCAGAAACAGGTCTTTACGCTCACAGTAGTCCAGCAGACGCCCGGGCGTGGCAACGAGAATATCCACATAATTTTCGCCGATACGTTTACGCTGTTTCTCATAATCCATACCACCTACAACGGTGACAACGTGCAGCGGCAGGTATTGGGTCAGGGCTTCAGCGTCCTTACCGATCTGCAATGCCAGCTCCCGTGTGGGGGCGATAATGACCGCGCGTGGCTCGCCCAGGTAGCGGGTGTCCGGTGCCGGGGTGTCAATCAGCTGCTTGATCGTGCTGATCAGAAATGCGGCTGTTTTACCGGTTCCTGTCTGAGCCTTGCCGATCGCATCCCGACCCGCCAGAGTGCTGCCCAGCACCTCTGCCTGAATTGGTGTGCAGTACTTGAAGCCCTGGTCAGCAATCGCATGCATCAGTTCTTCGGGCAGGGCAAAATCGTGAAAGCGGGTCTTTTCAGGGTCAGGCGCTACCTGGAACTGATCAATACTCCAGCTTTCCTGTGCCTGGGCAGGACGGTCTGACTTTCTGCTGCTTGTCCGCTTCGGACGCTTTGATGATTTGACGTTGTTTCTGGAATGCGCAGCCTGTTTTTTGCTGCCGGAAAGCGCTTTCTTCCCTTTTTCAGGGGAAGCGTCTTTACTCGCGCTGCTTTTCTTAAAAAATCCTAGAAAACCACTCAATGCCTTAATCTCGTTCCTTTCAGTCCTGAACAATGGCTTTACCAATTGGCAGCCGGGTGAGCCAGCTATAAGGATACAATCTTTATCCTGATCGTCGCAGAGATGGGCGAGGAAGAAGTTAGCTGGTTAATACCATGCCCACTTTACGGTGCGAGTGGGTACGGTATAGCGTGAGAGCAACCTTGAGAGGATCTTCACGGTAAATGATATGGCGTATTATCGCGCCGAATTAATGGACAAATCAAACGAACTGTACGGATTCGCGCGAATGATGGAAATAGTGTCTTTCCACCAGGCAAATCCGGCGACATGGCTGAATGGGATGCCGTGTGGTTAACACGGTCTGGTCAATCGTCCTCGAATTTTCCCCACTCGCCAGACGGCTCATCATCCGCTCGCTTGCCCAGCCACAATTGTTCAGATTTGCCTTTCTTGGACACTTTCCTTTTCTTCCTTTCCAGCCACTGCTTGTTAAGAACCATGATCAGGCCAGGATCAGGCACTGGTCTTACTGTGAGATTCTTGAACAAAGCGGTAAAAAAACTGGCTTCTTCAGCAAATTTCTGGTTTTTTTCCCCAACAGACTCCGTTCTTACAGGGTCTGGCATGCAGCGATTACCGATAAAATTAGATATTGGACAAGAACTCATAGTTGTTACCCACCATCTGGCTGAAAATTAAATAATAGGTAGAGATGCCGTGTTTGGAAGTTAGACATTGGTGGGAAAGGAAGAATTTTATTTTCTATTTCAATCAGTTGTTTGATCAGGCCGGAAATAGAAGGCGCTCTTTATCAGACACTGAACGCCCTCTTTCTTGCCGTTATCTCAGCTCTGCCACAATTTCCTTGCTGAAGGATTTTTCGCAATAGTGGCACTTCAGCTGGATATCATGACTTTTCTGACGCAGGTAGAAATAGCTCTCCACCGGTTCATTATGCGTAATGCAGTTAGAGTTGGGGCAGGCGAACGCGGCTCTCAGCGTTTTCGGAATGGCCATGGTGAACTTATCCACCACCCGGTAATCATCAATCACGTTGATGGTTGCGCTGGGTGCGAACAGTGCCAGTTCGTTGGCCTCCTGTTCAGTAAACATCCGTCCTTCGACTTTTATAATATCTTTGAAGCCCCGGGCTTTACTGGGCAAATTAAAGCCCACCGTAATACGCGCTTCACTGTTCAGCAGATGAAGACGGTCAAGGATTTTTACTCCCTGTCCCGCCGGAATATGGTCGATGACAGTGCCCTGGCAGATGGCTTCAACCTGAAGTTTGTTACTCATCGATCACTCCTCACATCTTGTCATCAAAGGATTCATTGAGAATCAGGGCCAGCAGCGCCTGACGGGCAAATACCCCGTTTCGGGCCTGTTCAAAGTAATAGGCATGGGGGGTTTGATCGACTTCAACGGCTATCTCATCAACCCTTGGCAACGGGTGCAGTACTTTAAGGTGTGCGGGGGCCTGCTTCAGGGCTTCATTGGTCAGTACATAGTTTGACGCGATGTGCTTATACTCGGTTTCATCAAATCGCTCTTTCTGAACCCGGGTCATGTAGATGATATCCGTATCGGCAACCACTTCTTCGATGCTTTCCGCCCGACGCCACCGGATGCCTTTTTCATCCAGTTCCTGCAGGATGTAGTCTGGCATTGCCAGTGCATCCGGGGCAATAAAATTAAATTCTGCGTTAAAATGTATCAGGGCCTGAGCCAGGGAGTGCACTGTCCGGCCATATTTCAGGTCACCGACAAAGGTGACTTTCAGGTTATCCAGTCGACCCTGGCACTCGCGAATACTAAACAGATCCAGCAGGGTTTGGGTTGGGTGCTGGTTGGAGCCGTCGCCGCCATTGATAATGGGGGCGCTGGAGAATTCCGAGGCCAGCCGGGCAGCACCTTCCTGAGGGTGGCGCATCACCACCGCATCGGTATAGGAGCTGATGATTTTGATGGAGTCCGCAAGGGTTTCCCCTTTTTTGGCAGAGGTGTTGCCACCGTCGGCAAAACCAATCAGGGTGCCGCCTAACCTCTGAACGGCTGTTTCAAACGAGAGGCGTGTGCGGGTGGATGCCTCAAAAAAACAGCTGGCAATTACTTTGCCCTGCAATAGACCGGGACGTGGCGTGTGTTTGAGTTCAGCAGCCACTTCAAGAATCTGTTCCATATCTTCCCGGGTAAGGTCGGCTATGGAGATAATGTTCCTGTTAAAGAACCTGTTTCCCATGGGGGTAATACCTGTCGCCTTTGGTCATTTTCAAGTCAAAAAAAAGCCCCTGGATTAAGGGGCTTTTTTTTGCAATACAGATAAAGTGGTTGGCACCAGTAATAAGGATTCTGCTTGTTCTTTTGATTGACTGACGGTTCATGTGCAGTGTCATCGAAACCTTATCCCGGGTGAGTGTCGTTCAGGTTAACTCTTTTTGGTCAATCAGTCAGCTTCTTCGTTGGGTAAAAGCAGTCCGATTGACAAATTGTCTGGCATTTTACACTTCAACTGTCGTTGGTCAAGAGATTTCAGCGTTCCGGTCAGGGGAGGCGGCTTGACCAGATACCGGCCAGTCCCGCTCTGAAGAATTACCAGGGGAGATCAAGCCTTAAATTTGCCTCAAATGCCCGTAGAACCGACTCTTTGGAGTGTAAGATCCAGATGCTGGTGACAAAGTTATAAAAGGTGTCCAGCCAACTGTCATGATGGTTCAGCTGGTAGATATGTCGTATGTTGGGTTCAAGCCCGCTGGAAGGAATCTTCATCCCGGCAACCACCACCTTGTTCGGCGGTAGTTTCCATCGAGAGTATCGGCTGAGCGGGTTATAGTCCTGTCCATGAAGAAAGCTGCCTTCAACATAGGAGTGATGAATTCTGGCCAATCGGCTTTCGGGCATACCTGCCAACCAGCTTGGGTGAATACCGTAGCTGTTGAAAATGTAGGCTTGCTCAATGGTCTCGGATATTGACATGGCGGCCTGGGCAATAGCGCCGCTGAAGGAGTAACCGGTTATCTCCACTGAATGGTTCGGATACATATCTTTCAGGGAATCCGCGAGATCGCTAATATCCTGCAGCTGTTTTACCGCAAGAGAGCAGGGAGAGCTGCCGGGGTGAGCGGGTTTTGATTGGGTGACCAGGCATTGGACAGCCTCATCGGACTTTTCACCGGCCAGGGCCAGAACAATCTTGCTTTTGGTTTGGGCGTCAGATGAAGGGTCTTCAGTCAGTTTAAATACCCTGATCCTGATATTCGAGTCCGGGATAGTGACCTGGCCGATTATCTGGTGGCGGGTCTGGCCAGATTTTCGTTTCTCCTCGGCGGTACTTGTAAAATGGGGCTGCCATTGCTCAGGGATGGCTTCCGGATCCGCCACGAATAGAAAATGTCTGGAGCCCAGGTAAGAGAGCCTGAAAATAGCAAATAGCTGTTTTTCCGGATCATCGGAGGTCAGGATTGCGTCCATTTCGGAAAAATAGCTCATCAAGGCATAGGGGTAACGCTCCAATAGCAGTTCAGTGGTGGCCCGGTAATCTACGGTTCTTTTTTTAACGGTTTGCTGTTGATCATTTTCGTTGAATTCGGGTGTTTGTTCAGGCTCCATGCCGGAATTGGCGGGTGGCGGCGCAGTCCATTCAGCGGTGATGCCAGACGCCTGTGGCGTGGCGTCAGCAATAGCGAACAAACTGAGACTGCTCAACAATAAGGGGACTGCAATTAATAGACGTATAGAGTTAGGGTGCATGGGCTTTCCTGACCAATATTGAAAACCAGAGGTTAGTAAGTAGTTAACCAAATGAAATATACGATTCCATTTGGCCAACTACTTACCTATGACCAGAAAAAGAGGCTAACGTTCAAATTTAAAGGTGCGGGGGGATAAATCAAAGCGCCTGATCCGCTGATGAGAGTGGAATAACAGGCTTACAAGTTGTGTTTCTTCATTTTGCACCCGCCCGGGATTTCAATGGTGACGTCACTGTTCAGCTGGCAGCAGCAGGTCAGTATTTTTCCTTCCGGAATAAAGGCGATGGGTTCGGTGGTATAGGTGACTTCACCCGCTACAAGGGTGACCTGGCAGCTGCCACAAAACCCCTCACGGCATTGATACTCCATGTCGACGTTTTCCTGCTCAAGGGCTTCCAGAAGCGTCAGCTCTTTGCGGGGAATAAAGCTGAAGCCTTCAAGAATCTTGACAATATGAGCCATGGTGTTTCGCCTGTATCAGCCAGGCCTGAAACAGGCCTGGCTATGGGACGTTGGGTATTGAAACTGCTTACACTGTTTTTTAATGCAGGAATTATAACGAAAAGTTACTGAAATCTTCGGACTGCACTTCGCTGTCTATTTGCCCAACCAGGTAGGAGCTGACCTCCACCTCCTGAGGGGCAACCTGAACGTTGTCGCTGTTAAGCCAGCTGTTCATCCAGGGCAGAGGGTTCTGTTTGATGGCAAACGCCGGTTCAAAGCCGACGGCAACCATCCGCTGGTTGGTGATGTATTCAACGTACTGGCCAAGAATGTCCCGGTTCAGGCCAATCATGGAGCCATCACGGAACAGGTAGTCTGCCCAGTCTTTTTCCTGTTCTGCCGCATCGATAAAGATCTGTCTGGCCTGGTCTTTCAGCTCACGGGCAATCACTGCCATTTCCGGATCATCTTTGCCATCGGCCAGCAGTTGCAGGATATGCTGGGTGCCGGTCAGGTGGAGGGCTTCATCGCGGGCGATCAATTTGATGATTTTGGCATTGCCTTCCATTGTGGAGCGCTCGGCAAAGGCAAAGCTGCAGGCAAAACTGACGTAAAAACGGATCGCTTCCAGCACGTTCACAGACACCACGGTGAGGTAGAGCTTGCGCTTCAGGTCGGTAATGCTGATGTTGATTTCTTCGCCATTAACGGTGTGTTTACCTTCACCCAGCTGATGGTAAAGGCTGACACCTTCGATCAGGGCGTCATAGTAGCGGGTGATATCCCGGGCGCGTTTGGTAATCGCCTCATTGGTCACGATATCGTCAAAGATACGGGCCGGTTCGGTGACGATATTGCGGATAATATGGGTATAGGAACGGGAGTGGATGGTCTCACTGAAGGCCCAGGTTTCGATCCAGGTTTCCAGTTCTGGTAGGGAGACAATGGGCAGCAGGGCAACGTTCGGTGAGCGGCCCTGCACCGAGTCCAGAAGGGTCTGGTATTTCAGGTTGCTGAGAAAGATGTGCCTTTCATGATCGGGAAGCGCAGCAAAGTCACGGCGATCGGTTGAGAGGTCCACCTCCTCAGGGCGCCAGAAAAAGGAGAGCTGCTTCTCAATCAGCTTCTCAAAGATCGGGTACTTCTGGACATCATAACGGGATACATTGACATTACGGCCAAAGAACATGGGCTCCTGGGTAGCATTGAAGTGTTCCCGGTTAAATGTGGTGTATGTCATTGTTCGATTTGCCCCAATTCAGTGGTTTCCGCGCATGGTTTTCTGGCAATGGTTCTGACAAGAGATGGGATGTTCATCAGATTTTGCAGGCCCCCCCTGCGCAGTCATCATCCATATCATTCTGAGCGTCAGCGGCACCATCACGGGTATTGTGGTAATACAGTGTTTTTACGCCCAGTTTGTAAGCGGTCAGCAGGTCTTTCAGCAGCAGCTTCATCGGTACTTTGCCGCCTTCAAAAAGGCCCGGATCATAGTTGGTGTTGGCTGAGATCGTCTGGTCGACAAATTTCTGCATGATGGCAACCAGCTGAAGGTAGCCATCGTTGTTCGGGATGTTCCAGAGCAGTTCATAACGATCCTTAAGCTCGACGAAATCAGGAACAACCTGCTTAAGAATGCCATCTTTGCTGGCCTTAACGCTGACAAAGCCCCTGGGCGGCTCAATACCGTTGGTGGCGTTGCTGATCTGGGATGATGTCTCGGATGGCATCAGGGCGGTCAGTGTTGAGTTGCGCAGGCCGAACGACTTGATCTCCTCACGCAAACTTTCCCAGTCAAGATGAAGGGACTCTTCACAAACCGTATCGAGGTCACGTTTGTAGGTGTCGATAGGTAAGATACCTTTGGCATACGTGGTCTCATTGAATTTGGAGCAGGTGCCTTTCTCTCTGGCCAGCTTGTTTGACGCTTTCAACAGGTAGTATTGAATGGCCTCAAAGGTGCGGTGGGTCAGGCCATTGGCGGAGCCATCCGAATACCGGACATGGTTTTTGGCCAGGTAGTTGGCGAAGTTAATCACCCCGACACCCAGGGGACGCCGTCCCATGGTCGAGTTATAAGCTGCAGGAACCGGGTAGTCCTGGTAGTCCAGCAGGCTGTCGAGGGCACGCACAATCAGTTCCGACAACTCTTCCAGTTCTGCCAGATCCTTCAGGGTTCCCAGGTTGAATGCGGCCAGGGTGCACAGGGCAATCTCGCCCTCTTCGTCATGGATATGATCCAGGGGTTTGGTGGGCAGGGCAATTTCCAGGCACAGGTTACTCTGGCGAACCGGGGCCACTGCCGGGTCAAATGGGCTGTGGGTATTGCAGTGATCGACGTTTTGCAGGTAGATCCGCCCGGTACTGGCCCGCTCGGAGGCAAACAGTGAAAAGAGTTCAATCGCCTTCAACGTGGTCTTACGGATGCTGCTGTCCTGCTCATATTGCTTATAGAGCCTTTCAAACGCTTCCTGGTCAGCAAAGAACGCATCATACAGTCCCGGCACATCGCTGGGTGAAAAGAGGGTGATATCACCGCCTTCGATCAGGCGCTGATACATGAGCTTGTTAAACTGCACGCCATAGTCCAGGTGGCGAACGCGGTTATCATCAACCCCCCGGTTGTTTTTCAGAACCAGCAGGTTTTCAACTTCCAGATGCCAGATCGGGTAGAATAGGGTCGCTGCGCCACCGCGAACGCCCCCTTGAGAGCACGATTTTACGGCTGTCTGGAAGTGCTTGTAGAACGGGATACAGCCGGTATGGAAGGCTTCTCCTCCACGGATCGGGCTGCCCAGGGCGCGAATATTACCGGCGTTGATACCAATCCCCGCCCGCTGGCTGACGTATTTAACGATAGCGCTGGACGTGGCATTAATGGAGTCCAGTGAGTCCCCGCATTCAATCAGCACACAAGAGCTGAACTGGCGGGTAGGTGTCCGTACCCCGGACATGATCGGGGTGGGCAGAGAGAGTCTGAAGGTGGACACCGCATGGTAGAAACGCTCAATGAAATCCAGGCGAGTCTCTTTCGGGTATTGTGCAAACAGGCAGGCACCAATGAGCATGTAAAGAATCTGGGGGCTCTCGTAGTACTCGCCGGTTACCCGGTTCTGCACCAGGTATTTGCCCTCAAGTTGCTTGACCGCCGCATAGCTGAAGTTCATATCCCGGCTGTGATCAATAAAGCGTTCCATCTGATTAAATTCAGCCTCACTGTAGTCCGTCAGGAGGTGCTGGTCATACTTCTTCATCTCCACCAGATTGACCACATGGCTATACAGTTCGGGCGGTTCAAACTGCCCGTAGGCCTTTTTCCTGAGGTGGAAGATGGCCAGACGGGCAGCCAGATACTGATAGTCCGGAGCCTGGGCTGAAATCAGGTCGGCAGCGGATTTGATCAGTGTTTCATGGATATCCGTGGTCTTGATGCCATCGTAGAACTGTATGTGAGACTTAAGTTCAACTTCAGAAACGGAGACGTTGTCCAGGCCCTCGGCTGCCCAGATAATCACTTTATGGATCTTCTCAAGATCCAGTTGTTCCTTGTCTCCGTCACGCTTGGTGACCAGGATATTTTTATTCATTCAGCCCTTACCTGTGTATTCAATGAACACGCTTGATATAGCGCGGCTATCAATGACCTTGCAGCACGCTTCATGGCCAGGCCAGCAGACAGTATTTACTGCGCGTGCTTTCCATCACTGTCTCATCGCCAGCCACTGTGCACTGCAGTGGCTGTGAGACTATGAGTCTGTCCGGGATATACCTGATGAGTCAGATCCCCGCCTCTGCGAGACAGGCTGTGGCGGCGGAACCGCGAGGCCGCGCAGCTGACAATCTGTATAAGCATTCTTCCCTGATTACCGTCCGCTCTTCCGTTATGTGCTGCTGCCAACAGTAAATCCGCTGTTTGGCTGGACTGTTGCCTGAGGCATTTCCGGTATGCCGGGTTGCTCAGGCGACAATGTGTTACTCAGCAGCGAGGGGTACCATATATAGTGTAGCGGCCGTTTATCTACACAAGATAATGCGCAGTCGGGAGAAATTCAAGCCGATAAAACCGGGGGAGTGCTGTGGATAAGATGTGGATTTCTTTCGGTGTTGGTGCCCGCTAACTCCCGGGTAACTTTTTCAGACAGAGCGAGAAATTTGCAAGCTCAAGATGGGATTTTGTCAAAATAAAAAAAAATTCTGAGTCCGGTTCGGAGAAAAAATCATGAATACTTTGGCTTCCGGACGTTGATTCAGAAATGTTTGGGCCTGCTCCGGTTCTGGGGAGGACGTTCGATCGTCGGTAGTGTAACATCTACGGCCCATAAACCATTAGATTGCCAGTGAAGTGCCGGTTTTTTGCCGCTTTCAATATTTCGTCTCTTAACCCCCGGGGTGTAAAACAATGGCTTTGGATAATGCAGAAACGGGTCGCATCCTGATTGTTGAGGATGATGAGCGTTTGGCAACCCTGACCCGTGAGTATCTTGAAAATAATGGCCTTCAGGTGTCGGTGGAAGGTGATGGTGGTAAGGCCGTTGAGCGTATTTTGAGTGAGCGCCCCGATCTGGTGGTACTGGATCTGATGCTGCCGGGGGAAGATGGGGTGTCCATCTGTCGCCGGGTGCGAGGCCAGTATCATGGTCAGATACTGATGCTGACCGCCCGCACCGATGACCTTGATGAAGTGCTGGGGCTGGAAATGGGCGCGGATGATTATGTTGCCAAACCGGTTCGCCCAAGAGTACTGCTTGCCCGTATAAGAGCCCTGTTGAGAAGGGGCACGGCACCGGTAGAAGACGAGCCGGAAGTGCAGAATAGCCTTCGCTTTGGCGCGCTGGTCGTTGATAACTCTATGCGTGAGGCCTGGCTGGATGACCAGAGCGTTGACCTCACCAGCGCTGAGTTTGATCTGCTCTGGCTGCTCTGTTCGAATGCTGGCCGGGTGTTGAGCCGGGAAGAGATCTTTGCCCAGTTGCGCGGGATTGAATACGACGGTCAGGACCGTTCCATCGATGTCAGGGTGTCACGCATTCGCCCCAAAATTGGTGACGACCCGATGCACCCTCGTCTGATCAAGACGGTGCGCAGTAAAGGGTATCTTTTTGTGAAGAGCATGTGACAAATGAGTAAGTTGCTGGCATAGCGTCATGAGCAGTATATTTCTTCGTATCTATGGCGGGCTGCTGTTTTCCCTGGTTCTGGTCTCAGTGCTTTCTGGTATCGTTGTCACTATTGTCAATGGTGTTCGATTGGCCGAGTACCGGGAGGATATTGCCCGAGGGACCTTCCGTCTCGTCTCTGAAGTACTGGCAGACATGCCAGAAGAGCAGCGACATAAGTGGCTGGGAGAGTGGGGACATAAACTGTCGATTCCTTTTTCCATGTTGCCGTTGGAGCGATCCGACTTCACACCTAAAGAGATTGAGCAGCTCTCTTTAGGGGGGATTGATGTTCAGATGCTGACGGAAAAGGCTGCGGTTATTACCGCCTTAATTGATGACCGGTGGTTGTTGCAGGGACGGGTGGCGGAGATATCAGAACAAATGGCGAGTGGTACCATTGTTTTTCTCAGACACTTGCTCAGCCATTACTCTGCGGATGAGCGCGTGACGGTATTGGCTCAGCGATCCGGAGAATCGCTGAGCTTTCCTGTGTCCATTGTCCACTCCGCTGCGTCGTTAACGCCCCTGCAAAACACCCAGTTGCAGCAGGGCAGTATTGTGACTGTGTTGAACATCCGAGATGAATCGCTCCAGCTCTATGCCCAGATGAAGGACAGTGATCAGATACTCCATCTTGGTCCATTGAAATTACTGAACCCTTATCCTTTTAAACTGATCCTGACCCTGGGGCTGTTCGTCTTGATCTCTCTGAGCCTTGCCATCTATATCCTGGTCAGGGGAATGGAGAAGCGGCTGCGAAAACTGGAAAGGGCGGCGACACGCTTTAGCCGGGGAGACTTTGAGGTACGGGTTAATGTTGGCGGGGCGGATTCCATTGGTCGTCTTGCCATGGCATTTAATGCCATGGCCGACCATATTCAACGCCTGCTGAGTCTGCAAAAAGAGATGATTCGTGGCGTGTCCCATGAATTAAGAACCCCCGTAGCAAGGTTGCGTTTTGGCCTGGATCTGATTGCCGATGCCAGAACACAGGAAGCGCGGGAGGCCCAGTTGGAGGGCATGGACCAGGATATCCAGGAACTGGATCATCTGGTGGATGAGTTTCTGACCTATGCCAACCTGGAACAGGGAACCCCGACCCTCCGATTGAAGCGTCATGATGTTGATAAAGTAGTGGCCCAGGTGGTTGGTGAGCATCTCAGATTACAGAACCGGGTTGAGATAGAGCATATTCCCTGCAATGTGTTAAACCCGAGGCGGTTTGTCGAAATTGACCGTCGCTATATTCATCGGGCGATACAGAACCTGGTAGGCAATGCCTGTCGCTATGCGGACAGTAAAGTTCAGGTGCGTTTTTCATCCACCCAGGATACTTGTCGTATTGATGTGGATGATGACGGGGCCGGGATTCCGGAAGAACAGTGGGAACGGGTGTTTTCTGCTTTTTCCCGACTGGACGACAGCAGAACGCGTAAGTCAGGAGGCTATGGCCTGGGGCTCTCAATCGTCCGGCGGATTATGTACTGGCATGGGGGACGGGCGCTGGTCAGTCACAGTCCCCTGGGAGGAGCCCGGTTCAGTCTGGTCTGGCCCAGAAAGCAGAGGCATTAAATGGTCAGGGTGGCGCTTTCCAGGGAATATCAGGCAGGTCTTGAAAAATATCAGGCAAGTCCTCCCGGATGCCTTCCTCTTTGAGAATATGGAAGGCAACGTTCTGGGTTGAGAAGCCGGGTTTCAGGACATAATCATAGAGCAGGCGGCCTTCACTGTTGATCTCAGCGCTGACATGAAGATTTTGAAACCTGTCCGGGAACTGATCAGCCAGTGAGGTCAGCCGGGTATAGTGGGTAGAAGAAATGCTGATCGTCCCGGGTAAATCGCCAATCGATTTTATATAGGCGAGTGCACCGATCTCCCCTTCTTTTGGGCTGGTATTGCTGAAAATTTCATCCAGAAAGGCAATGCTGAACTGGCCCGCCTCCAGAGCGCGCAATTTCTGTAACAGCGTGATTGCCCGCTTTGATTCTGCGCTGAAACTGGAAACGCCAGTAATCATTTCCGGTTCAATGACCTTATGGGTATGAATAAAGGAAAATGGTGTCAGTTTAAAGGATGCCGCCGGGGATATACCCAGTGTCTGCGCCATAATGACGTTAAGGGCAGCAGCAACCATGGCATTGGATTTTCCCGCTGCATTCGGCCCGGTAATAATGATATTGGCCGGTGGTACGAAGTGGCTGGCGGCAAGGTCACTGGAAACCGCAATGGCAGGGGGGAGCAGAGGGTTCCAGAAGCCCTGAAGCTCAATACCCGGTTGCGCTGATACTTGATATTGTGCAAAGCACAATGGGTTCGTTTCCCGGTAAGAAGATGACCTCAGCAGCTTGGCAACGGTCAGCCAGGCATCAATCTCACCGGTGGCCTGCATAATCCTGATCAGTGGGATGTGGTTTCGGCGCAGCAGCATCAGGCTTCTTTTATAACGTCCCATGTTGGTTGCCAGATAGGCCAGTGTGTCGGGTGTTTTCTCCGGCGCATCGTGTAACAGTGTGGCTATTTCCTGAATCTGGGTGGAGTTTCGAAATTTCAGGAAGCCGCTGTAATGGTCCAGAATATCCTCAAGGGCAGGGTGATGCCGGGCCAGTTGCTTAAGTTCTCTGGCACTGGCCAGTGCCCTTCCGGGTCTGCGGCTGCGCTCCATGACAAACGTGTAAGCGGCCCGATTATCCTGAAAGAGCCAGTATGATTGATAAATGGCGATCATTTGCAGTACCGCAAAGCTGCCGAAGGTAAAAATTTTGACCGGTGGTGGAAGCCCCTGAAAGTGATCGTGCATTTCAGAAATGACCAGATTCATATTGGCTGGCAGGTTGATGGCTGAATTGAGAAGCCCATGAATAATCCCGTATTGTGAGTCAAACTTGCCAAGCAGCGTGGACCCGATCAGGCCAATAGGCACATTCAATGCGCTCATAACACTAATGATGTCGTTTAATCGGCGGGCAATCTCTTCATAGGAGGCATCGGAGGTGAGCCCCGGGATGTAGGTCTGGTAATCAATCTCATCAAAATGTGGGCTGTTCACAGCATCAGAAGGGTCGAGCAGGGCAATGAGTCCATCTTCATCTGCGGCATAACGGATCAGTTGCTCCTCTATCTGAAAGATGACTTTGGGGTGATCCAACAAGTATTGAAGTGCGTTTTGGCGTTTTTCAAGAACCTTTATATCCGTAATGGGGGATATCAGCAGGTTGGCCAACATGATTTCACCAGCGACCGTCATCGGAGAGCCTAAATTGCTGAGCAGGCTATGTCCGGGGTTTTGTAGGGTGCCACTGAGAATATGCAGGTCTTTAACGGCATGATGGGTCATTATCTCGTTGCCCGTTTTATGAGTACGGGAAAAGTTTTGCAAAAGAATGCTGCGTCTTTCTCCCGGGGACAGAAGAATTTCAGGTAACTCCTGTTTCTGGTTACGCGAGTTTATGGCGTTTTTGTATTTATCTGCGGAGTGGATTTTTGCTAATTGATCATGTATCAGCTGATAAGTGTTGGTGATCTCCATGCCTCCGTCAGCATTAAGACTTGCGGTAATGGTTGTGATTAACAGGAATATTAAATAATCGGTGGCTCTTGATTTCATTGGGTGTTTTCGATGGACAGTTTTTATTTTTTAACATTTCATGTTGCACATCAGAGGCCTTTGGGTAAGCAGGGTTAGAATCCCGGTTTTTTTAGGCCAATGAGCGGATTTATTGTCAATTGAGCAACCAATATCCCCGTAAGCTTGTGTAAAAATAGATGAGAAGCCATAGTCTCGCCATACACTGATGATCTGATCCATTTCAAGCTATTGATCGAGAGAGTACAGCATGCCATTCCGTCTGGAGATGAAGGTTCGCGACTATGAGTGCGACCTGCAGGGAATCGTCAACAACAGTGTCTACTTCAATTATCTGGAGCATGCACGGCATGAGTTTCTGCACGCCAACGATATCGACTTTGCCAGGCTGGCCGCAGAGAAAATTCATCTGGTGGTGTTGAGAAGTGAGATGGACTACAAAATGTCGCTGGTACCCGGGGATAAATTTTATGTAGAAGTAGAGCCCGTGCGACTTTCCAAACTGAAATTTGGTTTTAAACAGAAAATCTTCCGTAAACGGGATAACAAGCTGGCCATCGATGCGCTGGTTATTGGTACATCAGTGAACGCTAAAGGACGGCCTTTCCTTTCAGAAGACATTGACCGGGTATTTCCACTGGCATGACAAATGATAAAAACGTCAGCACTTGTCTGACGTTTCTGATCGCTATCTGTTCAGCAGTTTCCTTCCGGCAAAATAATCCAGACTGACATAACGTCCGGCTCCCTGGAAAACAAGCACCAGCAACATCACCAGGTAGGTGGCAGCAAACTCAATGCCATTGTTCAGAATCACCGGCTTGCCAAACTCGGTAATATAGTGGTAGCGGCCGGGATGGTTTGACTTCAGCCAGCCCAGAAACCCATTCAGTCTTTGGGTTGCTTCAGCGGCGTGTTCATTCGCAGCAAAGCTGCCAGGATCAGCAATGGCCTGCCAGCCATGGGGCCAGTGCACCGCGAAAATAGCCACCAGCATGGTGATGATCAGTGGGACTGAAATCAACCGGATGCCCAGACCGGCCAACAGTAGTACAGCGCCGATAATCTCTGTCCAGGTCGCCAGTGCTGCCATCAGCCAGGGGAAGGGGAGGGCCAGTCCATGCTCAAACCACATCACAATATCGTCAAAATGCGCCAGTTTGTTGGTGCCGGCAATCCAGAAGATGGGGGCAAGGTACAGGCGCAGGGCCAGCAACGGAAGTCCATCAGCGTGATGGAGGTAACCTGCTGTTTTTTGGTAGAGTGACAGGAGCTTATTCATGGTTGATTCCCAGGATGTTCTTATTGAGTTAATCACTCAACGTTTCAGCCGTGGGATTGTTACAGTGTGCAGGTTATTTTTTCATTCCGGGTTTGTAACGATATGGACGATGAAGCGTTAATAATAAAACAGGCACAAAATGGTGATCAGCAGGCGTTTACAGTGCTGGTGAAGCATTACTATCGCTTGATGCGCTTTGTTGCCCTGCCGATTGTGGGCGAAAGTGATGCCGATGAGATTGTCCAGGAAGCCTGGTTGACGGTGCATCAGAAACTGCCTCAATGGCAGCCCCGGGGCAGTTTCAAGGGATGGTTGCTGACCATTACCGCCAATGAAGCCCGTTCCCGCTATCGTCGGCAGAAGCGTGAACTGCTGTCCGATGCTCCGGAAGAAGTGCCGTTGGCCCATCGTTTTAAAGAGGATGGCCATTGGCAGACACCACCTTCCAACTGGCACATCAATGGGCCGGGCGCGCTATTGGATAAGCGGGAACTGATGGACTGCCTGAACCACAAGATCACCATGTTGCCGGAGAAGCAGCGTCTGGTGTTTGGCTTGAAAGATCTCAGCCAGATGTCACTGGATGATATTTCCGGTTTTATCGGTGAGTCCGCAGCCAATGTCAGGGTTCTGCTGCACCGGGCGCGGGCAACGCTGTATTCCGGTATTGAACAGTTTCAGGAGACAGGCCGATGTTGAAATGTCGGGATATCGAGCAAATGGCGGGTCAGCTTCAGGATGACGAGCTAAACTGGCGACAGCGTCTGAGTATGCGAATGCATTTGATCATGTGCCACCATTGCCGACGTTTTCTCAAACAGTTTGCCGCCATTAAAAAGCTGGCAGAGCACTCTGTCAGTGAACCGGCGTCTGATGATGAAGTGAAGTCGGTAATGGATAAAATTAACGGTTCACCCAAGGGGTAGAGTGCCCCTGGGTTTTTTAGTCATAACTGTCGAATATTATTCCTGGTTTAAAGCCTTCCTACAATCAAACCCAGTTGATAAAAACTCATCAATGCCTGTTGAGCATAAGGCTTAACCCGGGTTCGCTCGGCCGTCGTCAGGTGTTGCAATGTCTGCTTGATAAGCCGCTCCTGGTTCACTGGCTGATCCAGGGTGGAGGCAGTTTGAAAAAGCTGCCAGGCCAGTGCATCCACCGCCAGAAACCGTGTTTCATTTTCCTGACGGTAAACAATCAGCAGGGTTGGTTGTTCG
This sequence comes from Salinisphaera sp. G21_0, assembly GCF_017744115.1. GTDB lineage: Bacteria > Pseudomonadota > Gammaproteobacteria > Pseudomonadales > Endozoicomonadaceae > Endozoicomonas. The sequence goes on along the minus strand of NZ_JAGHQW010000027.1, from coordinate 6,487 downwards.
GAAGCAGCCTGAGGTTGAAAGTCACGGCTGATGGTATGGACAGGGTATTGGTAGGCGGCAGCCACAGCATTAACCGACCATATCAGTGCATCTTCACAGTCTGAAAAAACTTCGATTGCTGTTGCGGGTGGTTCGTCCTGTTCATTGCCCAGCAACAGGGTTTCCAGCCATTCATAGTGGGCCAGCTCCCGGAGGAACGGTGGCAGAGTGTGCGACTTATCAGTCACTGGATTGGTATTAAGCCAGGCCAGAAACTCCCCGGAGATATCAATAAAGTAGGGGGAGCTGGCAGGGTGATCGGCAATAAAGCGATCCACCAGATGATTGAACGCCTCCACCGGCAATAACTTTTTCAGCACAGGGAAGCCCTGGCTGACAAAGTTAGAAATATTGTTTCGGATCAGCCGGGGGTAAACGGCAAAGCGTTCCGGCTTTATCTGATCAAATGGATTATCTGTCTGATGACGTATAGCCTCGGTAAACTGCTGCTGAACAGTCTGAAAATCATCCACAGGCATACTCCTTCTGCTGATGCATCACAGAGTGCTGAATCCGGTGTATTGAATCGAGCTCTTCAACCAGCTTATCCAATGGCGGAATATTAAAGTCCCGCTCCAGCAGCGTTGGGAAAACGCCATGGTATTGGTAAGCTTTGCCAAGCAGCTGCCAGACATCATCGCGAACCGGTGCGCCATGACTGTCGATAATAAGGTCCGGCTGCTCAACATAATGACCGGCAATATGACCGTAGCTGATACGTTCAGTGGGTAGCTGCCTCAGAAACGAATCCGCGTCATAACCATGATTGACGCTGTTGACAAAAATATTGTTGATATCCAGCAGCAGCTCACAATCCGCCAGTTCCAGAACCCGATGAATAAACTCAATTTCCGGCATCTGCTGCCCGGGAGCACAGTAGTAAGAGACGTTCTCCACCGCAACGGGCTCACCCAGAAAGTCCTGGGTCTGTTTTATCCGGTCCGCCACGTAATGTGCAGCCGCTTTGGTAAAGGGAATAGGCATCAGGTCATAGAGATGTCCCTGGTCAGAGCAGTAACTCAGGTGTTCTGTGTAACGAACTACCTGATGCGTCTGAAGAAATGTCCTGATATCGTGCAGCAGATTCATATCCAGCGGTGTCGGACCACCCAGTGACAGGGAGAGTCCGTGGCAGACCAGCGGTGTCTGATCGAGAATCTGCTCCAGCAGCTGGCGTCTCTGTTTCGGTGCTTTAATCCAGTTTTCCGGAGCAACCTCCAGAAACTGAACGGAGGATGGCACCTCTCTGGCCAGGCTCTGAAGATGCTCCCGGCGCAGGCCAAGGCCTGCACCGCTGAGTGAAGGAACAGGCTTCATCAGGCAGCTCCGCACTTGCCTTCGCCGCATTTGCCTTCTTCATCCTTGCTGGCTGATTCGCCGCACTTACCTTCACCGCATTTGCCTTCGTCTGCTTTCATGGCGCTGTCGCCACCGCATTTGCCCTCGCCACACTTCCCTTCGTCCGCTTTGGCCGATGCCGACGATGCACCACATTTGCCTTCACCGCATTTGCCCTCATCCACCCGTTTTTCGGCCAGCACAATACCCTCGTAGCCCTGGTTCAAGGAGCTGATGGAGCCGGTCATATCGGCGCTGACGGTGACGGATGCAGCGGAAACCAGGGTGGCAGCAACCAGGTTGGTCAGTTTGTTGGTTTTTGTTGTCATGGTGACTCTCCTGTCGTTTTTTAACCGACCGCAAAGTGCGGACTTATCAATACAACGGGAAAGTTGGTGGGATGTTACAGATTCGTTGAAAAAAAGTGGAAAAATAATTTCAGGCCGGTGGTTCCGGCCTGAAACGGCGCTTATAAAAGGCCAAATCGGAAAATGGTTTTTTCCTGATAGGTTTCACCGGGATTCAGCCGGGTTGAAGGAAACTCCGGCCTGTTGGGGGAGTCCGGAAAATGCTGGGTCTCCAGACAGAAACCTGCCCGCATACCATATTGGTTGCCACCCCGTGCAGGCTCACCTGCCAGATAGTTGCCGGTATAGAACTGCACTCCCGGCTGAGTGGTAAGCACTTCCAGAGTACGACCACTGTCTGGTTCTTCTACCCGGGCGACAGGTGTCAGAGAGCGACCATTTCCCCTCTCCGTCCAGATAACCCAGTTATGATCGTATCCCCTGGCCTGATTCAGCTGAACAAAGTCCCGGGTAATATCCTGACCAATAGGCTTCATGGTGGTGAAATCCATGGGGGTGTTCATGACCGACTCAATCTCACCATAGGGAATGGACGTTTCATCCGTTGGGGTGAACTGGCTGGAGTGAATCTGCAGCCGGTGGCTGAGGCAGTCGTCACTGCCATTAAGGTTAAAATAAGTGTGGTTGGTCAGATTAACCACGGTGGGGGCGTCCGTCGTTGCCCGATACTCAATAGCCAGCTCATTCTGGTTATTCAGGGTGTAGATCACGTTGACACTCAGTTTGCCGGGGTAACCCTCTTCACCATCTTCTGAGTCATAGTCAAGGGACAGTGTGCATATATCATCTCTGGTATAAGACTCTGCCCGCCACAGGTGATGATCAAAACCAACCTTGCCACCATGCAGGTGATTCGGTGCATTGTTGCAGGCCAGTTGAAACGGTTCACCCTCAAGTTCAAATTCTCCCCTGGCGATACGGTTGGCATAACGGCCAACAATGGCACCAAAATAAGCACTGGACCGCTCGTAATCCGCCACCGAATCACAGCCCAGGGTGACTTCGCCCATATTACCTGCTTTATCCGGAACACGAATGCTCTGAATAATACCGCCCATGGTCAGGATGGTGACTTCCATGCCTTGCTGGTTACAGAGCCGGAAGGCATACACCGGTTTACCGGAGCGAGTGGCTCCAAACACTTCCTGAAAAATCTTCATAAATACGCCATTGCCCTGGAAAACAAATCGCCAACTTTCATAGTCCAACTTTACATAGAAAGTGGTGTGAGGTCTGAGGAGTGTTCACATGGCAAATTGTGAACATCTCTGGCAGGTAAAGAAAAATTAACGCAGTCAGCTGTATCACCAAAGATAGCTATAGTATCCAAAGTTTGTAGATCAATTCACTGATGGACGTCATGCCCGTGGGTATTTTTAGCACATTTTGTAACCGCTGACCGTCTGCCAGGGCCAGTGCTGCTGATCAATGACCACCCCATCGGGCAGGGGAGCTGCGATAATGGCCCGGGCTGTTGCACCGCCGGATCGTATTGGTACGTCATGGCGTGAACAGCGTAATATAACCACTAATGATCTCCAGCCATTGCGACTTCTGCCTCTATGCTCTATAACTATTAAGTCTGGGGGCGATTCGGATTCGACGACGGTATTGAACCCTGAGGTGCATGCCGAGGGCGTAGTGGTTCTCGTTAATCAAAACACTACAAACCTATTAGTTGCCAATGATAGCAGCTACGAAGTTGCAGCTCTCGCTGCTTAATCGTACTTAACACTACGAAGCTTCCAGTCTAACCGGCTCGTCTGCTGGCTGGTATTCAGACTGTCATCGTAAGCGGGCTCGCCACGATCAGCAGGTCTCTGGCTGACGGGTTAAAACTTGTGAGAATCGCACTGAAGAACCCCGACCACTGGGTCGCTACGGTGTAAAAACTAAAGGTGGATCTAAGCATGTAGAGCCAAAGGCTGAGAGCTGGCGGACGCGGGTTCAAGTCCCGCCGCCTCCACCACCATATATAAACCTCGTAGGTTATTGATCTGCGGGGTTTTTTTATGGCTGGGCAGAAGGTAGGTTTGTCTAATCGTCCAGAAAGTGTCCAACCGGATTTTTTTGGAGTGAGTCGGATTGGCTCAATACACACAAATAGAAATAATTTATACACACAGGTGATTCATGAGAACCAATATTGTTATTGATGATGAACTGATGCAGGAAGCGTTAAATGCCAGCGGACTGACGACCAGGAAAGAAGCGGTAGAGGTGGGGCTGAAAGCGCTGATACAGCTGAAAAAACAGGAAAAATTCAGAGCGTATCGTGGCAAGCTGAACTGGGAAGGCGATCTGGATGAGATGAGAATCGACAAATGCTGATGGTGGATTCATCGGTCTGGATTGACTATTTCAATGGCATGAAGCTGCCAGACAGAAAGTGCTTGGTATTCAGCGCCAGAGCCGACCACAGCGACAACCCCTATGGCATTGGGGATATTGAGACCATTACTGAGACAATTGTCGAATTGCAGCATCATAAAATCTGCATGCCCTTTCGTGTAAATATTTGCCAATTTCGTACATTTTGTACGGGCCAACACTGGCACCAAAAACAACTAAAGACAATACAAGTGATTGTTCATCAATTATTGAATCATCTTGCTTGAGTTCCAGATACTTAAGGTATGCTTCGGGAGTCGTACGCTTGGCAAAATAATTCTCGGCGGGCGTACTGTAAATAGCATTGACCTGATTGCAAATAGCGACGGTTACCACTCCAGTACACACTGAGAAGATGCCTTTTTTAATCAAGTCTGCTGTTGATATTGGCGATAATTCAGGAGGCATATGCAGATTGGCTGAAATTGCAGAATTGTTGATAGGTCCCATGGTATGACCTCGATTGAAATGACAAATTATTGATCTTGTTATATGAGTGATCAGGCAAAGTAGTTGCATGTCCTGTTGTATATGGATTTGGCTATGGACGTACCAAGGTTATACAGATCATTCAGGCCACCACTGGCAGAAAATATGACTATCGGGATTAACACATCCTGGGCAGTAATGCCAAAATCGTTGAGTTTAATGTATTTAAGACGTTGACCATGAGGCAGGTTATCGAAAGCAAAATTCCTGGCAGGCAATTCATGCTTCCGGCGAATTTCATCACAGGCAAAGGCGGTAACAAATCCAGCTTGAACTGAGAGATTGGCTTTTAATCCAATCTTCCCCAACTGTGAAAATATTGAGAGAGGCTCCGGATTCCGTGATGGTATAGCTGGCACGGAATTGTTGGGAGAAGAGAACGTTAGCATTTATAAACCTCTAATCGAATCTAGGACTAAAACTATATGAACCCAAGTTTAAACCAAATAATTCAAAAACAAAGGGTTAATTCAACAACTTTTTTATCAAGAACTGAAAAAGAAACAGTAACCCCTACTTCTTATATTTCAGATTTAAATACTTTACTTAATGAAAAGTTACGTGGTGGAAAATTACTGGCAAAAATGCTTGTTAATTCTTCGACCCATGTGGATTTTGTCAGATTAGAGCAGGAGTTTGTTCAGCTTACCTCGGAAGATAAGGTCGTGAAGTGCGCTGCGACCTCACTTTTGGCTCCTTGCCCAAAACAAAAACTTTATCGAAACATTGGTTTTCTCATTGATGCAGACAAAGCGAAACTTCATGTCATTGCTGACAGTGATGTTGGTTCAATACCTGTTGATAGTCAGGGTCATTTCCTGCAATGGGATTGTACAAAAAAAGCCTACAAAAACATATCTATTCGGAGAGGTAAAATTATTAATCCGGGCTGTGCTGGTAGCTTTGCTTTGAGTTGTAATATCGAAAATAAAAAACTATTTCAAACCACCAGGCAACTAAAAGATTATATGGTAGAAAATGCTCATTTAATTGAAAACAGGTTTAATCACAATGAAGTTGTTTGCGAATACGCTACTGAGTCAGTAATGGCTATATTAATTACCTTTAATCGACATGACAAACTTTATGATGAAAAAAGTCAAATAATTCACGATGGGTTAGAATTTAGAAAAAAAACGGAGCAGATATTAGGCTTGAAATTTCCAATAGTCATATTTGATTGCGAAAGAGGCACTATCTGTCAACAGGAGGCATAACGCGTGGTTCAATTGCGGTGCAGACCATATATGACACCAGTTTTTGGAATTTGAGGTGTTGAGAGACAGCGGTATCACTGGCAGTGGGCTGTCCCAGTTTATGAAAGTGGTGCAGGCACTTTAAAGTGCCTTACTTACTATTCATGCTCAAGAATATGAGAGATGTGGTTTGATAGTGGAGTGTTATCATGAACTGTCTTTATTAGATTCTCTACTTCCTGAAAAGTCCTCCCCGAATAAATGGCATCAACTCTTAAACCAGATGGATCTCCTTTAAATAAAACGTTGTTGGGATTATTTGGATCTTCTACAATCGTACAGGCTTTACGAGGCGCAATAAGAAATACATGCCCATTTTCAAATAACCCTGTATACAAAGTGTATAATTCATCACTGTATTTAAGGGTTGCGTTACTCGGACTCATAATTGCATAGAGATTTTTTATATCTACTCGCTTTGGCTCATAAATAAGACCTGAGCGGTGGTCATATTCATAACGTTTATAAGAATGTTCAAAGGGTGCTCTCTCTGAATAATTGAAATAAAAGTGCATTAATTCCACGACTATTATGAAGGCACTTTTCGTAATGGTTATTTATCATGCCTGCTTCTGTTATTTCCAGCCAGCCCAAAAGTATCGTCTT
>NZ_JAGHQW010000279.1 GCF_017744115.1 Salinisphaera sp. G21_0 | reverse complement strand
AGCTGGATCGTTTTCCGGTATTGGGGAATAGAGAACTTGAACTATTGGAACCCTATCGGAAAGAGATGATACTTCCGCAGTTAATGAGTGTTCTCCAAAAGATCAACCATTATGATGTGGATAAACAAACACAAAACGCTTGGCATTCAGCCTTGGAATGCAGAAAAGAAGACCCTCTTGGACTGAACGGAATTGACATTTGGGAATCGGATTTATTGTCGCCGGATTTTGATTTACCTGCGACCGGGTCAGAACGGGTCAACAACCACCATGACTGGCTTGAAGAGTTCCTGCAAGGATAAACCAGTTGTCACAGCAATTCCCGACGCCTCTTTTATTCGGGAACCTGCCGATGTGATGACTGCTGCATTAAAAACGAGGGCAAGAAAAATCAAACCTTTTACCACAATACTATAGGCGGCTGTATCATCCATTCGCCCAGAAAAACCGTCATTCCTTTAGCGCCGGAAGCGATTTGCCGACAGGATGGTTCCACAAAAAATGATTGTGAAAAAGCAGCAATAAGACGTTTTCTGGCGCAGACA
>NZ_JAGHQW010000278.1 GCF_017744115.1 Salinisphaera sp. G21_0 | reverse complement strand
CTGTTTGGGCAGCCCAGTTCTGGAGTCTCTCAGGTGTCCACTCGGCATGCTGTCTGTGCTTTTCCGGCATGTGTTCAGGCTGAGTGCTATACCGGCCTTTCTGGTACAACCGTTGATGACTGGCGACTCGTTTACCCTGGTAAAAGCACTCAACCGTATTCTGGGTGAAGCGAACAGAGAGTTGCTTTTTGGCCAGTTGGTAAGGCACGGAGTAGTAATGGCCGTCTACTGACACATGGTAGTCAATGTGTACCCGGGCCTCTTTCCACTCAGCGTATTGATAACGCTCTGCAGGTAAAGGCCTGAGTGCCGGTTTGTCCAGCTCCTCAAACAGTGAACGACGACTACCTTGTAGTTTCTGGAACGGTTTGTTATTCAGCTCATCCAGCAGGCTTCGAATCGCTTTGTTCAGTGCCGGCAGGGTAAAGAATGTCTGGTTACGCAGGCTGGCCAGTATCCAGCGTTCGACCACCTGTACGGCAGATTCAACCTTGGCCTTATCCTGAGGTTTCCTGACCCGGGCGGGAACAACGGCTACCTGATAAT
>NZ_JAGHQW010000277.1 GCF_017744115.1 Salinisphaera sp. G21_0 | reverse complement strand
TGCGGAAGTATCATCTCTTTCCGATAGGGTTCCAATAGTTCAAGTTCTCTATTCCCCAATACCGGAAAACGATCCAGCTCTTCCATTGCCGCTTCAAAGGTAAATTTCGGCCCTTGAAGGCTCCTGGCGGAATCCTGATCCCAAGGGGGTGTCGTGCTTGCAGGAGGTTGCTGCAGAGCGATGGCTGTTACTACGGGTGTTTTTGTTGCCTCAATCTGTACCAGCTTTTCAGCCACTGCGTGTTTAACGAGCTCAGGAACAACACCATCATTATCATTTCGGATAACCGGGCTGAGCGCCTTACACAAACTGCTAGTTAGCTGGCCGTTGCGGGCATAGTGTTCCAGAGATGACCAAACCACCGGCTTTAATGGTTTGTTGTATTTGATGATATTGATAATCACAGAAGGTGACAGCAGTAATGTTACTTTTTCAGGCTTGGCTTTCCTGGTCTCTTTGGTTCTTGCTTTCATTTGGGCCAGTTTAGCCTCAAGCCTGATCGCATAGGGTTCCCGCTTGTCCTGAGGCTTTTCATACCATTGTTCTG
>NZ_JAGHQW010000276.1 GCF_017744115.1 Salinisphaera sp. G21_0 | reverse complement strand
TACCAGCTGCCTTACCAGCATGCTCAAGTCGAAGACTCAGATAAAAAAGTTTGCAGAAGAAAGCGAGGAAAACATTCAGGCGGTTGCTGCTAACCCATGCTTGAAACAGATTGCCTCCATGTGTCATAGCAAAGGCTTGCCCGACAAAGCGAAGGTGGAAGCGTTCGTGACGTGGGAGTGCTGGAAGGTGAACGGCGCATTCAGCCTGGAACTGCTGCGGGCCTTTTCCTCCATGTGTAATGGCAAAGGCTTGCCCGACAAAGCGAAGGTGAAAGCGTTCGTAGCGTGGGAGTGCTGGAAGGTGAACGGCGAATTCAGCCTGGAACTGCTGCGGGCCTTTTCCTCCATGATGAGCACTAGGGGCTTGCCCGACAAAGCGAAGGTGGAAGCGTTCGTGGCGTGGGAGTGCTGGAAGGTGAATGGCGAATTCAGCCTGGAACTGCTGCGGGCCTTTTCCTCCATGTGTCATGGCAAAGGCTTGCCCGACAAAGCGAAGGTGGAAGCGCTCAAAGCGTGGGAGTGCTGGAAGGTGAACGGCGAATTCAGCC
>NZ_JAGHQW010000275.1 GCF_017744115.1 Salinisphaera sp. G21_0 | reverse complement strand
AACACATGGAGGAAATATTGGTGACCAGTGCCCGGTCGAGCGGTTTGCCCTTAACGTCCTCGTCTTTGCCCTCCTGCCAGCCCTCTTTCAAGCAGGGCAGGGTCAGGAAGGCCTTCACGTCCTTATCGTTCGGTAAGCCTTTGCCATTACACATGGCGGAGATATTGGTGACCAGTGCCCGGTCGAGCGGTTTGCCCTTAAGGTCCTCGTCTTTGCCCTCCTGCCAGCCCTCTTTCAAGCAGGGCAGGGTCAGGAAGGCCTTCACGTCCTTATCTTTCGGTAAGCCTTTGCCATGACACATGGCGGAAATATTGGTGACCTGTGCCCGGTCGAGCGGTTTGCCCTTAACGTCCCCGTCTTTGCCCTCCTGCCAGCCCTCTTTCAAGCAGGGCAGGGTCAGGAAAACCTTCACGTCCTTATCGTTCGGTAAGCCTTTGCCATTACACATGGAGGAAATATTGGTGACCAGTGCCCGGTCGAGCGGTTTGCCCTTAACGTCCTCGTCTTTGCCCTCCTGCCAGCCCTCTTTCAAGCAGGGCAGGGTCAGGA
>NZ_JAGHQW010000274.1 GCF_017744115.1 Salinisphaera sp. G21_0 | reverse complement strand
GAATGCATTACAGCCACTGCGCCAACAGCTTGGCCTACGATGGGAATTCACGCTATCTAAACGTATGATGCTGGAGATTCTCTGGCGACAGTCCGAAGATAACCGCGCAAAATACGCTGACAGAATGAACGAGCTATTCAGAACTGTGCCTGCAATCTCACAGTGGTATCGACTGCACCGGGTACTCAGACCACAGAAAATGCAGCAATTCATGGATGCCTGTCTTGACTACCAGGCTAAACCTGAAACCGTTCCGGAATTAGCGACTCAGCAACGTTTGTTGGAAGGAATGCTCCTGATAAACCATTATCTACCGGAACACGGGAATATCCCGGATCTCTGTTTTTCAAACCGGGTGTCAACTGATGATGAAAGAGGCGTGGTTGTTGATGGTGATCATGTCATGCTGGGCCAGGAACGCCTATGGCACTTTATCACGGCCATACTGTTCGAACTTAAACAAACAGAGTATCAATTCAGGAATCAAAAGCTTACTGTCATGCCACTCGATGGTGAACCGGTTGTACTCCCAAAACCAGAGTTTACCGTCA
>NZ_JAGHQW010000273.1 GCF_017744115.1 Salinisphaera sp. G21_0 | reverse complement strand
GCCGTTAATCACCACAAACGGGCTTTGGGGACAAAAAACGGTGCTGTCGCTGATCGTCTGGTCTTTCCGGGCATTGAGTTCGGTGGCACAGATATGCGCTACGGACAGGGATATCTGTTCAGGCAGCTGGACCCATTGCTTGTTGGCGGTGAATCCGCCAACCCGTATGGCCGTTGCCAGGGCTGCCTGGAAGCCAGTGTCTTCCCATGGTGCGTTGTTAAACACCAGGTGGGTATTCTCTTTCAGGTTGGCCAGGACCCCGTCAGAAAAAACCAGCCAACCCCGATCATTGAGGGTGATACCACCAAACAGTTGGTGGTACCAGTTATCGGTGGTGGCAAAGTCGATGGTGACGCGGAGGGGATTGGCCGGGATGTCTTCCGTGGTTTTTTGGGCCAGCAAGGTTTCATCGGTCACCGAGTCGGCAATATAGTCAGCTTCTGCCAAGACCTTTTCCGGCATTTGCCCTAATCTGCGCCAGAGGTCGGGGTTGGCCGGCTGGCTCCCGTCCAGCATTCCGTGGTTGACCAGAAATACCCGCCGGATGTGGT
>NZ_JAGHQW010000272.1 GCF_017744115.1 Salinisphaera sp. G21_0 | reverse complement strand
TTGGTGACCAGTGCCCGGTCGAGCGGTTTGCCCTTAACGTCCCCGTCTTTGCCCTCCTGCCAGCCCTCTTTCAAGCAGGGCAGGGTCAGGAAGGCCTTCACGTCCTTATCTTTCGGTAAGCCTTTGCTATTACACATGGAGGAAATATTGGTGACCAGTGCCCGGTCGGGCGGTTTGCCCTTAACGTCTTCGTCTTTGCCCTCCTGCCAGCCCTCTTTCAAGCAGGGCAGGGTCAGGAAGGCCTTCACGTCCTTATCTTTCGGTAAGCCTTTAGAGGAACACATGGAGGAGATATTGGTGACCAGTGCCCGGTCGAGCGGTTTGCCCTTAACGTCCTCGTCTTTGCCCTCCTGCCAGCCCTCTTTCAGGCAGGGCAGGGTCAGGAAGGCCTTCACGTCCTTATCTTTCGGTAAGCCTTTGACATGACACATGGAGGAAATATTGGTGACCAGTGCCCGGTCGAGCGGTTTGCCCTTAACGTCCTCGTCTTTGCCCTCCTGCCAGCCCTCTTTCAAGCAGGGCAGCGTCAGGAAAGCCTTCACGTCCTGATCT
>NZ_JAGHQW010000271.1 GCF_017744115.1 Salinisphaera sp. G21_0 | reverse complement strand
GCTGAATGGATTGACTGGAGATACTGCTCTCTTGCGATCTTAGCTTGCTTTGAAGCTTCTTCCTTGTTGGCGGTTTGTTTTTTGATTCTGTTGTAAGTATTCATATAGATTCTGTGCCCCTGTGCGAGGACGGGATCTTTGCGACGCTCCCTTTGGCGCTCCTTTTGGCGCTCCTTTTGGCGCTCCTTTTGTCGCTCCTTTTGGCGCTCTGCGAAAGTGGGATCTTTGCGGAGCTTCCTTAGACGCTCCTTTTCGCGCTCTGCGAAAGCGGGATCTTTGCGAAGCTCCCTTTGGTACTCCCTTTGGTACTCCCTTTGGTACTCCCTTTGGCGCTCTGCGAAAGCGGGATCTTTGCGACGCTCCCTTTGGTACTCCCTTTGGTACTCCCTTTGGCGCTCTGCGAAAGCGGGATCTTTGTAACGCTCCCTTTTGTACTCCCTGTGGTACTGCCTTTCGCGTTCTGCGAAAGCGGGATCTTTGCGACGCTCCCTTTGGTACTTCCTTCGGCGCTCCAATCGTGAGGCTTTGTTGTCAGTTATTTTTTTAGATGGG
>NZ_JAGHQW010000270.1 GCF_017744115.1 Salinisphaera sp. G21_0 | reverse complement strand
GCTGCAGTGCGGTATCCGGCTGCGGGAGACGCCTGTCGTTGGCGCGGAGATCCTCATGGTCATGGGCCAGAGCATTCCCAAGTGTCCGCAGCACCTCCCGGATGGGGGCCGACATTCTGGCCGATCTCGCCAGCAACCCGGTAACGACCTTGCCAATGGCCCCGGCATTGTAACCCTGGAAGCGATCATCCGCTGCCGCCTCGCCTCCGAATCCGGTGGCCCTGACCATGTCATAACGGGCAGCGCTGTAGAGCGCATACAGGTTCTGGAACTGGTTGGCCAGATTGCTGGTGATCGACACTTCGGTGGCGCGCTGGCCCGGGGTAGCGCCGGGTTGGTGGTCATCCTGATCGTTATCATAGCGGAGGTACTGCCCCGCGGTACTGGTCATGTTCAGGAAGCTGTCCCGGAACTGCCTCTCCAGTGTCTCCAGCAGGTTGACGCAGCACACCTGTCGTTTTTCCGGCCAGGTCATTGAGTCTGACTCCTCTGCGGGTATGTCTGCCATCATCTCCTGGTTCTGCTGCTTTATGGCCTCGGCCTGGCGGGCAT
>NZ_JAGHQW010000026.1 GCF_017744115.1 Salinisphaera sp. G21_0 | reverse complement strand
AGCACTGAGACAGAGCTGACGGAGGATGCCCGGATAGCACTGAGTAACGGTCTGATACTGGCAGTGGATAACCGTCATTACGATAAGGATAAGCCAGAGCTGTTACTATCCATCATTGTAAGCACTGAGACAGAGCTGACGGAGGATGCCCGGATAGCACTGAGTAACCGCCTGATACTGGCAGTGGATAACTATTATTACGATAAGGATAAGCCAGAGCTGTTACTATCCATCATTGTAAGCACCAAGACAAAGCTGACTGAGGATGACCAGAGAAAACTGAGGGGAAGTCTGGTATGGGCAGCAGCTTTCCAGAACTACGAGCTGGTAGAACAGTTAGTATCGATCATAAAGGGTACCGGGGTAAAGCTGACGGACGATGACATAAGCAAACTGAATGAATCTTTGGAGAAGGCCATAGCTGACGATCATTACGATGGCGCAGAGCGCTTAACAGGCATCATTCTGACACTGGGGGCAACGCTTACGGATGAAGTTCTGGATAAACTGAATGAAGCTCTGGAGCGGGCAATAGTTACTGACCGTTACGATGACGCAGAATGTTTATATGGCACGATTTTGAGCGCGGGGGCAAAGCTGACGGACAAAGTCCGGAGGGCACTGGATGGCAAACTGAAATGGGCAAAAGATCACGGTCATAACGATTTAGTAGAGCTGTTACAACTGATGATTCAAGGCAAAGCAATCAGCGAAACTCAGAAACTCAAGGGTATGAGGGAACTGCTTGATATTGTCATGAATCCATTTCAGTAGGCCCGCAGTGACTGCCCGGATGTATTCCGGGCATCTGAATCTGATTTTTAATTTCACCGCCATCCTGTAAATACGGGTAAATGACCTATTCTTCCTAGCCCGGAAGAATAATGTCTTATGGTTGTGATGTTATGAAACTTTATCAATTAATTATCCTTTTATTACCATCGATTGTCCTGGGTAAACCAATCGGCCTTGAACGGTTTACCCCTCCACCTTACCCCGAGGTGCCGACCCATCCTCAGCCTGAAGGGCCATTATACCCACCCGATTACTTATATCGTGGTTATAGAACCGAGCCCGCACCTGCCTATACACCGCCGATGTCCCCTGACTTATCCTCCGTTACTGCCTGTCAAATACCAGCCGGAACCTATCGTTTTGATGCTTACAGTATTGCAAAAACTGAAAAACTATGGATCTCTGAACTGGTACTTTATCTGCATATCAGCCACGCGGGCATAATGGTGATGCGTTTCAGACTTAAGCCAAGGGGTGGCCGTGAAGAGCAGTATGTAGTGATCCCCTATAGCAGTAATGCCGATCTGGTAAATGTTTGCAGTGGGGTCAATTTCAGCTTTTTCTTTAAGGGGATTAATGTGTATGGGAAGACCTTAAACGGAAATCTGTCCGGGCATCTGAGCAGGGATGGCAGCAAGAACAATTACCACATTACTGCTGATGGTTGGATGGAGCGTTACGATACCTCATACAATTCAAGAGTGACCATTAATCTGACAGGGCAGCAGTTTGACTTTGTCTACCCATACATTAAATAGCGAACTGTGCACCTCGTTTCCACACAGAGCGGGGAAACGAGGTGTGGTCAGTCTATCGAACCATGTGCAGGAAATGCATGTGCTTTTCATACTGATCGATAATATCACCAATCACCTGATCACTGGTCCAGCCCATAATGTCGTAACCCTGGCCGCCTTCTCTCAGGAAAACTTCGGCCCGGAAGTATTTGCGTTGTTCTTCATCTTCTTCGTCCAGTATAAAACTGGGCTGAAGGTAAGAGCGGGGCGTCACTTTGTAAAAGAAGTCCACTTCATCGCCGTGGAGTACCACCAGGCTGGGTATCTGTTTTTCGGTATCCAGTTGAATCGTGCTTTCTACCCCCTGTTTGCCCAGTTCTGATGCGACGGACTCCATAGCCGGGAGCGCAACATCCTGAATAAAGCGATTGACATGGGCCCGTCGGGGAAAGCTGACCATCGTCGCCAGCCGGTTCTGCCAGGGGATCGGTTTATGACCCACTTTGGGGGTGAGTGTGGTTCTTTCCAGGCTGGCTCTCTTGGCAGCATCAACAGCCAGCGCTTTCAGCAAGCCATAAGCCGACACCAACAGCACAATGGAAAAAGGCAGTGCTGAGGCGATGGTCACCGTTTGCAGGGCCTGCAGGCCACCGGCCAATAACAGCACCATGGCTACAATACCAATCAGGCTGGACCAGAACACCCGCTGCCAGAGCGGCGTTTTACTGTTGCCCCCGGAGGCGAGCATATCGACAACCATGGCACTGGAGTCGGAGGAGGTAACAAAAAAGATCACGACCATGGCAATGGCCACCATCGAGAGTACATTTGAGAACGGGAAATATTCCAGGAACCTGAACAGCGCGATGGGTACATCGGTTTCTACGGCCTGACCCAAACCGGCCATTCCCCGGTTCATGATCATATCGATGGCGGTATTGCCAAAAGCAGTCATCCAGATCAGGGTCAGGCCTGTTGGTACGAACAGAACGCCGGTAACAAACTCGCGGATGGTTCTGCCCCTGGAAATACGGGCAATAAACATACCGACAAACGGTGACCAGGAGAGCCACCAGGCCCAATAGAACAGCGTCCAGCCGCCAAGCCAATCGGTGGGCTCATAGGCGTAGAGATTGAAGGTTTTACCGACGATGTCAGACAGATAACCACCGGTATTTTGCACGAACATCTGCAACAACAGGACGGTGGGGCCGAGCAGTACCACCATCACTAATAACATCAGTGCCAGTAGCAGGTTGGCTTCTGAGAGGCGTCGGATGCCTTTATCAAGGCCTGTCGCCACAGAAACAGTGGCCAGTGCTGTGATGACCACAATCAGAATAACCTGTGTCTGTGTGCTGATGTCGATACCGAAAAGGTAGTTCAGCCCCGAGTTAACCTGCAAAACCCCATAACCCAGCGCAGTTGCAACACCAAAAATGGTGCCCAGTATGGCAAACACATCAATGGTATGACCGGGAATGCCATAAATACGGTCACCGATGATGGGGTAAAGGGCGGAGCGGAGAGTGAGCGGCAAGTTATGCCGGTAACCGAAAAAGGCAAGAATCAGCGCCACGATAGCATAAATCGCCCAGGCATGAAGGCCCCAGTGAAAGAAGGTGAGCTTCATGGCTTCTCTGGCGGCTTCCACCGTACCTGGCTCACCCAGTGGTGGATAAAGAAAGTGCATTACCGGCTCGGCGACACCGAAAAACATCAGGCCGATGCCCATGCCCGCAGAAAAGAGCATGGCGAACCAGGAGCCAAAGCTGAATGAGGGTTCGGCATGATCAGGGCCCAGTTTTATATCACCATATCGGGATAGCCCCAGAAAGGCGACGCACAGAAGGATCAGGGCCACTGCCATAACATAAAACCAGCTGGCGTTGGTCATGATGCTGGACTGGAGATGCGTAAAGCGGCTATTGGCATCTTCAGGGGAAAAAACCGTATAGCCCACCAGTAAAAGTATTAAAATGGCTGAGCCGAAAAATACGGGAGGGTTGATAGTTTGCCTGGAAGGCATAGAGATTTCCGGTTGGGACATGTTGCTGGCTCTTGCTGAATAGTCAAAATCAATTTGATCGTTTGGGTTTGGAGCTATGTGCAAGAAGTCCGTCAATGCTCTGAGGGGGTGAACATGAAGAGGATCCTGTATACAACTTTAAATAGGAGTCTAGGTGAAATATATTACAGTTCAAACTATTTGAGATCAAATTGTGTTTGTTTTGCGATTTATTTTGTGGCAAATAAACACGCCTGTTTTCTAAACCTCTTCGATGAGTGAATTGTATGACTGAACCGTGTTACTGGACTGACGTACTTATTTCTCTAAGGCGCATAATACGTGCAACGGATCTGCACTCGAAACGTATGATCAAAGCCTGTGGCCTGACCACCCCCCAGATCATGGTTTTGAAGGCAATCAGTGATCTTGGTGATGTGACGGTCAAGCGGATTTCCCAGGATGTTTCCCTGAGTCAGGCGACAGTAACCACTATTTTGAATCGGCTGGAAGAGCGGCAGTATCTTGAGAGAGTCCGAAGTGTCAGTGATAAACGAATTGTTAACGCACGGTTGACTGAGCTCGGACGCTCTGTATTGGCAACAGCACCGGCGCTACTGCATGAACAGTTTATTGAGCGTTTTGAGGCACTGGAGCCCTGGGAGAAAACCCAGGTTCTGTCGTCTTTGCAGCGGGTTGCAGCCATGATGGATGCCGAGTCCATTGATGCCGCGCCGCTTCTGGATATCGCCGGGACAGAACCTTAGCTGTTTGATTTTTGGCCTTTTTCCCTGGGGTGTTGGTAAAAGTAATTTGAAATCTAATCATTAGAAGTGTAAGTTATTGCCCCAGCTGATATACGGGAAAGTACAGTTAAGTGCTCGGCGCTGGAAAATGGGCTTAAAAATTTCTGCTGTTAATCTGTGTACGGAAAACCGCAGGAGCAGAAATTCTTAATCCCTTTACACCATAGAGCCAGGAAGGCGCTGCCCGGTATCAGAAACGGATGAATAAAAACAGGATTGCACATGCTAAAAAGAAAATTGTCTGCCGCTGCCTTACTGGCTGCTTCCCTCCCTTTTGCCGCCTCTGTGTCAGCTGATGAATGCGGTGATGTCACTCTCGCCGATATGAACTGGAACTCGGCAACGCTGATAGCACACGTTGATCAATTTATCCTTGAGAATGTCTTTGGCTGTAATGTGGAGCTGGTGCCCGGCGACACCATGGCGACAGGTACCTCCATGGTTGAAAAAGGAGAGCCGGATATCGCGCCGGAAATGTGGAGTAACTCCATGAGGCAGGCTTTCGATAAAGGTGTCGAGGAAAAACGCCTTCGCTATGCTGGCAATTCGCTGTCAGAAGGCGGTGAGGAAGGGTTCTGGGTACCGAAATACATGGTGGAAAAAGACCCTGAGCTGAAAACCATCAAGGGTATTAAAGGGAAGGCAGCCATCTTCAAGCATCCGGAAGATTCAAGCCTGTCCGCTTTTTACGGTTGCCCGGCGGGCTGGAACTGCCAGATTAATTCTGGCAATTTGTTCAGGGCGCTGGAGCTGGAAGAGCATGGGTTTGACCTGGTTGACCCGGGTTCCGGTGCCGGTATGTCCGGGGCTATTGCCAAAGCCTATGAACGGGAAGAGGCCTGGTTTGGCTATTACTGGGCACCTTCGGCGGTACTGGGCAAGTATGAAATGGTCAAGGTGGATTTCGGTTCCGGTGTTGATGTGGATGAATTCATCAACTGTACCACTAAAGAAGATTGTGAGTCTCCGAAAGTCACTATGTATCCGCCATCACCGGTCAATACCATTACCACCGAACGTTTCGCGGTTAAAGCACCGGCAGCTTATGAGTACCTGGCAGGGCGCTCGTTTACCAATCAGCAGATGAATGAGCTGTTGGCCTGGATGGAAGAAAATCAGGCGGATGGTGAAATCGCCATGGAGCATTTCCTGACCAACTATGAGTCCGTCTGGTCCCAGTGGTTGCCTGCTGATGTGGTGGCAAAAGTAAAGCAAGAGCTTGCGGCTCTCTAAAGTCATCACTAGTGCAATTGATGGGTTTATTTATTGACCTCCAAACTCCGTTCGTCTTGAGCGGAGTCGAAAGGCGTAAACTCCATACTCTGAATACTGTGCCAATCACCCATAATAAAGGCTGAAGTGTATGGCTAAGGAATCCTGGGTTACTGAGTTTCCGGATATGGATCGCAGTGACCTGATCGCTTTGCGAAAGACTCTGGATGGTGCCTACCGGGAGTTTTCCCGTGAGCATGGCGATTTGATTGAGTCGTTTTTTGACCCGTTACTCTCTTTTCTTGTCTGGTTTGAAAACCTGCTGATCAGCTCTCCCTGGTTACTGATACTGGCGGTTATCACCGGTTTGGCCTACGCCGCCAGCCGTTCCTGGAAGCTGTGCCTCGGTGTTGTCTGTTCCCTGCTGACCATTGGTTATTTTGGTATGTGGGAAAATACCATGAGAACCTTGAGTGTTATCACGGTATGCACCTTGCTCTCCCTGGTGCTGGGCATTCCAATCGGTATCGCCATGGCCCGTTCCGACCGGGTGCAGAAGCTGGTAACGCCGATGCTGGATATCATGCAGACCATGCCGGCATTTGTTTATCTGATTCCGGTGGTGATGTTGCTGGGGATTGGCAAGATTCCCGGTGTGATCGCGGTGGTTATTTATGCCATTCCGCCGGTTATTCGACTGACCAACCTGGGGATTCGTCTGGTGGATAAAGAGGTATTGGAAGCCGCTACCGCCTACGGTGCCAGCCCGTGGCAACGGTTGTGGGGGGTACAGCTGCCACTGGCAATGCCCACCATTATGGCCGGTATTAACCAGACCATAATGATGGCGCTGGCCATGGTGGTGATTGCTTCCATGATTGGCGTCAAAGGCCTGGGGCAGCCGGTACTGAAATCTATTACTAATCAGTATTTCACCCTGGGGCTGCTCAATGGTCTTGCCATTGTTGCGCTGGCGATCATCTTTGACCGGGTTTCTCAGGCTTATGCCCGCAGAACCCAGAAACATCTGGGAGGTGCTGAGCATGCATAACAGGGACCATAAAAAGCCTCTGATCCAGATTCGTGGCCTGTACAAATTATTCGGGAAACAGCCTGACAAGGTCATGTCCCGGGTTCATCAGGGGGAATCCAAAGATCAGATTCTGGCTGATACCGGGCATACGCTTGGGCTCAGGGATATCAACCTGGACGTCAAGGCGGGCGAGATTTTTGTGATTATGGGGCTTTCCGGATCCGGTAAGTCCACCTTGATTCGCCATTTTAATCGTTTGATCGATCCCACTGAGGGGGAGATCCTGGTGGATGGCACCGATATTACCCGGTTTTCCGCCAAAGAGCTGGAAAGCTTTCGACGTCAGAAGATGTCCATGGTCTTTCAGCGTTTTGGTCTGATGCCTCACCGGACAGTCATAGATAATGTTGCCTATGGTCTGTCGGTTCAGGGTGTTGGCAAAGCCGAGCGACTGAAGAGAGCGGAACAATGGCTGGATACTGTGGGGCTGGCTGGCTACGAGCAGCAATACCCCTCCCAGTTGTCGGGAGGGCAGCAACAGAGGGTTGGTCTGGCCAGGGCGCTGTGCACCGATGCGGAAATTCTATTGATGGACGAAGCTTTCTCCGCCCTGGATCCACTGATTCGCAGTGAGATGCAGGATCAGTTGATCGGGCTGCAAAGTAAGCTCCAGAAAACCATTGTTTTTATTACCCATGACCTGGATGAAGCCCTGAGGCTGGGCGATCGCATTGCCATTCTGAAAGACGGTGAGCTGGTCCAGCAGGGGGCTCCGGAAGATATTCTGTTGAATCCGGCCACGGATTATGTGGAAGCGTTTGTTAAGGATGTTAACCGTGCCCGGGCATTGACCGTAGAAACGGTGATGAAACCTCCGGCCTGCCGCATTACCGCGGAAACCATTGATGAGGCCTTGAGTCAGATGAAAAAGACCTCTGAAGACTTTGGCTATTACGTTAATGATGAAGGCTATCAGGGTGTGATTCTTCAGCAGACCCTTGAGCAGGCCGTGCAGAAGGGGAGTCACAAGAAGGTCACCTCGATATTGATTGAGACGGTGCCGACTATTCAGGCAGACTCAATACTGGAGTCCGTTATTCCCGATACCCTGGACACCGACTTTCCCCTCCCCGTTGTTGATGACGATGGGCAGTTGCAGGGGCAGCTTTCCCGGTCCAGTCTTGCTGAAGTTCTGGGGGATGTTTCCATTGGAGTAAATCATTAATCAGGCAAAAGACATTAATGATAAACTCTTCTTCAGGCATGACTGTCACCGGCTATTAAGCAATCTGAAAAGTAGAACAGATTGTCGAATAAGGTTTTCCCCGTTAAGTAGCTGGCCATATGGAATCGAATATTTCTGGCTACTTGGGCTGGTACTATGCGAGGCACAACGCAGGGAGCATAGCCGTAGCTATGTGACCGGAGTTGTAACGAAGCAGAGTGCCGGCACAAGGAGTCAGAAATATATGATTTCATATGGTTAGCTACTTACTGGTAAGGGGAAAACTGCGCTCGGGCATGGGTGTCTTGCAGAAGGAATCCCCCACTATAATCGCAAGTGGTGAGGCGTCCATCCGCTTAGTGGTGGGAGGATGTCAAACTTTATACAGGTGCTGAATCTCGGTTGTATATCGGTAATGGATAATTTTTCAGGGTTGTCATCGACATTAGCTAACTTCATCCCTGGTCATAACAACCAGCAAGATGCTTCACTTAATACGGCTGCTGCAAAAAGTGCAGCGTTTGGGGAAAGATCCGCATCTGTACTTGACCCCGGCGATCTGCAGCAGGACAACCTGAAAATTGATCCCCGCTCAGATGGCGTAGCTGATGTGCTTTTCAAGGATCTGGCAAAGCGTCTTATCAAGCCTTCTGAACTAGACGACATGTATAGTAAGGATAGCGTTAACAAGCTGGAAGAATTCAGTGAAATGGTGTTGCTATCCAGCATGGATAAAACAAAAATATCGGCTTTGTTGACGAAACATCAGATTAATCGATTAAAAAATCCTAATGTTTTAGCAATGGAAGCAATTTATTATAAAAATTTGAAAAAATACACGAGTGCATTTATTCAGGAAATTTATAATCTTGCCAACAATAGCAAGCTTGACCAATCATACAGAAACCATATTTGCCTGATGGCGATAGCCATTTATAACTTTTTGGATGAAAATAGCCATAAAACCATAGCGCGTACTATGCAGTTTTCTTTTACTGATATTTATAGCGTTCCTCTTTCAGCTCTTTATTTTCTGAGACTTGGCCAATCGCTGCTATATTCATCCGTTAATGATCCAATAGGTACACTGAAAGGTTATGAATTCCCGGTTAAACAAGGCGAACTGAGCTTTCAGGATTTGAAACGCCTTGGTAATTTACGGCTTTGTGTTATTGCAGACCAGGTATATACCAATATGCAGGAGGACAAGACAACTTCAGAACCGGTGATGACTATAACCAGAGCTTGTCATCCCGGGGATATTGTCAGCATTTATCATCAGATCAACACTTTCCGTCAGCGTTCAGAGCTGAAAGATTTATTAGCGAACCCATTCTCGGAATCAATCGTTATTCATCATGCACTGTCACGACTGGAAACTGCCTTATCTGAAGAAGACTACGCTTGTGTATCTGACACGCTATGGCAGCATCATTGCCACAGCATACTAAAATTGGCAAAAAACTGTTAATGCCGAGCTATTAAACCCTTAATGGCAAAATGCCTGAGCAACTAGAAGGGTGTATAACCGGCAGTAACCCCGCCATCAATGGTAAAGATGTTGCCAGTAATGAACGATGCCTCATCTGAGCATAACCACACCACCGCATTCGCGACCTCATCAGGCATTCCAAGTCTCTTTAGCGGATGAAAGTCGGCCAGGGCTTGACGACATTCATCTGACAACGAGGCCGTAACATTGGTCAAGATCCCACCCGGGGCCAGTGCATTGATCCGAATTCCCTGTGTGGCATATTCCAGTGCCGCCACTTTTGTTAAGCCAATCACTGCATGTTTGGCCGCGGTATAAGCGGACAACCCCGACGTCCCCGCCAAGCCTGTAACTGATGACATATTGATAATCACACCCCGACTACAGGCGCTCATCATGACCAGTTCATGTTTCATGCACAGCCAGGTTCCGGTCAGATGCGTTGCAATAGTCGCATTCCAGCTTGCCGTGGAGGTATCTGTCAGCGGCCTGGGAATACAATGGTTGCCAGCATTATTGAATGCACAGTCGAGGGTTCCGTACTGGTCACGGATAACAGCAAACATCGACCGAACCTCATCCGGATCGGAAACATCCGCCCGAATAAACATTCCGTTACCGCCCAGACGACGAATGGCATCAACCGTTTGTTCCCCGGCATCCTCACGCCTGCCACAGACCAGCACCGTTGACTTGTTTCTGGCAAAAGCAAGGGCTGTTGCCCTTCCTATTCCTGATGTACCGCCAGTGATAAGAACGACGCTTCCGCGTTTATCTGGAACACTCATAACGCCTGTAGTCTCCTGGGATACTTCTTGATTATTTGGCATATCTATCTTCGAGAATTTTCTTTAAATTATTAATCTCAATATTATGGGCGCTATACATTAAGCCAAACGCTTTTGCATACAAAGGATCATTTAAATACCGGGCATGGCCATAAGTTATCCATAACAAGACAGAACCAGGCCTGCCAAGCAACGGTTGAGCATCCAACAACTGGCACTGGTAATCCATCCAGAGATCATCAGGATTGTCATGCCCTACCAGCCAATTGATTCGATACTCTTCCCTGCAAACAAGGCAACGTAAAAAGACCCTGCCAGCAGGTGCCAATGACTCGTCTCCCTCATAGATATCATCTTTGGCAATCCGCAGATTTTGTATGGACATCGTCCACTCTTCCAGGTTCCTGATATCGCTGACATATTCAAATGCATCAACAGTGGAAACCTGTTCAAAAACCGCCATATTAGCAACATACTGAGTGAAAAACTCACCGGGCTTTCGGGCAACTTCCGAGTCAGGCAATATAAATCTTTCCCGCAATTCATTAGTCGTATAATTTCTTGAGTTAATTAACTGCCCTGCAAACGTCACGGGCTGTTCGTTAAGTAAATAATTTTCAGGCTTTTTATCATTACTCCATGTCCAGATACTGCAACCCGCACTATTTTCCCCCACAGAAGCCATCACTATGGTATCACCTGAATGTATCTTATTTAGCTGATAAGCCATCGTCAGGTTGATCAATACCGAAGCGGAGGATACATTTCCATATTCTTCTAAAGTATCTACCGTCTTATTCTGCTGAATACCCAGTGCTTCCTTCCAGGATTCAAGAAATGCTCTATTTGGTTGATGTAGAATAAAAAAATCAATCTCATTATCACTCAAACCTGATTTTGCCAACGCCTTATTTATTGCATCCGATATCATTTCAGTCGATAAAATCTTTAGCTTATCAAAAACTCCTTCAGGCATAAGGGGTTCAGGCTTCGACATCAATTCTCTGAACCTGAAACTGATTTTATTACTGGCCCTGTTGTCTTTAATGTTTTCATTAACCTGCATGACCAGGCCACTTTGAAACCTGGAATCACTGATTATATGTGCTGCAATCCGGCCATTTTGTTGACTATCTACGCCTAAAATAATCGCTCCTGCGCCATCCCCCATACTCATAGTAATTTTCATGGATGCTTCAGATGTATCGTCCTGTAGTTTGGAAAATGTCTCACTGGAGACAATCAATACATTGTCAGTCTGTCCGGATTCGATTGCATAAGTCCCAAACTCCATTGCCTGGATGACACCATTACAAGATTCCAGCATATGCAGATATAGGCAATTTCCGAGTTTCAGCCTATCTTTTAATTCAGCGATACCTGTCGGGATAATACATTCGCCATTAATAGTGCTGGAAACCAAAATCAGTAAGCCAATATTGTCAACAGATAGGCCCGCCTGTGTAATGGCCCTGCGCGATGCATGGTAAGCCAGTTCAATATAATCAGTATGACTACTGGCAAATCGCCTGTTTTTGATTCCCGCGCTTAGCAGCCACTCATCAGTCACCCCCCTGGATTTGTAATCGAACTCATTATTACTGACAGTATTCTCTGGTAAATAGGCACCAACACCAAGGATATTAACAGCCATAAATATCTCCGCTTTCATCCAACATCAAGTTGATCAACAAAGCGATGCTCACAAACCATTGACTTGCAAAAGACGGGGTGAGATTTTTTGCAATAAAGCGCTATGGTTTTCACCGACACCTGACGACACCATCACAACATTATCACCGCAATTCACTTTACCTTTTTCCAGCGCATCCAGGAGATTAACAGCTACCGACGCAACGGCGATATTCCCGTAGTGCCGGAATGTTTCATGGAATTTACCGGCAGGAACACCGAGCGCCTTTCGCCAGGCATTGCCCGCCCAGTGAACAGGTTGATGGGCAACAAGAAAATCAATATCCTCACGGCTGTAGTCAGCCTTGCCTAAGGCTCCATCAACAACATTCACTATGTCATCCCGGCTATTTTCGGCAATTTCCTTGCAGAGTGACGGGTCGTTGAAGGTAACAAATTCCTGTTCAAAATCGGGCCCCTGCGAGGTAATAGCAGACAGCTTGGGCCTACGACGCTGAAAGACAATGGCAGCATGGCGAACTCCCTGGCTGATTGAGTGTGAGCTAATATACCCGTATCCATCGTCCACCCTGGATACAATACCGGCGACAGCCGCATCACCGGTATTCGGACTGTAGTAATTGGATTTATCGCTAATATGTGAATCAATAGAACTGCCAATAATCATCACATTGCGCTTCAAACCACAACGCACGTAGAGTACTGCCATTTCCAGCATAGTAATAAACGAGGAACAACAGGTATCAATGTTATAGGCACCAGCGTTGGGCAGTTTGAGTTTATGTTGAACCAGTGAAGCATTCAGGGGAACATGCCGGTCCGGCATAAGGGAACTGACCATCAGCAAGTCAACCATGCTCTGATCCATTCCTGCATTATAGAGAGCAAGCGCACCGGCTAGAGTCTCGGCATCAGAAGATAGCATCGGATGGGGCCGGATAGCGTTAGCTCTGGATTCCGGGTCTACCGGTACGCGGCAACGAGTTTCAATCCCTTCAAACGGATTACTCCTCTTTTTATCCGGCAGACGATCAAACCACGCCTTGTACCATGGCTGACTTTGCCACCCGTCATAATTCGTTTCTACGGTTCCCGGCAGCAAGCCATTTGCCGAGATGGGTTTTAAATAATCATGGTGCAGGCGAGTCTGCTCCGCAAGATAGGCGGGCAACTGGGAAGCGTCCCTTTCCCTGATGTTTTTACCAGGCAGATAACCCCCCATGGCGACCAAACCGGCAGAAAACTGACCATTGAAAAACTCGCGCATTAAACATATCCCCCATGCCCGTTATTAACCAAGGGAAATGGAAGGCAAATTCACACCACGGTTGGCACAAGCATCAGTGGTATCTTCCAGTTTGCCTTTTCCCTAAACAACGACACTCCAATATAAGTCACCTATTAATTACTGTCAGATAATCAATTAAAAATATATTATTTTCCTATGAAATATCCGGGCTAGTATCCCCAGTGTCGTGTCGGTATTCTTTCTCGACTGACAAAGCCAAAACGTTCCGCTCTCTTCAGGAATGCGGTGATGGTGTTTATTTTTACCTGGCCGTACCCCCGAATCTGTTCAGGTAATTGGGCGAATTCGACCATAACCTTATAGTTGTCGTGGGTGATAAAGTCTAAATGTTGGTTAATAATCGACTGATACTGCGCCAGTGCCTCTTTTTCCAGTTTGCGAATGTTGCTATAGGCAAAAATATCAAACCGCGAACCTCGCAAAAAACGACAATATCTTAGTAATTTAAGGAACCATTTACCCCATGATGGCAGTTGGAATTTCTTTTGGCTAAAGGGCAGGGCAAAGTGGTAAGAAAGTTCTGCATTGTGGCCAAACATTCGCTTCACCCCAGTCTGAAAGTCTGGTTTAAGGTAAAGACGGGCCACTTCATATTCGTCCTTGCTGGCCATCAATTGGTATAAATTCAGAATCACCGCCGTACTGAGTTCCGTGTGCCCCATTGATTCATCAACAGCCAACACTCGGTGCACAAAATCCTGATATTTTCTGGCGTAGTGAGTATCCTGATAATCTTCCAACTCCCTGATACGCAACAAGAAGCGGTCATAAATATTGCTGGCTGTACCCTTCACAGATGCAACCGATTTGAATAGTGCATCCGGGTCAAGACACAGTTTTCGCCCCAGCCAAAATGCCTGTCGGACAGCAATACCATCACCGAGGGCCTCAACAATAGCCGATTCCAGGGATGATCTGGCTAATGGGATAATTCCCCGCTGGTATGCAGTCCCAAGAATAATAACATTTGCCAACTCTCTCCGGTTAAATGCCAGCTCAGCCAGTTCACAAAAATCGAAACTGACATTACGCTCTCGATCAGTGTTTTCCTGTATGGCATCCACAGCATCAGCAATCGTCATTTTATCTATCAATACATTGTTGTGTAAATTAAGCGATGAAAACCTGGCCGTAGATATCACGGCAACGGTCTTGTCAACGCAGGTCAACTTTAATGAGTCAGCCTCTAAAGCAGACCATACATCCAGCACAATATAAGCGTCCGCACTGCCCGGAACAATGATTGGGCTGCTGATATCGGGAGCCTCGGAAATCTTCAAATGTGAGCCAACCACTCCTGCCCTCTGGCTTAGCCCCTTTTTATTGACCAGAGAGACGAATTTACCATCGGCCGATGCGGCGCTGGCCAGAATTTGCCCCATGGTGGTCACTCCGGTGCCTCCCATGCCGGTAATATACAGGTTGGTGGTACCGCTTTTTGCTATGGGATCGGGCAGAGCAATCTGGATATCACGGGTCAGGGGCGAAGATGTAAACGTCGTTCGACGACCATTTTTAATGGTCACCAATGCAGGGCAAAGCGCTTTTATGCAGCCCAGGTCGTGGTTACAGCTGGCCTGATCCACTTTCAGTTTCTGGCCAAATTCAGTATCCTCCGGCAGCAGGCTAAGACAACCTGACTCAAGAACACACTGGTCGCAGCCTTCACACAACTGCTGGTTAATATATACATAGTCCAGCGGCGTGTTATTGTTTTGCTGATCTCTTCGTCTGGCCAGGGCACAGGTACGATCATAAATAAGCACCGTAACCCCCTTGATACGACTTAACCGAGTCTGGACAGTATCCAGATCGTCAGCCATTCCAACCATTGTTCGTTGATCCAGCTTGTCCTGATAGCGCCGGATATCATCACTGACCACTGCTACTTGCCTGACTCCCTCAGCATAGAGCATCATGACCAGCACAGGGGGCGAGATATTTTCTTTCGGCAACGGACTGTCTGTCATGGCGATAGCGCTGTTATAAAGCAGCTTGAAGGTAATATTGCTATTGGCCACAACGGCCTGTCTTATCGCCAGGGAACCAGAGTGAAAAAACGTACCATCGCCTATATTCTGGAACTGGTGCGGGATATTCAGAAATGGAGACATACCAACCAGCTGGACACCCTCTCCTCCCATCTGGGTCATACTTCCAATGTCGTTTGAATACAAGGCCTGGATACCATGACAACCAACACCGAGGCCAGTCAGGGCATCTGCAGGCAATCGGGTAGAACGGCTGTGGGGGCAACCGGGACAAAAATGGGGTAATCTCTGTGGCCCCTGCCCGACATAATCCGGCCTCACGACAGGCGATAGCCAGGTACTGGCGGTACTCCATAACTGCAGGTAGGGTTCAAGGGCAACGGCAATAGTTTCTGCATCCAGCCCTCCCCAGGGGGGGAATAGATAGGCTCCGTATTCATCCTGCTTACCACAAACGACAGGGCTATTTGACTGGGAATAAAGAATGGACTTAACCCCTGACTCAATAAACCCCCGTTTCTCTTCAATCACTACAAGTCGTTCCAGGCCATTGGAAAAGCGAATAATGATGTCCGGATCCAATGGATAGACCATACCCAACTTTAGCAGCCGAATGTTGTACTGTTGGAGATCCTGTTGCTTCAGGCCAAGTAGTGCAAACGCGGCCATCAGGTGATAGTAGGTTTCCCCGGCAGCCAGGATGCCCAACCTGGCCTTTTCTTCATCACAGCAAGTGATAGGGTTCAGCCCGTTGACCGCTGCCATAGCGATGGCATTCGCTTCGCGATGAGTATGAATGTCACGTTCCACACGCATGGTCCCGGGAGGCAACAATTTGGATGTGACTCTCGGTACCAATAGCTGTTCAGGGTTTCCGGGCTCTGGTTTGCTGATAACCGGAAAAGGCATGGAAAAATCCAGGGTTTCGCTTAAACCACCGATAACAGACGACACTTTTATCCCAACCCAGAGACCGGAATAACGGGACAGCTCGAAGCCGAAAAGTCCAAATTCAATCAGTTCCCGGAGATTTCCCGGACACAATACCGGCATACAATTGTCATATAAGGTAATAATTGAACATGAAGGCAGTGCCGATGATGAGCAGGTGGCATCATCTCCCACCAGAACCAGAACGCCTCCGTATTCGCTGACACCGGCGTAGTTTCCGTGCCTGAAGGCATCACCGGAGCGATCGGCACCGGGAGACTTCCCAAACCACAGCCCCTGGATCCCATCATAATCATTTCCCGGGTACAAGGCCGCCATCTGGGAACCCATCAAAGCGGTAGCACTCAGTTCCTCGTTAACACCTGGCAGATAATGAATCCGGTGACGTTGAAGTCTTTCATGGTTTTTTCTCAGCGCCGAATCCACTTCGCCCAGTGGTGACCCCGGGTACCCTGATACCAGGATTGCCGTTTTCAGGCCCTTTGCAATATCCCGTTCAGATTGCAGAACTAACATTTCCATGATGGCTTCATGTGCGGAAAAAACGCCTGACATTGCTTATCCTCTTTGCATGCCGCTGACTCTATAGCGGACTCCACTGTCAAGCCCGCTTTCACCACCCCGATTGATATTTTCCTGAAACCTGATGTCAAAAGACTGATCAGATAAGTAGTTCGCCAAATGGAATCGTATATTTCTGGCTACGTGGGCAGTTACTATGCAAGGCACAACGTAGGGAGCATAGCCTTAACTATGTGACCGGAGTTATAACGCCGCACGACTGCATGGATGCAGGAGCTAGTGTAGTGTGTTGAAATTTTTAGTGCATAATAATTTTCAAACCAGTCAGGTGGCATCATCTTTTGAGTGATGGGCTCTTTGAACTCTTCTGAATAGCGGGCCATTGATCACTCACTGGCCGCCCTCTGTTCAGGTTTTTAAATTCAGGAGAGGCGACAGCTATGTTGGCGCAAGGGGATTGTGCTTAAGTAGCTAACCATATGGAATCGAATATTTCTGACTCCTTGTGCCGGCACTCCCGGCAACTGCTCCTGCGTTGCTCTAGCTCCTGCATCCAGGCAGTCGTGCTTCGTTACAACTCCGGTCACATAGCTACGGCTATGCTCCCTCCGTTGTGCCTCGCATAGTACCAGCCCAGGTAGCCAGAAATTTCGATTCCATATGGCCAGCTACTTAGCATTAAAAAGCCCGCAAGAGCGGGCATGTTCATCAATGCTGACTTTTAGCCGGAACGACGGGTAAAGAGCCGCTTATTGTTGCTGGCTTTCACCATATCGGTCAGGATGACACCCGCTTCCTTCAGGAAGGCATCAGGCTCTTTATCTTTTTTCTTCTGTTCCTGTTCCTGGTTGTTAATCTCCTCCAGCTCATCCAGATTGTTCAGCAATGCCAGGCCTCTGGATTTCCGCAGGCGATTTTCAATGGCCAGTCGCTGGCTGCGCATGGTTTGCAGTTCCAGTTGTCGTCTTTCCTGGTTCAGGGAAACCTTTTTCTGATTTTCATAGTGTTCGAAATAGTCCTTCATCTCATGGAGGTAAACAAAATCAGCATTTTTACGGGTGCGGAATTCATGCTTTTTCTGTAGCTCCGGAAGGTAAGGGCTTAAATTGGCGTAAGGTCTGTAGGATACCGGTGAGATATTGTCCCATGGCAGTGCATCCGGCAGCGTGTCTTCACCAATATCCCGGCCATCGTAGAGGGAAGGGAAGATGATATCGGGAATAACGCCACGATTCTGGGTGCTCTGGCCGGAAATCCGGTAGAACTTGGCCAGCGTCAGTTTCAGCTGCCCATGGTTCAGTGGCTGGATGCTTTGCACGGTACCTTTGCCGTAACTCTGGCTGCCAACGATCAGCGCCCGCCCGTAATCCTGCATGGCCCCGGCAAAAATTTCTGAAGCGGAAGCGCTGAGGCGGTCAATCATCACCACCATGGGGCCCTCGTAGAGCTGCTCTGAGTCCGGGTCTTCCTGTCGCTCAGCGCGACCCCGGTTATTGCGGACGACTACGGTAGGCCCTTTATCAATAAATAGACCGGTCAGCTCATTGGCTTCTTGCAGTGAACCGCCCCCATTACCGCGAAGATCGATAATCAGGCCATCCACTTTCTCTTTCTTTAATTTTTCCAGGAGCCTGCGGACGTCACGGGTGGTGCTTTTATAGTCAGGGTCACCGGCCTGGGCAGCCTTGAAGTCGATATAAAAGGTGGGTAACTCGATCACCCCGATACGGCTGGTCTTGCCATTCATGGGCACTTCAATGATTTTACTGGCGGCATCCTGCTCTTCCAGTTTGACCCGGTCCCGGACAATCTCATAAACCCGGGTGCTGCTGTCATTGCTGCTGCCGGGAATAATCTCCAGGCGTACCAGGGTGTGTTTGGCACCGCGAATTAATTTGACTACATCATCCAGACGCATGCCCACCACATCTTCCAGGATGCCTTTCTTGCCCTGGCCAACGCTGACGATCTTATCACCGGGTTTCAGCTGCCCGGCTTTCTCTGCAGGGCCGCCGGGGACAACACTGACTACCCTGGTGTATTCATCCTCTGCAGAGAGTACGGCACCGATACCCTCAAGAGAGAGGCTCATGTTGATATCAAAGTTTTCCGCCGTCTGGGGGGAGAAGTACTGGGTATGAGGGTCGTAAATACCAGCGAAGGCGTTGATGTAGGTCTGAAAGGCATCTTCGCTTTTGCTCTGGTGCAGCCTGCGGAGCAGGTTGGTGTTTCTTCTGCGCAGCTGATTGATAATTTCTTCGTCGGTTTTATTGTTCAGCTTCTGGCTTAATACGCTGTCTTTAAACTGCTTGATCCAAAGCCGTTGCTGGGCTTGCTTGCTGGTAAGCCAGGGTTCATCCTTGCGCTCAATCACCAGCTCTTCATTTTTCCTGAGGTTCAGGTTGTTAATGCCCAGCTCTAACTGTTTAAGCATGAAGCGTGCGCGTTCTTCCGCCCGCTCACGGTAGCGGTTGAAGATGGCGAAGGCGGGGTTGAGGTCACCGCTTTTCAGAGAGTCTCCCAGTTTTTTCCGATAGGGCTCAAATTCCTGGATATCTGCCTGCAGGAAGAAGCTGCGGTTTGGGTCCAGTCGATCAAGATAGCGATCAAACACCTTTTCCATATTGCTCTGGTCAAGGGGGATTTTTCGGTAGTGGCTTCTTGAAAGCAGTTGTACCACATGAACGCTGGCAATGGCCTGTTGCAGGTTGGGCATCAGGGTGGGTACTGGCTGGCTGATGTCCTTATCGACGGCCTGAGCGAGATTGCCTGAGAGAAGTGCTGTGAAAAGCAGCGCTGAAAAGAACAGCCTCATTCTTTTGGCTGGCTGCAGTTTCGATATCATAGAGGCGTTAGCTCCGTGTCATTCTGTCTGTTGAAGTGTGCCTTCCTGGCTAACCTAACGGATAAGACTCTTTCCATTACTCAAGTCATCGCTCAGGATCTTGAACTCTTGAATATCCTGTAAGGATGAATACAGCATAATACAGTCACATGGCGGATGACAGCCGTTGAGCTTTCATATTCTGAACAGCTCAGGTAAATAAGGCCATTACCTGGCCGGTAAAATGTTTGGGTAAGTGCTATTCCACCAAGGCTATTGAAAAAAATCAATGATTCATTTGGCAGGAGAGCCGGTGTGGGGAGTTTGCAGTATAGAGATGATTGGACACAGGTGAAGATCTGCTGTGTCCATAATATGCAGCTGCTTCAAGGTGGTGTAAAGGTCAATTATAACCTTTGATATAGCCGCCAGTTTCATCAAATGACTTTGTCACAGGCAGTGTTGCAGAAGCCTTTAGCAACGGCTTGACCGAATTAATCGTACTGCGATGAAGTGAAAAGACGTTCCTGGAGTTTGAGATTGAGCGCAGTGTTGGCCGGTTGTTGGCTTCGGGTTTCATGAGGTTGCCTGCAATGTTGGCTGGTCTGATGACATGATCGAGGTTAGCAATATCGGCCGGATAATTGGAGTCTGAAATTGTACGTATGACGGGGCTTCGCGTTGTGTTTTGCCAATAAAACGAGATGTCCGGAGAAGTTTGCTGGCTCTCGTTCAAGAGCCAGCTGATGATCAATTATTCAGTAAATGGCAGTTGGGCCAGGGTCATAAAATGGGCCAGGGTTTTGCTGAGTTCAAAGGCATCCTCACTCCCGGCCAGCTCTCTGATTGAGTGCATGCCGAAGGTTGGCAGCCCGAGATCCAGTGTGCGTACGCCCAGCACGCCGGCGGTCAGTGGGCCAATGGTACTACCACAGGCCATATCGGTACGGGTAACAAAGTGCTGAACTTTGCTGCCACTGGCCTGGCAAAGGGTGCGGTAAAGTGCTGAGGTTTCATCATTGGTGGCATAGCGCTGGTTGGCGTTGACTTTGATGACCGCCCCGTGATTCAGTTTCGGTGCGTGATGCTCGTCATGCTTGCTGGCATAGTTGGGGTGGATGCCGTGGGCATTATCCGTTGAAATCAGCATGGAGCGGTTCATGGCCCGGGTCAGTGCCTCACCGGTACCATACATTCTTTCCAGTACACTCTTCAGGAAAGGCCCCTGGGCTCCGGTGGTTGAGACACTGCCCACCTCTTCATGGTCATTGCACACCAACAGGGCTGTGGCGTCTGATGGCTGATGATTGAGCAAAGACTCCAGACCAACATAGCAGCTGAGCAGATTATCCAGGCGGGCACTGGCGATAAAGTCACCGTTCAGGCCAATAACGGCAGCACTTTGGGTGTCATAGAAAGAGAGGTCGTATTCCATCACTTGCTGACAGTCGCTGTGTCCTTGACGTATCAGCTCTTGTTTCAGCAGTTCACGGAAATCGACGGTTTCGCCATCGGCCAGTTGAAAAAGGATCGGTGGGATATCGGTTTGTGGATTGACGGCACGGCCACTATTGACCTCGCGGTCCAGGTGAATGGCCAGGCTGGGGATAATGGCGACTGCACGCTCAAAGTTGATCAGTTGCTGGCAAAGCTGTTGCTGATCGTTGAGGTATTGGACACGGCCAGCGAGGGAAAGGTCACGGTCAAACCATGGGTTTAACAGGACGCCACCATAAACCTCAACACCCAGCTGAAAATAGCTGTGCTTATTTAACTCTGGCTGTGGTTTTACTTTCAGGCAGGGCGAGTCGGTGTGCGCTCCTACCATTCTGGCACCCAGCTCAGGTTTGCCCATGGTAAAGGCAATGAGGGACGATCCATTACGGGTTACGTAATATTTACCGCCTTCTTTGAGAGACCAGGATTCGGACTCACTCAATGGCTGAAAGCCCGCTTCCTGTAGCTTGGCCACCATGGTGGCTACTGCATGATAAGGGGTCGGAGAAGCATTGAGGAACTGGATAAGCTCCTGATTAAAGTGTTCTTTGCTCATGGCGCTACCTTGCAATGTAAGCGGTGATCTTACTACAAAGATAGGTTTTATTTCATTGTTGAAACTGACCTGTTTCAGAATTGGATAATGCTGCCTGAGCCCACTAAAGTAAGTGGCTGTATGAACTTGTTGTTGATTGCTCTGTCTAAAAAGAATAATACGAATGAATTTACCCAAATGAATGAAATAAACATGATCCCTCAAACATCTGCTGAAAACCCTTGCCTCATTTGCTTTGAGGATTTTTCCCAAGAGCCTGACCATGCATTATCTACCCTGAAGTGTGGGCATGCCTTCGGTCGTTCATGCATTATCGAATGGCGAGAAAGGAACACACGTTGCCCCATGTGCAGGGAAAATTTTTTTCTACCAAAAGTGACTCCTGACGGCAGTTTTACCAGTGCATTGAAGGATCAATTCTACAAAACCCTGCACAATCGAACGGTGTTGGCGTGCATACTTGTATATGGTGGATTTTTTTTTGCAACCAATCTTGGGGAGCTGGCCCGCTGTAATGCCAGTGTTGTAGCTGCTGATCTTGCTTGTACCCTCGCCATACGATATGCCTCAGAAGTCAGTGATGATGTAATGTCTGTATTTTTCGGCAGGCTTGGCACTCAAAACTATCACTATCATAATCTGCCCCAAAAAATAGTGACTGAAGGTATTGTCAACTGTTCGCTCATTACTGCCGGTTGGCTAGGTCGGAAATGGCTTTTGGGTTTTTGACCGGGTTGAAGCGATAGGTAGTGATCTCACAAAAAATATGTTTGACTTCATTTTACGAGGGATCAAGAGGTTGTCCAGGAATAAACTGCCCTACTGCGGTGGCAGCAAATTGGTCAAGAAAGTCGGAATTTCTTAGCAAATGGAACCACTATTCGCTAAAAATTTCCGACTTTCTTGACCAATTTTCTGCCATTCTCGCTACGGGGTCGCCTGGACGGGCGCTATTCTCGGTCAGCCTCCTAGTTCGGCAGCTGTACATTGACCTCGAGGATAGAACAACCATCCTGAGAGTCCAGCTTGATGTCAATACACTCCTGCTGGACCTCTATGTATTTTTGAATAACCTGAAGAATATCCCGCTCCATGGCTGGCAGAAAATCACGCCCACTTCGGCTGCTTCGTTCATGGGCTACTATGATCTGCAGCCTTTCCTTGGCAATCGCGGCGCTGTTATCTTCTTTGCGTGAGCGGAATAGCTGCATAAGACTCATCCTATTCCTCCGAACATGCGCTGTAAGAACCCTTTTTTGACGGGTTCGAGAAAACGGTGTGGTATGTCTTCCCCAAGGAAGCGCGCTACCACATCGTTGTATGCCTGACCGGCATCACTGTCGGTATTGCATACGACGGGTACCCCCTGGTTGGAGGCTTTCAAGACTGAGGTGGACTCAGGAATCACACCAATCAGTGGTATCGCCAGAATTTCCTCGACATCCTGAATATTGAGCATTTCTCCCCGTGTTACCCGCTCAGGATTGTAGCGGGTTACCAGTAGATGCTCTTTGACGGGTTCAAGGTTTTCGACTGCGCGGCGGGACTTGCTTTGCAAAATACCCAGGATACGGTCAGAGTCCCGGACAGACGACACTTCAGGGTTTGTGGTAATAATGGCTTCATCGGCAAAGTAGAGGGCCATCAGGGCACCGTGTTCGATACCTGCCGGAGAGTCACAGATGATGTATTCAAAGTCTTTTGCCAGCTGGTTCAGGACTTTTTCAACCCCTGCATGGGTAAGGGCTTCTTTGTCCCGGGTTTGGGATGCTGGCAGAATGGACAGGTTTTCTGTGCGCTTGTCTCTGATCAGCGCCTGATGCAGCTCGGCCTCGCCGTTAATTACATTGACAAAGTCGTACACAACACGACGCTCGCAGCCCATCAGGAGATCCAGGTTTCTGAGGCCTACATCAAAGTCAATGACAACTGTCCGGTGACCTTTAAGAGCCAATCCTGTTGCAATGGAAGCACTGGTGGTGGTTTTTCCAACGCCACCTTTTCCAGAAGTCACAACAATAATACGAGCCAAGGTGAAATCCTGTCATAAATCAAGAACTGAACTATTGTCCAGTATTTCTTAAAGTTTCTTTATGTGCAAGCTTTGTGCCTCGAGGGATACAATAACACTGCCGCCCCATAGAGGATCATTGTTGTTGGCTGCTGAGGGCATTTTATACTGACCGTTGATGGAAATGAGTTCGGCTTCAAACTGCAGACAGAAAATACGGGCGTCAGTATTGCCATTGATACCTGCCAGGGCCCGGCCGCGTAATGGACCATAGACGTGTATATTACCGGCGGCCAGAAGTTCTGCACCGGAACTGACCGGACTGGTAATGACCAGATCGCCCTCGGCATAGACCTGCTGACCAGAGCGGATCGGATGTTCTATAAGTGTGGTCTTATGAATGACTGATGATGTTTGCGCCTGGTTGGCACTCTCTGCTGCAGTGGGACTGGCGGTGTGGGATTTCTGCATGATGACTACGTTGGTTTCCACATGGCTTTCCACATGAGCAGCAGAATTTTCTTCTGACCGGTTCCGTTGCCTTGGTGATGGGAGCCAGGGAATGCCTGCCATCATGGCGTCCTGTTTATGGCTTTCCTGGCCGCCACGAACAGCAATCAGGATCAGGCCAAACTGTTGCAGGCTATGGCGCAGTTGGTAAAGATCAATTGGTGGTTGCTCCGGGCTGAGTTGGTCGAAGGCGATGATGACCGGTGTCTGCTGGAAAAACTTGGGAGCCTTGCGCGTCATGTTCTCCAGCTGATTGGTAATATCCGCGGGATTGGTAGAATGCAATTCAAGAGTAGTCAGTGTATAAATACCACCGGTCATCTTGAAAGCTGCAGCGGCAGTACCGGTTTGCAGTTGAAGGGTCATAAAGTACAACTCTGGTTGTGTATAACGGCTTTGTATGACGAGAGTCAGCAGATTAAATGGTCAGCTTTTTATACAACAGAGTGTAGCGTAGAGAACTCAACGTTCAGATACAAGTATTGAATTAACCTATATGCCGCAAAACCCTGATGTTAACAAGCAGGCTGATGCCCGTGCAGACGACGTCTTTCGTCGGGCCTATCTGCACCCGAAGTACTGGCTTACCTGGCTGGTGATCGGGCTTACCGTTATCCCTTCGCTATTGCCTTATCGCTGGCTTCTCCAACTGGGACGATGGCTTGGACGTACCATTTATCATGTAGCGGGTGACCGTGTTCATGTTGCCCGGGTGAATCTGGAGAAGTGTTTTCCTGAGTTGAGCCAGGCTGAAAGAGAGACACTGCTGAAGAAAAACTATGAGTCAGTCGGCATTGGTATTATGGAGGTCACCATCGCCTGGTGGTGGCCTTCCGGCAGGCTGGAGAACATCGTTTCTTATCAAGGGCTGGAAAACCTGGAGTCTGATGATGGCACCCTCCTGATGGTTATGCATTTCACTACCATAGAACTGGCAGGTCGCCTGATTACCCAGCGCCACAGTGTGGATGCCACCTATCGAGAGCATGGGAATCCGGTTTTTGAATACGTTCAGCGTCGTTTAAGACACCGTTTTGATCCCGGCAGCCAGTTGCTGAGAAGGAAGGATGTTCGTGGCATGCTGCGCTCATTAAAGTCGGGCAGGACCGTCTGGTACTCTCCTGACCAGGACTATGGTATCAAAAATGGGCTCTATGTGCCTTTCTTCGGCATTCCCGCAGCGACCATTACCAGTACCTCACGCCTTGCCAAAGCGGGCAGGGCGAAAGTGATTCCCATGACGGTGACTCGCCTGGCTGACGCCAAAGGCTACCGGGTTCAACTGCATTGTGCCCTGGAAGGGATTCCTTCCGGTGATGACTATCAGGATGCGCTGCAGGTTAACCAGTTTGTCGAGCAGCAAATTCGTAAGCATCCTGAGCAGTATATGTGGCTTCATCGGCGGTTTAAAAATCGCCCTGAGGGTGAGGCTGACTTTTACCGTGGTTGATGGCTGTCTGGATGCTCAGTGGTTGAGTGTCCAGAAATATCCTTGTCAGAAATAGCGTTTTCCGCGTTCCCACCGAAGGTAACAGCTGGATGGACGCTGCTAAGTAGTTGGCCAGATAGTACGATTCCATTTGGTTAACTACTTATTATATTGAATAAAGCCATCAGCACTTCCCTGATGTCTGAAAATACCTATAGAACCCGTCGTTCAATGGCCATTTCTTTTTGTCACAATTTATTTATGGCTTAAGGCCATAATTCATGGCTCGCTGTTGAGCTTGCTTGAAAGTATTGCGAAAAAGTAAATCCATATTCTCACGTAATTGATCAACACTGACATCTTCCCCTCTTTGGTCGACTGGAGGAAAAAGCTTCTGTAAGTTCACAACTTTATCATCATTACTC
Source organism: Salinisphaera sp. G21_0 (assembly GCF_017744115.1). Taxonomy (GTDB): domain Bacteria; phylum Pseudomonadota; class Gammaproteobacteria; order Pseudomonadales; family Endozoicomonadaceae; genus Endozoicomonas. Next base: position 63,432 of record NZ_JAGHQW010000026.1, on the reverse strand, counting down.
ATATTTTGATCAAACAAAAATTCCCTCAGTTGAGCAAAAAATTGTTTGTTTTTTTTCATAAGCTGATACTGATCACTATGAACCTTAACCCATTGTGTTCCTTCATAATCTTCCTCAACACTGTAAAAGCCACCTTGGTATTCACCATAAAGCATTTTCTCGGCGCACCAACAGGGGGGGCCAATCCTGGCGTTCAAAATGGTTTTAAGATCACTGAATCGAGTGTCATGAATTAACTTTGCCAATGGTTGATATTTAATGGGGTCAGCTTCGAATAAATCATCTGGATCTTCAAGACCATTGAATATTCCCGGATGATCTTTGTTTAATCGTTCAATTGTCTCTCGCTTTAAAGTTCCCGGAGAAGAATAAGAGCCAACATATAAGAGATAAAAATCATCATCAGAAGACAACTTTAGCTCAACAGAATCACCAGAGATAGATTCCGGCTGATTCGGCTCTGTTGGCGACTGGCCAGCACCGGCAATGTACGAAGATGTTAGAGAAGAAGAGGGAGGAATCATAAGTCATACCGTTATTTGCTTATCTGGTAGGACAAAATAAAAACAGGAGGGTTCCCTGAACATAATAAAATAATTACATAATTCCAGATCACTGTCGGTAAGGCAGACTACCAGGCTGAATAGTTGTACTCTTGTTGGGATAGGCCGATTCTTTTCCCGCTCCAATGGTTGTTCCTGCCGTGGGTTTGTCAATAAAAATCTGACGTCGTCTATCTGTAAATGTGATTATCCTGAGTGCAACACTCATCACGACAGTGACATAAACGTAGCAAAGAATATCGAAGCCGAGGTTAGTCGGGGAGCACCTGCCCTGTAGCGATCCGGGAACCCTCCCCCGACATGAGGCGAGTGTCAGAAACTATTCAATATGCACAATAATGGATATTTCCGTAGATTTTGTAGGTCTTTATGCTTATTATCTCTTCGAAAACTCCGGTGCATAAATGACCGGTTCGAATGGCATATCAGGCAGGATGTTTACCATGAACATGTAGCCGAAAAAAATTGACGTCCCTTTTTGTTAAAAACTGATAACTATTGTTTTCACAGCTGCAACGGCTGTTTATTATTGATATTGAAGACCAAAAATTATGGAAGAGCATTTTAAGCTTGTTGATAAGCCGACCTTTTTTGGTGCGGTTATTTTGTTGATCTCGGTGGTTATACCGTTGGCACTGTTTCCGGATGAGGGCGCTCACTGGATTGCCATCGCAAAAACCTTTATGACGGACACAATGGGGGTGCTTTATCTGGGCCTGGGGCTGGCTGCCGTGGTGTTTATGGCCTACGTGGTATTTTCCGATATTGGCCAGATCAAGCTGGGTGATGCCAATGAGAAGCCGGAGTATTCGACCACTTCATGGGCGGCCATGCTGTTCTGTGGTGGCATCGGTGCCAGCATTCTCTACTGGGGTTGTATTGAGTGGGCCTACTATTATCAGTCACCGCCTTTTCAGCTGGCCTCGGGCAGTGAAGAGGCGGTTCGCTGGGCGGCCACTTACGGTATCTTCCACTGGGGGCCTGTTGCCTGGTGCATCTATATGATTCCGGCCATTCCCATTGCCTACTTTTTTCATGTGCGCAAAAATCCGGTGCTGAAGGTATCTGCAGCCCTGATGCCGGTACTGGGAGAAGCCCGCAGCAAAGGGCCTCTGGGCAAGGTGATTGACGTGCTGTTTATTTTTGGCCTGCTCGGTGGGGCTGCCACCACGCTGGGTCTGGCGGCACCGTTGATCAATGAGGGCATTACCTACCTGACCGGTATTCCATCCACCAATGGCACCCAGATTGGTGTATTAATGGTGTGTACGGCACTGTTCGCCTATTCCTCGTACAAGGGAATGGATGGTGGTATCAAACTGTTGAGTAACATCAACTTCTGGGGAGCCCTGGGTCTGCTGGCTTTTGTCCTGGTGGTGGGGCCTACGCTGTTTATGGTGGAGACGGGTCTGGACTCCATTGGGCGGATGCTGTCCAACTTCTTTGTGATGGCCACCTGGGCAGAACCTTTCGGTGGTTATGGTACCTTTGAAGATACCCACTTCCCTCAGGACTGGACCATCTTCTACTGGGCCTGGTGGCTGGTATATGCACCCAGTATGGGATTGTTCGTAGCCCGTATTTCCAAAGGGCGAACCATTAAACAGATGGTTGGCGGTGCGATTTTCTGTGGCTCCCTGGGGTGTGCCGTGTACTTTATCGTGCTGGGTAACTTCGGTCTGTCTCTTCAGCTTTCCGGTCAACTGGATGTTGTGGGTATTCTCAATACTGAAGGCGCAACAACCGCTATATTCAGTGTGCTTGAGCAGCTGCCCTTCAGTTACCTGGTGATCGTACTGTTCACCTTGCTCTGTATTATCTTTACTGCGACCACCTTTGACTCCATCTCCTTTATTCTCGCGTCAGTTGTCCAGACTAATGTGACCGAAGATCCCATGCGCTGGAACCGTCTGTTCTGGGCATTCACTCTGTCGCTGATGCCTTCTGTGCTGATGTTTATGGGTGGTCTGGCCACCTTGCAGACGGCAGCGATTGTAGGCGGTCTGCCGCTGCTGGTGATTGCGGTGATGTTGATGGTTTCAGCGGTGAAAGCCACCATGCTGGATATCTCCCGCCAGGAAGGCTACGAAGAACCCACCATCAATATTGAAGAGCTGCCGGAAGTGGACCCGTGGAGCCTGGAAGGTTCTGCCCTGGCCCGCTTTGAACAGTTGAAAGATCAGGCGACAGAAGCCGTAATTGCAGAACGTCAGGCCCATGAAGCGCTGGCTGCACTGAAAAAGCAGATTCGTCGGGAGGCTATGGCTCGTGGTGCAACGGGTTCTGATCTGGGAGATGCGCCAGCGCATATGCTTGAGGAGGTTGAGCGATTAACCCAGGTTGCCATCGAGGCCAATGAGAAGAGGCAGGCTGCTTCTGAATTGGCCCAGCAGGCTCGAATGGAATTCAATGAGCTTATGCGTCAGAAACAAGAGGGGCTTCGTGAATTGGAGCGCCTTCAGGCTAAGGAAGAAATTCTGATGCGTATGGGCAGAGCTTGATTCTCTGAAGTTGGAACTTTGCCCGACCCTTTTGTTGAGGGTTGGGCATTGTGCTGTGTTGCAGTTGGCCAAATGGAATCGAATATTTCTGACTAAACGTCAATTCCGGGCTGTTTTTTGCCTGATCTGAACAGCATGCGTCTGAGGGGGTTGCCTGATGGACGTTGCAACCGTCTGCCACCAGAAAGAATTGTGTCATCATCTGTTGTTATCACACCCGAAGTGCCTGCTGTGTTACTGCTTGCCTGTTTTGCTGGTGTTGTTTTTATCTTTCTGGGCTTATAGGCTAATTTTTGCCGCCTGAATTCTCTCGGGTAACAAGCAATTAAAATAATCGCCACAATCAAGAATCCATTGAACACGATCATTAAAAGATCTTTTTTCCACTGAAACTCACTGCCTGATTGATTACCGGATTCTTCAAGCGTCTGTCCTGCGGCAAAAGCCAACGCTTTGCCAATATCAAGATGCCCACTACCACAGTAGTCTTTAGTGCATCGTTTAAATGAGTTCCCGGTAGAAAAAGCGGTCTCTATCATGTTGATGGTAATCGTTATGAGCGAATCAAGGATATAACACCAGACAGGTCTTTGAAACGGACGACTGGTATTAATCAGTATTGCCCGGATGTCATCGGGCGTCAGACCGCTGTTCACCGAGTGCATCAGGGCAGCAGCCTGAGAGACAAGGGCGGCAGCAGCGCTGGTGCCAACCACCCCGGTGAATGACTCGGCCAATGGGGTTGTCTTTCCGGTATTGCTGGTGGTGATAACTCCGTTACCCACAATGGCAGAAATGGTAATGGGTGGGCCGTAGTTGGAATCAGGGGCTAACCAGGATGCTGTGGCCTGTGCACCAACGGCGATGACATGAGGGCAGTTTGCATGACGATGACTGCTGGCGGGCATTGCCTTATTTCCAGCAGATGCAATAACCGTAATATTTTTTCGGTATAATGCTTCGAACACCGTCTCAAGCGCGGTGCAGTTATCCGTTTTGCCTAAAGAGAGATTAATGACTTTAGCGGGATGAGTATTAAGGGGAGTACCGGCAATTGGTATTCCGGCAGCCCACTTTAACGCATTGATCAAGTCTTTATCTGTCCCTGAGCAGCTGCTTTGACCCAAAAACCGTATGGGTTGAATTTTGATGATATTTGGCAATGGCAAAACATCGTCTTTATTGACCGACGTCCCGGCAATGATTCCGGCCATTTCTGTACCATGCCACCAACAGCACAATAAATCCGTGGAGCTTCCCTCTTGGGTGGGGGTGTTGTCATAACCGTTCCCATCCCCGGCACACTTCGGGTCGCTGATAAAGTCATAACCCGGCACCAACCGGTCATTGAGTGCACTGTGAGGAATAATGCCACTATCAATAACCGCTACAACGACCGGCGATGGCTGGAGGCTGGTGAGCAGGTTCAGTGCAGGCGTTGATAAGGTATCCTGACTGGTTTCATGGGAGATTGCATAAATGCATTGGGGTAGTCGAGGTAATAGTTGGTCGAGCCCTCCAGTTCGGGTGTTATGCTCCTTTGGGTTTTTGTGCTGATGCGGTTTTACGTGAGGACCATTATCGCGAGTCGCACTGGACCTTTTTTGGCTGGAGGTTTGGTCAAAGGTTTGATCGAACAGGTGCTTGAGGTCGGGTAATATATCATCAATACCAGCCTGCCCTGATTTATCACTGTCAAGGTATGGTGGGATAGAGTGATAGCCATTGTGTTGCAGGAAAATGTTGCTGACCGGGCTTGCATTAACCACGTTTACCGGGGGGCTGGTAAGCCAGGGTCTGATATCACATTCCGGTGGGCGTGAGATATTACGGCTTTGCAGGCCGCTTTGCAGGGAAAATTGTCTTCTTTCGCTGGCGTGTGCGGGTCGCTGTGTCGAGAAAAGCAGCCCCAGGGCAGTTAGTGTCACTTTCGCTACCCGGTATATCGACCATCTGCGGGGGCTTATTCTGACATGGCTCTGGCAAGTTGGTGAGGGGGATAAGTCGTTATCAAAGCGAATATATGACAGATCAATATGATGGTTATTCATTAGGTTGATCGCTTACTTAAATGTCAGTTCCGGGCAGTCTTTTACCTGACCTGAGCAGCATGCCTTTGGGGATATTGACTGATGGACGCTGCAATTGTTTGCCGCTGCGAAGCATCATGCCATCATCTACCATTATCACAACAGAAGTACTCACAGTGTTACGGGGTGCCTCTTCTGCTTCGATTTCTGCTTCTACTTCTGATGGTGTAATCTGCCTTGGCCTATAAGTTATTTTTTGCAGTTTTTCCTCCGGGCCATTAGCAAGTAAAAGAATTAATGGTAGAGCTGACAGGATGATTATTAATGATCCATGAAAAATGATCGTTGGAAGATCATCTGCCCACTGGAACTCACTACCTAATTGATCACCTGATTGTTCAAGCGCTTTTTCTGCGGCAAAGGCCACCGCTTTGCCAATATCAAGATGCCCACTGCCACAGAGGGCTTTTGTACACTGTTTGGGTAAGTCTTTGGTGAAAAAAACGCTGTTTTTAGTGCCGGGAAGAGTTGCTATCGAATAAGTGCTGTAACACCCGTCAGGTGCTTGAAAAGGACGGCTGGTGTTCATCAGTATTGCACGGATGTCATCGGGCGTCAGCCTGCTGTTCACCGAGTGCATCAAGGCAGCAGCCTGAGAAACAAGGGCAGCAGCAGCACTGGTACCGTCCGACTTGGTGAATGTATCTGCCAGTGGGATTGTCCTTCCGGTATTGAAGGTGGTTGTCACTCCCTTACCCACAATGGCAGAAATGGTGATGGGGGGGCCGAAGTTGGAATAACTGGCTAACAAGGATTCTGTTAACTGCGCACCAACGGCGATGACATGAGGGCAGTTTGAATAACAATTATTGCTATTGCTGGCTGGTATTGCCTCATTGCCAGCACCTGCAATAACGGTAATATTTCTCTGGTATAACGCTTTGAACAGTGTCTCATACGGCGTACAGTCACACATTCCGCCAATTGAGAGATTAATGACTTTGGCGGGATTAGTATTAAGGGGAGCGTCGGCAACCTGCATTCCCGCAGCCCATTTTAACGCATTGATGAAGTCTTCACGTGTTCCGCCGCAACGGCTATGGCGGCCCAAATACCGGATGGGTTGAATCTTGATAATATTTTGCAATGGCGAAACGTCATCTTTATTGATGGACGCTCCTGCAATAACTCCAGCCATTCTTGTACCGTGCCAGGGGCGCGATAAGCCCGTGAAGATGCCCTCGTCGGTGGGGGTGTCGTCATAACCGTTCCCATCCCCGGCACACTCCGGATCGCTGATAAAGTCATAACCTGGTACGATCCGGTCATTAAGTGCTCTGTGCGGAATAATGCCACTATCAATAACCGCAACGACGGTGGGCGATGTCTGGTGGGTGGTGAGCAGATTCAGTGTGGACGTTGTTAAGGTGTTCTGGCTGGTATATTCATACGAGGTGTTAAAATGGCATTGGGACCGTTGGGGTGGTTCAGGTGATAGCTGGTAGAGCCAGCCCATCCCGGCGTTATGCTCCTTTGAATTTTTGTGGTGATGCTGTTTGATGTGAGGGGATTTATCGTCAGTGTACATTGTCTGGTCGAAGGTTTGATCAAACAGATGCTTGAGGTCGGGTAAGATTTCATCAATATCTGTCTGTCCTGATTCATCACTATCAAGGCATGTTGGAATAGAGTGATGGTTATTGTGCTGCAGAAAAATGTCTGTGACAGGGCTGGTTTTATCCACGTTGACCAGGGAGCGGCTCAGCCAGGATTTGATATCAGATTCCAACAGGTGGGAGATATTACGGCTTTGCAGCCCTCTTTGCAGGGTTTGCTGGGTTTGCAGAGAAAGTTGCCTTCTTTCACTGCTGTGTGTGAGTTGCTGTGTTGAGAAAAGTAGCCCCAGGGCCGTTAGTGTCACTTTTGCCACCCGGTATAATGACCACCTGCCGGGGCTTTCTCTGTAATGGCTCTGAAAAGTTGGCGGGGAGGATAAGTTGTTGTCAAACCGGATATATGAACGGTCAACAGGGTAATTATTTATCATTAATCTCCAGAGGTCATTAATAAAACAGTGAGTTTGACAACGGCTTAATTCACAGGTTTCCGCTGTGACAGGATAGTTGTCTGGCAGGGTGAACGCTTAAAATTTCTTTGCAATCAGAAAAGATTGCATTTGGTAATACTGGAAACAAACACGGCTAACGACAGTGTGGCGGTATACACCTGGTATTAAAGTACTCGTAAAGTTTGCAGGGGAAATTCGCAACCTGATCAAAAGGGAATTGGTTGAGTCACATAGGTATTTTGACTGATCGTATGAAAAGTTGGAACTTATCCCAAGGCTGCTGGTCAAAAAAATCGTAGTGAAATAATTACTAATCTCCGTTTGGAATGAGTCTGACTAAATCAGGCACTGCCACTTGTTCAAAGCAGGCAGGGTGGAAAAATGAAGGAAGTTATTGGCAGGCTTTTCCTGAGAGAAAAATCCGGCATTGACTGCAGCTTATGGTCAATCCTGAATATCTTTAAACTCTTAAAAGTTTGAGAACACTAGCATGTATCCTGCAACTACTACCGGCAGAAACGAGAATGCCTTCAACACCATCACAAATGAGTCGGCGTCTGCTGACTCAGCATTATTAACTGCTGCCGTTTCTAAAACCTTTCAAGATCATATCAGGTTGTTGCCTGAGGGCAGACGCAGCAAAACTATTCAAGAAATGTTGGAGTTTATAAAAAAGCACTATCCTGGTGAAATATTGGAATTTCAAAAACCCTTTCATAAACGAGAGGTAACCCTTGCTGAAAATTCCTCTGAGACCGGGGCTGTATCGATAAGTCCGATGGAAAAATTAGTTGCTGATCATAATTGCCATGAATTAATTGCTAATTTGAATAGTATGGTGGAAGAATTTAACACTAAATTAAAACATTTCATAAAATATTCACAAGATAGTGAAATTTCTTCATACTTGAGAGAAGATGCTTCGAGAAGGTTTTCAAAACAATTGGAAGATTTTGGCAAGCATATTAACAAAAGGACTAACCAGGATTGTGAAAGAGCCCGCGCGGATAGTGGAACAGTAGTAAAAACACAGCAGAAGCTTGATGCATGGCACAATTCGGTAAAAGTTCTTAGTCAGGGATTGCTGGATCCGTTACTTGATAATCCAGAGGGACCCAATCACAATTCCAGAGAGAAGGATAAAGCACTTTCCACTCTGAAGGATATACAAAGTCTAAAGCATGATATTGGGAAAAAAGATTATTTCAAGATTGATAGTATATTAAGATATTTAACTACAAATGCACCACGCGAAAATATTTGTTCCCGCTTGAGTAATTTAATTCTTACGGATTTCATTGGTAGTGGTAACCTGATGGTATTCCAGAAAACCCTGCAGCGGTTATTTGATTATTATCATTTCATACCATACGAAGGGCCTCTTGGTGAAATTACCAATGACCTCTATGAATCTATCCAAATATATGCAGCAATGAAAAAGCCGACTGGGTTCAATTATTAATTCAGTGACTGGTGAAGGAAGTGGATCCGTGGAGCTTGGAAGGTTCTGCACTGGCCCGCTTTGAACAGCTGAAGGATCTGGCGGCAAAAGCTGTAATTGCAGAACGTCAGGCCCATGAAGTGCTGGTTCCACTGAACAAGCAGATTCTCCGGCAGTCTTTGGCCTGATGTGAGCAGTATGCCCTGTTTGGAAGTCTTTGGTGAAAAAACGATGTTTTTTGTGCCGTAAAGAGTTGGAACTTATTGCAAGGCTACTGGTCAAAAAGATCGTAATGAAATAATTACTAATCCCCGTTTGGAATGAGTCTGACCAAATCAGGCACTGCCACTTGTTCAAAGCAGGCAGGGTAGAAAAATTAAGGACGTTATTGGCAGGCTTTTCCTGAGAGAAAAATCCGGCATTGACACCATCTTATGGTCAATCCTGAATACCTTTTAACTCATAAAAGTATGAGAACATTAACATGCATCTTTCAACTACTGGCAGAAACGAGAATGCCTTATATACTTTCGCAAATGAGTCGGGGTCTGACGGCTCAGCATTATTAACTGATGCCGTTTCTAAAACCTTTCAAGATCATATCAAGTTGTTGCCTGAGGGCAGACGCGGCAAAACCATTCAAGAAATGTTGCGGTTTGTAAACAGGAATTTTCCTGGTGAAATAGTGGAATTTGAAAGATCCTTGCGTGATCGAGGGGTAGCCCTTGCTGAAGATTCCTCTGAGACCGGGGCTGTATCGATACATCCAATGGGGAAGCTGTTGGATAAATACAAGTGCTTTGAATTGCCTGAGCACTTGAATAGCCTGGTTGAAAATTTTAATTCAGAACTAACTCGTTTAATAAATATTGAAGAAGATACTGAAGCCCCCCCAACATTGAAAAAACGTGAAATGAAAAGATCTTCAGAATCTATGGTTAATTTTGGAAGGTATATTCTCGAAGAGTCTAGTCTGCTATGTAACCAAAAAAACTGCGGTGGTAGTACATACTCTGACTGTGCAGCTGCTGCACGTGAAACAAAAAATAATCTTGAGTCATGGCATAAATCAATTAAATTCCTTTGTGATGGGGTTTTTGATCCGTTACTTGCTGAACCAGGAAGCCCTGATTACAATGACAGTGATAAGAGTAAGGCAATTGACCTTTTGAAAAAAATGGAAGTGCTAATGCAGACAAATGAAAATAAATATTATGTCAAAATTGACAAAACATTAGGATTGATAAAAAAAGGTATATTTCGAGATAGTGCTCGCTCCTACTTGACTGGATCGATTCTTGAGCATTTTATTGGTAGTAGGAACCTGGTGGTTTTCCAGAAAACCATGCAGATGTTATTTGAGTATTATCAATTCACTCCAGAGCCCGCTTTTATTGAAATTTTACCAAAACTTAACGACATTATCAAAAGCTATTCAGAAAAAACGTCGAGGTATTAATTCAATGGCTGGTGTAAATAGTCAGGGCTACTAATAAGAAGTTGTTATTTAATAACATCATTATTTCAATAAGCGTTGCCCGCTACCTGCAAAAGCCGGAATGGCTTTTGCAGTGACCCAGAGACTCAACCGGCAATCATAATTCGCAGAGCATCCAGTCGAAGAACCGCTTTCTGCAGTGCCTGATGCCCCAGGGCTGCACGGTTTTTCAGATATTCAATCTCTTCACCACGGACGTTCGGGTTAACGATTTTAAGCGCCGCCAGTCGTTTGATCTCTTCAGTTACATCGGTCAGCAGGTTCTGGCAGGCCTGATTAACGATGGGTTGTACCCGATCTTTGGCATAACCTTCGGCTTTATCCAGCATGGCCAGAAAAGGTGCCCGCTGGGCATTCACCAGTTTCTTGGCAACACCCCGTTTCAAAGGCTGAAGCTGGGCGTTCAGGGTATCAAACGCCACTTTTTCGGACAGGTCATTGAATCCCGGGTCGATCAGACAGCGAATCGGTGTGGCTGGCAGGTAGCGGTCCAGCTGCAGGGTTCGGTCGGCACTGGTTTCTACTACGTAAATTGCTTCCAGCAGCATAGTACCGGGCTTCAGTGCTTTGTTTTTGAGCAAAGCCACAGAGGTATTCCCCAGCTCGCTGGTCAGCACCATATCCATGCCTTCGGCAACGATGGGATGCTCCCAGGTCAGGAAGTGCATGTCTTCTCTGGACAGAGCCATGTCCCGGTCAAAGGTGACGGTCATGCCATCATCCGGCAGGCCGGGGAAGGTAGTGATCATATGGCTGCCCGGGCGAATCACCAGACAGTGTTTGGAATAGTCTTCCGCCTCAACACCAAAGCCTTCGAACAGCTTCTCCATAAACCGCTTGAGCTGTCTTGGCTGTTCCTGCTCTTCAATGTCGTTGATCATATCTTCATTGGAGATCAAGCCGCGGGAGTTCAGCTCCAGCAGTCGGTCTCTGCCTTTATGAAGGTGCTCCATCTGTTGCCGGTTCAATTGGGCTGCCTGATTCAGCAGGGTATCCATGGCTTCTGTGGAGGCCTGGCTGCCCGGTTGCAGATAAGGCAACAGCGCTTCACCCAGTTGCATCTGCACCATGCTACCGGCAGGGCAGGTATCGGCGAAGGCATTCAATCCCAACTCGTACCAGTGGAACAGCGCCTCCTGACCGGTGCCAGACAGATAGGGCACATGAATCTTGATGGCTTCAGTCTGGCCAATACGATCCAGTCGGCCAATACGCTGTTCCAGCAGGTCGGGATGTTCGGGCAGATCAAACAGTACCAGATGGTGGGCAAACTGGAAGTTACGGCCTTCACTGCCAATTTCTGAACACACCAGTACCTGGGCACCATGCTCTCCTTCGGCAAAGAAGGCTGCAGCACGATCCCGCTCAATAATGCTCATGTTTTCGTGGAAAACCGCTGCCGGAATGCCGGACAGTATGCGCAGGGCATTTTCCAGATCCAGTGCCGTATTGGCATTGGCACAGATAACCAGTACTTTCTCTTTCTTCAGCAGTTTCAGCAGGTTCATCAGCCAGTCTACCCGGGGATCGACTTTCCACCAGGGGTCCATATCATCGACACGGATCTGGGCCTGATAAGCCAGCTCCGGATAAAGGTTATGGCGGTAGTTGGACTCTTCTTCCAGGGCGATTTGGTAAAGTTCCGGCAGCACCTGGGGGTAGCCCTGGGCAGCTCGACCAGAGAATCCGCCAACGGCTGCCCGGGTATTACGAAACATCACGCGGCCGGTACCATGACGATCCAGCAGGCGGCGCAGCAGCTGGGTACGGGCAGTGTTTCGTGCCTCTTCGTCACCCTGGTCAAGGATATCAATCAGCGACTTGCTGTCTTCTCCAAGGAAGCTGATCAGATGGTCCCTTGCCTTGGCAGGGAGCGTCTGATTGTCATTGTTCAGAAGTTCCTGAACAGCTTCTGCCACCGGCTCATAACGGCTTTCTTCCGCTTCAAAGGCGGCAAGGTCATGGAAGCGGTCCGGGTCCAGCAGACGCAGGTGGGCAAAGTGGCTTTTGGCTCCCATCTGCTCCGGCGTTGCGGTCAGCAGCAGGAGTCCCGGAATCTGCAGGGACAGCGCTTCAACACAGCGGTATTCCGCATTGGTCTCTTCTTCAGACCAGATAAGGTGATGGGCTTCATCCACAATCAACAGGTCGAAGTCCGCTTCCAGTGCCTGTTTACGGCGCTCGTCATCATGGCAGAGAAAGCCGATGCTGCTGACAATCAGCTGCTCGGTATTAAACGGGTTTTCATCCGGAGACTGACGGCAGCGCTCTTCATCAAAGACACTGAAGCGCAGATTGAAACGGCGCAGCATCTCCACCAGCCACTGATGTACCAGGCTTTCCGGCAAGAGAATCAGAACCCGGCTGGCACGGCCGGTAATCAGTTGTTGGTGCAGTATCAGGCCAGCTTCAATGGTCTTACCCATACCCACTTCGTCGGCCAGCATAACCCGTGGCGCATGGCGCTGGGAAACCTCCCGGGCAATATGCAGCTGGTGGGGAATCAGGCTGGTACGTGGGCCAATCAGGCCGCGCATCGGGGACTTACGCAGACCGTAGTTATAGTGGAGCGTCTTGTAACGCAGGGTAAAGTTGCTGTTCTGGTCAATCTGGCCTGCCAGCATACGATCCTGAGGCTTGTTGAAGCGAATATGGTTGCCCAGCTCGGCTTCTGGCAGCTGTCGTGTTTCTCCGTCAGGGAGGGTGCCGCAGTAGGTCAGCAGGCCATCTTTCTCAATCACCTCGGTGACCAGCATGATCCAGCCCTCGTGGCTTTCGACACGATCTCCGGGGTTGAACTCAACGCGGGTCAGAGGGCAGTTGTTTATGGAGTAAAGCCGGGTTTCCCCGGTGGCAGGAAACAGCAGGGTGACCATACGACTGTCAAAGGTGAGCACAGTGCCCAGTCCCTGTTCGGTCTCAGTATCACTAATCCAGCGTTGCCCAGAAACGAAACTCGTCATATTTGACTACTAACCTTGCCTGACTGACAGACCGCCATTATACGTTACCGCCCTGGCGGTGCGTAGGCCGGAGATGGACCGGCGGACTGTATTTTGAAAATGGTTTACGGTGAGAGAGCCTCTGTATCGAACAGCAGGTTCTCAGGCTACTCGGGCCATCCCAATCATACGCTTCCCCGCAGTGTTCTGCCTGAAGATTATGACCGATGTACCAAAAAGCGCGCTATATTAGCGGAATCCTCTTAAATTGCACTACGGGGATGACCGAAATTCAGCATGCCACGATGATTATAGACGGGAGTTTGGCTTTGATTGGCCTGGCTTGTCTTATGAAGTTGTTCTGGAGGGAGTACTGCACAGGAGTTTACTGCGGCCTGTGCAGAAATATAACCGGGGGGCGGTTAGAAGTGGTAACGCAAGCCCATCAACAATGTGGTGGATTCCAGCTTACCCTTGAGTGACTCATCACCGGTCGCTGGCAGGTTTTTCAGCTCCCAGTCTCCTAGGTTGCGATGTTCAACACCAAGATCCAGGGTAAGGTGTTTGCTGAATATATAGGAAACGCCTGCACCCACTGTCCAGGCCATTTCATTACTGGCGTGGTCATCCCACTTTTCATTCCAGTTGGCGTTGGCTGAAAAGGTCTGTACACCGGATGCCTTGTTTTTCGCATATCCTGCACCCGCCATAACGTAGGGCACCAGGTGCTTATTCATGGGGAAATCGTAATAAGCTTTCAGCATATATACTTCAGATTCAATGCTGATGTTGTTATACGCGGTGCCAAGAAGTGTTACATCGAATGGGCCAGAGTTTGCCTGCCAACCGAGAGATACGTCTATCTGATAATCAGACGCTTTCTGAAAAGACCCTTCAAGCTCCAGACGGAAATTGGGGTTAAATACCAGTCCGGCACCGAAAGCTCCAACTGCAACGCTGTGATCGTTATTCAGATTGGCTATCCCCATGCTGCCTTGGGTTGCATCAGGGTTAGTAGAGGGTGCACTACCAACTGCAATGAATGGATTGACAGCCTCAGTATCCTTTATCGCCGTATAAGCCGCCCCGCCACGGGCAAAAGCATAAATATCCATAGCCTGGCTGGTGGCCGGTATAGCCAGCGCCAGGCTGACCAGCATTGCGTTCAATGTTTTCATCATTATTTTACCGTTCAATGGTTAGAGAATTTTTATTTGTTTGAAAGCGATGTGTGTCTGCTTTCTTATAAAAAGGATAGACAAACTATGGGTGAACGGTATCGGCTGGCGATATCAGCGGGCAATGGATGACAGGACCTACATATTGTGTACTTCTGGCTCTATACCCGCCTGACGATATGCCCGGAACTTCGCCCGGGAAACCGCTTTCTGGTCCGGGTTCTGAACCACGACTTCACAGACACGGGCAAAGTCCCTGAAGAATGAAGGAACCTCAGGGCTGAGATTAATCAGCAACCGCTTTGACGCCACGGCAGGGTGGTCAAACCCCAGGGTGATGGGAGACTCTCTGGCCAGAAGTACACTTTCCGGAGTATTGCCCTGGATGGGTGAAATAATCCCATGGGGAAGAAAGCTATCCTCCCGCCATGACCAGAGCAGTTGATCCAAGGACTGGCAGCTGCTTTCATCCGCCGTATGGATATGCATGGGCAGGCCTCCACGCCATGCTTTGTCGATAAGGCGGCAGGCAAACTGCTGTTCGTTTTGCCCGTTATTGTCAAGATTGCTGGCTAGAAGGTAGAAAGTCACTCTGGTCATGGGGAAATCATAAACTAATCTGAGCAAACAAACAGGCCCTGATCGATCAGGGCCTGTCATCAGTACTGGTAACAATCAGATTTTATTCAGCAGGTATTGTACCAGCATAGGGACTGGACGACCGGTAGCCCCTTTTTCCTTACCGGATTTCCAGGCGGTCCCGGCGATATCCAGATGTGCCCAGGGATATGCTTCGGCAAATTTTGCCAGAAAACAGGCCGCGGTAATGGTACCCGCAGCAGGACCACCGATATTGGCCATATCGGCAAAGTTGCTGTCCAGCTGGCGGGTATATTCTTCACCCATCGGCAGCTGCCATGCCCGGTCCATGGCTTCTTTGGAAGCACTGAGCAACTCTTCAGCCAGCGGCTCGTTATTACTGAGCAGGCCGGAGGTATGATGGCCCAGGGCGACGATGCAGGCACCCGTCAGTGTGGCAATATCGATCACCGCTTCCGGCTTATAACGTTCTGCGTAGGTGAGGGCATCACAAAGCACCAGACGGCCTTCGGCATCGGTATTGAGAATTTCAATGGTCTTGCCGGACATGGACGTTACGATATCCCCCGGGCGGGTGGCCTTACCGCTGGGCATGTTTTCTGCCGCAGCCACCATACCAATAACATTAATGGGCAGGTCCAGCTCAAGAATGGCATTCATCACGCCGAATACGCTGGCGGCACCGCACATATCAAACTTCATTTCATCCATGGAGGCACCGGGTTTCAGGGAGATACCACCGGTATCAAAGGTGATCCCTTTACCCAGCAGAACGAGAGGTTTGGCACCGCGTTTGCCATTTTTGAACTCCATGCAGATCAGCCGGGCTTCCTGTTCGGAACCGGCACTGACGGAGAGCAGGGAGCTCATGCCAAGGTCAGACATCTGTTTTTCATTCAGCACCTTGGTAGTCAGTTTGGCATGCTTTTTTGCCAATGCTTTGGCTTCATCGGCAAGGTAGCTTGGATGGCAGATATTGCCTGGCAGGTTGCCCAGGGTTCGGGCCACATTCCGGCCATTACCAATGGCCTGCCCCTGGGCCAGACCGGCTTTCACTTCTTCAGCATTTTTACGGTCTGCCAGCAGAGTCAGCTTCTTCAGAACCGGGCCTTTGCCGGTGTCGTTTTTAAACTGGCTGAACTGATAAAACGCATATTCAACCGCTTCAACCAACTGACGGGTAATCCAGTGCAGTGATTTGCCCTCGACGTTGATATCTTCGATGACAATGGTCGCTTCCCTGGCATTCAGCGACTTCAATTGGCTGGTCAGGTTGCCCGTCAGTTTGTTAAACCCGGCTTCTGTTAATGGCTTATCATTTTCACCCATGGCCAGCAGTAGCAGACGCTCAACCGTCGCATGCCGACTGTGCAGAAGCATCAGTGAGTGGCCGGGCTTGAAATCCAGGTCGCCACGTTTGATTATGTCGGCAAGATACCCCTCGGTTAACGAGTCTAAGGCTGTCGCAGAGGGCGGAAGCTTTTTCTTGTGGACGCCCAAAATAAGGCAGGCAGTTTTCTGTTTTTCTGCAGCACCACTCTTAACAACAAATTCCATGGTCTCTCCAAGGGGACAAGTTATCCGATTTCATGGATAATAATACGGTTAAGCTAATTCAACCAGACGCTTTAGCCCGGATATGGGATATTCAGGCATTATCCGGACGGCTATCAGAACGTAGAAGTCATTGGGATAATTGTATGTTTATTCTACGATTCTGTCAGACAGACCGGGATTGTACCGGTTTTTTACGGCGACTGACGTATAAATGTTCGTTTTGATTTGATGAATTTCACCAAGGCATGCCTTTAATCATATTTCGTTACCTGTCCAGACAGATGCTGCAGGTTATGTTAGCAGTAACGTCTGTCGTATTGCTCATTATCATGAGTGGACGCTTTGTGAACTATCTGGCACAGGCGGCAACCGGGACGCTGAAAGCGGACTTCCTCTTTGCCATCATGGGTTACCGGATCCCGGAGTTTCTGGTCATGATACTGCCCCTGGGGCTTTTCCTGGGCATTATTCTCGCCTATGGCAGGCTGTATGTTGATAACGAAATGACGGTGCTCAGCGCCTGTGGTCTCAGCCACCATCAACTTTTAGGCATAACCATAGTGCCTGCGGCCGGGGTTATGCTGGTGGTTGCGTTGTTAAGCCTGGTGGTTGCCCCCCGGGGAATACAGGAAGTTGAAAGTATTTTTGTCGAGCAGGACGCTCTGACCGAGTTTGATACCCTGGTTTCCGGACGTTTCCAGAAGTTTGGCTGGCAGCGCGTGACCTACGCAGAGACGTTAACCGATGATCGCCAGCAGATGAACAGGGTTTTTATCGCCAACCGTAACGGGAATAGCAAAAACATAGGTTCAATGACCTTGCTGCTGGCGCAAAAGGCAAGCCTTGAAGTTAATGCAGCAGAGGGTGGTCAGCGTTATCTGATATTGGATGATGGCTACCGTTATGACCTGACGCCCGGCGCATTGCCTCTGCGGGAAATTGCCTTTGAACATTACGGCCTTCGTATGGAAGAGCGCCGCTCCGGAAAAGAGATCAGCAAGGAGCAGGCTCTGCCAACGGCGACACTTTTGGCGTCCGACACCCCGGGCCATCGTGCTGAGCTGCAATGGCGGATCTCTTTGCCACTGTTAATACCCATCGTGGTGCTGATGGCATTGCCCCTGGCCCGGGTTAATCCCAGACAGGGGCGTTATGTGAAGCTGTTGCCCGGAATATTGCTGTATCTGCTGTATCTGGCTTTGTTAATGAGTGGCCGTGGCGCGATTGAGGATGGGCGACTGTCGCCGGATATTGGCCTGTGGCCGATTCATATTCTTTTCTTGCTGATTGCTTTGCTGTTGTACCTTGTTGAGCCGGGTAAACTCTGGCTGGCGCGCCGGAGGGCTGGAAATGCGTAAGCTGGATCGTTACATTTCCAGAAATGTTCTGGGGGCAACGGTGATTGTCCTGCTGATTCTGGTATTTCTGGAAGCGTTGTTTGCTTTTTTGGGGCAGCTGGATGATGTCAGGGGCAACTATCAGTCGCTGGACGCTTTAATTTATACCCTGTTGATGATACCCAAAAAACTGTACGAGCTGATTCCCGTTTCGGCACTGGTCGGCTGCCTTATGGGGCTGGGCTCCATGGCGTCCAGCAGTGAACTGGTGGTTATGAGGGCCGCTGGTATTTCACTGTGGCGTATTCTGGGGGCAGTCATGAAGCCCACCCTGGTCATGATTATTACCGGATTGATGCTTGGCGAATATCTTGCCCCCATGGCTGAGCAGGTTGGCGAAACCAGAAAGGCGATAGCCCGCTCTGCTGATGGCACATACACAGGAGAAGGCTTCTGGCATCGTGAAGGACGTGAATTTATCTACTTCAATGCGGTCGAGCCAAACGGCGTGCTTTACGGCGTGAGTCGTTATGTTTTTGATGATGAGATGAAGCTTCAGGAAAGCGCTTTTGCCAAAAGGGGAATCTATCAGGGTGATCATTGGCTGCTGGAGAATGTCACCACCATACGCCGTAAGGATGAGCAGTTTATTACTGAGCAGAGTCTGGTTGAACCCTGGGATACCAGTCTGACAACAACGCTGTTGAAAGTGGTGGTGGTCAAGCCTGAAGCATTGCCCATATCCGGCCTGCTTACTTATACGAAGTACCTGACAGCACAGGGGCTGGATGCCGGAGAGTATGATCTGGCACTGTGGACAAAGCTGCTTCAACCGTTATCCATACTCTCCCTGGTTATTGTGGGCATCTCTTTTGTTTTTGGTCCTTTGCGTTCGGTCAGTATGGGGTTGCGGATCTTCTCCGGGGTGATCACCGGCATTGTCTTTATGATCGTTCAGAACCTGATGGGACCATCCAGCCTGGTATTCGGGTTTCCACCGGTATTATCGGTAATGATTCCAATCATCATCTGCCTGCTGGCGGGTGCGGTGATGTTAAGGCGAGCTGCCTAAAGGGTTAAAGGGCGTAGGCTCCATGTCCTGAATAAAAGACTGTGCCAATCACCCTTCGACTCCGCTCAGGATAAACGGAGATTGTGCGCATCCTTTAGGCTCCGGTATGCATTCCCACGCAGAGCGTGGGAATGATGGGGGATTATCGCTGGAAATGGTGCCCGGGAGTTCTTCTTACAGGCTTTTGTGGGATTCGTGTGACCGGGCAGTAGAGCCTGCACTCTTCCAGTTGATGTGAGTGGTGGAAAGCTTCCGGATTTTCTGATAAACGACGAAAGACTTCCGCCAGTTGAGATACAACCTGTTCAAATAGCCGGGTGTTCATACTGGAGTCTCCCTTTTTTAATGCCTGCTGAAAGCCTGTCTGCTATGAATAGCCATCGATGGTCTTGTTGGTACACCGTCGTTGGTGAATGACGATGGTTTCATTCTAATGCTGGATAGGTAAAAATACCAATAAATGTTTCGGTATGTGTGTATCAGGCGGCAGTGAGCAGTCGCCTGTGAATGTTAATGCTGACAGTGTAACCAGTGCCGCTTATTTATGAAGCAGCACTAAGATGTTAGAAGACTGTTGTCAGGTTTTCTTTACCGGTTTTTCCAGAAGAATGACTCTGGATGACGATGCCAGATCCTGCCAGCTTCGCCGCTGATGATCGATCAGTGCCCAGAGAAGCCCGATACCCGCAAGCGACAGTGCAGGAATGGCAATCAGAAAACGGATCACGCTTTGCCATGGGCTGATCAAATGATTGTTGCTGCTGACCACTTTTATTCTCCAGGCCTGCATACCGAGGGTTTGTCCTGACCGGGTCCAGAAAAAGCCAAAGAAGCCGTAAATGATGACCAGCAGGGCGGCGTAGAAAAAGGGGCCTCCAAGCTGGTAGCCTTCTTCAGTCATGGTTTTCAGTTGCTCATTACCGAAAATCTGTATCTGGATGAACAGATTAATAAAACCGGCCATAAACAACAGAGCCAGGATTAACAGAGAATCGTACAACATGGCCGCAGCTCTTCTCCACACTGGAGCCGGGGTAAGATTAGTGGCTTCCATCGACCTCTTGCCTTGTTATTAAACGTGTCGGGACATTCTATCAGCAAATTTTTTTCACGCACATAACAACTTCTGTCGTCCGCTCAATGTTTGTACCCGGCACAGGTATCTCGATATTTTTCTGCCTTTGGGCTTTTTAATGGAACAAATTTACGTGTTAGTTGTCCCATAAGAGCTGAGGGTTTTTGTGAATCGGATTATTACGATTTGATTACATTATTTATCTTTTTTTAAGGGATGAGCATGTCTTTCATTGTTGAATGGTGACATGCCTGAGACAATAAAATGCTTTCCGGGGAGTATGATGAGGCAGAATCGAGTTGTTCATGATTTCTCATTTTTAATTGTTCTTATGTTCAGTTTACTGGCCATTAATACCACTGCCAACGTAGATGAGCATACTGAAAATGTTTCAGAATCATCAATGTATCTGGATGATGAAGACGATTTAATTGAGGAAGATCTGAATGATGAAGATGATTTAATTGAGGAAGATCTGGATGATGAAGATGATTCAATTGAGGAAGATCTGGATGATGAAGACGATTTAATTGAGGAAGATCTGGATGATGATGCTGAAGAAAATGAAGCCAGCAACGAACCCGATAAAGAAAATGCAGACAGTGAATATTACCAGGATCTGATTCGAGCCAGAAATAAGAATGCAACCTCTCTATTTATGTCGATCATTGATAATAGTAACTACCTGTTTAATGACCTGATGATGGACCTCCTGATCCGTCCTTTTATCAACTTTGCTTCGGAGTATCAGGATGTTTTCAATCATCACGTGTTAGATCCGGTGCGCCGTGGTAAACACTATATGAGGTATATGGACAGTGTCATGCTCGGTACCTTTGATAATATTTTGAATGAAGATACCGGGACTACAAACTGGCCTTATGCTATTGCAGGCGCGCCTTATGGCTGGATTGTAAAGAATGTTGTTGCTGATTTTAAGCTGGGCTCTGAGGTACGCAGTCCGGGCATTACCGACAATAAATATCATAATCATCCCGTTCTGGTGGAACGTCTCGGGGCAGAGACGGCGGAAGTGGGAACCAAAATGTCAGAGGAACACAAAAATGAACTGGTCGTTATTGATGTTGTAAAACCTTTTATGCCGAGGCTGGAGATATGGGATGAAGAAAATTCACTGTTTTCGTCCCTGTACAATTTCTATTATGCAACAAAGGAGCTGGTAACTGACGTTTATCAAGTTGTTGAATTTGAAGAGACGGATTTTTTCCAACGAACAGGTCGGTATGAGGAGTCTGACCGAACGTTTCTGCATCACTGGAATAAAACCATATCAAAGCGAAGTGCATTCAGAAGTGGTCAGATTATCAGGGTGGACAGGAAAGGGTATTTTTCCATGGGGCCTGTTCCCGTCGCCTGGAATTATTGTGAAGTGATGTTACACGAAGGTGGCAGCAAAGATATTGAGGTTGTTGAAGAGGAAGATGAAACCGAAATTTATTATCAGCATCCTGACACGTATGTATGGGGCGCGCGGGGTGACAGAATGACTCCCAGGGAGAGAACCAGAACGGTTCGTAAAAAGGTGGTCAAACAGGTTCCGAATGTTACCACATTCCGGGTTTACACCGAAAACCTATGCCTGGCAGCGGAGGCATCCATTCGCTCTAAAAGTGAGGTCATTACCTTCACTACGCGCAGGTTGTTTTCCTGGTTAGTGCCCGGGCTGGCATTTATTGGTGCCCCTTCCGTGTCTTACCTGCTGATGGGGCAGTTTGGTATTAATAATTACTTTCCGCTCACAGCCGGCCTGATGGCCACTGTTTTTCTGACGTCCTGGGTGGTTCCCTCAATGTGGGAGTCTGAAATTGAAGATACTATGCACAGTATCAAGTTCCCTCCCCCGGACCAGGAGGCTGACCGAGAATAGACTGCCCTACGCGGCAACTGCTCCTGCGTTGCTCTAGCTCCTGCATCCATGCAGTCGTGCGGTGGCAGTAAATTGGTCTAAAAAGTCAGAAATTTTCTGCCATCCTCGCTACGGGGTCGCCTGGACGGGCGCTATTCTCGGTCAGCCTCCTGGCTGTAATGCCTCTCCTGATAGTAGTCACGGGTCTGACTCTGAGCACCACCTGACCGGTGCTGAAACGTCTTTTGCCGTTTTCAGGCTATCTTAAATTATCTATCCATTGACTTAAGATTAATTTCTCAGGGGATTTGGCATGACCTGGTTACAGCTGATCATTGTTCTGGCATTTATTTTCCTGGGAGCCCGGTTGGGCAGCATTGGTATTGGTTTTGCCGGTGCTGTCGGGGTTGTGGTGCTTACCCTGGGGCTTGGGATGAATCCTGGCACCATTCCGGTGGATGTGATCCTTATCATCATGTCTGTCATTGGTGCTGTGGCAGCCATGCAGGTCGCTGGCGGGCTTGATTATCTGGTATATATTGCGGACAGATTGCTCAGAAAGCGGCCGCAGTATGTGACGTTCCTGGCTCCGGCTATTACTTACTTTATGACATTGCTGGCTGGCACTGGCCATACGGCTTATTCAACATTGCCGGTTATTGCCGCCGTTGCCCGTGAGAATGGTATTCGCCCATCCCGACCTCTGAGTATTTCGGTGATTGCCTCTCAGGTCGCCATTACCGCCTCTCCGGTTTCCGCCGCTGTGGTGGTATTCAGTGGTATGCTGGAGCCCTTTGGTGTTGATTATCTGGATCTGCTCCTGATTTGCATTCCTACCACATTTGTTGCCGTGATGTTGACGTCGCTGGTGTGTAATTACCTTGGCTGTGAACTGCACAAAGATGAAGTGTATCTGCACAAGCTCTCTGAAGGCCTGATTCAACCTGCTGAGGTTGTGGATAATCGAATAAAGCCCGGAGCAAGGATGTCCGTGCTGATTTTTGGCCTGAGTATCCTGGCGGTGGTGGTATATGCGACGCTGGTCAGCGATAAGGTGGGTGTTATTGAAAATCCCGTTTTGCCCAGAGACAGTGCCATTTTTGCCTTTATGCTCAGTGCAGCGTGCCTGATTACCCTGGTTACCCATATAGATACCAATCACATTCTGAATGCCCAGACTTTCAAGTCCGGTATGAGTGCATGTATCTGTGTTCTGGGCGTTGCCTGGCTGGGAAATACATTTGTTGGAGCCCATCTTGAGAATGTTCAGGAGACCGCCGGGGATATTCTTGATCACTATCCCTGGCTGCTTGCCCTGGCACTGTTTCTGGCGTCCATGTTACTGTATTCCCAGGCCGCAACGACCCGGGCTCTGATGCCAGCAGCCCTGATGATTGTTGACCCGGTGACCGCTATCGCGTCATTTGCTGCCGTCAGTGCCCTGTTTGTTTTGCCAACCTACCCTACTTTGCTTGCAGCGGTCGAGATGGATGAGACAGGTTCTACCCGCATCGGCAAGATGGTGTTTAATCATCCTTTCTTTGTGCCCGGAGTGATCTGCATCCTGCTGTGTGTGATTTTTGGTTTTCTGCTGGCTCCGGTTATTATCTAAAACAAGGAATTTCAAAAAATAATATTGATCTAAGTGGCAGGGGGAACAGGTATGTTAAATCTTGATACGACGGTGTTGGTGGTTGTGGATGTTCAGGGCAAGCTGGCCACCCTGATGCATGAATATGAGTCACTCTTTGACAATATTGTGACCATGGTTAAAGGGGCCAGATTGCTTGATATTCCGATTATCTGGCTGGAGCAGGTTCCGGAAAAGCTGGGGAGCACCATTCCTGAACTGGCTGATGAGTTATCGGACTTCAGCCCGGTGAGAAAAACATCCTTCAGTGCCTGTGGTGAGCCTGCTTTTATGTCAGCACTGGAACAGACCGGTGGCAGACAGGTGTTGTTGACCGGCATAGAGACCCATATCTGCGTTTATCAGACGGCGATGGATCTGCTTGCCGGAGGCTATGAGGTAGAAGTGCTGGTTGATGGGGTTTCATCAAGAACATTACAGAGTAAAGAGGTGGCTCTGGATAAAATGTCAGCCCAGGGGGCTGATCTGACAACCGTTGAAATGGCGCTGTTTGAACTGATGAAATCTGCCGACGCACCACAATTTCGTGATGTCGCCAGGCTTATTAAATGATTCGCACCTGAGCCTCAGCAATCTGAGGCTCACTTTTCGGTATCAGAAGATAAGGTGGGCAATCGCGGCAATAACGGGCAGCGTGACCAGCGTTCTCAGAATAAAAATAATAAATAGCTCAAACAAGGTTACCGGAATCTTGCTTCCCAGGAGCAAAGCACCCACCTCAGAAAGGTAAATCAGCTGAGTCAGGGATAATGCCGCAATTACAAACCGGGTCATATCATTGTCAATGGATGCCGCCAGGATAGAGGGCACGAACATATCGGTGAAGCCCACCATCATGGTGGTTGAGGCCGCCTGGGCTTCAGGAATCTGCAACCACTCCAGTAACGGCAGAAAAGGCATGCCCAGGTACTGGAAGACCGGGGTGTATTCGGCAATGATCAGGGCAATGGTACCAATGCCCATCACCACTGGCAGGACCCCAAACACCATATCGATGGCGTTCTTGCCACCATCCTGAATGATCTTCATGGGATTGGTGATTTTTGCGGCTCTGTCCAGTGCCTGCTCCAGACCCCAGGCAAAAGCACTGGTACCCTGAGGAATAATTTCATCATCATCACTGCGGGTTTTGCCGCAGATGAACACGTCTTTTTTTCTGGACAGGGGAGGCAGCTTGGGGACGATAAAAGCTGCAACCAGCCCGGCAAAGCAGACGGTAAGGTAGAAGCGGGTAAACATGTGTTCCAGACCCACCTGGGCAATCACCACCAGTGAGAAGGTAATCGAAACAACAGAGAAAGTGGTGCCGATTACCGCAGCTTCACGCTGAGTATAATAGGAGGTTTCATACTGCTTACTGGTCATCAGAATACCAACGCTGCCATCCCCCAGCCATGAGGCAATACAGTCAATAGCTGAACGGCCGGGCAGGTTAAATACTGGTCGCATTATGCGTGTCATCAGGGTGCCCAGCAGCTCCAGCAGGCCAAAGTTCATTAACAGTGGCAGTAAAAGTCCGGCAAAGATAAAGACTGAAAACAGGGTCGGCATCAGGTCATTTAAAACCATGCCTCCAGTGGCTCCTGACCAGATGGCTTCCGGACCAAACTCGAAAAAGCTGGCAAGCACAAAGACCATGCCAGCAACCCTTACCAGGCACCAGAGAGGGGTAATATCAAACAGAGAGTTAAGAAATGGGCGCGTCATTATTGCTTGTGGCTGGAACAGCTTGGTAATGATGGTGATGCACCCGGTAAAGCACACAATAATGGTAATGATGGTGGTCAGCTGGTCTTTGAGCAGCGCTTTTAACCCGCCGGCCAGCAGGGCAACAGGAATGGTAAATTCATCATTAATACTGACCGGAGTGACAAATAGCAACAGACCCATCAGTGATGGGATTAAAAATGTTAACCAGTGACGAAGGCTGGTCTCTTTCTTTTTTACGGCTGTAAACTGCTTCATAACAAGCCCCGGGCTCCTCAAACTCAGCCATGCACGAAAGTATGATTCAAAAACCTCAAATTTCCTGCCCAGCGAATAAATGAGTCAGGAGTGTCGGTAATGGTCTACCTGAATCAGTGCATATCGCAGCCGGTAGGTTTGATGGCTGTTGATTGCGCTCTGTTCGGGTTTATTATGCATTATTTCTTAATAAATATTAACTTTCTACCCCGAAAAAGCCCTATTTTATTGATTTTTTATTAAATTCTCATGATTTCGGGCAGAAGCAGGTTGTTCTATATCCTGCAGGCTCTGGTATGCATTCCCACGCAGAGCGTGGGAGCGGGGGAAAAGGTTAGGCAGGCTGGTCTCTTTCTTTTTTACGGCTGTAAACTGCTTCATAACAAGCCCTGCTCAGCCATGCACAAAAATATGATTCAAAAAATTAAATCAGCAGTCTTGCACATTCTGCGTGGCCATATCTGTGAGCGGTGTCCCGGGGCGTCCGGCCACGAGCATTTTTTATTTTGACGTCAATGCCGGGAGCTTTAAGTAACGCCTTGACGCACTCTATCTGGCCACGGTGGGCAGCGCGGTGCAGGGGCGTAATACCACGGATTGACGTCAAATTGACATCAATGTCTTCGGCGGTCAATAACGCCGTGATGCACCCTGCATGGCCGTTTATGGCAGCCCAGTGCAGGGGCGTCTCAGGTGTTTTCATATTGACGTCAATGCCTTTGGCGGTTAATAACAATATGATGCACTCTGTATGGCCGTTTATGGCAGCCCAGTGCAGGGGCGTATAGCCCTTAACTGTTGCATTGACGTTAATGCCTTTGGTGGCCAATAACACCCTGACGCAATCTGTGTGGCCGGATTTGGCAGCAAAGATCAGGGGCGTCCAGCCATCGTAAGATTTTACATTGACGTCAATGTTTTCAGCGGGCAATAACGCCGTGATGCAGTGTGCGTGGCCATATAAGGCAGCCCAGTGAAGGGCCGTAAGGCCTGAAGACGATTTCACATTGACGTCGATGCCTTCAGCGGTCAATAACTCCGTGACACAGCCTGCATGGCCGGATTGGGCAGCACGGATCAGGGGCGTATAGCCATTTTTAGACTTGGCATTGACGTCAATGCCGTTGGCGGTCAGCAATACCTTGACGCATTCTGTGTGGCCTTTTTCGGCAGCCCAATGCAGGGGGGTAAAGCCTTGAGACATTTGCACATTGACGTCAATGCCCTTGACGGTCAGTAACAGCTTGACGCACTCTGCGTTACCCTTTAACGCAGCACCGGCCAGGGGCGTCCAGCCACTGTCAGACTTCGCATTGACGTCAATGCCGTCGGCAGTCAATAATGCCTTGGCGCACTCTACGTGGCCTTGTTTGACAGCACAGGCCAGGGGCGTCCAGCCACCGTCAGACTTCGCATTGACGTCAATGCCCTTGACGGTCAGTAACGTCCTGACGAACGCTGTGTGCCCGCATTTGGCAGCGATGTGCAGGGGGTAGTAGCCAAGGGTATTTTTCTGGTTAACCTCCGGGTTGCCCAACTTCAACAGGTATTCCAATCCGGGCAAATTACCGGAAAGTGCAAAGCACGCCAGAGGGCTGTCCTCACCGTTCAAGAGCCTGGTCAATTGATCACAATGACTGGTTGACAGAAGATTGGACAGGATTTCTGCCTGCTTCAGTTTTAATGCCTGTTTAAACAGTCGCCGACAATCATTGGGTGTCAGTAACTTTATTATATCCTCGTGTGAAAAATCAGAGATTTGCCAGCTGGCTATGCGTGATGTGATTGGTGAAATATGTATTCCCTGTTGTTGAAGTCTCAATAAGACCGGTTTCAGTAGAGGCGTATCGGTCAGCCAGTCCAGTATGCCTGGAGCAATGGTGATTGTACCAGCGGCAAAATGATCACTTACACACTGGCATAACTTTTCTTTAAAGGTGTCATCGTTTTTAATCAGCTTGTCACAGAGTTGGTTGGAAAGTGCCCTGGTCACCATCGCTGGTGCTTTGCCAAGCTGTTTGATGGTGACGTGTTGCAGGAAAAACGAGGCAATATGCTCAGCCTTATCCGTTTGCTCCATTGCCTGGGTAAGTAGGGCATAAATGGTTGTTTGAGGCCAGGTTGAGAAGTCAATGGACGTTAAATGAGGCAATGTCAGCGTGGTGTGATTATTTGCATTTAAGGTACACGCCTGCCCAGCTGGCAAGTACTGATAATGATTAAATACCCAGAAGAAAAGCTGATTTATCGTCCCGATATGCCATGCCGAATCGACGCCTGCGGGAATAGCGGTGAACACCTGGGCCGATGACTCAGAGAAATAGCTGGCCACCCAGGCCAGTAACTTCTCCCGGTACCGGCCAAGGTAATAGTTGTCATTGCCTGTTTCTTCGATCAGGGCCCTGAGATCAAGCGACTGTTCGCCCGTAGTTTTCAGTAAATGGTTAACTGGTTTAAAGAGTGTGCTTTCAAGTGTACCAATTCTGTCTGAAGTCAGCTCAGAGGGATCAATAACGTCGGTTTCCCATGCCTGCACTCCCAGTTTTTGAAGGGTTGTGCTGATCTGGTCAGACCACTCGGACGAGAGTTTACGCAGGATGGTACAGGCATTGACTGACAAGGGGGCAGCAGCAAGAAATCGCTGGGTAAGGCCATCACTCAGATTGTTCGGTGCCAGAGTGTCAGTGAAGGGAGAGAGCCCCAGAGGCTCACAGAAAAGGTTGTGAAAGCTGTGAACCCAGTGGATTTCTGTGTTTGGTGATATATTAACCAATCCCTCCCGTTGTAGCTCAAGCAGGAAAGACTGGATAAATTGATCAAACAGCTCACTCCTGACCTTAAAGAGCTTCCCATCCAGCCCTCCCCGGGAGGCTTCCAGATTAAGAAAACTCCGGGTAAAGCGGCCATGAATACCGGGAGCACACTCCTGAATGTCGTTCAGGCACTCATGGAGTACACAGGCAATGTAATTTTGGTTGTCAACATTTGGATCGTTTTGTTGATCCTTAAGCTGCATGACTAACTGTCGAATCTGAAAGCGTGTCTCACGATAAAGAGGTAGCAGGCTGTTTTTAAGATGTTCAGGAGGTGATTTCAGCTTGTCATGAAAAATATCGATTGATGTATCGTACTGATCATTAACATAGGGGTGTACCAGTTGTTTCATAGCCTGAATATCATTCAGGAAACGGGTTTTTATCCCGGGAAAAGCAGCGTGGGTTTCCAGTTCTTCATAACAATGAACCCCGGGCAATTCAATATATTCTGGCTGATGGGCGACCGTTGGTATTTGTGACTTTCCAGAAGAAGTATCTGGTTGCCAGGGTTGGAAAAGTATTGAGTTGACTTCTGTATTTAAAGGAAGCATGAACTTGTCCACTAGTATATTTGTTTTGGACATATATGACTTTAAAGCAGTGGGAAAGTTGCTTATTAACGGCTTTCATTAATCATTAAATTTTCTAATACCAAAATGAATATTGGCGTGGGAACACGCTGTAACGAATTAACAGGAAACTGCCAGCTCTAAAGGGGGGAGCCGGCAGTTGTTATGAAATGCAGTTAAGAAAATAAATCAGCCGCGGTAATAACGCTGTTCGATAAACGGCATTTTACTGACGGTCATTGGCAGCTTTTTACCTCTGACCCGTGCATACACTTCTGTGCCCAGTGTCGCATAATCGGCGTGGATCAGAGCCATTGCAACAGGTGCTTCAATCGTTGGGCCAAAGGTGCCGGAGGTTACCCGCCCGATATGATGACCGAGATCATCAATCAGTTCTGCCCCTTCACGAACCGGGGCCCTGGTACTGCCAATAAGGCCAATGCGTTTGGTAGCAACCTGTCTGGTATCAATCTGTTGCAGAATTTTTCCGGCTCCGGGGAAGCCTCCTGCCCGCTCACCACCATGACGACGATTTTTACTGATTGCCCACATCAGGCTCGCTTCAATTGGGGTGGTATTGACATCCATATCATGGCCGTAGAGACAGAGGCCCGATTCCAGGCGGAGGGAGTCTCTGGCTCCCAAACCAATTAATTCAACCTCCGGATGGTCGAGTAGCAGCCGGGTGATGCGTTCTGCCTCGTTTTCCGGGATGGAAATTTCAAAGCCGTCTTCTCCGGTATAACCGGAACGACTGATAAAACAGGGCGTCCCATCAATGGATAGCTGGCGGGAGTCCATAAAGACCATTTCAGCTACCTCGGGAACAACCTTTGCCAAAACGGCTGCGGCCATGGGTCCCTGAAGAGCAACGAGTGCCCGGTTATCGAGAACGTCCAGCTTGATACCTTCCGGCAGTCTGGACCGGATATGCTGAATATCCTGCGCCTTGCACGCAGCATTAACCACCAGATAGAGGCAATCGTCGTAACGGGTGACCATCAGATCATCAAGGATACCCCCAGCCTCATTGGTAAGCAGGGCATAACGCTGCCTGCCAATGGCAAGGCCTGCAACATCAACCGGTACCAGGGATTCCAGGAAATAGTCAGCCCCTTCACCGGACAGTTTCAGCTGCCCCATATGGGAGACATCAAAAAGCCCGGCTTTACTGCGGGTATGGATATGCTCGTTCCTGACACCGGATGGGTACTGCACCGGCATTTCATAACCGGCAAAAGGAACCATTTTTGCTCCCCGGGCCAGATGAAGATCATATAACGGGGTTCTCTTCAGGCTTTCAGCGGACGCTTCAGACATACCTCATCTCCATTTATCGTATTCAATTATCGAGAGAGCCTCTGGTTTGAATGGTTATAAGGTTCTCAGTAAGTCTCTTGTTTAAATAATTTCTGTCAAAATCATCTGTATAAATCAATGGATTATGGAAGGGGTTGAAAAATATTCTGTCAAAACCTTTAACATATTGTTTTTATTTGATTTTATGTGTTGTGGTTGTGAGATTTTGTGAAAGTATAGGGCGCATCTTCCCATATATGTTGATACCTTAGCCAGCACAATTTTATGGTTACGAAGAATCTCAGTTATTTTCATTCCTCAGTCAGGAAAATCACTCTGGTGAGGAAACTTTATTCTTAATTTCAGGCAGCCTGGTAAGTGTAAATACAGGCTGCGACGTTAACAGATTGCAATATCAATGGAGGCTTGAAGGGGTTGGTCATTTGAGGGTATTGCTACACTGGGCTGTTGTCGTCCCTGTCAATCTGACCGATATCAAGCATGGGCGCGGCATCGAGATGTTGAGCATCCAGCATAAAGGCTACCCGCTCAAGAGCAGAGATCACCATGGACTGCTCCCAGTCCTGCATATCGTTAAATCGTCGTGTAAAAAGATCCTGTTGAGGGGTGGGGGCACCTTTCAGCAGGTTGAGCCCGGCGGTGGTCAGGCTGATCCAAACCTTGCGCTTATCATCGGCTCCACGCTCCCGGGCAACCAGTGCCTTTTTTTCCAGGCGATCAAGAATACTGGTTACTGTCGCCTGGGTAATACCAATGGACTTCGCCAGCTCTCCGGTTGTGATCTGATGAGACTGTCTGAGAGTCTGCAACACCATTAACTGGGGAAGGGTGAGGTTAGTACATCGACTGATTTCCTTGTCCTGCATATCTGTTGATCTGATGATCTGACGCAAAATTACCAGCGCATCCTGACTTCTTGCCATTCGGTACAGTTCTCATTTTCTCTAACAAATGCCTTACTATTCACGGCTTCTCTCTGGATTTCAATAAAAAATACATTGCTCATCAAACTTTATGCGGTGTAAGTCATATGACTTATTTTAATCTTTTATTGATTTTTTTGGTTTTAAATGGTGTAAAATATATAGAAATACTAAATTTTAGCTTTACTAAAATATCATAAAGCGATGAATATTGTTTACCGAAAACCGGAAAAAGAAGACGGTATGTCTGTCCACAGGCTGGTCAGCGAGTGTCCACCACTGGATAAAAACTCTTTGTATTGCAATCTATTGCAATGTACGGATTTTGCCGGGACCTCGATTATTGCAGAGGCAGACAACGGAGAGGTTATCGGGTTTATCTCTGGTTACCTGTCTCCTGACAGCACCGATACGCTTTTTATCTGGCAGGTGGCCTTGCACCCACAATATCGTGGCAGAGGCATTGCCCTGCAGATGCTAAGCAGACTGTTTACCCGTTACCCACAACTTCAGTGCCTGAAAACCACCATTGCACCCGGTAACCGGGCGTCACAAAAACTATTCCAGACCTTTTTCAAAAACCATGGAATGACCGTTGAAACCATTGAGCATTTTAAAGCCGGAGTTCATCTCGACAGTGGCCATGAAGATGAAGTTCTCTATCTGGCCAGAATGGAAGTCTCAGAGTCAGCAGCGGTCCGGGCCAGCAATGAACATCACCACCCTGTAGAGGTAACTGAATAAATGAGTATTTTTGACGAACTTGAATCGGGCGTGCAGTGCTATGCACGCTCTTTTCCCCAGACATTTCACCGGGCGCAGGGCGAGTTCCTGTATGACGAAAATGGTAACAAATATCTTGATTTCCTGGCTGGAGCAGGCACGCTCAATTACGGGCACAACCATGCCGTATTCAAAGAAGCGTTGCTGGAATATATCCGGGAGGATGGCATCACCCATGGTCTGGATATGCATACAAAAGCCAAAGAGGCTTTTCTGACGACGTTCAGAGAAAAAATCCTCAAACCAAGAGATCTGGACTATGTCGTACAGTTTACCGGCCCCACCGGGACCAATGCTGTTGAAGCAGCCCTGAAACTGGCGCGGAAAGTCACCGGCAGAACCGACATCATTGCCTTTACCAATGGATTTCACGGTGTCAGCCTTGGCTCTCTGGCTGCCACCGGCAACAGCCATCACCGTAGTGGTGCCGGGATCAGTCTGAACGGCGTCAGCCGACTACCCTATGACGGCTACCTGAATGGCAATATTGATACCACAGAGTACCTGGATAAAGTGCTGGGAGATGCCAGCAGTGGTGTTGACCTCCCGGCAGCGGTTATTGTTGAAACCGTTCAGGGCGAAGGAGGCATTAACGCGGCAAGCTTTGAATGGCTGAAAAATCTGGAAGCGGTCTGCAAAAAATACGACATACTTCTGATTGTTGATGACATTCAGGCAGGTTGTGGCAGAACAGGTACTTTCTTCAGCTTTGAAGAAGCCGGCATAAAACCAGATATTGTTACACTGTCGAAATCCCTCAGTGGTTATGGCCTGCCATTTGCCGTTGCATTGTTCCGTCCAGACCTGGATCAATGGAAACCGGGTGAACACAACGGTACATTCCGTGGCAATAACCTGGCCTTTGTTACCGCCAGGGCCGCCATAGACCACTACTGGTCAGACAACGGCTTTTCCGAAGACATCAAAAAGAAATCACTCTATATATCTAACCGTCTGAAAGACATTGCAGAAATCCATAACGCTGAAACCCTGAGCATCCGTGGACGTGGTATGTTCCGGGGGATTGACTGCGGTAACGGGGAGCTGGCGGGAAAAATCACCCGCAGCTGTTTTGAAAATGGACTGATTATTGAAACCAGTGGCCCTGAGGATCAGGTAGTCAAGCTGCTATGCCCACTGATTATCAGTGACCAGAACCTGAAAGCAGGCCTTGATATTATTGAAAATGCCTTTGCTGAAGTTTGTATCCCGGATACCCAACCTCTTAATGAGAGCAATCAACTCAACAACCTGTTCCGTGTAGCCAGCTGAGAAAATAATAATGATTGTACGTACCCTTGAAGACGCAGAACAGTCAGGGCGTCGTGTCGTTTCCCCTGACGGTCATTGGGAAAGCACGCGCCTGCTGTTAAAAAATGACAACATGGGCTTCTCTTTTCACATTACCACTATTTATGCCAATACCGAGACTCACATCTGGTATCAGAATCATCTGGAGTCTGTCTACTGCATCAGTGGTGAAGGTGAAGTTGAAACACTGGCTGATGGCAGGGTTCACTCCATCAAACCAGGCATCATCTATATTCTGGATAAAAACGATGAGCACTTGCTGAGAGCCCATAGCGAACTGAAACTGGCCTGTGTTTTCAACCCGGCACTGAGCGGTCAGGAAGTACACGATAAAAACGGGGTTTACCCCCTTTTGCAGGACAGTTGATTTAACCACGTTTGCAGATGCATTACTTCACGTCCCTGAAGCAGCAATATCATGCCTTCTCGGGGGAGCAACTTTTTCTTTGTCGACCACCATATTGACAACCGGGCGGGGGCCATTTGTGGTACCCCCCACCCCGGCCAGAATTTGTCTGCTCCGGGCAAAATATTCAACTTATCTGATCAACAGAACAATGGCGCATACAGTAGAGAAAATCGGTATGGCAATGCATCAGACCATACGACAGGTTGAAATGCAGTGTATTGTTGCTGAATCGGACTATGAGAAGGCGATCCGGGCATTGCACCGAAACCTTGTGGAAAATGAAAATCACGGTTCCGTTATTCGACGATATATTGCTGCTTGAGGTTATATCCTGTTATTCGTGGTTCCATCTTTAACTTGCCGAAGAGAGGAGTAGGCGCTTAATGTCTACCCTAAGATCCGTGGTTAACCTCAAGAGGGTTTGATATGAAGTTAACCAAAGGCCTCTTATCTCATTTTTCCTGCCCCAACTTGCCGTCATATTTATTTCATGTTGTATCAAGCAGGCTTTATAGTAGATAATCCGAATGTAAGGATATGGTTTTACTCAGGTTTTCCTGTAATGCCGGGTGACTCTGGTTTAAGTAATAATAATTGCGACTGTGTAAGCGGTAAGGCTATGCGCTCAGTTCAGATCATAACGGGTACTGAACTGAATGCCAGTCTAAGCACGAAGTATCGTCTGTTTGGTTGATTTTTCACCCCCCTTGTTTATCCCACAAGGTGTCCGTTTTTCTGCCCATCATCAAAGGTGCTGGGCTTTGAGACAGTGCACGACCAATTGACAGCGTTCTCCAACCGTTTGCTTAAGGCCGCATCTTGAGGAATATGATGTGAGCGAAAATAACGGTGGTATTCAGCGCCCTGACGGTAAGGTCAAGGCGATTGATACAGACTATCAAATTGGCCAGGATAATATTGCCCTTAAAGTGGGGCCACTGGGTTTGGATATCCATAACCGGGTCTTTGCGATTTCAGGTCTGTCGATCGTCATGTTCGTCGTATTGACACTGGCCTTCCGGAACAGTGTTGAGCCTTTCTTTGAAGGCCTGCGTGGATGGTTGACGTCGAATATGGACTGGTTCTTTTTGTCCGCCAGCAATATTTTCGTACTGGTCTGCCTGGCGCTGATCGTGACGCCACTTGGACGGGTACGTATTGGTGGCACCGAAGCTGAACCGGACTACAGCTATGCAGGCTGGCTGGCGATGCTGTTTGCCGCTGGTATGGGTATTGGTCTGGTGTTCTTCGGTGTGTCCGAGCCGATGTCTCACTTCAGCTCCTCCCTGGGCGGTGTCACCGTTGAAAATGGCGTACGTACTGACTGGGCACCGCTCAATGGTGCAGAGGGTGATAACGCAGGTGCTCAGGCGCTGGGCATGGCTGCCACCATTTACCACTGGGCATTGCACCCCTGGTCCATCTATGCGCTGCTGGCATTGGGTTTGGCCATCTTCTCTTTTAACAAAGGTCTGCCCCTGACGATGCGTTCCATCTTCTACCCACTTTTCGGTGAGCGTATCTGGGGATGGACAGGTCATGTCATCGACATTCTGGCTGTCGTTGCCACCGTCTTCGGTCTGGCAACCTCGCTGGGGTATGGAGCCTCTCAGGCGATGACCGGTCTGAACTTCCTGTTCGATATCCCGCTGAACAACAGTACCCAGGTGATGCTGATCCTGGCGATTACCGCTCTGGCACTGATCTCTGTTGTGGCGGGTCTGGACGGTGGCGTGAAGCGTCTGTCAGAGATCAACATGGGGCTGGCCGCTTTGCTGCTGGTGTTCGTTATTGTTGTGGGCCCTACTGCCGCCATTATGGGGGGCTTCTTCGACAATATCCTGTCGTACCTGGGGTATCTGCCAGCGCTGTCGATGCCGTTTGGTCGTGAGGACGCGAACTTTTCCCAGGGCTGGACTGCCTTCTACTGGTCCTGGTGGATCTCCTGGTCACCGTTCGTGGGTATGTTTATCGCCCGTGTTTCCCGTGGCCGTACCGTGCGTGAGTTCATCACCTGCGTGATCCTGATTCCGTCAACGGTGTGTGTGCTGTGGATGACGGCGTTTGGCGGTACCGCCATGAGCCAATACGTTAACGATGGCTACCAGGCGGTCTTTAACGCGGAACTGCCGCTGAAGCTGTTCGCCATGCTGGACGTGATGCCGCTGGCTGAGATCACCTCAGTGGTGGGTATCATCCTGGTGGTGGTGTTCTTTATTACCTCAGCAGACTCCGGCTCTTTGGTCATCGACACCATCGCCGCCGGCGGTAAAGTGGACGCGCCTATGGCGCAGCGCATTTTCTGGTGTAGCTTCGCGGGCCTGGTGGCGATTGCCCTGATGTTGGGTGGTGGCCTGGCTGCGGCACAGGCCATGGCGGTCACCACCGGTTTGCCCTTTACCGTGGTCCTGCTACTGGCAACTTTCTCACTGCTGAAGGGCCTGGTCAGCGAGCCGAGAAAACCGGCCAACAAGCCCGGCGCACTGGCGTTTTCGACCAAATAAGCCCCGCGCTGAAAAAAGAAAAAAGGGGGCTATGAGCCCCTTTTTTTAGATGTTTACCATTCCCGTTCCCTAAGCCCACAGTACTGGCCAGAAAAGGGTGGCTTAATACAGGGCACGGTGGTAGCTACCCGATCAACCTCATACTTGCCGGAATCGAAGATGGAAGCGGAACAGCTGGAAGTACTCAACTTTATCTCGCAGTACCCGCCCTTTGACGAGTTACCAGAAGAGAAGCTCAAAGAAATCACCCTGAATATTGAGGTGGCTTACTATCGGGCTGACAGCATGATCCTCAATCAGGGGGATAGTATTCGGGACCTCTACCTGATCCGCAGTGGCGTTGTGGAGATCTACCTGCGCAAAGGTGAGCTGTACAACCGTCTGGACAGCGGCGCAGTGTTTGGTCAGAAAGGGCTGTTGATGAACAACAAGGTAAGGATGCCAGCCAGGGCCATTGAAGACACCCTGGTCTACTGCATTCCCGATGCCCTGTTCAAAAGCCTCTGTGATGAGTTTGATCACTTTGCCGATTTTATGGAGTTGCATGACGGCAACCAGCTGCGCAATGCTATCTCGAACCGCGCCAAAGGCAATAACCTGACCACCGTAAAAGCCCGTAAACTCATTGCCCGGGAGCCGGTGACCGTCTCTGTGGATACGACTATCCAGGCGGCAGCCCGGTTGATGGATGACGAGAACGTCACATCGCTATTGGTGGTGAACCAACAGGATGAATCGAAGGATGAGGCAGATACCCTGCTCGGTATCGTGACCGAGCGTGACTTATGTGTGCGGGTGCTGGCTGCCGGTCTGAATACGGACACCACCGTTGCCGAGGTGATGAGTACCGATGTGGTGACCGTGGATTACAACACCTACGTGTTTGAAGCCATGTTGATGATGTTGCGCTACAACCTGCATCATCTGCCAATTCGGAAGGACAGAAACGTCATCGGCATCATCGGTATGACCGACATCGTCCGCTACGAATCCCAAAACAGCCTGTTGCTGGTCCACTCAATCTTTACCTGCCATACCGTCGATGAGTTGAAAGCCGTTTCCAGACAGGTAAAAGATTGCTTTGTCCGTATGGTGGATGAAGATGCTAATGCTCATATGGTGGGCAGTGCCATGTCGGTGATTGGCCGCAGCTTTAAACAGCGACTGGCGGAAATTGCCGAAGAGGAGCTGGGGGCACCGCCTGTTCCCTATTGTCTGCTGGCGATGGGTTCAATGGCCCGTGATGAGCAGCTGATCGTGACTGATCAGGACAACGCCCTGATTCTGGATGATAGTTATGATGAAGCGGAACACGGTGAGTACTTTAAACGCTTGGCCGACATCATTTGCGATGGCCTCAACGCCTGTGGCTACAGCTACTGCAGCGGCGGCATTATGGCGTCCAATCCGCAATGGCGCATGACCCATACTCAGTGGGAGGAGTGCTTTGCCCAATGGATTGATCAACCCAACCCGGAAACTCTGCTCCATTCCTCCATCTTCTTCGACATCGAAGGGGTTTATGGCCGCCTGAAATGGGCGGAGCAACTGCAGGGCTTTGTAGTGCGTCGTGCCCGTCGCAACAACCGTTTCCTGGCCTGCATGGCTCATAACGCGATCAACCGTACGCCGCCCCTGGGCTTTTTCAAGGACTTTGTGATGGAGCAGGATGGTCGCCACCGCAACTCTATCAACCTCAAGCGGCGTGGTACCGCTCCTCTGGCGGACCTAGTGCGGGTGCACGCGATGGCCGTTGGCTCACTGGCGAAAAACTCCTTTGAGCGTCTGGATGACATCATTGCTGCCGGCATTCTGCCCAAGGGTCGGGCACAGGATCTGCGTGATGCCATGGAACTGATCTATATGGTGCGAATCCGCCACCAGGCTCTGGATGTGGAGCAGGGCGAACAACCGGACAACAGTGTTGAGCCGGAAAATATGTCGGATTTCGAGCGCCGTAACCTCAAGGCTGCGTTCCAGATCCTCAGTAACGCGCAAAGCTTTATTAAGTTCCGCTATCAAAGGAGTCACTCATGATCTCCCTGCTGAGAGCCGAACCCCATAGTGAGCTGCTGTTCGACACCCGTGATACCCCCAACTGGTCAGAGCGGTTTGCTGAATTGGCACTTGAAGCTCAGGACGCCCGGCTTAAACGGTTTTACCGGGTGTTGCCTGCAGCGCCGGAAACATCGGTGAGTCAGGTGCCATTCGTGGCACTTGACTTTGAAACCACCGGTCTGAACCCCGACGAGGACGAGATCATCAGCATTGGTCTGGTACCCTTTACCCGGCAGCGTATCCAGTGCAAAGGTTCAGCGCACTGGATCGTTAACCCCAACCGACCCCTGAATAAGGAATCGGTTGTCATTCATGGCATCACTCACTCGGATCTGGAGCAGGCACCGGATCTGGAGGTGGTGCTGGACCAGGTGCTTAACGCCCTGGCCGGAAAAATCGTGGTGGTTCACTACAAGCAGATTGAACGTGAGTTTATGGACCGGGCGTTGCGTGAACGCCTGGGTGAAGGCATTATCTTCCCCGTCGTTGATACCCTGGATATTGAGGCTGCCATTCAGCACCGCGCATGCAGAGGCTGGCTTAACCGCCTGCGGGGCAAAAGGCCGGGATC
This sequence comes from Salinisphaera sp. G21_0, assembly GCF_017744115.1. Lineage (GTDB taxonomy): Bacteria > Pseudomonadota > Gammaproteobacteria > Pseudomonadales > Endozoicomonadaceae > Endozoicomonas. The sequence continues at coordinate 24,823 of NZ_JAGHQW010000026.1, read as the reverse complement.
GGTCAGACTGGGGCGCTCCCGTGAGCGTTATGGCTTGCCAGCCTACCAGCCTCACCACGCACTGACCGATGCCCTGGCCACCGCCGAGCTGCTGCAGGCGCAATTGGCGTGGCACTTCCCCCCGGACACCTTACTGGGCGAGATCTGGCAATAGTTTGTTGGTTAATAGTCTCAAAGGGAGGCCGCCCGGGGTTTATCCTATATTCCGCAGCTGAACTCGATAAAGTCGATGAAATCCCTTGCAGGAGTGTGTGCTCATCCGAGTCCACATACTCGCCCAGTGGGTGAATGGGCAAAATCGTCAAATCTCCTGTCCTGCAAGGGATAAAACGATATTTCAGAGTTTCAACATAACTATTCGCTAAAACCAGCAATACTGACCCGCAAGCCGGGTAAGGTTACCCACTTAATGTGGACTGTAGGCTGGGTTGGGCCAGGTGATCATTAGCTATGCGTCCATTAATTTAGACTTATGTCTAATAATAATTTATTTAAATTGAATATATATTTATAAATAATGAATAAGTACACAAGGAGGTAGTGTACGATGAAGCCAACAACTGGGGATTTAGTGTCAGCAGCTATGCAAACTTTTTCGGTTACGACAGGATGTTCTGAAAATATCTTGAATGTATATGATAAGAAAAAAGGAAATCCAACATTGCTGCAAATGAAACTAACACCCGAAAATGTCAGTAAAATTGTAGATTTGGAAAATAAAGCAGCTGTAACTGGCACATCCAAAACATTTGCAGATCGTGCTGCAAAAATTGCAACACCTTTAAGGCCTTTCATCGCTCATGCTGCTGCACAATTATTAGTCACAGCTCAATCAGGTTATTTCAGCAATAACGAGTACGCTGAAGAAGCACTGCAAGGGATAATAGTATAAAGAAATTGTCCTGAAATAATTCTGATATTTCGCCTCTATAGTAACGAGCCATTAATACCATCCTTCGTATTCTACACGATCACACCGGTGGTGATCTTATGAGGCAGGAAGTTCGATGGACGAATCTTTCCTGCCGAAATATTTCCCGGCAACTTCAGAAGACAGACACTCCTGGTGATTCTTATTGATAATTATCAATGCCGGGGCATGAACAGATAAAATTGCGGTCGCCAAACACGTTGTCGATGCGATTGGCCGTGGGCCAGTATTTCGCCTTATGAGCGGCAGGTGACGGAAATGCCGCGATCTTCCTGCTGTATGGGCGCTGCCATTCATCGTCTGCCAGGTCTGCCATGGTGTGGGGGGCGTTGACCAGGGGGTTGTTGTCCTTTGGCCATGTGCCGTTGGCGACCTGATCAATTTCCGTCCTGATTGAGATCATTGCATCAATAAAGCGGTCTATTTCCTCCCTGGATTCAGACTCCGTTGGCTCAATCATCAGGGTTCCGGCCACGGGGAAAGACATGGTCGGAGCGTGGAAACCATAATCCATCAGGCGTTTGGCAATATCTTCCTCGGTAATACCGCAGGCTTCTTTGATCGGGCGAATATCAATGATGCATTCGTGGGCAACGTGGTTGTTTCTGCCCTGATAGAGAATCGGGTAATGATCACCCAGCCGTTTTGCCATGTAGTTGGCATGCAGGATGGCCAGCTCTGTCGACTCCCGTAGACCCCGGCTGCCCAGCATGGTGATGTACATCCAGCTGATGGGCAGTATGGATGAGCTGCCGTAAGGCGCAGCAGATACGGCACCAATGCCTTCATTATGGCCTTCGACCGGGCTTATAGAATGGTTGGGCAGGTAAGGTGCCAGATGGCTCTTGACACCAATGGGTCCCATACCCGGACCGCCGCCACCGTGGGGAATGGCAAAGGTCTTGTGTAGATTGAGATGGGAGACATCGGAGCCGATATCGCCGGGACGGGAGACACCGACCATGGCGTTCATATTGGCACCATCCATATAAACCTGGCCGCCATGATCATGAATGATCTGGCAGATGGTGCGGATCTCTTCTTCGTATACCCCGTGGGTGGAAGGGTAGGTGACCATCAGGGCAGAGAGGCGGTCACTGTACTCTTCTGCTTTGGCCCTCAGGTCATTGACATCCACGTTACCGCTATCATCACAGGCGACAATGACAATTTTCATGCCGAGCATCGCCGCTGAAGCGGGATTGGTGCCGTGAGCGGAAGAGGGGATCAGGCAAACATCGCGGTGCTCCTGTCGGTTTGCCCGCTGATAATTACGGATAGCCAGAAGGCCCGTATATTCCCCCTGGGCTCCGGAGTTTGGCTGCATGGAAATGGCGTCATAACCGGTAATCTCTACCAGAGCCTGCTCCAGTTGCCGGATCATGGTCAGGTAACCCGGAATCTGGTCTTTGGGCGTGAAAGGGTGGATGCTGGAAAATTCAGGCCAGGAAACCGGCAGCATTTCTGCCGCAGCATTGAGCTTCATGGTGCATGAGCCCAGTGGAATCATGCCATGAACCAGTGAGTAATCCTTGTTTTCCAGCCGCTTCAGGTAACGCATCATATCGGTTTCTGAATGATGGCTGTTGAATACCGGGTGACTCAGGATGCTGTCTGAACGTCGCAGTTCCGGTGAGAGTCCGATGGTGCTCCGGGTATGAGACAGCTGACTGTTATTGGCCGAGATCTGGCGGTCAATGGAGGCAATATTCAGCTCTTTGCCTTCACCCATAAAGATATTGAACAGTTCAATAATGTCTTCAGAGCGGGTGGTTTCATCAAGGCTGACACCCAGGCGGTCAGAACCAATACGGCGCAGGTTACAACCATATTTAAGCGCCCGCTGGATAATGGTTTCCTGCTCACTGCCTACCTTGAAGGTCAGGGTATCAAAGAAGGTTTGGTTGCACTGGAAACCCATTTCAGTGAGACCATGATGAAGGATTCGGGTCAGGCGGTGTACGCGTTCGGCAATGGTTTTTAACCCTTCCGGACCGTGGTAGACCCCATAAGCGGCCGCCATGTTGGCCAACAGAGCCTGGGCAGTACAGATGTTGGAGGTGGCTTTTTCCCGGCGAATATGTTGTTCACGGGTCTGCATGGCCATACGCAGGGCGGTATTGCCACGGCTGTCTTTGGATACCCCGATAACCCGGCCGGGGATTGAGCGTTTCAGTTTACCGGTGGTGGCAAAAAAGGCTGCATGGGGGCCGCCAAAGCCCATGGGTACGCCAAAGCGCTGGCTGTTACCCAGGACAATGTCAGCGCCAAGCTCCCCGGGGGATTTCAATAAGGTGAGGGCCAGCAGATCAGTGGCTACTGAAACCATGGCACCCTGTTGTCGGGCCATGGCGGCAATGCTCTCAATATCTGTGATGTTACCGTAGGTGCCCGGATACTGAAGTTGCACACCAAATACATCGTGATTGCCCAGTTCGGTATGGGGGTTACCAACGATAACGTTGATGCCTAACCAGTCGGCACGGGTTTTCATCACATCAATGGTTTGTGGGTGCACGTCATCGGCCACAAAGAATGTTTGTGAGGCCGCTTTGCTGCGTCCCACGCTGCGCAGACAGAGAGTCATGGCTTCTGCAGCGGCAGTGGCTTCATCCAGAAGGGAGGCATTAGCAACCTCCATGCCCGTAAGGTCCATAACCATCTGCTGGAAGTTCAGCAGCATTTCCAACCGGCCCTGGGATATTTCTGGCTGATAAGGGGTATAGGCGGTATACCAGCCGGGGTTTTCCAGCAGATTACGCAGAATGACATTGGGCACTTCGGTGTTGTAATAGCCCATGCCAATGTACGACTTATTCACTGTATTTTGCCGGGCCAGGGCATTGAGCCCGGCAAGGGCCTGCTGCTCTGTTTTTCCCGCAGGAAGTGCTAATTCCCGTTTTAACCGGATACTGCCCGGAACGGTTTCATTGATCAGCTCTGCCAGTGATTTGAGCCCGAGACTTTCCAGCATGGCCCGCTGCTCCTGCTGGTCAGAACCTGTGTGACGATGGGTAAAGGCATCGTTATGTTCCAGTTCTGCCAGTGTCGGCAGAGTAGAAGTGTGTTCAACGGCCATGTTGTCGTCCTGTTTTCACTATTACGTTATTTTAATAAAATTTTTTTGAACTGACGCATTTGTTGTTAAAAACAAAGGTCAGCAGTGGAAATAAAAGACAAATGTTGTTTTCGGTTCGGGTTTTCAGCACATCACGACATTGACAGCCAGACCACCGGTGGCTGTCTCTTTGTATTTATCCTGCATATCAAGCCCCGTCTGGCGCATGGTTTCAATGACGTCATCTAGGGAAACCCGGTGCTGCCCGTCACCTTTCATGGCCAGCCGGGCCGCATTGATGGCCTTGACAGCGCCCATGGTATTGCGCTCAATACAGGGAACCTGTACCAGACCGGCTATCGGATCACAGGTCAGGCCCAGGTTGTGCTCCATGCCTATTTCAGCGGCATTTTCAATCTGGCGGTTATTGCCGCCCATTACAGCGCACAGAGCGCCTGCGGCCATGGAGCAGGCCACTCCGATTTCCCCCTGACAACCCACTTCGGCGGCAGAGATTGAGGCGTTCTTTTTATAGAGCATGCCAATGGCTGCCGCGGTGGCCAGAAAGGTCACAATACCTGATTCAGTGCTACCCGGAACAAAACGATCGTAATAGGCAAGAACCGCCGGAATAACACCGGCTGCGCCATTGGTTGGCGCGGTAACGACACGACCACCAACGGCATTCTCTTCATTGACGGCGATGGCGAACAGATTGACCCAGTCCATGACTTCCAGGTGATCCTGCTGGTCTTCGGGGCGGTTCAAAAGCTCCTGATGCAGCTGGTTTGCACGACGATTGACATTCAGGCCGCCGGGAAGTACCCCTGTCTGCTCACAGCCACGGTTGATGCAGCGATCCATTACCTGCCAGATATTCAGCAACGCCGGTTGGATCTGGTCAGATCTTCCCAGGTGTTGTTCATTCTCCAGGACAATTTCACCGATGGAGAGTCCGGTTCTGTCTCCGATATCCAGAAGGTCCTGAGCGTTATTGAACGGAAAGGGTATCTGAATGTCCGTTGCCGAAGTCGTCTGTTCGGTTTCCTCTTCATTCAGTACGAAGCCTCCGCCCACGGAGTAATAATTGTCATGAAAAAGCTCAAGGCCTGCTGCATCGAAGGCTCTCAGCGTCATACCGTTAGGGTGCTTGGCAAGCGATTGGCCATGCAAAAAGTGAAGGTGTTGATCTTCGACGAAAGGGATCGGATATTGGCCAGCAAGTATCAACTGACCGGTGCTGCGGACATCGTTGATCAATGTCGGAGCCTGGTCAGGATCAAGCTGATCCGGTTTTTCACCCATAAGGCCCAGCATCACGGCAGTATCGGTGGCATGGCCTGTACCGGTCATGGCCAGGGAACCATAGAGCTCAATACGAATTTGACGGGTATTCTCAAGCTGCCCCTGTTGGAGCAGGGCGTCAAGGAAGCGGTTGGCGGCTACCATCGGACCCACAGTATGGGATGAGGAAGGGCCTACACCAATCTTGAACAAATCGAGAATACTTAAGCTCATCGCCATGACTCCATTTGTTGGTATATTTTTTTGATATCTGCTTTCAGGGCTATTTTTTTGTTATTTATCAAAAAGAAAGATGGTCAAAAGAGCCATTAATAGAGAGCAGCCTGAAACCAGGCATCAATGGATTATTAACGGGTTTTGACCAGATCACTGAATTCCTGACGGCAAGCGTAACAATACCTTCCTCTCACATCAATAAACAAGTTTTCAATAAGAAACAAATTTTCACAGCGACCTGATGGTCAGGGCATAATGGGACAACAAGATAAGTACTCTCGGTTTTCAGCCTACCGAAGAATATATTCTGGAAACCTATGGGGAAGGATGATAGAAGAAAGAAAACAGCCCACTGCCACCCATGGGAGCAGGAGCGCCAGAACTGCCTCCGGAGTTTTCCGAGATTTTCGGCCTTACCGAGAAGCGAGCCAGACACCGGGCAGATATTCAGTCGCTGGTGGATGCTGCTGAGTATTCAGGCACCAGGTACCTTTGGGCGGTTGATGGGAATGGTAAAAAGTGGCGTGTAGGCCCTCTCCTGCCAAAATGCCAAATCTTGCCAATATCTGCTAATATTCAAGCATAATATGATAAAGGAGACAATTATGGCCACACTCAATATTTCATTACCCGACCAGCTCAGAGACTGGGTTGCCCAGCAGGTTAAACAAGGCGAATACTCAAGCGCCAGCGACTATCTGAGGGACTTGATCCGCAACGACAAACGCCAGCAAGAGCAGTCGGCCAAATGGTTAAAAGGGCATCTGGAGCCCATCTTGAATACACCGGAAGACGAGTTTCAATCACTCAACGCTGATGACATCAAGGCAAGAGCCAGAAAGAGGCTGAACAATTCCGGAGGTGATGAGTGAGCGAACTCTACCGTTTTCACCCGGTAGCCATTGCTCAGCAGGAAGAAATCTGGCTCTTTACCTACAAACATTGGGGAGAAAAACAGGCCGATCTTTACATTGATGGACTGCACCAATATTTAACCAGCGTCGCCAGACACTACGCTCTACTGAAAGTGCTACCGGAGAGCATCATTAGTGGAGTCAGTTTTTTGCGTTATAAGAAGCACTACGTATTTGTCAAATCCTCCGATGGTGCACAATCGGAAGTTTTATACGTCCTGTCTATTTTGCACAGCAGTATGGATATACCAGCACGTTTAAATGAGTTGCTTGATGAGTTATAGAAAGCAGCCTGCGGGAGAGGAATGCTTCTTTCTCAGGTGGTTGATGGGGCGGCGATGCTGGAAGGAAATTCAAGATTCAAGATCTGACACTGATTTCTCTGATTTCTTAATGCAGCAGTCATCACAGCGGCAGGTACCCGAATAGAAGAGACCAGTACCATCAATAGGAAGCAGATAAAGATCTTTCAATTTGCCGCATTGGAATGCATAAGCTTGAAGGGCACCATTGCGCTGAACGACAGAAAACAATTCTTTAAACGGCGTCTTCAACCCAAGTGGATTAACCGGGTCAACAACCTCTCTCATTCTGGTGTCGGAGGGGACTCTGCCATCTTTGACGTGATAGAGCTTTTCAAGATTATGACAGCAAATTTCATCAAGCCCCTCTTCATCGAATCCTAATAGTGAATCGAACTTTTGATGCATCATCGCAAAAGCAGATTTCAGGAAATTAGGAAAGGGGAACACGCATTTGTTTGGACGATGATCTGGAATGCTGTCGAAGCATTCTGATACCTTTTTTATCAAGTAAGAAGCACTGAATTGCCTGACATTTTTCTGGATAGCCGTACCCATGACTGACCCGACGACAATGATTGAATAACATAAGATTTTAGTCGAAGAATTGTGCGGGCATGATTTTTTTACCTCTTCTGTATCTCCCGTGGCTGTAATGCTTCAGGATTCATCGGGAATTGCTGGTCCGACAGGCTCCTGGGTAACTGCCTGAATCGTTCCGTTTAATCCCTGATGATTATCCCACGGGCAGGTGCTAGAATCCGGCCAGAATTATAGCCGGGAGCTTTCTCAGAGCATCTTTTCCAGCGCACCGACATAAGGTAGTTATCCTTGCCCGCACTGTGTTAAGAGAACTACCTGAGATTGACCCACGCCCCATTGAACCACTATCAGGAGCTCCACTTGCTTTTCCGATCTCTGAAGCGATCATTGATACCTGCCATCATTGTGCTGGTGGCGTTATTTCTGGTGTTGAGTACGCGGCCCAGGCTGAATAGCTTTCAGGGGCAGGTTATGGGAACGACCTATAGCGTCAGTTATGTAGCGACTCTGTTCAGTCATCCGGTAAAGGATGTGTCCGCTGTAGTTCAGGATGCCCTGGCTGATGTGGATCAACGGATGTCAACCTATAAGCCTGACTCCGAGCTGATGCAGTTTAACCGTGCCCCGGTAGGGGAGCCATTTAAACTGTCCGGTGATATTGTTCAGCTGGTTCAGCAAGCCAGGGAGATTTCTGATCTTTCGGATGGAGCCTACGATATTACCGTAGGTCCCCTGGTGAACCTGTGGGGCTTTGGCCCGACACAATGGGTTGCCGTCAACGACAGTCAGGATGATAGTGACTCCCACCCGCTGGCCAATGCTCCGGAATTTGTCAAATGGATAGAGGACCAGTATCCGGGCCATATTCCCGAGGCAACGGCTATTCAGGAAGCTCTGGCCAACGTTGGTTATCAAAGTCTGAAAGCGGACCCTGAAGGTTCAACCCTGACCCGGGAAAAGGCGTTGTTTGTTGATCTGAGTTCCATCGCCAAGGGCTATGGTGTTGATCAGGCGGCGGCGGCTCTCAGGGCTCAGGGTATTGAGGACTTTATGGTAGAGGTTGGTGGCGAAGTGCTGGTTCATGGGGTCAAGCCTAATGGCAACCCCTGGCGATTGGCGGTGATCGGTCCTGAAATGGGAAAAAACGGCGTGTCAGCATTGGTTGAGCCTCTGGACAAGGCGCTGGCAACCTCTGGTGATTATCTGAATTTTTTTGAAGTCGATGGCAAACGTTACTCACATACCATTAATCCTGTTACCGGCTGGCCTGAAGCCAAGCGGGTAGCGGAAGTGGCTGTCATTGCCGATACCTCGGCCCGGGCCGATGCCCTGGCCACCATGTTTATGGTGCTGGGGGATGAGAAAGGACTGGAACTGGCGAACAGGCTAGGTATTGCGGCACGTTTTGCCTATTATACGGATGAAGGATTTGCAACGGTAACCAGTGAGGCCTTTAAGCCTTACCTGGTTCAACAGCCATGAACAACCTTGAGCGGGAAATAGCGCTGCAATAAACAGGTTCCGTGTATCACCTGAACCATTTCATGGTAAATAATGGAGGAATCAGTCATGACCATTATGCTGATTACATTTTGTACTTTTCTGGTACTCATTGCGGCTATGGCGGTGGGTGTAATTTTTGCCAATAAGCCGATTAAAGGCTCCTGTGGTGGCCTTAGTAATCTTGGCCTGAAGGACAGCTGTGTTATTTGTGGCGGTGGAGACAAAACAGATCCTCTTTCCGAGGTGAATGATGACCTGTTTTATGACGCGACGGCTGCAAATCAGAGTAAAAAGGCGTAATCGTTTCTGGTTACGTTTGTTTTTTATTGGTTGTAGACACCAGTGACAGCCTCCTGGTGTAAAGCTTTTTGGACACTCAAAGTATAAGCTGTAAATAAGAATAAACGGATAATGTGTTGGAACCGGGGGAATCGAATAAATGGGTGTCAGTAAATACGATTTGGTCATCCTTGGGTCGGGGCCTGCGGGTGAGGGGGCGGCCATGAATGCCGTCAAGCTTGGTAAAAAGGTCGCTGTCGTTGAGCAGTTTAACTTTGTCGGTGGCAGCTGTACTCACCTGGGTACGATTCCATCCAAGGCTCTGCGCCACTCTGTCAAACAGATCATGGATTTCAATACCAACTCCATGTTTCGTGAGATTGGTGATCCCCGCTGGTTCAGCTTTCCCAAAGTATTGAAAAGGGCGGAATCGGTGATTCAGAAGCAGGTGCAGTCCCGGACCATGTACTATGCCCGGAATCGCATTGATCTCTACTTTGGCCGTGGTGTCTTTATTGATGAGCACACCCTGGAGGTGACTGAGCCCAGCGGGAATACGGAACGTCTGTTCGGGTCCAACTTTCTGATTGCCACCGGTTCCCGTCCCTACCATCCACCCGGTGTCGACTTTCACCATCCCAGGGTTTTTGATAGTGATTCCATTCTGGAGCTGTCCTCTACGCCACGACGCATGATCATCTACGGTGCCGGTGTTATCGGCTCTGAATATGCCTCGATATTCTCTGGTCTGGGCGTGCTGGTGGATTTGATTGATACCCGTGAGCGGCTGCTGTCGTTTCTTGATAAAGAGATTTCCGATGCCCTGAGCTATCAGCTGCGCAAAATGAACGTCATTATTCGCCATAATGAAGAGTTCCAGAAACTTGAGACCATGGATGATTGCGTGGTGCTGCACCTCAAGTCGGGTAAGAAACTCAAGGCCGACATGTTGCTCTGGGCCAATGGCCGGACAGGCAATACCCAGGCAATGGGGCTGGAAATGATCGGCCTTAAGCCCGATGGTCGTGGGCAGTTAAGTGTTAATGAAAGCTATCAGACCTCATTACCCCATATTTATGCGGCGGGTGACGTCATTGGCTGGCCCAGTCTGGCCAGTGCCGCTTATGACCAGGGCCGCTCAGCTTCAGCACACCTTTGTAACAGTGAGGACTGGCACTTTGTCAATGAAGTGCCCACGGGAATCTACACCATCCCGGAAATCAGCTCTGTGGGTTGTACGGAAGAAGAACTGACGGCAGATGCCATTCCCTATGAAGTGGGCAAGGCGTTTTTCTCCAGACTGGCCAGGGCTCAAATCACTGGCGAGGTAGTTGGCATGCTGAAGATCCTTTTCCATCGGGATACCCTGGAAGTGTTGGGCATTCACTGTTTTGGTGACCAGGCTTCGGAGATTATCCATATCGGTCAGGCGGTGATGCGTCAGGAGGGTAAGGCCAATTCACTTCGTTACTTCCTGAATACCACATTTAACTATCCGACGATGGCTGAAGCTTACCGTGTTGCTGCTTTGGATGGGCTGAACCGATTGTTTTAATCCTGTTTAATCGGCTTATCATCTCAGCTGCGCCCGGAGTATGACTGCTTCCGGGCGCAGCTGAAATTCCGGAACACCCTTTTTAGCCTAATCATTCAAACAGAGGGTGATTCTGTTTGTTATACTAAGAACGTTTCTGAGGCAGGACTTGAATTTTGCTTTATGCAAAGACCTGCCACCGTTTCCCGCCTACGCTTTTTGCCGCCTTTTTCTCTTATCACCGTAAACGACCAGAGTTGTTAACCATGAAAGACCTGCCCCCAGCTTTCGTGACCCCGGCTTTCGAAACTTACCGGGACCCTGCTACCAGCCAGCGAAAAACAAAGGCTAAACAACAGGTCTGGCTGGTTCTATTGATATCTCTACTATTCCTGCCGCTCACTTTTGCAGAGATTCCCAAAGGCAATCCTCAACCAAACGCCGCGGGTGTGGTAACCCTGCGCGGCTGGGACGCCAAACTGGGGGCAGGTATCACCTGGCAGGAAAACGCCAAGTACTTATTGTTCAGCGGAAGTTCTGCTGGCTCTCAAGCAGAATGGACAATCAAAGGCCTGGAGAACATCTCTTACGATGTGAACCTCTTGCTCAGAAATGTCCCTGCCAGCTCTGCTGGCAAGAGCGTTCAGTTACAAATCGGCCCGGAAACGCTTCAATTTACTCTGGCCCAGACAAGTGGTGATTTAACAAGTATCAAATTAGGCACAGCTACGCCTGGCGAAGGAGAGCACACAGCATTTTTAAAAGGTTTGGACGACTACAATGACAGCTTGATGGAAGTCTATCGTATCGTCTTGACTCCAGTTACCATCCAGCGTTGGTGGAATCCCCTTGGCCAGACATGGGAGACGAAGAGACCCCCTTTAATTCTCGGAGCCCAATGGTATACCGGCAATGGTAACTTCGACACGCCATCGCCAATGAAAGATGTGGATGATGCCCGTCTTAACCGTAAAGGCTATGCAATTGTAACCACCGAGAAGCTTAGAAAAAATCTGACAAAGCTAAATGACTTTATCGCTCATAAGGAAGCCCTCGGCTTTACCGTATATGTTGTCACAGAAAAAGATCACGGTGGCGGTCATGGTGTCTATGCTGCGGATAACATACGTACCTGGCTGCGTAATAACTATCAGAACAAGGATATTCTTTATGTCCTTATGGTCGGTGATCCCGATATTTACCAGGGCGATGTGCCGATGGCCATTGCCAAAGGCGGTATCTCACGCTTTGAACGCCAGGCCAACGTCGATGCGGGTAAAGTCACAGATTGGCACGAATATACCTATGGGGTAGCGGCTACTGACCATTACTACGTGGACCTGGTGAATGAAACGATTGATGCCGATGGCGATGGCGTTCTCTACAGTAATGGCGATTGGGGTAAAGGGCATTCAGGGCAGTGGAGTGTACTCGTTGGTCGTATCCAGGTGGCGGGTGAAGGCAGTCAATTTGGTAAATACAGTGATGTGGACGCGATCTTGCAGAAGTTTATCGATTACGAAAACGAGGCAGATACCACCTGGCGCTACAGACCGGATATCAACGGTACAACCTGGAATATCAATGCAGCTGTCTACGAATATGCAGGTGTTGAGTATCGAGTTCGCGGAGGTGTTGGCGATGGCCACGTCCCGACAGATTTCGAACAGTGGCAGAATGACTACTTCCTGACCAACTACGATATTGGCTATATCCGTACGGGTGGCCATGGTACACCCACTTGGACACAAGGTGGTCTCAGTGTCGATTTCTCACGCAACCATGGTAACAATGTCCGCCCGTACTTATCTGAGATCGGCTCCTGTGAAGCCTGTGAAGTTGGTTACGACAATAACCTTTGTGCCTCCCAGTTACGTTATGGTTCCATTGGTGTCATGGGAGGGACACGCCCGGTGGGGTCACTGGGCAAAAATAATGGTTTTGGTGAACCGTTCTACCGTCACAGCCGCTTCGATATTTTCACCAAAGGTGAGCCCATGGGACTGGCACACTGGCAGAGAATGTGTGATGGGCATCGTAGTATCACAGGAAGTGATATTGTCTGGACACTCAATGGCGATCCGTCCATCAAGGTGATGCCACAGGCGATGAAGCCAACTTACCCGATCATCGCCCGCCCGACTCAGGAAGTCGTCTATGACTGGGATGGTAATGCCAAGTTACCATATCAAGAGTACGACATTACCAACAACACAGATGTAAGTCAGACTCTGGCAATTCAAACAGACAGTCCGTGGTTAAGCCTTGACAGGACATCTGCCTCACTGGCAGCAGGTGAAACAATCACTGTCACTGCTACAGCTAATACTGCCGCAGTGAACCTCGATGAAGGTCAGTCAGTCGCTCATATTTATATCAAGGAAACCGGTGGTTATACCACGACCCGGAAATTTAATTTCTTTAAGCGAATACCACACGTCGATGGTTTAATCGACTTCGATCATGTTGTTTCAGGTCAATCACAAACAATGTGTTCTGGTGGCGCGAAAGTGGCAGTCAATGAGGCAGCTGTCGTTTCCGGTGGTGTCAGTGGCAAGGCGTACGACACATCTATCGACACCCATGGCCTGGTGATCGGCAATGATGTAATACCCTCTGCACGCCATCACAGCATGACACTCTCTTTTTGGTTTAATTCCGCCCAGGCGATCAGTTCTAACGTTAATTTACTCCACGGTGCTTATGATAAAGAGTCACTCAACATTGATATCGTCAACCATGGCACAGGCATAAAAATGCACTGGCCATCTTCACAATTAGCCGGTGCCATAGAGTGGAATGAGATCGACGCCAAATACACCAATGAAGGGACTGTAGGCATTGCAACAGGAACCTGGCATCAGGTAACCATGGTCCATGAATATGGCGGTATCAACAAACTCTTCTTCGATGGTCAACTGGTCGATTCTGCACCCCACGTGGGCTATGCCTATAACTTTAACAGTCTGACTTTTGGCAAGGGCTTTAACGGGCTCATTGATGAGATTCAAAGCTTTAACTATGCCCTGAATGACAATCAGGTTGCTGCCAATTATCAACGGACTAAACCGGTCCCGATTGCTCCTGCTTATAACGGTATTGTTGCTGCGGGAGATGTCCAATTTGACTGGACAGGCGTGCGCGGTGCTGCAGGCTACGAACTCTTTGTCAGTTCAAACAAAACGGATGTTGATAACCCGGACAGTGGCTTAACAGCAGCCTGGAAAGGCAGCCCTACTGAAGTTGTACAGACGGTTAACGACACCGACCAGATTTTCTGGCGAGTGGATGCCGTCATGGCCGACGCCAGTCGTATCCGGGGGGATACCTCCAGCTTTCGAAAAGTGGCTTCTGGCTACGTGGCTCATACCAACCAGGCTCCGGTGGTCACTCAGCCAACCATTAACCTTGGTACCATTGAAGGAAGTAAACCATTTGGACCTTTTGATCTGAGCCAATACTACAGTGATCCTGAGGGAGGTGAACTCCTCGTCTTCCATAAAGATACGGCTACTGGTACTTATGGGCCATGGGGTGGTGCCTTTTCCGCGGGTTTGAACGTCCATGGTAGCGGCCAGGTTTACTCTAATGAGGGGGTAACGAATGCTGATGCGCAGACCATAAACCTCAAGGTTGTCGACGACCGGGGTCAGGAAACGTTCTTCGACTTGAATTACCAGGTTGAGCAAGCCCCGAAATTCACCAGCAATGCTTTTCTCGTATTGGAAGATACAGCGGTCAACACGGTCGTTACGACGCTCACCGCAACGGATGCCAACCATGGAGACACAACGGTATTATATTCTGCAGTGGGTGGTGATGGACTCAGTCACTTCGCAGTTGCCCCTGATGGTAAAGTGACCTTAATAGCGGCTTTGGACTTTGACCTGAAACCTTCATACAGCCTCGTTGTCAGCGCAACCGATGAACATGGTTACTCTTCTGAACAGACCTTCACCATTTCAATTGGCAACACGGTGGGGCTACCGCTTCATACTACTTATTCGACGTCTTTTGCAGGCGCTACGCTCACCGACTCTGGCTTATCTGCGGATATCCCTGATAGCTCACTGGCTTCTATTACCATCGATGAGGTTAATGATCGTCTCGACATTACCACAACGGGCAACACGGATATGTGGAAGGCACGTAACAATGGCCCTATTGCTTATTTTGCAGCACCCGGCTCTGAGTCCTGGGCAGTGGAAACCGAAGTCGAACTGAACGCCGCACAAAATCGTCAAATTGCAGGTCTTACTGTCTATGCGGATGAAGATGGTGCACAACCGGTATTTTCCTATGGCCTGGACTACTGGAGTGGCCGTGATGGACTCATTAACCTCCAAGGCCTTGGTACCAACAACCCGCTTATTAACGTCAGTGCCAACGCTTCTGGCAAGGTCAAACTGCGTATGGAAGTGATTGAAAATGGCAATGGCACCGGAGTTGACAGGTACACGTTCTTCTATGACCTGTTGGATGGTAATGGCATGCAGAAGCTCACATCTTATGGCTTCGCAGTAGACAGAAGCCGTATTGGCCTATTTCTGAAAACAGCGCATGCACGTACAGCGTACTTCGATAACTTTGAGGTTTCTGAAGATACCATGCCAGCGCCTTAAGTTTTCGGAAAGTGTCGTCTTTCTACTTACCGAAGCCGGGACAGGGCCATTAACATGAGCGTAAAAGGGGGCTGGGGAGTACTTTGCTATATTCATTATTCAAAATGAAGAAGGTAATAAATCAGATGCATATTAATACAATACCAATGCAGCCAAATCAGATGCCACCAGATGAACCATCTGGCGCTATAGGAATAAATCCTGCTAATCATACAAATAAAGATACAACGTTCAAACAGTGCGATGTTCATCAAGTTGATCACCGAAACCGTTATTTCACACCAACTGCAGGGGAAGATACCGATCTCACCACAAGAGAAAGATTGCTAGCGGCCATTGATCAGCATAGGCGAAATAGCTAGCCTTAGAGAAAGGCGTCGTGTCAGTAGAATTAACGACGCCTTCAAGGTACTTAAAAATAAAATTCCCGGAGGGACTGGCAAATCATTAACAAAACTACAGATATTAAGACAGGCGTGTCTATACATTAGAGCCCTTGAGCACCAACTCAGAAATCCCCCTGGACCTTTCTGATTGGTTGAATGGCGCTATCGTTGACGCACAGCAGAGGTAACTGCTTGAAGGTTAATCTGCAGCTGGTAATCACACAGGGTGACAACAGGGTAAGAATGATTATCCTGGTTTCGCTTCCTTTTTTGCTTTTTCTTTGCGCGCTATTTTGTAGTTCCTTTGGCGCTCCCTTTGGCGCGCTGCATAAACCTTATCATTATTGTAGCGCTCCCTTCGGCGTACCCTTTCGCGCTCAGCGTATTCAGGGTCCCGGCGAAGCTGCCTTATACGCTCCCTTTCACGCTTCCGGAAAGCATGGTCTTTGCAAGCCATCTTATAGCGGTTCCTTTGGCTCTGCCTCTGGCGCGCTGCGTAAGCCGGATCACTCTGGTAGCGGCTCCTTTTGTGCTCAATTATTGAAGCGTTACTCTCAGTCATTTCTTTTGTCTGGTGGGGAGGGGCAATTTTCGTTTGGATCAGGTTTGGCGTGTTAACTACAGCAATAGGCTGAAAATCTTGCGGGTTGAATAATTGATGATCTGGATTCCAATAGCTTATTGTGGTTGGCTTCCTGATCTCAGGCACACTCCCCGATAAGCATGCCTGATGAGTACAGCATGTCTCTGTTATTGATGATGGCGGATTATTAGTGCGTTCATAAGCAGGATGCCATGGTACATATTCATCAAGAACTGATTGTGGTATCTCATAAATATCAGTTCTGAGGAGGTTTGCCGGATCATGAATTAATTGAGAGTCAACATTATGTTCAGTCAATAATCTTAAAAAATCTTCATTATTCGGGAGAATGGCTGATTGGCTATGGTAAACAGGAAAAGGATTGTCCAGCCTGATAACAGACCTGCCTTGATAGATCGACGGTTGTTCAACGGAATAAGGTTGATACGGGTATTCTATTAAATGTAAAGAGTCGAAATAAAAGCCAGAAAAAGCAGGGTTGTGCGAAGGTATGCTATTGTAGTAGTTCATTGAATAATTGAATAATTGAATGATTGAGTGATAGCTTAAGACGCAAACCATTGGTAAAAGTTCCTCTCTTTAAGCAGAATCATTCTGTTTGTGTTTTTTTTGGCGAACCCTTTCGCACTCAGCAGAAGCGAGATTATTGCCAGGCGTTCTTTTGTGCTCGGCGCAGGTGATCTTATTGTGGTAACGCTCTATTTGTTGCTTCCTTCGACGTTCCATGTAAGCGTGATTTTTTCTAAGTTCTCTTTGTCGCTCCCTTTGGCGCTCTGCGTAATCGGGATCATTCTGGTAGCGTTCTCTTTGGCGCTCTCTTTGGCGCTTCCTCAAGTGCTCTACGTAAGCTGGATCTTTGCGACGCTCTCTATGGCGCTGCCTCAGGCGCTCTGCGTAAGCAGGATCTTTGCTACGCTCTCTGTGGAGTTTCCTCTGTCGATCTTTTTGTATCTTGTTTTGGCGCTCCAGGTAAACAGGATCTTTACGAAGCTCCCTCTGGCGCTCCCTATGTATCTTCTTTATACGCTCTGCGTAGTCGGGATCATTTTGATAGCGCTCCCTTTGGCGTTGTTTTTGCCGCTCTGTGGCATTGAGGGGATTCTTGCAGAAACCCTTTTGTTCCACGACTCTTGAAGAGTTACCAACAGTAACTTTTTCTGTCGTTTGGTTATCACTCGTGGTGTGGTAAAGGTTGAGTGGGTTATCAGCAGCAGGTTGTATATTTTGTGGGTTTGAGAGTCCAACAGGAAGATCAGTTAAATGGTCTACCGGATTCGAAAGACTTGCTGGTGCTGACTCCCCGGTTTCAGTCTCACTACCTGATGAACATGTCTGCTGAGTCAATGGGGCATTTAATATGGATGATATCGCATCATTGTCGTGCCCATTATCAGAATACGAGAATAAATATTTATCAAGATCTGCCTGTTGTGTCCCGAAAATATCGGATCCGAAAGAGTCTTCTGGATTAGTTGGTGTTCGAGCAGAAATATTATATTTATGCAATAAGCTAAGAGGATCAGCATTGCTTTGTTGGTTTTTTGACTGGCTATCGTAATTGTAAACAGAAAAAATGGAGTCCACTGCCTGTATAGACATACCTAAATGCATTGGCTGTTGTTCCCTATCAAACTGATACGTTTGTTCTGTCAAATTCAGTGAGTAGGAGTATGAATCAGAAAGATCAAAGTTGAATGGAGAGCAGTTATTTAAGTGATCCATTGAATTATTGAATTATTGAATTATTGAACTGTAACCCTTGACCTTCTATTTTTATAAAAGTTCCTTCCTTAAATAATTTATCCGACCCTATATCAAATAAGAATAGATGCTTTCTATAGTTATTAACCATGGTAATGTGAAATTCAGCACTTTACAGTTGTGAAGAATGGTGGTTGTCGGGTTATTGGTAATTAAGTCTATGTGGGTATGGGTTTAATAGATGAAATCAGCCGATTTTTCAGCCTGGTGTTTGGATTTCAGAGGAGGAGTTGGTATTGGCTTCAATAGCAGATTCCAATTTTTTTATGTATTCAGATTTGAAGAATCTTGATTTTGTTGAAGAGTATAAATTTCTAGCCTTCTTTTTTAAAAATTTAAAGCTATTCAAATCATCTAGATCAATTGAGTTGATATTTCTTCTTTTGGCGTCGGTAATTAAATTAGATAATTTGTCGATGCCGTATTTTTCTATCAGTTTGTTGTTTTTTTGGTTGCGATCAAGATAACCTCTAATTGTATCAAGTTCATTGATATTGTTAATTTTTTTTCTGCAAATTGACTTGATTGATGTGATTTTTTGTAAATCCAGCTTTGACTCCATTTCTTGTATATGGTTTTCTATATTGTCCCGGCTTCTTTTTGCAGATATCCTATTTAATTTCTTTCTGTTATTTGTTTTCCAAATCTCATATATTGTCATGTCTGAAATTTTATTTTTGGAAGCCTCTATATGAGTTAATTGGTTATGGGGAATTTGTGGTTTCGCAGATAGTAAATTATGGGATAATTTACTATGATTCAATGATGTTGAGTTTGTGCTTATCAATCCATTATTGATGGGTTTATTATCGGAATTAAATGAAAATTGATTGGCAGTACTCTGTGATAATTCAGGAAATAAATCATCGATATCAGGTGAAATATGAGAAATAGAAAATTCAGTTAATGAGTGTTGAGGGGTTAATATAACCTGGTATGTTGTATCCTTTGTAAGATATAAAGGAATGGTTTTATCAAATACCTGTTTCACGGAATGACCAGATATGCCTGGCTCATGAATTGAAGGTGCAGCTGGGCTCGGAGTTAAATCTTTCCACTGTATCGAATCACAAGCGTTCGAACAAAAAGAAACATCATTTATGATTGGTGAACTGTGCATTGAGAAATTGTAGCATTTAAATATATTTCAAGACCGCTATTTTTTATAGAAGTTCCCAGCCTTTCGCAATCCAGTCATCAGTCAGTTAACTGAAACTATTTTTTTACTTTGCCTGTTAACCACTCAGTGTCAAAGGGCTCGAATGGCATTGTAAATATTCCTTCAGTCTGATAACTGAGCAGTGATGAAGGACGTTGATGATAACCCTGCTTTTTTTGTCGTAGTAGCTGACTCTTTTTCCATCGCTACTTGTTCACTAAAGCCTTTATTTATGGCTGATCGATAGGCTTATGATCTTGCATTTTTTATGGACTGGGAAATCCTTTTATCCCTGGATAAGGCGTACCTGACCAGTTTTCTGGCCTTGGCCGCCTGGCCCTTTTCGGATGCTCTGTATTTGGCCTGGCTCGCCTTGCGACTATCGGATGCATTGTATCTGGCTATTGTCGCCAGGCCCTTTTCGGATGCTTCGTATTTGGCCTTGCTTGCCTTGCCCTGATCGGATGCATTGTATATGGCCCTGACCGCCTTGCCTTTTATGGATGCGGTGTATTTGGCCTGGCTCACCTTGCCATTATCGGATGCAAGGTACCTGGCTCTGTTTGCCTGGCCTTTTTTGGATGCGGCGTATCTGGCCTGGGCCGCCCTATGCTTAGCTTTTGCGATGCATTTGTCTTTGCTTTCCTTACCTTTAATGGGTGCGGCGTATTTGGTTTTGCTCGTTTTGTCCAATCCAGAAGTGCATGCCCCTTCATTGGGAAGGGGCAGAGCTTCACCAAACTCGGAAGATTCCGTTGATTCTGGCCTGACATAAACAGGAAAAGGATATTTCAGTGTCTGGACAGCTATACCTTGATAGGTGGGATGCTGTTCATTTTTGTCATGCTGGTACGTTTGTTGAACCGAATTCAAATTGAGTCCGGAAAACGCAATATGGAAGGGCGGTAATTTATTGTAGTGATCCATTGAATTATCAAATTAAAGAATTACAGCTTAAGACCACCCTTTATTATAAAAGTTCCTCCCCACTACAACCCATTCAATATTTATGTCAAACACATATAGAAATAATAGCAATTCGGGTCAGGTTTACTTGAGGCCGAAATCATAAAGGGGGGCGAGCCCCCTTTTCTGGTTAAGTGGCAGTATCAAATGTCAGCGGCCAGTCGGCAGCCCTGGTTGATTGCCCGCTTGGCATCCAGCTCAGCAGCCACATCCGCTCCGCCAATCAGGTGCACGGTCTTACCGCTGATGCTATCAGCAAGCTCGCGCATGGGCTCCTGGCCTGCGCAGATAACAACGCTATCCACATCAAGCACCTGGGGTTCCCCGGCAATGGACAGGTGCAGGCCCTGATCATCCACCTTATGGTACTCACAGGCTGGTACCATGCGCACCCCCCGGTTAGCCAGTGATGAGCGGTGAATCCAGCCGGTGGTTTTGCCGAGGTTTTTACCGGGCTTGCTCTTTTTTCTCTGCAGTAAAAAGACTTCCCTGGAGGGTTTTGGGTGCTCGCTTTCGGCCAGCAGGCCACCGCGATTTTCCAGTGTCATATCCACGCCCCACTCTTTCATAAAGGCCGGAATATCAAGACTGCTGGATGGGCCTTCCTGGGTAATCAGTTCGCATAAATCAAAACCAATACCGCCAGCGCCGATAACGGCTACTTTGTTGCCCACAGGTGCTCCCTTGAACACATCCAGGTAACTCAGGACCTTGGCGTGATCAATACCTTCCAGCTCCAGATTTCTGGGGGTGATACCTGTGGCGATGATGACTTCGTCAAAGTCACTGTTTTCCAGCTCTTCTGCCGTTACTTTGTGGTTGAGCTTCAGCTCGACGCCGGTCAGCTCGATCTGTCGTTTGAAGTAGCGAAGGGTCTCTTCAAATTCTTCCTTGCCGGGTACGGTTTTCGCGATATTGAACTGCCCGCCAATTTTGTCCGCCGCGTCAAACAGTGTGACGTTGTGACCACGATAGGCTGCTGTGGTGGCAAATGCCATGCCAGCAGGACCTGCGCCCACCACGGCCAGCTTCTTGGGTGTACTGGTTGGCAGATAGTTCAGCTCGGTTTCATGGCACGCCCTGGGATTTACCAGACAGCTGACGGGTTTCATATAAAAGACATGATCAAGGCAGGCCTGGTTGCAGCCAATGCAGGTATTGATTTCATCGGCTCTGCCTTCCGCCGCCTTGTTCACCCATTCGGCATCAGCCAGCATAGGGCGGGCCATGGACACCATGTCTGCATCACCACGGGCCAGAACTTCTTCTGCGGTTTCCGGCATGTTGATCCGGTTGGAGGTGATGACCGGGATATTGATTTCGTTGCGAATTTTTGCGGTTACCCAGGTGAAGGCTGCTCTTGGTACCATCGTTGCGATGGTGGGGACACGGGCTTCGTGCCAGCCAATGCCGGTATTAATAATGGTGGCACCCGCCTGCTCAATCTCTCTGGCCAGTTCAACGATTTCATCCCAGCTACTGCCGCCTTCAACCAGATCCAGCATGGAGAGGCGGTAAATAATGATGAAGTCCGGACCTACTCTTTCCCGGGTCTGTCTCACCATGGCTACCGGCAGGCGAATGCGCTGATGGTATTCTCCACCCCATTCGTCCTGTCGCTGGTTGGTGCGATTGGCAATGAACTGGTTGATGAAGTACCCTTCAGACCCCATGATTTCCACGCCATCATAGCCTGCTTCTTTTGCCAGGGCCGCAGAGTTGACAAAGCTCTCGATCTGCTCGTCCACCTCTTCAGAGGTCAGTTCTTTAGGCTT
This sequence comes from Salinisphaera sp. G21_0, assembly GCF_017744115.1. Taxonomy (GTDB): domain Bacteria; phylum Pseudomonadota; class Gammaproteobacteria; order Pseudomonadales; family Endozoicomonadaceae; genus Endozoicomonas. The sequence goes on along the minus strand of NZ_JAGHQW010000026.1, from coordinate 2,965 downwards.
GAAAGGATTGATAGGAGCCTGAATGGCACTGGGAGCAATGCATTTTGGGTGGTAGGCATAACGACCGGTATGCAGGATCTGCATACAGATTTTTCCGCCAGCCTTATGCACGGCGTCTGTAACCAGCTGGTGGTGCTTAACATCATCCATGGTTTCCATGGTGGCAGCACCCGGCATACCCCCGCTCTCCTGGTTCGGCGCGATACCGCCCGTTACAATGAGTCCCACACCGCCGGCTGCGCGTTCGGCAAAATAAGCCGCCAGTCGTTCAAAACCGTTGGGCTGTTCTTCCAGGCTGGTATGCATGGAGCCCATCAAAACCCGGTTTTTCAGTGTGGTGAAACCCAGATCCAGCGGTGCCAGAAGATGTGGGTAGGGAGTAGTCATTTTATAATCCTTCTTGTGATTCGACGCCTCATCTAGACGCTGTCAAGATAAAATGGTATTTTGACACTGTCAAGATAATTTGTATTGTCTCTGGACTGCACCATTTTGTATTAGACAGCGCACGGGCATTAAACGACATATGACTGGCAGAAAATCCTACCACCATGGCAACCTTCACCAGGAGCTGCTCGAAGAGGCAACCCGGATGATCGGGGAGCAGGGGGTGGATGGCGTTTCCATGCGCGCGCTGGCGGAACGGGTAGGGGTCTCCAGAACGGCGGCTTATCATCATTTTAAAGATAAGAATGCGCTGCTCTGTGCCATCGCCGAGCAGGGGTTTGAGAAGTGGCAGGCACACTTTGCGCAACAGAAGCATGAGCAGTCAGGGGACATGAATGGCTGGTTAAAAGCTTTTGTCCATGCTTATCTGGATCTTTCCTGGCAGTATCCTGAGGAGTATGACCTGATGTTTGGTCGTCCGGTCTGGAAAAATGGTGAACCAACAGAGAGTCTGAGAGCGGCCTCTTTTGCCTGCTTTCAGCACTATGTCGACCTGATCCGCAGCTGGCAGGATAAGGGTAAGTTTTCAAAAGATATCGATGGTCTGCGCCTTGCCCAGGTGAGCTGGAGCATGTTGCACGGTATGAGTCGTTTATTGAACGATGGTATTTACCTGGATAGAAACTCCATTGATGCCATGTCGGACAGTGCAGTAGAGATGATATTGGCAGCGGCAACGGTATAAGAAAAGTATATTTCCATGATGCACAAAGAAATGTTCATTATTATTTTGGCAGTGGAGATCAAAAATAGTGCGCCCGATATGGCGCAGTATGAGGTGTAAGACGGTCCAGTGTCGGTTTTCTTTCCGTCCCCGGTTTTGTCAAACCTTTTTATATGGAATTGGCGATAATAACTGCTTATCAAGGCAGATCAGATTATAGTGTTCCAGGCTCTCTTGCCGTAAATAATCTCGCACAGGAGTTGCTAATTTCATCAGTGGTTCAGATTCTCCTGCTTTAACTTTTTCAAATCCAAATTTTTCATAAAATGAAATGGCATCGTAGTCGCTATTCAAGACTATGACAGGAACTTTCCTGGACACCGCAACTTCAATAATTGATTTCATCAACAACTTTCCAAGTCCATTACCTTGATAGGATTTTTTTACCGATAAAAGTTCAATAGATATTGATTCATGATTAATTTTAAATGATAGATAAGCAGCTGTGGTAGCATTACTAATATCAATAAGTTCAATAACTCTTTTGTTAAAGTTTTTAGCTGTATCTATTTTTTTTAATGCTTTCTTCGCATATTTAATAGCTGAGACTTTTATATTTTTGGAATGAAAATATTCTCGAATATATGATATGTCGGATACTTTGGGCACAATGCTAATCTTATAGCCTTTAAACCTGGCCTCTAAGATAAGGTTGTATGGTAGTGTGATGTTGCTTACAGCTTCTGTGCAGGATGCAAGCTCAATCATGGGGTTCATATATTTAGTTTCCTAATAGAAGCCGGAATTGGTATTACTCACCATAGCAACCTTCATCAAGAGCTGCTTGAAGAGGCACCCCGGCTGCTTGGGGAACAGGGGTGGGGATGGTATTTCCATACTTGCCAGTTTTCAGGATTATATCGACTTGGTAGTGGGCTAAACCTGTTATATTCCATGAGTATCAATGCCAAATTCGACTTTATTAATTAATAAGCCAATTAGGGTATCATGCATTTCTCTAATTTTGAAAAGCATATTGTCTTTCTGGCCAAACGCTTGATCCAAGTTCTAAAGTTGAGATTTTTTCGTTCTATTTTCTTGGTGTTTTTCTTTCCAACTATATGTGATGTGTATTTTATCAAGATGGCGATCATAAGCTCCCCAGTCATCCGTATAAAATTTCTTAATTCCAAATGGTTCGAGAAGTTCTTTCAGCTTTTTAAAAACTTCATCATTTCGTTTACCAAAAACATAAGCCAAAACGGTATTGGTAAAGTGGTCAACGGCATACCAGAGCCAACGCTGATTTGATTTATCATGAACAAAGGACCCATTGCTCATCCAGTTCAGCCTCTTGGCAGACAAGGCCTACATGTATAACCGATCCCCAAGATTCGTTTTCTGAATATTAGGATTGACTTGAACCAATCCTTCCTCTTTTTTTAATGTATCTAAGTAGTTAACCAAATGAAATCATATTTTCTGACTAAGTGGACGGTCACTCTGCTGCGTTACAACTCCGGTCACATAGCTAAGGCTATGCTCCCTTCGTTGTGCCTTGCATAGTAACTGCCCACTTAGCCAGAAATATACGATTCCATTTGACCAACTACTTAAGTTGTAAAAGCGTCATATGCCGCATTTTAGCAGAAAATAACAATCTCAGGTTTGACCCACTACCCACAGGTGGTTAGACAGTTCCGTTGGAATCAGGCGATGATTTACAAAGTAAGTAATTGTCCCGAAATAATTCCTACATTTCGCCTATAGTAAAGAGCCATAAATATCTACCTTACGGCTCTTTTCTGTGCGAGTGGTTATGAATAATTATTCAGAATCAGTTGAAACTCAGAT